>NZ_AUXT01000001.1 GCF_001625595.1 Pseudoalteromonas luteoviolacea NCIMB 1942
TGCCAGTGGCGATGTATCAAGCTTGATGTCCGCAGCTCCTGGCTTGCTTAAAGCGGCCGGGTTAGGTGAAGTAGGCGCAACACTCGATGCCGCATTACCTGCGCTACAAAAACTAGATACCAAAGCGATTTTGGAAGGAGATCTCAGCTCCTTAATGCAGCAAGCACCTGAATTGCTTAACGCGTTCGGCTTGCAAGATGCGGCGAGTCTATTTTCGAAGCACTCCGCATTGATTGAGAAGCTCGATTTTAAAGGTATTATAAATGGGGACTTATCTTCATTAACTGGGGCTGTGCCTGACTTATTGGCGGAGTTTGGTTTAGGTGACTTAGGTTTAGAATCACTGTTTGACGGTGGAGATGAACAAGAAGAAAAACCTAAGAAATCGAAGAAAAAGCACAATAAGCGTAACAAATCGAATAAAGGAGTAAAACGCGCTCACAGTGATAGTGATGATGCTAGCCAGCGAAAGGCAGCGAAATTAAATCAACCCTCGAAATCTAATAAGCCAAAACGTAAAAATCCTGCGAAGCCAGCATTTAAAGTGCTAGATGGCGGAAAATCCAAACCAGCAGGGCAGCAAACAGCCAAAAGTAAAGGCGATAAGCCTGCAAAACAACCTAAAGCGAAAGCATCCACTTCATACAAAGCGCCTAAGGCTGCAAATGATTCGGTGTTTTCAAAGTTAGGTAAGTTTGCCGGTAAAAAAGGTGGCGTACTGTCAAGCTTGGCCAAGGGGCCTGCAAAGTACTTAGGCAAGTTAAACGCACCTTTGACTGTTGCAATGGGCGCCATGGATGCCTACTCCGCGTTGAATGATGACACCTTAAGCAAGCAAGAGAAATCCAGCCGTGTCGGCGGCGCCGTAGGTGGCATGGGAGGCGCACTAGCTGGAGCGGCTGCAGGTGCAGCTATTGGTTCTGTAGTGCCAGTTATAGGCACTGCACTTGGCGGTATTGTTGGTGGTGCGATTGGCGCATTTGGCGGAGAATCAGCAGGCAGTTGGTTAGGCGATACACTTGGCGGTTGGTTCTTTGATGATGACTCTAAAGAGGATAACCAGCAAGCAGCAGGAGAGTCTAATACATCGAGTGTCGCGGCATTGGCAGATGGACAAGCCGAAACGCAGTTTTCCCAAGGTACGGTGGAAAATGCTCAGCCAGACTCGCCGCTACAGTTTGTCAAAGACAATGTCATCAATGAAGCGAACATGGTGCTCTCCACGATGGCTGCGGTAGATGCAGCATCTGGCAAACCCGCCGGCAAGTCAGCGCAATTGTCTAAACAAACGCAGTTGCTGGGACATGCTTTGAATGGCCATACCATTTATCAAGCAGCGGCCAATGATGACCTATCAACACAAGAAAAAGCACGTACTATCGGTGGCACTTTAACGGGCGCTTTAAGCGCAGAAGGCGTTGAACACTTAGTCGGGAAAATTCCTAAGTATGGAAAATTCCTGGGTCCTGTTGCTGGTTATTTAACAAATGCGGCGATGTCCCAAGTCGGTGGTAATTTCTTTGCTAGCTTGTTTGGTGGCGATGAGACTGAACAGCCGAAACAGAAGGTGACAGCAAAGGCTTTGCCAGTGAGTAAGCCTGAGTCTTTAGCTCAACAAGGTCGTGTGCAATCTCAAATTACCAGCGATGTGCAATCTAAGGAGTTTGCAGGCAGTGTCACGGTTAATGCCAATATTACGGTAAATACGAACGGGGATGAGAAAGCACAGGACATTGCTATCCAGGTTAAGCAAATACTGGAGCAGCAGCAACAGCAAGCTGTGCGAGATTATCGTGCGCGGTATTACAACGAAGTAGCTTAAGGGGTCTCCCCTTAAGCTTTTTAAAGAGGGCTTTCAATGGCAAAGATAAATCATGCCAATTACATGATGCAGCTAGGTAAATACAAGTTTTCTGTGAGTACTGCTGCATATCAAAAAATCCAGTTTAATACACAGTACCGCTGGAAAACGCTCGACACGCAAACTGACCAAGCAACACCTGTGCAGCAGTTCGTGGGTGTGGGCAAGCAAGAGATTGAAATTGAAGGAACCATCTTTCCACAGCTGGTTAAAGATGGCTTGAAGCAATTGGATAAGATGCGTGCTGAAGCCGCAAAAGGTGAGCCATTAACACTAACATACGTAGAGGAAAGTGGTAAATCAAGTCCAAGTGTAGGGCGCGTACTAGACAAATGGGTCATCACCGATATTAATGAGACACGTACCCTATTTTTAAACGACGGCATTCCTCGAGAAATTCAATTTACAATGAAGCTTTCCCGCTATGACGGAAACGAAGGAGCCAAATAATGAGTGGTGTAACATACGTCACACGAGACGGAGACTGCTTAGATCTAATCTGTTTTCGTCATTATGGACGCAGTTCGGGCCTAGTTGAGCGCGTTTTAGAAGCAAATTATGGGCTGGCTGAACTAGGTCCCATCTATCCAGAAAACATAGAAATTTTTCTACCTGATTTACCGAAACCGAAAGTACGTAAAGAGATTAATATTTGGGAGTAAATTGTCATGGAATTACAGGCGCATTACTCGGTAAAAGCGAATGGCAATGAGATTGCGGCGCAGCTTCGTGATCGCATTGCTGAAGTACGAGTGGCCCTTCGTACAGGGCTGTTAAGTGATACTTGTTATGTGAAGTTTGACAACTTAGGAAGCTTGCCAGTCACTGCGCCACAAGGTGCTGAAGATCTTGAAATAGGCATGGGTTACAAACAGGGCACTGGCGATAACAGCGCACCGATCGTTGAAATGGGTAAATACAGTGTCGGTGAATATCAATTAATTGGCCCAGTGAGAGCACTGGAGATACATGGTAATAAAGTTCTTTGGGATCAAAATTTAAAAACACTAAAGTTCAAATCTTGGCCAAGCTCAGATGATGCCCCATTGATGCTTGCTGATGTGATTTCAGAAATTGCAGGTCAGTACGGCCTGTCTCCTTGTATTGCAGATAGCTATCAGCCAATTCAATTACCTCAAATCGAGCAAAGCGAAAGCGATATGCAGCTACTTTCAAAGTTAGCGGAGCAATATGATGCATTCATGAAAATCGTCAATGACAAATTAATTTTCATGAATAAAGGGACTGGACGTTCATTGTCCGGGCGAGCTTTGCCAGAGGTGGCGCTAGGGCCAAAATGGCTGACAAGCTGGGTGCTCAACGCTCAGCATTACAAGTCTGTTGGTGAAGTCAAAGCAAAGTTCTATGACTTTGATATTGCTGAGCTAAAGACAGTGAATGCGGGGTCCAACTCCCCAACCCATGTACTACCGTACGTGTTTGCAAACGAAGCAAGCGCGCAGGCAGCTGCGGATAGCAAACTTAATCAATTAAAACGCAGCCACAAATCGGTTCAACTACACACTTTTGGAAAACCGGACATTGTTGCTGGTGGCGTAGTTGAAATTGAAGACGTCGCGGACGAAATTAACGGTCGTTGGTACGTTAACGAAGTTGAACACGTGATTAATGGCCAAGGGTATTACTCTTATGTGAGCTGCGAAGCTTTGGCCGAATAAGCGCATCTTGCGTTATTCGTTAATGAATAATTTCATATCGTGTCGCTATTCTTGCGATGCTTACCCTTCCATACCTCCTACCTCCAAGGCCATCCAGTTAGTCTGCTCACATGTATTGCTCTATGCACAGGCTAACTGAGATGGCCTCTTTCCTAAATTTATTCCTACCCACTCAATAGTAAAACTATCCCACCAAACGCCAATACCCCACCCAATACCATATTGCGTGTAATATGCTCTTTGCGTATTAAGCTCATTGTCATCACCATCAGTGGTGCGGCAGAAAAAATGGTTTGTGCAATAGCTGGATCCGTGTTGTTTACCGAAATCAATTGCAGCCATAAGCCGATGAATGTGCCAAAAAACACCGCAGTAAATAACCAACCTTTACTATCTATCCCCTTTAGCGTGATCGCGCGTTGCAATGAGCAGTGTTTAAACACCGTAACTATAACCGCGACAGCCAGTGTGCCAGACACTAAACGTATGGTTGCAGCCCACAGGCTACTGACTTGCTGATCATTCAACGCCCCCTTAGATAACACCATCCCCGCAGCTTGGCAGGTTGCAGCAATGAGCGCAAAAACAACACCTTTGCGGTACGTGTTTCGATCTACTGCCGGTAGGGCCTGATGGGGCTTTACTGCAATGATCACCCCTAAGGTGGTGAGTATAATGCCTAACCAGGCTGTGAATGACAAAAAGACCCCCAATAGAGCAATATTGAGCAGTCCTGCAATTGCTGGCGCGAGTGATTCAATGACCAAAGTGCGCGCAGGACCTATATTGCGGAGCGCACCAAAGTAAGCACTATCTCCAATCGCTATTCCGACAATGCCACTGGCAATCAACCACCCCCAACTGAATTGATTTGTTGGTAGCTGAGTGTCCCAAGTTAAGAGCAATACAGCTGCCATTAATACGGATGCAATAATCCCTTTGGCTACATTTAATTCAAACGGATTTAAATGGTGACTAAAGCGTTTATAAAGCAGAGTTGAAAATGCCCACACCGCCGCCGCAGTGAAAGCAGCTACCTCTCCAATACCCATAATTATCTTATTGTTCTTTTTAATTGGTTGTACTGTAATCTTTTTGCTTACGGATGCAACAATTAAAGATGTGGTTTTAAACTTTCAGTTTTTATTGAAAGTTTAAAAGGTTTCTTGCTACACTTTGTTTCGTAGACATAGTCGTTAGCTTAACGTGGTCGCTTTGCCACCCATTGGAGAACAATATGATTTTCGATGCAATTCAAGTAAATTTAATTCTCTTCAGCTTTTGTATGTTCGTTTCTTGTTTGCTCATGGCATTTTCTGAGTCAAATCAAGAAGGGGCCGATCGCCTGAAGGTGAGTATTGAATACGGTATCTTTTCTTCAGCAGGTCTCATCTTAGCGATAGTGTTAGCTTATGGTTATGTTGGTTAATCCTCTACTTGCATAAAAACAGGGTGCTACTCACAGGGCACCCTTTATCACTTTGTTTCTCAATACGCCTTTTTCTTCGCCTGCCTACCTTTATTCTTCACATCTAACTACGACAACCCCCAAACTTTTCTATTTTTGCGAGATACGCGCTGTATTCACGAGCGCAAAGCATTATTACCCTTTCATTTGGACGTCTGTACATCTAGAAGTTGAATTTTTTGGGCTTTCGTTCATAATGGCAAGCTATATAGTTTTCGCTAATTTATGCTTCACTGGGGAAGAGTCTCATGCCTATCACCGTAAAAGACGAATTACCTGCCATTGCAAGGCTGCGACATGAAAATGTATTTGTAATGCCCAAAAGTCGAGCTTTGTCTCAAGAAATCCGTCCTATGCGGTTAGCTATACTGAATTTAATGCCCAATAAGGTAGAGACCGAAGTGCAGTTTATTCGTTTGCTGGCAAATTCGCCGCTGCAAGTGAATGTGGATTTGTTACGTTTAGACACACACCGTAGCTCTGAGAACTCAGAGCAGCATCTAAACATGTTCTATCGTTACTTCTCTGAAGTGAAAGAGCAGAATTATGATGCTTTGATTGTGACGGGCGCACCCTTAGCACATCTCGAATACAGCGACGTTATCTACTGGCAAGAATTACAAGAGTTTTTTGATTGGGCGGAGCACCATGTCACCTCAACTTTGTTTTCTTGTTGGGCCGCACATGCGGGCTTATTCCATCATCATGGCTTAAAAAGAGCACTTAAAGAAAATAAATTGTGTGGTGTATTTAAGCATCAAGTGTATTTTGAGCACGGGGCGCTTACGCGCGGTTTTGACGATGAGTTTTTAGTGCCACATTCCCGTTATGGGCATATTGATATTGAGCAGATCAATAGCTGCAAGGACTTAGTCGCCTTAGCTGGCTCGCAAAAGGTTGGAGCTTATCTATTGAAAAACAAAACCGGTAGTCAAGTGTATATCACGGGTCACCCAGAGTATGATGCGGATACGCTACAAAAAGAATACCAGCGAGATTTACTCAACGACGTCAATGCGCTTAAACCTGAGAATTATTTCCCCAATGATGATCATGGTGTCAAGCCATCAAAAACCTGGCAGAGCCATGCCTTTTTATTATTCTCAAATTGGTTAAACTACTATGTGTACCAAACAACCCCCTACGATATTAATCTCGTTAGCCAAGACGTAAGGACTAACAATTATGCTGAATAACAGCGTGCCATTTGAGCCAGTTGATGGCCAAGCAGTATCTGATGCCCTGAAAAAAATCATGCAAAAACGCATTGTTATATTAGATGGCGCGATGGGTACTATGATCCAAAAACACAAGTTTGAAGAAGAAGACTATCGCGGTGAGCGCTTCAAGGATTGGCATGTACTGATTAAGGGTAATAATGATTTATTGAGTTTGACGCAGCCCGCAGTGATTCGACAAATTCACAGAGAGTATCTCGAAGCAGGGGCGGACATTATTGAAACAAACACCTTCAATTCGACGACTATTTCTATGGAAGATTATGACATGGCGAGTTTAAGCCGTGAGATAAACTTTGAATCGGCAAAGTTAGCACGTGAGGTGTGTGATGAGTTTACAGCTAAAGATCCCAGTAAGCCGCGTTATGTAGGCGGAGTGCTGGGCCCAACGTCAAAAACCTGTTCAATCTCTCCTGATGTAAACGATCCAGGTTATCGTAATATTACGTTTGATGCGCTGGTGGAAGCGTATATAGAATCAACACTTGCCCTGATAGAAGGCGGGGCGCATTTAATTCTTATCGAAACTATTTTCGATACGCTTAATGCGAAAGCAGCAGCTTATGGGGTTGAAGAAGCATTTGAACAAGCTGGCGTTCGATTGCCAGTGATGATTTCAGGTACTATCACGGATGCATCTGGTAGGACTTTATCAGGTCAAACGACAGAAGCTTTTTACAACTCAATTCGCCATATAAAACCAATTTCCATTGGCTTAAATTGCGCGCTAGGCCCTGACTTACTTCGCCCGTATGTAGAAGAGTTGGCACGCGTATGTGAAACTTTCACCTCCGTGCACCCGAACGCAGGCTTACCCAATGAGTTTGGTGAATATGACCTTGAAGCCGATGAAATGAGTTTGGAGATAGTTGATTGGGGCAAAGAAAGCTTTATCAACATAGTGGGCGGTTGCTGTGGAACCACGCCTGAACATATCAAAGCATTTGCTGACAAGCTTGCTGATGTTAGGCCTCGTCAACTGCCCGATCTCGACGTTCGCATGCGCTTATCAGGTTTAGAAGCCTGTAACCTGAATTAGGAAGTATCACTATGACGCAATCTACAGCCATTTTTACAAATGTTGGCGAGAGAACCAATGTCACAGGTTCGGCGCGATTTAAGCGCCTAATTTTAGAGGAAGACTATGAAACTGCACTAGAAGTTGCCAGAGAGCAAGTAGAAGGCGGCGCACAGGTCATTGATATCAATATGGATGAAGCCATGTTGGACTCTAAAATGGCCATGGTAAAATTCCTCAACTTGATAGCATCTGAGCCGGAGATCTCTAAGGTCCCAATCATGGTTGACTCGTCAAAGTGGGATGTCATCGTAGCGGGCCTTAAGTGTATTCAGGGTAAAGCAATCGTTAATTCTATCTCTCTTAAAGAGGGTAGAGAGCCTTTTGTAAAGCAAGCAAAAGTCTTAAAGCGTTTTGGCGCTGCGGTTGTGGTAATGGCTTTCGATGAAGTGGGCCAAGCCGAGACCGCAGACCGTAAGTATGCGATCTGTGAGCGCTCTTATAAAATTTTAGTGGATGAGCTAGGTTTTCCGCCAGAGGATATCATATTTGACCCCAATATCTTCGCGGTTGCAACAGGGATTGAGGAGCATGATAACTACGCAGTCGAATTTATTGAAGGGACACGCCGAATTAAACAAAACCTGCCACATTGTAAGGTTTCTGGTGGTGTGTCCAACGTATCATTCTCATTTCGCGGTAATAATCCGGTTCGTGAAGCCATTCACTCGGTGTTTTTATACCATGCGATAAAAGCAGGTATGGACATGGGTATCGTAAATGCCAGTCAGTTAGCTGTTTATGATGATATTCCTCTAGAGCTCCGAAATGCCGTTGAAGACGTGATACTCAATATCGATCCTGGGGCTGGTGAGCGCCTTGTTGATATTGCCCCTAAATATTCAGGTATGGCACAGGCTGAGAAGAAAGAAGATCTAGAGTGGCGCACTTGGCCTGTTACTAAGCGACTTGAGCAAGCATTGGTAAAGGGCATCACTGAATACATAGAAGAAGATACCGAAGAATGCCGATTGAGTTTTGATAAACCTATTCAGGTTATCGAAGGCCCATTAATGGACGGCATGAACGTGGTCGGGGATTTATTTGGTGCTGGTAAGATGTTCTTGCCTCAGGTTGTGAAGTCGGCTCGAGTAATGAAGCGTGCAGTTGCTTATCTTGACCCATTTATTGAAGCGGAAAAAGAAGAAGGTACCAGTAATGGTAAAATCATCATGGCGACCGTGAAAGGTGACGTGCATGATATCGGCAAAAATATTGTAGGAGTGGTACTTCAGTGTAACAACTATGAAGTAGTCGACCTTGGCGTAATGGTACCAGCTGAAAAAATATTACAAACTGCCATTGAAGAAAATGCAGATGTGATAGGGCTGTCTGGCCTTATCACACCATCGCTGGATGAGATGGTGCATGTGGCAAAAGAAATGACTCGTCGCGGTTTTGAAATCCCATTATTGATCGGCGGAGCAACAACATCTAAGGCACATAATGCGGTTAAGATTGAGCCTCAGTATGACAAGGGGGTGATTTACGTAAACAATGCCAGCAGGGCCGTTGGTGTCGTATCAAGTTTACTCAGTGCTACGCAAAAGCCAGTGTTTTTAGAAAAAACTGCCAATGAATATGTCAAAGTACGTGAACAGCAAGCGCGCAAAAAACCGCGTTCAAAGCCTGTTACCTTAGCGCGTGCACGTGATAACGCCGTTAAACTTGATTGGGATAATTACATCCCACCCAAGCCGAAAAAGTTAGGGGTCACCGAATTTAAAAATGTGAGCATCAAGACGTTACGAGCGTATATCGATTGGACTCCGTACTTTATGACGTGGTCACTAGCGGGTAAGTATCCGCGTATCCTTGAGGATGAAATTGTCGGGGAAGAAGCTCAGAATCTATTTGCAGATGCCAATACGATGCTGGATGATTTAGAGCGTAGCGGCACGCTGCAACCTCTCGGTGTCATAGGGTTATTCCCGGCTAATCGTGTGGAAGACGACATTGAAATCTATAAAGATGAGTCGCGCTCAGAAGTATTATTACGTTCTTCTCAGCTTCGTCAGCAAACAGAAAAGACAGACTTTCCAAATTACTGTCTCGCTGATTACGTTGCGCCTAAAGGGGTTGATGACTACTTTGGTGCCTTCGCTGTAACTGGTGGACTTGAAGAAGATGATCTCGCTGATGCTTTTGATGCGCAGCAAGACGATTACAACAAGATCATGGTCAAAGCGGTTGCGGACAGGTTAGCAGAAGCATTTGCTGAGTACTTGCATGAGCAAGTGCGTAAAGAGTATTGGGGGTTTGCAGTGGACGAAGACCTCACTAATGAAGAGCTGATCCGTGAAAATTACCAAGGAATTCGACCTGCACCTGGGTATCCAGCATGTCCAGAGCATACCGAAAAGCACAAAATCTGGGAGCTATTAGACGTCGAAAGCCGTATTGGTATGAAGCTCACAAGTTCATATGCAATGTGGCCCGGAGCCGCTGTTTCTGGTTGGTATTTCTCACACCCAGACTCAAAATATTTTGCTGTTGCTGCAATTCAAAAAGATCAAGTTGAAGACTACGCAAAACGCAGCAATATGTCTTTAGAAGAAGCTGAGCGTTGGCTGTCTCCTAACTTGGGGTATGGAGTATAACAAGGTTGGAGATTTTGAGTAGCAGTAATACAGGGTTGGCGTCTTGTATTGCTGTTGTCTAGTCGTGAGGATAAATAGCGCCATACAACAGGGATTTAATAGGCATAGTCAATTAGTATGGTTATTTTTTACGTTCTAGGTCTTTGTTTGTGAATTAATCGAGTTTTCCGAAATGTTCCAACCCATTTATATATGACTACTTTTCTTAATGTTTTATCGTGACTTACGTTGGCCCTTTGTGTATCTTTTGGAAAGGAACAGTTAGGTATAAAATGAAATTTAATCACGTATTTCAATCTATTAAATGACAATAAAAAGCAGCTAAGTCAAAGAATAATCGGCACTATTTAAGTTGTGAATCCGAGTGTATATATACACGTGTCAAAATCATTTCTTTTAAAATATATTAGGCTAGGAAGTAATGTATATGCTTAACATGTTAGGGGTGTCAAAAACCTATACGACGGATATGATTCAAACACAGGCTTTACAGTCATTCAATCTTGAAATTGAACAAGGTGAATTCATTTCTATTGTGGGCCCTTCAGGCTCAGATAAGACGACATTCTTAAATATATTAGGTCTACTAGAGCTCCCTTGTAAGGGGCAATACCAATTGGACGGAAAATCAATTTTACCTCTTAATGACAGGCACAAGTCGCGGCTAAGAAATGCCAAGATAGGCTTTATGTCTGTTTACGACAATGTTGAAGTACCTTTACGATATAGAACGCTCTCAGCGAAAGAGCCGAGTTATGGATATGTTGTAAAAAGTGTGTCTTACGAGTCGTGCACATCACAAGCCGCATCAACTTTCTGGGGGCCAACAACAAAGAGCTGCAATCGCACGTGCGCTAGTGGGAGAGCCTGCCATTGTGTTAGCAGATGAGCCTACTGGTAGTCTAGACTCAAGCAAAGCCGAAAAAATCATGAACTATCTGAAAAGTTTCAATAATCAGGAGACAACTGTTGATGGTAACGCATGACCTAAATTTAGCAATGAGAGCAAAGCGTACTATTGAAATCAGGGGTGGCATCTTGAAAGAGCGCAGCGGCATACATTATGCAGCGCGTTGGCGCGCAGAAGCGATAGGTTGAAGATGTCCCTATGCTGTACATGAAAGAATTGAAGTTCCCTTTTGGGGTTCTTTGAGCGATGGTTAGAACTATGTTTATTAACAAAAAAAGCACATAACCATATTAAATTAATGTTTTATTTTGGTGACTTTGAGGTTTTATTTATGTATCTTTCAGAGCGTGATATCTTTAGGTATATAAGGTGTCATACACTGTTAAGGTTGCTAAGTAGGCGTTACTATTACTTAGCTTAAAAATTAGCAATTTAGAACATTTGGACGATGGAAAGTCCTCAATTAGTAAGCAATAGCTACAAGGAATAATAATGTTAAAAATGTCAAACGTTGCCAAAATATACGTAACTGATACGGTTAAAACACAGGCCTTACAACCGTTTAATTTAGAGATTGAAGCAGGGGAGTTTGTATCAGTTGTTGGCCCTTCAGGTTCTGGGAAAACGACTTTTCTGAATATCACTGGCTTATTAGAAGGTTACACAGAGGGGAGTTATTACCTTAACAATCAAGATGTTACCAATTTGAGCGACACTCAAAAATCACGCTTACGAAATGAGCAAGTTGGCTTTATATTTCAGAGTTTTAACTTGATACCTGAATTAAACGTATTCGACAATGTTGAAATGCCTTTACGTTATCGCTCATTTTCTGCAAAAGAGCGCAAGCAACGAGTGGTTGATGCTTTAACTAAAGTTGGCCTAGCGAGCAGGCAAGCTCATTACCCTCAACAACTCTCCGGTGGTCAACAACAACGAGTCGCTATTGCGAGAGCACTAACAGGCTCTCCATCATTCTTACTTGCGGATGAGCCTACGGGTAATCTAGATTCGAATATGGCTGATGGCATTATGTCTTTGTTAAAAGATATAAATGCGTCAGGTACCAGCATTTTGATGGTGACACATGACTTAGAGCAAGCCCATCAAGCTGATCGCATTATTGAAATCAAAGATGGCGTACTTACTGAAGGCTTAGCTTCGCAAAAAGTGGTGGCGTGAGATTAGACATGTTGCGTTATTATTTTAAGCTTGCACTTCTTAGCATCAAGAAAACGCCTCTGTTGAGTTTTTTAATGATTGCGATAATCGCAATAGGTATTGCTGCTACTATGGTCACCTACACGGTCAATTATATGATGACTCAGGACCCTGTCCCCGGGAAAAGTGACCGTCTTTTCACCGTGCACCTCAGTAGTTGGGATCCCAATATGTCCTATAAGTTGAAAGATGGCAAAGAAGATATTCCCATTTATTTGACCTATCAGGACGCTACAAACTTATATGCAGATAAAAAAGCTGATAAACAAACAATTATTAGTTTTCATAAAGCGATGGTGAGAGCTGGGGAACAGCCTTCCGGTATGGCGACAATGACATATATTAGGCCAACGACACATGAATTTTTTAGTATGCTTGACGTGCCTTTCTTATATGGTTCTCCTTGGAGTACTGGAGATGACAGTGAAGGCAATCCTGTTGTCGTACTATCGAAAAAGAAAAATCAGCAGTTGTTCCGAGGGGAGAACTCGCTTGGAAAAGAGGTTCTCATAGGGGGGGTAATATATCGAGTCGTTGGTGTATTAGATGACTGGACGCCGCTACCTCGCTTTTATACCACTCGAAGTGAAGCCTATATCGAGCCCAGAAATGTATTTATCCCTTTCCAATCTAGCGTAAACAATAACTGGCTATCAGGGACGGATGGTAGTGTTTATTGTTGGGGTGAAGCCAATTTTGTTGACTTGGAGTCCGTAAAATCATCCGAATGTGTTTGGTTGTTTTACTGGGTTGAGTTGAGCTCAGCGGATAAGCGCGATGATTACCTTGCTTATATCAATAACTACGCTCAAGAGCAGCGGTCGATGGGACGCTTTCAGCGTGAGCAAATGAATCGGATGATGAGTGTATCTGAATACATTGAATATAATGAAGTAATTAAAGAAGATGGTAATATTGCGGTTTGGTTAGCTGTTGCATTTTTAATTGCCTGTTTGCTTAATAGTATGAGTTTGATGATGACCAAGTTTCACGGTAAAGGTACCGAAGTTGGCTTAAGGCGTGCGGTGGGGGCTAGCAAGGTAAATATTGCGTGTCAATTTAGCTGTGAAACTATCATTGTCGGGCTTTGCGGAGGTATCATAGGGTTGATGTTAGCGCAGCTAGGGTTACACATTACAGCACAGGTATATAGTCATTTACATGCAGAGCTTATGGAAATGAACTTTGAGCTCATGGTGCTTACAGTTGCATTGTCGGTGTTCTCTAGTTCGATTTTTGGTCTTTACCCTATTTATAGAGCTTGCCAAATTCAACCTTCAAGCCATTTGAAAAGTTTGTAGGGAGCAATGAGATGAAAGATTTAAAACCGATAATCAAGTCTTTACTACGGGCAAAAACAGGCCCATTGCTCCTTTTACTGCAAATTGCCGTGACATTTACAATATTGGTCAATGCGGTTTTTATGCTGTTACAAAAACATGAAGAAATAAACGTGCCCAGTGGTTTAGCTGAAAGTGAGTTATTTTGGTTTCAAATGTCTTTGCATGGTACACCTGAGGAAATGAAAACAAGTTTATTTCGGGATCTCGAGGCGGTTAAATCATTAGACAGTGTTAAGAGCGCAGTAACTTTGAGCTCTATCCCATTTTCTGAGCGGGGAATAGGGCATGAAATTAGGTTAGATCGCAATGCTGAAGGGTTTGTCACTAAAGCAGCATTTTATACAGGCAGTTACGATGCACTTGAAACTATGGGTCTAAAACTTATAGCAGGACAAGGGTTCCAAGCTGAGGATGAGAGAAGTTTGTTTCAATTTGGACTGGATGTCCCTTCAGGTATCGTAATTAGTAAAGCGCTGGCTGAGCAGCTGTTCCCAAATGATTGGCAAGCGGCGTTAGGTGAGACAATTTACCTTAAAAATGAAGCCCAGATCGTACAAGGAGTGGTTGAGCATCTGATAGGCCCATGGAGCTACTGGAAAAATAGGAGCTATAACATCCTATTCTCAACTTCACTTATTTCATCTGAAGTGTCATTGTTGGTTCGAGTGCAAGGCTCAAATACAGACAAAAGTATACAAGATGTAATGGGGGTAATTATGCAAGAACCCAACCGTACCGTCGATCACTTAGAGATGTTAACCGAGTCGAGAGAAAGAGCTTATCGTTCTCAAGTCGCGGCATATAGTACTTTAAAAGCTGTCGTGATTGGATTATCGCTAATAACAATGTTAGGCGTATTTGGACAGACACGATTTAGCATTTTAAAAAGGCGTAAGCAAATAGGTACGCGCAGAGCATTGGGCGCGAGTCGAATGGCAATTGTGCGCTATTATATACTCGAAAATACGGTAATAAATCTGTTGGGTATTGCCTTAGGGGTTGTATTTGCGATTTTAGCGAACAATTTATTAGTATCGCATTTTCACTTGTCGCCAGTCCCTGGTATTTACTTAGTATATGGGAGCTTCATTATTTTTGGTGCTGGTATGCTCGCGGTTTTACAGCCTGCAATTCGTGCTGCAAGTGTTTCACCTGCAGAAGCGACTCGCTCCGTCTAATGCTATCGGGCTCAGTTCATCTGGGCCTCATTCTTCTATCGTTCTCCTTTAATCTTTCTGGTGCCTAAAAGCCTTAATAAACTTCCTGTTCAGTTGCTTATTTTACGGGTAATTAAAATTTTAATTAAACGTGAATTTTTAATTAAATTTGTGTTCTATTTAATGTTTTTCAATTACAATAACTCGGATTTTTTTGGGTACTTAAACTGGGCAATTAAGTCGTGACAGCCACATAAGTCAAAAAGAGGCTGCAAGCTATGTTCTTTTTTCATTGCCTACGAATACATAAAATATAGTGAGATGCTGTTTACAACGACGAGTGAATAAATTAAAGGATATAAAATGTTAAAAATGCGAGGAATTGCAAAGTCATTTTTTACAAACACCTTAAAAACTCAAGCTCTTCAACCATTCGATTTAGATATTGAGCAAGGTGATTTCGTCTCTATTGTAGGTCCCTCTGGTTCTGGTAAAACCACATTCTTAAATATTGCAGGGCTGTTAGAGGATTACTCTGAAGGCCAGTATTATTTGGGCGGTAAAGATGTGACAGGCTTATCAGACAACCATAAATCGTCATTGAGAAATCAAAAGATAGGATTTGTTTTTCAGAGTTTTAATCTCATACCTGAACTAAACCTGTTTGACAATGTAGAGATGCCTTTACGTTATCGGCACTTTAGTTCAAAAGAGCGTGCGCAACGTGTCCATGAAGCTTTGGAAAAAGTAGGGCTTGCAGGAAGGAAGTCGCACTATCCACAACAGTTATCTGGTGGGCAGCAGCAGCGCGTTGCAATTACCAGAGCGTTAGCAGGTAGTCCGTCACTCTTGTTGGCAGATGAACCAACTGGAAATCTAGACTCAAAAATGGCTGATGGAATTATGTCTTTATTGAAGGACATAAATAAACAAGGAACCAGTATTTTGATGGTGACACACGATATGGAACAAGCGAAACAGGCTAGCCGCATTATTGAAATACGAGATGGTCATTTATCTGAACATCAGGTTTCACTACTGCATAGGGATTAATATGGTTAGTTATTACATCAAATTGGCATGGCTTAGTTTGAGAAAAACGCCGCTGTTGAGTTTTCTCATGATAGGCACGATTGCCATTGGCATCACAGCTGCGATGATAACAGTTACCGTCGGATATATGATGGCGCAAAACCCTCTGCCGCACAAAAGTGAGCGGGTTGCTATGGTACACTTGAATTCATGGGATCCCACTCAGCCCTATGGTTATCGACGAAATGGTAAAAATGATATTCCCAGCACTTTGACCTATCAAGATGCAATGGCGTTGCTACAAGCAGATAAAGCTGATAAGCATGCATTATTTACGCAGTTTTCGGACATGATCCGAGCAGAAGCAATGGATGTTCGCGATGCCCAGTTCCACCCTGTGCGTTCTACTACCCGTGATTTTTTTGATGTGTTTGATGCGCCATTTATTCACGGCGGCACGTGGAGCAAAGAGGCCGATCAAACTGGTGAACAAGTTATTGTATTGTCTAAGCATGAAAATGACCGCTTATTTGGTGGAATAAACTCTGTCGGTCAGGATGTATTGGTCGGCACATTGCTCTATCGCGTAGTTGGCGTTATTGATGACTGGCAGCCTACGCCACGCTTTTATACTCACAGATACTTAATGTATCAATCTACTCTTAACTACTTTGTTCCACTGGAGTCGCAAATTCGCAATGAGCTTTTTTCACCGACTTCAATGGGGTGGTCATGTTGGGGGGATGCGCCTAGTTCTACATTAGCACAAGTGTTACTTTCTGAATGCGTATGGCTTTATATGTGGGTTGAGTTCGACACTGTAGACAAAAAAGACGATTACTTTCACTTCTTATCTGACTATTCAGAAGAACAAAAGCAAGTTGGTCGATTTACGCGACCAGAACCTAATAGGCTTATGTCGGTGACTGAATACTTAGAAAAGGAAGGCGCAGTAAGTAAAGAAAACATAATGGGAATTGGGTTTGCATTGGCATTTTTGCTGGCATGTTTGTGTAATGTAATGAGCTTAATGATGACTAAGTTTCATGGCAAAGGGGGCGAGATTGGCCTGCGTAGAGCGGTTGGCGCAAGTAAAAAAGACATCATTATTCAATTTGGGTTTGAATTAATATTTATTGGATTTGTTGGCGGTGTAATTGGCCTTCTTTTGGCCCAAGTAGGGTTATCGGTATTAACTGACATGTTTTCGAACTTACACAAAAATGTGATGACCATGGATATTTACCTCATGGTTGGCACGATTGGTTTGGCTATGAGCACCTCTGTTTTATTTGGTCTGTGGCCGATCTATCGCGCAAGCTTAATACAGCCATCTAGCCAGTTAAAGAGTTTGTAGGAGCGCGACATGAAGGATTTTAAGCCTATTTTAAAGACCTTATGGAAAAATAAAACCAGCCCCATTCTGCTAGTGATTCAAATTGCTGTCGCATTCACTATATTAATTAATGTGAGCCATATGGCCGTGAATAAATGGCACGAAATTCATAAGCCCAGCGGATTAGACGAAGCAAACTTATTCACGTTTACAGCTAACTTGCCGGTTGAACCTGAGCGCTATAAAGCAAGACTTGAACAAGACTTTGCCGACATTATAGAGCTGAGTAGCGTGGAGAATGTAATGGCAACTAATTCAATTCCATTAACTAACTGGGGGTTAGGTTTGGCGCTTAATAAGACCGAAAGTGATGAGAGTTATATCACCTATGCTGGTATTTATAGCATGACAGCAGACTTTGTGGAAACCTTAGGTCTAGAGGTCATTTTGGGTCGACAATTTGATCAGGCTGAAATGGTGCTTTCTAGCGCTGATTATACCGTGCAATCTAGTACGCTGATGGTCACTAAAGCGATAGCTGAAAAAATATCCCCCGAGGATTGGACACAAACGGTGGGTAAAACTATCTACATCCATGGTCGGCCATATCAAATCATTGGTGTGGTTAACGAGCTTATTGCAACTTGGCCTAACTGGATGAGAAATGAGCGGAGTATAATTTTCCCAGCGTATACATTGACCAAGGAAAGTAAGTTTATGGTGAAGGCTCGTGAAGGTCAACTTAAACAAGCAATGGACGAAGTACATACGGTATTAATGCGTCATCCGGGAAGGATCATAGACAAGTTTCACGACTTTACTCACACCAGAAACAAAGGATATAAACCGATGACTTCATCGCTGATTATTTTGTTCGCTGTGACAATTGGTTTAGTCGTTATTACTATGCTTGGCACTTTTGGGCAGGCGCGTTTCGCAATTCTAAGGCGCAAACGACAGATCGGTACTCGAAGAGCATTGGGTGCAACGAAATGGCAAATAGTACGTTATTATATGTTAGAGAATATTGTGATTACCTCAATTGGTATTCTATTTGGGGCTATTTTTGCAATGCTACTCAATGTAAAGCTTATGGACTTTTTTGAACTATTGTCTGTTCCTAGTGAGTACTTTTTGTTTGGGGCAGTTGCTGTATTAGTTGCTGGTCAATTTGCCGTTATCCCACCTGCGCTGGGTGCTGCTAACATTTCTCCGGCTTCTGCAACCCGTTCTGCTTAATTCATCTTACTTATAACTAGACACTACAATGCGTTGTTGTGGTGTCTACTTCACTTAATTTTTGTACCGTTATTTTCAACATTTCTTTAAGTCTCATTTTTCGCGTGTAAAATTTGTAATAACTATCAGTATGTTGCAAATAGTCATGATTTTTTCTCAGGGATAAATAATTTCATAGCCAAAATATTAGTTATAAAAGCTTACTTTGCTGTTATTTTTTGGTTAACATTTGCACTGTTTTTTTAGTATACTTCGATATGAGTGGTGAAGGTGTGATTTGGGAGCTGTCATGAAGTGGTTGGTTTTGGTTTTGCTAGTATCTTGCATTAGCCCTGCTTTCGCATACAATCAACTTGTTGTTGATATTATGAGCAGTGAAAACTTCGGTCAGCGTTACAACGAGTTTCTTAACGGCCGTTCCCCTATAGATGTGCAAGACTTTCAGCCAACTACCAAAGGCTCCCATATTGAAATAATTGAAATGGTCTTGTTGCAGCAAGCTCTATTCTTAGGGGGAGAAACAAGAGAAGTGGTCTTCAACCCTAAGCCCTCTGTTAATATAATGGAGTTTTCTGACATGATCTCAGGCGATAGCCTTATTTTAGCGCGCTCTGTATGGCATGAAGATATTCTCAATTACCGAGGTTCACTTTATGTGAGTGATGCGGTCGTTGAGTTTGGGGATTATGAAGCAGGGTTGTATGTTACAAAGCGCAACATTGCACTGCAAAACCTACCCAAAGAGCAGCTTGAGCAGCTTACTGTGGTTGCAAACCCCAGATGGCGTGTGGATTGGCGAGCACTGAATAATACCCCAATTAATATTGTTAGCTTTATCGGCCCGTGGGAAACCATGCTTAATATGGTTGAAACAGATATTGTCGATGCCATGCTAGTGAACTTTAGTGTGAGTGAAGATTTGCTGCTTAATTTTGAAGGTAGAGAGTATGTACCTATTCAAAATCTCAAAATGATGCTCCCTGACTCACGTCATTTTATTGTAAGTAAACGCCACCCGCAGGGTGAGCAGATCTTTGCTGCGCTTAATCGTGGTCTTAAAATACTCAAAAAGAAAGGGATACTGCGTAGAGCTTTGATGCAATCTGGGTTTATTAATCACTTGGTGAGCGATTGGCAATTTATCAATGAAGATATGATGGCAACGACAGAGGTGGTGCAATGAAGCTACATTGGTGTGCTTTGCCATTTATATGGTTGTTGAGCTTTGAGGTGTGGGCTAATTTGAGTAGCAGCAGTAGCTCTTCTCAAAAAGAAGATCTTAATAAAATGCTGGGCCAATTAACTTCACAGCTAAAAGAAGATTATGATCTTAATTTATTATCGCAAATACGTGTTTTAAGAGAGCAGTCAAGACAGCTCGGAGAAAAGCGTTTACATGCGAAGTCTTTATTACTTGAAGGACTAATGCGGCAGCATTACGGTGACTATAAAAACAGTCTGGTTTTGCACAATGATGCGCTTGATATTGTTACTGGTATGAATTTACCAGAGTTGGAGGCTGGGATTTATTTAGCGCTTGCCCAGCTTGAAATGAGTTTGGAGCGTTTTCGTTTTGCACAGCAATTATTGGAACGTGCCTATTCCTTAATTACAAAAAATGTTTCTAATGAACACGTTAGCGCTTTGCTAGCAGAGCATGCCCTTTGGCAAGGCACTTTACATATTATGCGTGGCAGTTATCGCCAAGCTTTGATGATTTTAGAGAGTGTGGAATCAAAAGCACAGCAAGAGCTTTCGAGTCAGTTGGCGCTAACTCGAGCTTGGGCCTACTTAAGTATTGGGGAGCATCTCGATGCAAGCGCTCTACTAAAGTTGGTGTCGCAGGAACAAGCAGCTTTGAAAGAGAACTTACGTCTGAGAGTGCGTTATAAATTGATGAGTGCCATGGCACATTTACAAGCAGGTCAGTTTACAGATGCAATAAAGCAAGCCAATAAAGCGCTAGGTGAAACCTTCGGTACGCGATTTTTGACTGAACAGTCAATGCTGCAAAAAATATTGGCAGGTGCATATGCGCAACTTGGGGATTTTGAGCAAGCACATTTGTATTTGAAGCGCTTTGCAATGACGGAGCAGGCATTAAATCTACAAAAAAGAAATAACAAGCTCTTGCAATTAGAAGCGCAATACACGTTAGCCGCACAAAAGCAGCAACTAAGCGTGTTAGAGAAAGACAATGCCCTTCAGGCACAGCAATTAATTCAACATCAACAAAAAATTGATAATGCACATTTGGCCCAACAGCGGGGTGTGCTGGGCATGTTACTTGTAGTTTTGGCGTTTGGATTTGGCTATTGGAGATGGCAAAATAAGCGTTATTTAACGGTATTAAAGCGGCAGGTGGCAGAGCGAACAGCAGAGCTCGCAGAACGAAATAAACGTTTGCAAGCACTCAGCTTTACCGATAGTTTGACAGGCCTTAATAACCGACATTACTTTTTTAGTATTATTGATGCACAAGTAAATACGAATGCGACTACGCAAACTAGTACAGGTGAAAAGCATGAAATGATTTTTTGCTTGTTAGATATAGATCATTTTAAAAAAGTTAATGATACTTACGGCCACGCTGCCGGTGATACGGTGCTTCAGTCAGTGGCGGACATTTTAAAACAGTGCACTAGAGAAAGTGATATGGTGATCCGCTGGGGGGGAGAAGAGTTTTTAATCGTGATGCCAAATATGACCCATAGTGAGGCTGCTGAAGCTGTGGAGCGAGTGAGGCGGCAGGTTGAGTGTTTCCCGTTTGTTGTTAATGAACAAGCGATACAAGCAACTTGTTCCATTGGTTTTGCACCATACCCGCTTGGTAATCAAGGTGGAAAATCACTGACTTGGGAACAGGTACTCGAATTGG
This sequence comes from Pseudoalteromonas luteoviolacea NCIMB 1942, assembly GCF_001625595.1. Classification (GTDB taxonomy): domain Bacteria; phylum Pseudomonadota; class Gammaproteobacteria; order Enterobacterales; family Alteromonadaceae; genus Pseudoalteromonas; species Pseudoalteromonas luteoviolacea_A. The sequence goes on from NZ_AUXT01000001.1 coordinate 21,041, forward strand.
CGGATAATGGCCTTTACATGGCCAAAGAAGAAAGTAGAAATGCGTGGGTTGGGTTGCGTGGATTGAGTCCTCCGTTTAATGCGCCTGCTGAACAACTTATTAGCGATTACAAAAACCTTATCAACAGCGGTCATTTACTTGCCACTACCAGTTACCACTCGTAAAGTAAGTTACTGTCATTCAGTTCAATAGTGTTAGAATATTACTATGTCTACGCAACTTGAATCATGTCACTGTGCTACCTATTGAAGAAGTTTACTCGCAACTAGTTGAACAACTTTCCTCCCAACAAACTGTACTCCTGCAAGCACCACCGGGGGCGGGTAAATCGACTTGGCTACCTTTACAATTGATGAAAGATGGACACTTCAAGCGCATTGTTATGCTTGAACCTAGACGGCTGGCTGCGAGAAATATTGCCCAGTTTTTGGCTTCTCAATTGAATGAGTCTGTGGGAGAACAGGTTGGCTTGAGAATACGCCAAGAAGTGAAAGTCTCAACGCGCACGCGACTAGAGATTGTCACTGAAGGGATGCTTACGCGCATGATCCAGCAAGATCCTGAACTGTCTGATATTGACCTTTTAATTTTTGATGAATTTCACGAGCGCTCATTGGCGGCAGATACCGCATTGGCATTTGCTCTAGAGTCTCAAGCTGCATTGCGTGAAGATTTAAAAATCTTGGTAATGTCAGCTACTTTGGATAGCGAACGTTATCAGTCATTCTTAGCCTGCCCAGTAGTTCAGTCCGAAGGTCGTAGTTTCCCTATTGAGGAGCGCTACATCACGCTCAAAGATGAAGGCCAATGGTTGCTGCAAATCGCGCCAATGGTGCGCCAAGCATTGAGCGAGCAAAGTGGCAGTATTTTGGTGTTTTTACCGGGTCAAAAAGAAATCCGTTTTGTTGCCAACGCATTGTTGAAGGAGCTAGAACAGAACCCACAGTTACAACTGACTACATTGTATGGCGACCAGAGTAAAGCAAGCCAGCAGGCTGCGATTGCACCTGCTCAGTCTGGACAAAGAAAAGTAGTCCTAACAACAAACGTGGCAGAAACATCACTGACAATAGAAGGGATCCGAGTAGTGATAGATTCTGGCAAACGACGTGCAGGTGTATTTAATTTACGTACAGGGGTGACTGAACTAACCACACTGTCTATTTCTCGGGCGTCAGCGATACAGCGTGCGGGACGGGCTGGTCGAATTGAACCCGGGGTTGTGTATCGGCTCGGTAGTAAAGCGATGTTTGAGAGGCGGGACGCGCACGATAAGCCGGATATATTAAGCTCGGATATAAGCGGGCTCATTTTGGAAGCTAAGGTGTGGGGAACAAGCGTTGCAGAATTGCCTTTACTAGATAGACCTAGTGAAGCGCAAATAAGTCAAGCAGAGCTGTTACTCATTGAATTAGAAGCACTAGATGAGCAGGGAAAGTTACAGGGGCTAGGTTCAAAGATGCAGTCTCTTGGCGGTGAACCAAGGTATGCGCATATGTTGCTCAAAGTTCAGCAATTAGAAGAGCGTCTGCCTGGTATCACCCGTTTAGCTTGCTACTTTATGGCTTTGCAAGACAGCAAAGTGAAATGTGCGCCAGAGTTAAGTTTGTCGTTGCAGCAATTGCAACAGAAAGCCCCTCTACAGTTTACAAAGCAATTGCAATATTGGTGCAAGCGTGCACAAATTGAATGCGATGCTACTGAGCTGGCTACGGAGCATATTGCCATTGTGGTTGCGTTAGCGTACCCAGACCGATTAGCCAAGCGAAGAGGCAATGGCTTTGTGTTAGCGAATGGTGCTGGCGTACAAGCACACAGTGAGTATTGGTTAGACGCACCGTTTTTGGCGATTGCACAATTGGGCGGTCACAAAGGACAGTCGATATTTAGCGCTACCGCTTTTGCCCCCAATGAACTAGAAGACATATTGCCTCATTTATTCACGGCAAGAACAGTGTGCGAGTTTGACCAAAAATCGGCACAGTTTATCCATCAAGATAGAGTGTATTTAGGTCAGTGTGTTATCTCTGCAAAGCCCAGTAGTATGCCGCTCGACCAAACGGCTCGAACGGCTGCATGGCTTAATATAGTTCAGCGACAAGGCTTGAGTCTGTTTAATCAATTTCAAGAGTGTGCGCCTTTGTTAGTGCGCTTACAGCTTGCTGAACGACTTTATCCTGAAGAGTTTGAACTTTGCAATGAAGCGGACTTGCTGGCGAGTGTCGATACTTGGCTAGCGCCATACCTAAATGATATCAAACAGTTTAATCAACTTAAGAAGTTAGATCTCAAAGCAGCACTGGTCGCCCGAGTAGATTGGCAAAAGCAACAGCGCCTAAACGAATTATTACCTGAGCGAATCGCAGTGCCGAGTGGCTCAAATTTACGCATTCACTATCAATTGGGTGGCCCAGCTCGATTGGCGGTGAAGATGCAAGAAGTGTATGGAATGAGCCAAAGTCCAGTGTTATGTGAAGGTCGCTTACCAATCTTGATGGAGCTTTTGTCTCCAGCGCACAGGCCCTTGCAATTGACCCAAGATTTAGCGCATTTTTGGCAAACGAGCTACCGAGAAGTGCAAAAAGAAATGAAAGGGCGTTACCCGAAACATTTTTGGCCAGATGACCCTGCAACAGCACTGGCGACTAATAAAGTAAAAAGCCGTATGTAATAAGACAAAGCAGGGCGTAGTTTGATTTGATTAGAACAGCGCAAAAAGTACTTTACCTCAGGTTAAGTTGAGGTTTCATTGTAGGCGCAAAGATAATAAAAACAGGATTTTAAGATGGAACTAACGCAATTCTCAACACAGATCACTCGCTTCACACCATTGGTTTGGACCATGCTAATAGGCAATTTTTTTGTTCGAGCAAGTTACTATATGGTCTGGCCATTTCTTGCTGTGATTCTGTATACCAAATTTTCTTTGAGCGCGACTGAGGTGGGGGTCTTACTTACTGGCAGCGCCACATTTGCTGTTTTACTCGGGTTTTATACAGGGCATTTAGCAGACCGATTTGGCCGCTTTAAGATACTTTATGCTGCGGTAATAGTGGGGGTGTTAGCATTTACTGCACTTGCTTTAGTGGAGGAACTTTGGACATTTTGCTTGGCTGTATTTTTTGCATGTATGCCAAGAACATTGTGGGATGCGCCAAGTAAAGCTCTGTTAAGTGATGAGCTAGCTCAAGATTCAGATAGAGAATTAGCGCTTCATCTATTGTATTTCTTAGTCAATGTAGGCGCAGCTTTGGGACCTCTATTTGGTCTATGGGCAGGCCTCAATGGTGAGCAATTTAGTTTTATTTATACCGCAGTTGCTTATTTGGCTTTGTTTTGCGCATTGCTATTAAATCAGCACCAAGCGCGAGTTTGCAAAGCATCGAACCAGCCGACAAATGTCCCTCGTTTTAGGGAGTGGCTGACATTATTACGTGATGATAAAAGGTTTTTATGGGTATTGGTTGCAACTTTCTTGGTTTATCTCGTTTTTGGTCAAGGTGATTCCAGCCTAGTTCAATACCTTACAAGGGCTGAAGTCCCGCAGCTGGCACTATTGATTTCTAGCCTGATTGTAACCAATTCCCTGATTATTGTGTTGTTTCAATTCCCGCTTTTACACATGATGAAGGACTGGTCTATTCAATCTCGATTACTAGTTGGTGGCGGGGTGTTAGCTGTGTCGCAATTAATGATGGTGCTAGCAGATGTTGATAGTTTTTGGGCGTGGATTGTATGTATCGCAGTACTGAGCTTGAGCGAAGCGATACTGTTTTCAAACATAAACATTCATATAGACAGAATGGCACCTCAACATTTGAAAGCAAGTTACTTTGGCGCTGCGGGGCTTTGCTCGCTAGGCTTTGCCTTCGCGCCTTTAGTTGGTGGTGTGATCCTCGACTTAGCAAGTGGTACTTGGTTATTTATCACAATGACAGTAGCCTGTTTTATAGCAAACTGGCTGTACATAATATCTGAAAAATCAGAAGAAAACGCAGAAGTGTATGAGGGGTAGACATAAACTAGCGCCTTGTTTAAGGCGCTACGTCTCTCGATGTCAGTTAAAATTTAACGACAGTAGATACAGCTTCTTCCTCGGTTGTTTGAATAGAGAGTTTAATCGTGTGTTTCCCCCAATCGATATCAACCATGCCATAGTTACTCCCCGATTTATTGATTAGATACCTATCGCTGGTGGTTAAATTCGCAATATTGCTGCTAACGGTTCCTACTTGTCCACCAGGTGTTGTAGCGCCGCTAGGCGCACAGTTTCCCCACTCTCCGCTGATGCCTTTTCCACTGTCGTCAACTTTGGTATAGCACCAAGGTCTATCATTGTCTTTCGTTGTGCAGCCGCGGTAGGTGGTTAGGCCATAAGTGAAAGGGAATTTACATGGTTGATTGTACTGACCATCACCTTTGGCATCGGCATAGACGGGCAGTCGCAGAGGGTTTTCTATATGGTACGGCCAATTTTGACCAAACCCAGATGCCGTAACTTCGTATACGGTAACGGCCTTACCATATTGTGTACTTGCTGGGATTTCTTTTTTCAGTAATTCCCCCCAATGCTGATCACCCGATAAGAAAATGACTGCTTTGGTTTTACCACTGTTAATTGACTTTTGTACTAAACGCAGCAACTTAGCTCGCTCCAAAGGCACTTCTGCCCATGACTCATAACTCGTGCCTGACATATCAGACTCTGCCATATCAGCGATTGCTTGTTCGAACTGCTTACCATCTCCATATGCACAGTACTTACTTTTGCTACGACCTTGGTTAAGTGGTGGAAGTACTTGAATACCGCTGGCGATGAGCTTAATTTCAGAAGGGGTATTCAGTTGTTGTTCAAGCCACTGCCATTGTTCTGCGCCTAAAATTGTAGTTTTATCACCTTCGCACGTACCGTAATTGTTAAATGTCGGTGAGCGAAAATAACGGGCATCCAGTGTAATAACATGAGTGCGCTCATTGGTTGGCCCTAGTAACTTGGCTTCATAAATACCCGCTTGATCGTTGAGCCTTGGGTCATCCGCTGGGGCATCAAAGTGGCGCAAATACTCTTTTTGGCTGTTGACGCGCTGGGGGTAGTGTTTACCATCATTATTGGCACCGTAATCATGGTCATCCCAAGTTGCCATAACAGGAATATTCGCGGCGAGAAACTTTTGATAATCAATATTACGTTTCTTGTCATCATATTTTTGGCGCATTGTCGCCATGTCTGTGGTATCAGCATAGATATTATCACCAAGCCATAAAAACAGGTCGGGTTGATGAGAAATGAGCTTGGCAAGTGCTTGTGGCATATCGCCTTTCGTTTTAAAGCAGGAGCCAAGTGCAATACGGTCTAAACGTTTACTCGCTTGTGGGTGAGTATGCTTCGGTAGAGGCTCCCCCTCAATCGGTGCGCAATCTTCCCAGTTTCCTAGCTCGTCAACGTAGCACCAAGGTGCAGTATGATTTGCCGTTGAACAACCGTAAAAAGTTTCACCTTGATATCGAGAAGGGGTGTTACACCGCTTACCTGTAATGGTTGTAAACGCGGGAATGGTCTCCGTACGTGCATTACCCCATGAACTGCCATCAATTGCTTGTTTCAAATAACACCATTGATTGCCACTATTATTTTTGTCGGTGGTACCTTGGTAGCTGGCTGTCTGATAGTTAAATACCGGTTGGCATTGGTCGTAATGTACTTCGGGAGCAGCGTGTGCAATGGGTATTATGCTGAGTATGGCGAATGTTGTGAGCGCAACTGTAGTATATGTCATCATTATTCCTGTGAGTTTATTGTCTTTTCTCCCTCCTAGTGAGCAAATGAACAGCCTAAATTTACTGTTTGTGTTCTTCCGAATTGAACGCGAGGAGTGTATTCCCCAAAAATGAAACTCCGTTGTTAAAATGATGGCATATATATGTCTAGTGTCTTTTAAAAGCCACTGTTTTTGGATTGGGTGAGTTCTTAACCTTTTGATAAAATTCGTTTTTATGATTATATTTATATATACATATTTTTTTGGAATTACATCTTGTTTGCTTGAATTTGTACTTTAAATTGGCTATTTTGGGTGCGTAAAAGTATTTTCCGCATACATTTACAGGCTATCTAACCAAAGTGATGTTGGCAGAGCTTGATATGGTCTATTGTTAAAGCTATTTAAATAATGGCGGTAAGGCTTAAGTTCATATTGGTGACTTATTGTATCTCTTAAAAAGGCGATATTCGTTTTGATAGTCGTGGTATTGTGTTACACAGTAATGTGTATCACTTGCTACACATTTGAAATTTGCAAGAAAAAAGCGGGGCTTGATAGCTCCGCTTTTCTGCATGTGGTTTCATACTCGAATTTTATCGAGTCATATTATCATCACGGTTTAAGTAAAAGCCGGTTGTCAGCACTTCAAAGAGAAATTGTCGATATTGGCAGTGGTTGGTGAACTACTAAACGAGCGTGCGCGAATAAGGAAGCGATGCAGCGACTGAGTCGGATCAAGTGGATACACCTCATTGACTTGGTAGCTACTCTTACCGAATGTGCGTGCTTCACAAAATGAATCTTTTTTTCCCGTTCTATAATACATGTCAGTACACACTTGCACAGGTTGCCCATAAGTTGCCTCAGTAATATTAACGTCTAATTGGGTATGTATTTGTGTGCTAAAGCGCGTTTCACTCCAGAGAAAAAAGTAAGAGTAGCTTGCCTGTCGCCATAGAAAAGTGCGAGTTTCAGGCTTTTTGCGTTGTTGAGCTGGTTATTTTCTTCAAGGCTTATTGAGACTTCCTTTGGGTGTCGCGTTGTGAAGTCAATATTGCCAGACTCATAGTCATTAAAAATCTGATAGAAAGCGCCATCGGAGCGAACTTCTGCGTTGTGAGCGCGATATTACCATTAAAACGTCTTCACAATTATTCGATAGTCGTTGTGGTGGTGTCATCTATTAAGAAATGTTGAATGACAGTGTTGTTATGTTCAATATTGTATTATCAGTGAGTTGCGCTTCGATGTTGTCGAAAAGGACTGGCATCTCATCTAACAAATGCATATTCCAGTATGCTGTGACATGTTTAATATGTTTGTCGTTAGGTAATGTTGTAGCGACGTCAAATGAATACTACCAGGCTCTTGGCTAATATTATCAGCTTTCGAAGTATATACTTGCACCTGACTACCGTCGTCGAATTCGACGATTAAATATGTATAAAGGGTCGTATTTCCTTGGTATTTTGAGTTTTGGATTTCTGATAGTTGGACATCAAAGCTTACTCTAAACTGTGTTGGACTGGTTAGGGTTTGGTTGATTTCAAAAACACGCATTATCTCAAAGTGACTTTGGGCGCTAACTTTTAAGCTATAGCTTCCCGACATAGGGTGTACATTCGTTTGCTAAATAGCCGTGATATCATCGTAATTTATCTCCACATGTTCAGTTGACCGCTCAAAATCTAGTTTTTCGAGAATTTGAGCTTGTCCTTGCGTGGCAAAAATACTCGATAAGATTAATTCCAAAGAATTAATTTTTATATTTCCTTTGCTTATTTAGTTGTGGTTTCACCTCAGTTTGTCGGTTGGTTGAATAATATATTCAGCTTTATTTTTATTAATTTAATTAATTAATAGTTTTGCATGGGTTTTTATGGTTGTTTTTTGTTCTCTTATGGGTAAATAATTAAAAGTCATAAAAGTGCATCGAGAAGCTTTTAGGATATGACTAGGCGGCTTCGGTCATTTGATCAGCTGTGAATAATAAACAGGTAGTGGGGAATTAAGGTGCGATTAAAAACACGTTTGAGTATTGTTTCTGTATTGCTTGCTGTCGTACCGTTATTAATAGCGTGCTTCGCAATTGGCTTTATTGCTTATCAAGAAGGTAAAGCCGCAGTTTCTAAAGAGGTTGAAAACAACCTAATATCTAGAAGAAACGCTATGCAAAACCAAGTAGAACGTTATTTTGCAACTATGCAATCACAGGCAACTACATTGGCGCATTCGACCATGGTGATAGATGCAGCGAAGGCTTTTAAAGCGGCATTCAATGATATTGAACCAATGGGCGAAAGTACCCTTCAAGCGTTAGAAAGTTACTATTTGAATCAATTTAGGGCCGTTTTGGTAGATAAAAGCCCGCTTCGAGAAAGGGAGGCTACGCGCTTATTTACTCAACTTTCTGAACAAGCCCAATCGTTGCAAACACAGTATATTGCAGAAAACCCACACCCCCTTGGCAGTAAAGACCAGCTGTTAACAGGGCCTAATAATAATGATTATGATGCCGTGCATCGTAAATATCATCAGGCATTACGTGATTTTCAGTCTCAATTTGGCTTTTACGACATATTTCTTGTCAGCCCTGAGGGGGATGTAGTGTACTCGGTATTCAAAGAGGTCGATTTTGCGACGTCCCTTACCACAGGGCCGTTTAGTGATTCAGGTCTAGCACGGGCATTTCAGGTTGCCAGTGGGCAAACCACAAGACAAGGCAACTTTATCGACTTCGCACCTTATTTACCCTCATACAATGCCGCCGCAGGATTTATTAGTGCCGCGATTATAGATGATGGTGTACTTTTAGGCGTACTAGTTTTTCAATTACCTGTGGATGAAATTAATAATATGCTGACCTTCTCGGGTCAATGGAAAGCACAAGGGTTAGGCGACACCGGCGAAATATATGTGGTAAACCAAGCAAAAAAATTACTGACTAACAGTCGCTTTTTTGTTGAAGATAAGTCTCAGTTTTTGACCGTACTGGAAGCGCATAATGTAGCGCAAGACATCATTGCTAAAATAGAGCAACAAGATACGACTGTAGGTATATTGGAGGTGGACTCCCCAGGTACTCGTGCCGCACTTAATGGAGAATCGGGTGTTGCGATATTTGATGATTATCGTTCCGTTGCCGTGGCATCAGCATATGCACCACTCAATATCGAAGGCTTGAATTGGGCCATTGTTAGTGAGGTTGATTATGCAGAGGCGTTCGCAATGATTTCATCGCTGCAAATCTCCATTTTTAAGTCAGCATTGGTATTTGTTTTGATTGCGGGTGTGGTGGCAACTCTAATCGGTATTTTTATCGCAACGAGAGTTACACAGCCTATATTAGCGGCTAGTAATGCCATTCGAGATATTGCTGATAACAATGATTTTCGCTTGCGAGCACCGACTGAAGGTGATGCTGAGATCTGTGAACTGAGTGAATCTGTCAATCGTTTAGTTGGACGCCTGCAAGGAAATTTCAGTGATATGTTGAGCAGTGCTCACACGTTGAAAGAGATGTCTATTGTATTGTCTGAACGAATGGGTGCGTTGATCAATGCGGTTAACCAGCAGTCGTTAGACTGCGAACAATCGGCGACAGCTGGCTTACAGATGCAACAAGCAGTGCAAGAGGTGGCTAATAGTGCGCTTAAAACTTCCGAACAAACACAACAAGTTAATAGCCTCACAGATAATACCAATGATTTGGTTGCGCAATGTGCATTGATATCTCAGCAACTGGCAATAGAGATGGCTTCAGTGGGTGAGATGATGGATATCTTGTCCTCTCAAAGTGCTAAAATCGGCAGTGTATTAGATGTGATCCAATCTGTTGCGGAGCAAACCAACTTATTAGCACTAAATGCTGCAATTGAGGCTGCGCGAGCGGGTGATGCAGGGCGGGGGTTTACCGTTGTTGCTGATGAAGTACGGGGGCTGGCAATTCGTACTCAGCAAGCAACAGGTGAAATTGAAGATATGATTAAGCGGTTACAATCAGGTGTCGAAAAGGCTCAAGGGCGCGTGCAGCAGAGCCAATCTCAAAGCGTGAATAATGCAGAAACTTCGGAACAAGCGAAAGCGTCATTGGGGGATGTTACTTCTGCCATAGCGCAAATAGCGGCGATGAACACACAAGTCGCAGCGGCTTCTAAGCAGCAGTCAGATGCGGTTCAGCAGATAAGTCAGTCTATTTCTGCTATCAGCCAAGAGGCCAGCGACAACTTGACTCGAGGGCGTGAAATTGATGAGCGGGCGGTACAGTTAGAGCAACTTGCGGTGAAGCTAAACTGTATTTTAACACACTATCGAGTGTGAACTTTCGACTTGAGTTTACTTGTGGCGAATTCAATGTTTGTGAAATGGCCTCGCAGAGTTAGTCATGTATCATTGAGCCAATAAGTTTGCGTGTTGTCGGAGCATCACGGGCTTGCCTTGTTGTGAAAAGGGCGCAACTTAGGGGGAGTGGCAGTGTGATAATTGAGCAAGAAAGTTGCTGTTTTCCAGTGTCTGGGTGACTCCAATATTTGTACCATCCGGCCAAGCATAACGCCCCATTTTTTGCGATAAAGACATGATAACTTAAAGGCTTCCATTTTGGTACTGTGTCTCGCTAAACCCTTTGGCGACAATAATACAGCGGCCATATCTAAAAGGTTGATAAGCGGCGCTACTTTTCACATGTAACTTATTATATCGACTGTTAAATGAGGTGTATTTAGAAGGCTTAAACTCAGATTACGTTTGTGTTAGCAACAGCCACCAAGTGGCACTGCGCTGACCGTTGTGCTGGTGGATGATACTTATGGTGTCGGTAGCGCGTTTAAAGCGGCCAAAATGCATACGTTCTTGTGGGTTTTCTATACCTAAGTCTAGCAGTATTTGGATCACAAAAGGGTCATCGGTAATATTCAATCTGCCACACATTTTTTGCCCCCTATTTAGCCTAAGCTTTTACTGCTCTTGAATTTATTGTAGCCAGTTACAACTACTTTGCGATATGCCTTATAGATCTCACTTGCACTTTTGATTTCGATCTATGATACTGTATGTGTATACAGTAAAGTGTGTGTTATGGCCAATTTAATTGATTTTTTACAACATCAGAACCTTGTTTGGCAGGGGACTGAAAATGCTCCTGCCTCTCGTCAGGTATATGAGACCGTCAGCACAGGGTTTGATGACCTTGATAAGCTTCTGCATGGTGGGTTGCCAAGTCAGGGCGTTGTGGACATTCAAAGTCAAATAGGTATTGGGGAGTTGAGATTACTATTGCCTTACTTACGTAAACAGACACGTATGTGTGCGGTAATACACCCTCCTGCACTGATTAACGCCCATGCACTTTTTCACCAAGGGGTGGACACTGGGCAGTTTTTAGTGATTCGGCCCAATTCGCCACAAGAGGCACTTTGGGCGGCTGAGCAGTGCTTAAAAAGTGGAGCCTGTAGCAGTGTTTTACTGTGGCATGGGGACTTAGAAGTACACCAAGTTAAACGTCTACAGCTTGCAGCGCAAACAGGGCAAGGACTTATTTGTTTAATGCGCAGTTGCATTACGCAGTTGGCATCATTACCAGTCTCTTTAAGTTTAAAGTTATTACCTCACGCGTTGGGCCTTAAGGTGCAAGTGACAAAGCGCCGAGGTGGATGGGCTAAGCCTGATTTTGTACTCGATATGTCTTCAAATTGGCCTGAGCTGACAGCACAGCTTAAACCTTCTCGAGGTGCTGATATCGTAACATTTGAGCGTGCCTTACAGCAGGCAAATAGGTGAGTTATGGCACTTTGGCTTTACCTACACTTCCCACAATTGCAACTGGACAGTTTGTATCATTATAAAGATCAGCAGCAACCAACGATTATTGTTGCAGGCCGAGGGCACTGTGTTGTGCAATTAAACTCAGTAGCGCATGAAGCGGGTATTCGACAAGGCATGGGACTTGGCGCCGCTGCGGCAACGTGTTCGTCTCTGTGTGTACATGAATATGATGAAGAGCAAACGAGGCGGCGTTTGACCGAGTTGGCGCAGTGGCTGTATCTAAATACGGCTGAGATCCATTTATCTGGTACGACTGGGTTGCTACTTAAAGTCTCTGGTATGTTGACCATGTATCGCAATATTACTGAGTACTGGCATACCTTACAGGCACGGCTTCAAGCACAAAATGTACGTTATCATTTCAGTCTGGGCTACTCACCTTTGGCCGCACAGCTATTGGCTGAAGCGAAGTTTGATACCCTTTGTGAAGATAGTAAGCAGTTAGAACATCGCTTAGGTCACTTACCTGTCAGCGCATTAGCATTACCTGAAAAGCAACACCAAGGCTTAATGCGTGTTGGTATCCAGTCGGCACAAGCACTTTTTGAGATTCCAATGTTAGAGCTAGGTAAGCGTTTTAATACCGAGTTAGTTCATTACGTAGGGCGTTTACGCGGTAAGTTACATCATCCGGTTTCGTTTTATCAGCCTCCTGAAGTATTTGAGCGCCAGTTGACTTTACTCTATGAGTTAGAAAATTTAGATTGGATTGCCAAGCCTTTATTCAAACTATTGATTCAGTTAGAGCAATTTTTAAAGCTTCGCAATAAGCTTACTAAGTCAATTCAATTTACGCTGTTACAACGGGATTGCGAGCCCTTGAAGATCGAAATTGGGAGTGCCGAAGGGGAGTATCGTGCTGATAAATGGCAGGGGTTATGCCAGTTAGTACTGGAAAGAACGCAATTAGTTGCCCCTTTACAGGGGGTTGCTTTATCGGTGACAGACTTTTGCGAACCAGATGAACTCAGCAGCGATTTGTTCAGTGAGCGTTGCGGTACTATGACGGCGGCTGGGTTACTCGCGGTGCTGCAGGCTAAGTTGGGAGAAGACGCTGTACAAGGTATTAAGCCAAGCGCTGATGCCCGTCCTGAATTTGCAACGACGCATTGTGCACCTTTGACCTCACAAACACAGATATTGAGTGAGGTTGAATTTGAGCCTATACTACGACCTAATTTGCTACTCCCACAAATTCTCCCATTGCAGCAGCCCGTTACCTTAGTACAGGGGCCAGAGCGCATTTGTACAGGCTGGTGGGATGGCCACGAAGTGGAGCGAGACTATTTTATTGCACAAGACGAGTCTAAGCGCTGGCTTTGGGTTTTTAGAGATCGGCAACAACGTTGGTATTTGCATGGAGTATTTAGTTAATGCAATACGCAGAGTTATTTTGCCAGAGCAACTTTTCTTTTTTACAAGGAGCCTCTCGACCTGAAGAGCTTGTTAGGCAGGCACAGTTCTTAGGGTATTCTGCATTGGCTATTACAGATGAATGTTCATTAGCTGGGGTCGTACGAGCTCATTCTTTGATTAAAAATGAACGACTGAGTATCAAGCTCATCATTGGCAGTTTATTACGCTTTGAAAATCTAGAAGTGGTTTTGATTTGCCCAGATAAAGCTGCTTACAGTGAGTTATGTCGAGTGATAAGTAATGCGCGACGGCGAAGTAGTAAAGGAGATTACGCACTTGAAAAGTGGGATCTGATGTCGCTACGTCATTGTTTTATGATTTGGTTACCTGCTGGTAATGCTGCTGATGAAAGTTGGGGGGAGTGGCTAGCTCGTTATCATTACACGCGTACTTGGATAGGTGTGCAGCGACGTCTAGATAATCAGGATAAGCGCTATGTTGCTCATTGTGAGGCACTTGCTAAGCAATTTCAAATACCGATATGTGCAGTGGGTGGGGTGCTTATGCACTCACCAACTCGACTGCGCTTGCAGCATGCATTAACTGCTATTGCGCATAATCAAGCTGTTGATCAAATTAAAGCGCGGCTGTTGGCAAATAGCGAACGTGCCATGCGTTCCAAGACTAAACTCTCTAAGTTGTTTCAACCTAGTTGGCTTGAAGAGTCACAGCGCATTGCTAAACGTTGCTCATTTGATCTGGATAATCTACGTTACCAATACCCCAGTGAACTGGTGCCAGCAGAGCAAACAGCCATGCAATATTTACGCGCTTTGGTTGAACAAGGGAAGCGGCGGCGATTTCCTAACGGGGTGCCAATTGAGATTGACAAGACCATAAATAAAGAGCTGAATTTAATTGAGGAGCTGGACTATCCTTACTTCTTTTTGACGATTTATGACATTGTCATGTTTGCAAAAAGTCGTGGCATTTTGTATCAAGGTCGGGGCTCCGCTGCTAACTCTGTGGTTTGTTATTGCTTAGAGATTACAGCGGTAGATCCTCGACAGGTTGCCGTTTTATTTGAGCGTTTTATTAGTAAAGAGCGTAATGAGCCCCCCGATATTGATGTAGATTTCGAACATCAAAGGCGCGAAGAAGTCATTCAATACATCTACCAAAAGTATGGTCGTAAGCGTGCAGCTCTTGCTGCGACGGTGATCACTTATCGTTTTAAAAGCGCAGTGCGTGATATTGGAAAAGCGCTGGGGATTGCCCAGTCTCAGCTGGAGTATTTCATTAAAAATGCTAATCGACGCGACCGCAGCTTAAATTGGCAGGCACAGATTGTTGAACTGGGGCTAGAACCAGACTCTATGAAAGGCCAGCAGTTTATTGAGCTGGTGAATGAAATTATGGGTTTTCCTCGCCACCTCTCGCAGCATGTGGGAGGTTTTGTAATTTCGGCAGGGCCATTACATGACCTAGTACCTGTAGAAAATGCAGCCATGGTAGACAGAACGGTTATTCAATGGGATAAAGATGATTTGGAAAGCCTAAGGCTGTTAAAAGTCGATGTACTGGCTCTTGGCATGCTAACAGCCATTCGTAAAGCGTTTGATTTGATAAAGCAACATACCGATAGACACTTGAGCATTGCTGATCTAACACGGATGCAAGATGACCCAGCGGTGTATAACATGATCCAAAAAGCCGATACTGTGGGCGTTTTTCAAATTGAATCACGGGCGCAGATGAGTATGTTGCCCCGTTTAAAACCTGCTTGTTACTACGATTTGGTCATTCAAATCGCGATTGTGCGTCCTGGCCCAATTCAGGGAGATATGGTGCACCCATTTTTAAAGCGCCGCAATGGTGAAGAAAGAATAGAGTACCCCTCCGAAGCCGTTAAGTCGGTACTTGATCGCACTTTGGGAGTCCCTATCTTTCAGGAGCAAGTGATCAAACTTGCTATGGTTGCTGCTGGCTTTTCTGGGGGGGAAGCGGACCAGTTGAGACGTGCGATGGCTTCTTGGAAAAAAAACGGTGAGTTGATGCAATTTAAGGATAAGTTACTAAAAGGTATGACTGAGCGGGGGTATGATAGCGCGTTTGCAGATCGTATTTTTGAGCAGATCTGTGGTTTTGGTGAATATGGTTTTCCAGAAAGCCATTCGGCTTCTTTTGCTGTGCTTGCTTATGCATCATCTTGGTTGAAATACTACTACCCCGCGATGTTTTTTACTGCATTGCTCAATAGCTTACCCATGGGGTTTTATAGTGCCTCACAGTTGTTGCAGGATGTGAGGCGCCATCAAGTTGAAATATTACCTGTATGTGTTAACCAGTCAGAATATGACCATGTAGTTTGCCAATCACAAGGTCAGTGGGGCATTCGGCTGGGTTTTCGCATTATTAAGGGGCTCAATCAAAATATGGCTGCACGTATTGTGACGCAACGGCCACAGCAAGGTTATCGTCGTGTACAGTGTTTAAGTGACATTGGCACTGATAAAGGGACCTTGGAGCGGCTAGCTTCTGCCAACGCACTACAAAGTTTTAGTGGAGATAGGTATTCAGCTCGTTGGCAGATAATGGATAGTGAAGCAAGCTTACCTTTGTTTAAGACTGAACAGTTAGACAAAGTACAGCATGTACACTCGCCAGATGCGTTTGCTGACTTAATTGAGGATTATACGGCAACGGGAATCACACTGAATAAACACCCGATCACCTTATTGGAAGAAGCTGGTTTGTTGAGGCCATTTACACGGATGAATGAATTGGCAGGTAAAGCTCATAAGAGCTTAGTAACGGTTGTGGGGGTAGTCACTGGCCGGCAAGCTCCTGGTACAGCGGGAGGTGTCACATTTTTTACCCTAGAAGACGATACTGGCAATCTTAATGTGGTGGTGTGGGCTGGTACAGCAAGAGCACAAAAGCAAGCTTATTTAAGGTCTAAATTACTGCGGGTAAAGGGTATTGTGGAAAAGGAAGGTGAAGTGATCCATGTGATTGCGGGGCGTTTGATTGATGAAAGCGATTTACTACAAGGGTTTAATCATAAATCGCGTAACTTTCATTAAATAGAGACATCAAGATAGCTTCTACCGAAGCCTAGGTGCATTGTTTGATAACCTAGGCAAGCGGTAAAAAAGCCTATTATTGGTAGGCATCTGCATCAAAATAGAGTTGCTTTAAGGTACCACAATTCACAAATTTATATATCAGCTCAGATACTTTTGGTACTCTCTTAGAGGTCTTGAATCTTTGCATGCAAGCACTGGTTAAATCCACGAAGATTAAATGGTTAAAACTCGGTTTTTGGGTAATTTTGTGGACATAAATACGCTCGGTTTTATTGATTTCTATACTGTCGTATTCTTGCCATTGACCCGAAGGTTTCAAATCTTTCATTTTCCTTGAATAGAGCTTATCACTAAACACGATAGAGCGCTCAGAGTACACTTTAAACCCGTCTTTTTTATAATGGCCTTCATAGACATCAGCCACAACAGTAATTTCTTCACCTCGCTCTAATCGCTGTAAGTTAAACGCTTTAGGCTTAATTGTTATGAGCTCAGAATCACGTACTAAATTTAAAAACGCGACGTCAGGGTTATCAATTTTATACACGATTTGAATGTCACCTGGCAACTTGTATGAGGGAAAGTTCGTTGCGTATATTTTTGAACCGCGATTCATTAGTACCATACCATGTTCACCTTGGTAGGCAGGGTTAAGAGGTGGAAGCTCTTTCTTTTCTTCTGCGGCAGAGAGAAAGCTAAAAGTAAAAAGAATTAACATGCAATAAAAATGCTTCATAAAGTATCCTTTGCTGGGCTAAGCATGGCCTGAGTATAGCAATAGACAGTCAGTCTGCTATCTATTGCTGTGAAAATAGCTCACATAGAGTGGGTTAATTACTGACGTTATTACGGCCTTTTTTCTTGGCTCGATATAGTGCCTCGTCAGCACTTTTTACGACTTGTTCAAAGGTTTGTTTTGTCAGCCTTGTAGCAACACCGATTGAAACTGTTACGTTAACGACCTTTCTATCAGAGGGTGGTTTGCTCTGCCTAGATTTTTTAGATTGGCGTTGTTGTTGCCTGATAACCATATCATAGTTGGCAATGTCTTCTCGCAGCTGCTCAAGCGCATTAAATGCTATCTCAGGCGAGCGGCCTGAAAAGACTACCGTAAATTCTTCGCCGCCATAACGGAATACTTTACCACCACTTTTCACCTTACTTAGTTTAGAGGCAACTAGCTTCAGTACTTGATCGCCGATATCATGGCCGTAGGTGTCGTTAAATTTTTTAAAGTGGTCGATATCAAGCATGGCTACGGTGTATTTGCGTCCAAGTGACAGTGAGAGTTGATTCAACGCTCTTCTGGTTGGCAACCCCGTTAAGTCATCTCGATACGCTAAGAAATAGCTATCGATGGATACGGTTAGTAGGTAAACCAATGCGACTATAACAACCACCACATCAAGCGGCAGCGCTAACCAATTCAACTGAATGGCAAGCCACAATAAAAAGCTACTAAACAGCGTTGCGCGTGTGAGACATTTATGTGTGAGACTGCGCCAAAAAAGTAAAGTGCCAATTAAAAATAACGGTGCATGAAAAGTAACATACGGCGTTAGCTGATTTGTGTAGTGGTTATTTACCAGCCATGTATTGACAGTGGACTGAGATATGAGCCAAAAGTGGCCACTAAACCCAACCATACCAAGTATCACTAGGCGTGAAATTAAATGCCTAGAAAGCAACGCTTTGTCTCGCATCAAAGACATTAGCCAAAGTATGATAGCACCACACAGTAATTGCCATGGAGCGCTATTTTCAAGCCAATGTGACCAAGGAAAAGTGTACGCTTGAGAGGCAAAGAATGCAGTCCAGAGTAAGCACACAAGTGCGAGTCGACTGCGATTAAACTGTGCAGCAAATCCAGCAGAAAAGAGTAAAATTGGAAGGGTAAGTTGACTGATTGTGGTGCTGTAGTGTTGCCAATTTTGTTGAAAATGGAGGGCGCCGAACAAACAGACCGCAAGGCCAAAAGTGCAGCCGAGTGTGGTTTTAACTCCTTCAAATTTATACAACAATTATCTCCAAAAAATGATGAGTTAACATGTTTTTTAACATTGTAATTTGGTCACATTAAAATTGCTACAAGAGTTTCGATGTAAACTTGCTGGACTACACCTGATTTTTCGCGTGTGTCCCTAACTTTGGTGATGATGTGTAATAGTCAGTTAGGCTGCGACATCTTCGATTATATCGCGGTTTAGATTATACCAACATGCTCTGTCTCTGCCTCTTTCTTTTGCCGCATATAATGCTTTATCTGCACAGCTCATCCACTTGGTTTGAGTCAGGTTATTATCTGTTGCACAAATGCCTAAACTGACGGTTACAGGGCGATCTTCAATGAGCGATGATGTTCTGATGGTGGCCCTTAACTTTTCTGCGACTTTTTCTGCGGTTTCGACCGTGGTATTAGGGAGCAATATCACAAACTCTTCTCCACCTACTCTGAAGAGTAAGTCGCTTTCGCGGATCTGAGTGTTGATACCAGAAGCTAAGCGTATCAGCACCTCATCGCCCTTGGCGTGACCGTATAAATCGTTAATTTGTTTAAAGTGGTCTACATCAATCATAATGAGTGTGGAGTCGCTGTGATAGTGTAGTTTGTTTGCCAATGCATCTTTTAAAAATAAGTTTAACTGGCGACGATTAAGGGCACCCGTTAAAGCATCTTTAGTGGACTCTTCTTTCAGTAATTCATGAAGTGAGTCAATGTGCCTGAGTAGCAGGTTTACAATAGTGACAGTCATCAACAAAGCAAAAAATAACCGCATCGCATCGGCAACTTGATAGTTGAGTAAAACGTAAATGGTTGCGCTCAAAATGAGTGATAAGTTGAAAACAATGGCAGTCCTGATTGGAAATAAAAAACTTATAATAATACTGACAGGGAACACCCAAAAAATGGTACCTTCACCTAAAGTAAAAAGTGATAAAGTGACGGAAATCACTGCTAAAGTGGCGACAATATGCTCATTTATTGGCAATTTTCTACCTCTGAGGAGAGCATAGGAGTCGACACTAAATGTGAAAACACACAAACTAATCGCTGTGGCTAAAGGATATTCACCAATAATGAAGTTTTTGATAGCAAGGGGGGAGAACACTGCGAGTATGATCAGAGTGACAGCTGGGAATACTTTTCCTTTTTTGCCAAAATACGTACTTAACCGTATAGGCTCGTTTGGACCACCATAAAAAGACACGTAATACTATCCAATTCATAAACTATATCTCTTTCATTGTATAAATATATATAATTTATTCCTATATTAAAGGTTTTTAATGTTAATTGTTTGGCAATTGTTTGTTATTTGGTTGAAGTGGTAGCGCTAAAATAAGCCTTGTGTCTAGATTGGATATGATTTAATTATTTTGAGAAGAAAGACTTGGGGAGGATAGGGTGAAGTATATAGCAATAGTTACTTGGTAAGGCACACTGATTTTTTTATTTACTCAAAAGCGGTCGTTTTTACTGGGGCAACGTTGCCAGAGTCCACTGAAGTTGGGCAACCAGCATGATTGGATCGCACTTACATATTTAAATTATCAGGGGTTCGAAAAGCACATTTATGGACTGAGGAGATTAAACGAGGATTTGCATCTAACCAAGGTCAAAAGCGCTTGGCTGCGACAAAGTGTTTAATACCGAGTACAAAAGTAAGATTCAAATACGGGTCCACAGCCATGGTTTGTTGTAGAAATAGCCTTGGTAAAACTAAACAAGAAATGGTCGGTGCGCAGAAACTACTCAAAAATATAATACGCGCTGACAATCAACAGTTATGGTTCCTACTGGCCTCGAAAAAGGATCTTAAAGGAGGCGTCTGGCGCTGTCAGCGCAATGAATAGCGCTACTGTAAAAACTCTGTTTTTGCCTGACGCGTATTAACCAGCTCAGCCAGTTGTTGCGTGCTTGGTTTTGAATCCACAATGCCTTCGTGCGCAAGTAACCACTGTTTTCTGAACACGCCGCCTGCATAGCCCGTCATTTTTCCATTGGCGCCAATCACGCGGTGACAGGGAACAATCAATGTAATTGGATTTCGGCCATTTGCACCGCCAACGGCGCGCACTGCTTTGGGGTTGTTCAGTTGTTCAGCCAGTTCTAGGTAAGTCATACTTTTACCAAATGGAATATCCGTGAGCGCTTGCCACACTTGCTGCTGAAAAGGGGTGCCTTGCCAGTCTAGATCCAAGTTGAATTGCGTGAGGCGACCTGAAAAATACGCATCGAGCTGCTTATTACATTCTTTGAGTAGTTCACATGTGTGTGTTTGGGAGACCTGTTCACCGCAGAAAATCAGCTGACGTAGACCAGCTTCAGAGGCTTTTATCTCTATTAAGCCAAGTGGGCTTTGAAAGTAATCTGTGTATAGGTTCATAGTTGACTCCATAGCTGAAAAGTAAGGTAGCTGCGCCACGGAGACGCTAAATCAGGTAATAGTGTATGTATTGGTTCCGGCGAAGTCTCGGACGAAGTAACGGCCGAGGCTTCAGGAGAAGCGACTTGTGCTTTGAGTGCTTTGATGACCCCCAAGTCTGACCCTAAAAAGATGTCTGGATCGCTCTGACCACGCATTTTGGCATAGGCTACCGTCCAAGGGCCAATCCCTTTGAGTTTTAGCCATTCATCAGGGGCCTCTGGTTCAGTGGTATCACAGAAATACTGCGCAAACCGGATCAAGGTTTGCCTGCGAGAGTCAGGCATCTTTAAAAAGGTGAGTTCATTGCCGGCAATAGCTTCTGGTGTGGGAAAATATCGCCCATTAGGCGCTTCTTCACCCAATGTAAATACGAGTTGGTACACCAAATTTTTGGCCGCTTGAACAGAAACTTGTTGGCCTAAGATAGCTCTTATTCCCGCTTCAAATAACCCCCAAATTCCGGGCAAACGCAGCCCAGTAGTCAATTCAAACGTATTTGGTAGCGCTTGTGATAAATCATGCTCGATTTGAACTAAGTCAGCATCCACATCTAAGACTCGACGAATGTTGTTGACGACTGGCTTAAGAGCTTTTAGTTCGTCCAATTGAATTTCTACCTCAAAGCAATGCTTGTCTTCTAGGTGTGTTGCAGTAAACTGCCCTGCCCTGCCTTGCCAAGTTATCGTTCGTCCATAGCTGTTGGGGGTGATCCACTCCAACCCCTCGATCAGTCTTGCTGACAAGAATTGCTGCATTTTCTGCCAGTTAAATGGTGGGCGATAAAACAGTTGCAGTACGACTTTAGAGTTTGCTGCCTTTTTTTGTTTTCGCATTTGCGTTGGGGTGAGTTTGAGCTGTTCTTTAAAGCAGTCATTGAAGCGCCGTATGCTATCAAAGCCACTGGCCAGTGCTACTTCAGTTACGGGTAAGCTAGTCTGATGCAGTAATTTTTTGGCAAACAAGCATTGTTGGTAAAGCGCATAGGCTTTTGGTGAAACACCTAGGTGCTGATTAAAGAGTTTACGTAAATAGCGGTCACTAACCCCTAATCTTTTTGAAAGTTCGAGTAATGAACTTTGTTGTAATGCACCTTGGTCAATCAGCTTAATGGCCCTATCTAAAGTTGCGCCCACACCTTTCCAAGCAGGGGAATCCGGAGCGCTGTCTGGCCGACACCTAAGGCATGGTCGATAACCAGATTGAGCTGCGAGCAATGCACTGGTGAAGTATTCTACATTTTCTTCTTTTGGAGGGTGTGCTGGGCACACGGTACGGCAGTATATACCAGTGGTTTTAACTGCAATAAAAAACTTACCATCGAATCTTGCATCCCTTGATAGGCGTGCTTTTTGACAAACTTGGTTATCTAGCATTTCAGTCAATCCTACATATGAATAGACTTATTATATCGAATGATAATCGGCCGACTAGCCAGATCTGGAACTGGCTGTTGAAATAGTATTTATAAAATGGCGGGTGATGGCAAGCGACCAATGGAAGTAGAGTTGTGCACCATTGGTCGCTGTTAGTAGGTTATGAAAGGTTTGCTATGATGTCATCAAAACTTAGGTCAATCAGTAAATAGCCGTTTTTAAATACTGTTTGGAGTAAATTTTCACGGTAGCCTAAATCGCTTTCACGGACAGTTTTTATGCCTTTTTGTTTATCGGCAACCACGGCTAAACGACCTTTTTTACTGCGCTTACCATGATCGGTGATAGGATCTTTAAACACATCACGCCACAGGCCTTTTACTTTCACTGCACTTGCTTTCATCGCAAATTGCATGGTGTCTCTGTCCAGTTTTTGCAGTAGTGCCCCTCCCATCCCAAAAGCGATGTTTTCTGCGCTGAGCTGTTTACCTTGCATTGCCTTTAAGATTTCACCAATTGACACCTCATCAACTCCATCACCTTGGATGACCCTGACGCAATCGGGTAAAACACGATACCCTTTGCTGTTAACTCTGTAGCCAAATTTAGCCATTAACTTTTCTATAGTCGTGGTCACTACTTTGACTGGCTCGCCACTATCGGGGCGAATAACCAAGGTACCACCGCTGTTTTCAACTTGCGCTTTGAGCTCTACACCCCACAACGTATCAATTGCATGCCACAGGTCATATGAATCGCTGACAACAGCGACCAGTTTACCCGGGCCTGAAAACTGCTTTAGCATGTTTTCATAAGCCTGTTTTTCTCCCTCTTTGCCCCAAGCGGTGATAGTGCTGTGCTCTGCTGCTGGAATAGAAAAACCAGGCATGCTTGCGCCATAGTAGCGTCTAGCCGCGACAATCGCACTGAGCGTATCTGTGCCCATAAAATTAAGTAAGTGTGCAGCGCCGCCAATCGCCGCAGCTTCTTCAGTGGTTGCCCCTCTTGCACCAAAGTCATGTAGCTTGAATTCTAACCCTTCCAGTGAGTCGGCAGTTTCTTGCATATATTTACGAATCACTTGCTTACAGTGATAAGAGACCGTTGCAACGGTAGTTGGATACCAAATTGCACGCAGCAGTGCGGTTTCTACGTAGCTGGTCAGCCAAGCACACTTTGGATCAGTATTAATGACTTGCACCAAGGCATTGCTGATTGGTACCACAGAGCCCTCGGGCAGCGCCTGAATTTTGATTGGCAGTAAGCCACCGTGTTTGTCTACAATGTGTCTCCAGCCAGCTTCATAAAATGGTACACCATGTAACTCTAAAATCTCTTTTGCTTCATCCACATCAGCGTGAGTTAAAGGCGTGGTAAGGTAGGTTTTAATGAACATTTGCAAACCAAAGAACACGGCCTTTTGATAGTGGCCCCCGCGAGGTTCAATATAGCTAGATACTTGACTCGTACCTTCCGGATATTGTTTAAAGTGAGATGCTTTGTAGCTATCTGCGTTTAGGATAATATGGTTCATGATGGAGTTCCTCCTATCGTATTAGTGCAACGGGTCTATCCCGTTGTATGTTTGGTACATTACATACCAGTTAATTCTTGAATAATGAAATAATGATCTTCAAATAACTTACTGGGTTCCAACTCAGATAAAGGCATCCACATGGCATGTTTCGCATCGTCAGATCCTTTCACTTTTGGCAGAGCTTTATTGGGCTCTAAATCAAAATAGAAAGCATGAGTAATGGTTCTACCACGAGCTGAACGATGCGGGTCATCAAATACTTGCTGTTGCTTAATCGAGCCTTTTAAAACGGGTGCTGGCACCTTGAGTTTGGTTTCTTCTTTTAGCTCACGTAAACAGGCGTCTAAGAGCTTCTCACTGCCGTTAATAAACCCACCAGGTAATGCCCATAGACCTTTACCTGGGCGTGCTTTGCGCTCAATCAACAGTACATGGCCACTTTGTACCACTACCGCATCTACGGTTACGAACGTAGGCGGGTACGGCGCATTTTGCCATGCTAGACGGTATTTTTCGATGAAATTATGTTCACTTTGGATTGCCTGATAATCCTCGGTCTTGATAAATTGGCGCAGCATATCCCTTACAAATACAGGCAATTGCTGACTATGCTCCCTGTCTAAGAACACCAGCCCTGCTGTTGAAAATATTTCTTGTCTGAGTGGTGTTGCAGAAATTTGTTGAAAATTATCAACGGGCACAGAGCCCCATTGGGGAAACATATTTAAATAATATGAAGACTGATCTTTACTATGCCCAATCAACCCAATGCTTGCCGGTTTATGGGGTACTCGATGGTGTGCGGTGACGAGC
Source organism: Pseudoalteromonas luteoviolacea NCIMB 1942 (assembly GCF_001625595.1). GTDB lineage: Bacteria > Pseudomonadota > Gammaproteobacteria > Enterobacterales > Alteromonadaceae > Pseudoalteromonas > Pseudoalteromonas luteoviolacea_A. The sequence continues at coordinate 45,224 of NZ_AUXT01000001.1, forward strand.
CCTTTTACTGTTGTTTGAACATTACGTACCCAAGCATCGTCATTGTATACGGTGTCCATGAGTGGTGCGATATGTACTCGGGTATTTTCGTCTTGAGTAAGTGTCCCGCGGATCATCAACTCGCGCTCGACGCTTGTCCAAGGATTTCTAACGGTTCTAGGTTGATGTGCAGAACCACACAAGATAATAAGATGATGAGCGCGTTTTAGCCCCTCTTTTACCACGGCCAAATGACCCTGATGAAAAGGCTGAAAACGGCCAATAAATACGAGGAAGTCGTATTCCTGATCGTGCGACATTGTCATTGCAGCAAACCCCTTGCTGTTTTTATTGAACGCTAAGCAGGTCTATCCCGCAAGCGTATATGGATATCAAATGGTTCCCATTTGATATCCATCACTCTGACACACCGTAGCACAACTTTCAAACACTTATTTTGACGAAGTTGCTGTCTTCTTTAAGACCAAACTCGCTTTTTAGTTCTCCAAATAGAGCTTGTTTTTGTTCTTCATCAAGGTTGCTAGTATCCAGTTCCTCAAGCGATTTTGACAAAAATTCAACGACCTGCTGCAAGTCAATTGTGGACGATTCACCTCCCTTAGGTGGTTTTGGCGGCGGCTCTACACCCGCTAGTTCTCCTACTGCTTTGGCATCGAAACCCAGTTCAGACATTTGTTCCGCTAGGGCTTTACCCGGTTTTATACCCGCTTCTTTGAAAGTTTCGACGATTGACTTAGCATCCTCTTCACTGAGGTTTTGAGGGGCAAATTGTTCGAGAGTTGCTTTAATTGTGTCGGTTTGTTCCGTACTAAGCTGATTCTCTGTACGGCCAAAAGACATGTTTTGATTGCTAGACACTGCACCTATCATGATCACTACACACTCATATTATTTATTACATCTAATAGTGTGTATACAAAATGCGCAAACAATGTGAAAGGACAGGCTTTTTATGTGAGATGTTTGAGCATTGATTGCGCTTTTTTATAATCGTCTGGTGTACCAATATCTATAAATTCAGCTTTATAACACTGGCTATATAGTGCCTTAGTTACAGCGTACTCAGACAAATACTGCTCAAAAGAGAATGGGATGTTGGGTGTGCTAGCCAAAAACTCAGTTTTGCTGATTAGATATACACCCGCATTAATGTAGCCCGCACCTTGTTTTCCTTTTTCAAGAAACTCAGTAACAAGGCCAGTGTTTGGGCCAATAGTTAAGGCGCCAAAACGACTGATATCTGGCACATGAGCGGCAGCAAGGCATACCGCACTTTTGTTCGTAACTTGCTGCGCAAAATCCCTGTAGTCAATATCAAAATAGCAGTCTCCATTTAATACCAAAATGTGTTCCTGAGTACTTAATTGCATCGCGTGGCGGATCGCTCCACCCGTTCCAAGCGGTTGTGTTTCACAACTCAAGGAGATCTTCGCATGCGCTTGATTGGCATATGCATATTGCTCAAAGCACTCATGCATATGCCCCGTGGCCAAAATCAAATGAAGATCATGGCCAAATGCATCGCGCAGCTTATGTAAAACAAGGTCAAAAAAGGGACGGTTGCCAATCGGCGCCAAAGGTTTAGGCAGGTTGTTGACGACAGACCGTAGCCGTGTACCTTTGCCACCCACCAACACGATTACATCCATATACCCGGCTCCTGCGTTTTGTGTTTGGTATTGCGCTTAACAGTAACCGCCTGCGCACCATGTTCAACGATTTTTACTTGTATAATATTTGTGTGAAAAGCCTGTTTTATTTTTTCTTTGAGCTGATTTACACCATCTTTGGGTAGTGCAAAGAGCATAAAACCGCCGCCACCGGCACCACAGATTTTTCCTGCTAAGGCACCTTGTTTCATGGTGAATTCGAATAGGGGGCCTATATTGGGCGGGAGTACTGCTTCGCCAAGCTGATGCTTCAGTTCACTTGCCATATTAAATAAAGACCAAAAATGTATGGTATTTCCTTTCATCAGAGCCTGTGCCATGGGGATAACCGAAGTGCGGATACGGTGTAAATAACTTAGTCTCTGCGTATTGCATTGCTTGATCTGTAAAGATTGCGCTTCAATGGCTTCGCCCGGACTGCGCAAAATCTGACTGTCAATTAAGATAATTTGAGATTCTAGAGCATGGCGTGTTGACTGGCTCAATTCCAGAGGGGTTACTTTGTTATCATATTGACTTAAAAAAGAAAAGTGATTGAGCCCCCCGAATGCTGCCGCAAACTGATCTTGTAAACCGCCTTTGAGCTGTAATTTAGTACGTTCAATTTCATACGCTGTGCGCGCCAGCATTTGGGGATTATTAGAGACGTTAAGTAACTCGCAAAACCCTTTGATTAAAGCTACGGTGAGCGCGGATGATGCACCGAGACCACTACCAAAACCGATTTCACTCCACGTCTCTATTGAACATGGGAAGAACTTACCTTGATGGTGGTTTTCAACAAAGTACAGATACACCGCCTGCTGTATGGCCAACTCTCCTTGCAAAGTGAGTTGGCTTATGTCTCTGGCGCTAAACTGCACCTTAGAGTCATGGCTGCGGATCAGCAGTTCATTTCCACCTATGGAAATTTGACCGTGTACATACAAATTAATCGTGCAATTGAGTACTTCACTCCCATACATATCTACGTATGGAGGGATATCTGTGCCTCCGCCGGCCAAACCAATTCTTAACGGGGCACGGCACTGAATTATGTCATTCTCGGTCATGTTTAGTAACCTTCAAGAATATCAATGCGGCGCTTCACCTTACTTTGGTAGCGACACAGACTGGCGGCTATGGTTTGTCCGACGTTTTCGCCATAAAGTTTTTGCCCTGCGTGACGCGGCCACACTTTTTGCGGCTTGTCGATCGCGAGTTTTAGGCCTGAATAAATAAATGCTTGGTCCAGAGGGGGAACAAGTAGATTGGATTGACTGTCGAGTATCGTTTCGGGCCTATCGGTGTTAGCACGACAGGTAAGCATGGGGACGCCAAGAGTGTTTAACTCTTCTTGTAAACCTCCGCTATCACTATATACAAAGCGACAATGCTCTCCTGTCACAAACTCCAAGAGATGTTGATAACTGGGCCATAATTCATGAAAAACAACACCTGCTTCACAAGCTTTAGATACCAGTGTCTGCAGTTGGTAGCTTTCTACGGCGTTGATAAAGGCATTGTATTTTACAAACACGATTTGTATTTGCTCAGTTGCAAGTTGGGTTAAGGCGTTTATAAGCGCGGTTAATATGGGTTTGGTTAAGTTTTCTCGGCGATGAATATCAACTCTTATCCACTTGCCATTGGCAAGCTCTGGGTAGCAATCATAAATGGTCTGCTTTGGTTTACGTTGACTCTGCAAAGTGACTGCATCGGCACTAAGTGAACCGACAATATCTATGTTTTCTGAGAGGTATCCTTCCCTTAATAAGGCTTGACGATTACGCTCTAATGGGGCCAATAACAAGTCTGATACACAAGAAGTTAAAACGGTATCTATGCCTTCAGGAAAAGGCATATCGCGATACCACACCCATTCACACTGACGCTGCGATAAAAGCGCCTCACCACGTAAGGGCTGCCAAGAACTAGGTCCCATACTGCGCAGTCCGGCTTCAACATGCACCGCTCGGATCCCGGTTGCCAAATACCAGTACTGCGGTAGTAAATTTGACGTTAGGGTGTCTCCTGATACAACGGGAACCACGCATGTGCTTGGTGCGAGGTCTATAAAATAATGAGCAAGTTGCTCAATGGCTAAAGCCATATCGGCGGCTTTTGATAGCATGCTGCCAGAAACATTTAGATTGATAGCAACTTTGTCGGCAATATCAAAAAGAGCGCCAGCCTCAGTCAGCACGGCATCGTAATGTTGACCACTTTCAATAACAAGAGTGGACATGTTTTGTGTATCACATGCATGTATTAAAGAAGCCAGTTTTACATAGCAAGGTTTGGTTGCGATCACTATCATAAATACGGGCCGATTATTACTCACAGCTTCTGTAAAAACGGCTTCTACCTTGTCATGCTGTATGTTGATTGCCATGGTTACTCCATTTTAGGCCGCTATCATACTGTGCTCTGCGAGCAGGGATTCAATATCTTGGCGGGTCAGCGCTATCAGCTTTAGCATGGCTGCGACTATCACATCCGTATTGGTTTGGTCTGAAAAGCTAATAAATAAACGACCACGACTTTTATTCCACTTTTCGTCCCAGCCTAATGTTTGGTATTCACCTATTGCCTTTCGCAAAGTGGGGACAGTTTGGACTAAGTAAGGTTTAATAAAAGCGAGTTCATCTCGCTCGAGATGAATTTCTACGCCAATTGCATCGGGAAGCGTGAGGAACTCATAGTGGCAAGCTCTAGGCCAGTGGCTCGGTGCAATTCGCCTAAAATGCATAAAAGAGCCACGAGTTTGCCATTGCTCATCGGCCTGTGCGTTATATTTTTCAATGATCTTTAAAAACTGCTCAGGTCTTTCTTTGACCACTTTGTGGGCGGAAAATATACCATTGGCAATCACATCCCAATTAGTATCTATGCGTGACGCATGTGGCTTTGACTGGTCAAGGTTAACCATGTAAGCGGTCAAATCAGGTTGGTCAGATAGTATGAGTTGGTTGAGTAATGTTTGAGCGCGACGGTAATGTCCGAGGCCTAAGAACGCTTCTTGAAAATCTACTTGATGCAGGGAATTGCACAAAATCTTATTTAATGTGTTGACTATTTCAATTGCACAGTTGAAATCCGCGTTTGAGACTTCGTAGCCATCCAAAATAGCAAAGTCCATGACTTCTATGACATGCCCAGCATAATAAACTTGGTTTTCAATTAAGTCAGACATCACCATGTCAGTACGCAATTGTTCGAGTTGTTGTTTGCTTTGTGCATCTTGAGGGTTATCTAACACTTTGACCGTTAGTCTCAGCACACTCAGAAGGACATGCAATATCTCGAGTTGACTGTTCAAAAAGAGCTCAGCGTAGGGCCTAAACTTGTCCAACTCTGGCACTCTAGCGACCATTGCAAGCACCCCTTCGGTGAGGTGAAACTTGCGGCAAACTGTGTAGTCACCAACATAATGGGCGTGTACAGCTTGTACCATGAGTTGTTCAATATCAAATGTTTGCGGTGTACCATCTGGGGCAAAGAAGGTAAAACTTCTGGCTTCAATATAAGGATAATAATGTGCGAGCGCAAACAGCATATGACCAAGCTCGACCCCTTTACTTGTCATAATATTAGTTGAGCCGTTTAGCAAATCCGCAAACGTTATACCGGTTTTAGCTATTTCTATATTTGCAGGTACACCAGCCATCGCTGAGTAGGCGAAAGTTTGCCATGGATGAAAATCACCCTCAGGGTCACATTGATAGATATAAGGCTGTTTGTCTTTTTTAAAGTGCACAAAGCCTGCAACTAGATCTGTTAAGGGTTTACCTTGGTAGGTCAGATTACCCCAGCCATTTATGACATGGCAAAGATGAGGTAACCCATCCCGTTCGACAATGCTATCCAAGTTTTCAGCAATCAGTAGATCTGCAAGATTAATCACTTGGTCGGCAAGCTCTGTATCGATCGTTTGTGGCGTATGAATGCTCTTTTTAGTTTGATTAATTATTTGCCAGCACTCGTCGCTGAGCTGCAGTGGTGACCATGGCGTGGTTTGTGACATGATAATTCGACCCATTTTTGTTGTTATTAGAAGGAGGTGCAAAGCACCTCCTAGGGCAGTACTTATTTTCTAAGCTCTTGTTCGCAGCAACCTTGCGTGCAGCAACCACGGATTAGTACAGGCTCATTTGCCAAATCCTGTTGGTTTACTTTAGTTGCAGTGCCACCTGTGATGGCATCCAAATCTTCAAGTGTTAGAGGCGTCATTTCTTGATTGTCTTTCATAGTATTTTCCTTATTAAAATCAAAGTAATTGAAAAGAGCCGCCACAACCGATCTATGTAAGACGACGGAGGGTCATAGCTCGTACTAAGGCAAACGAGTATTGATTGCATCAAAACTTGCTACGAGTTCGGGCTCTTTAAGAGCGAAAAGCGGGCTTACCCCAGCTTTTCACCTTCAAATCCTGTTGATGCAGGATTTAGAAGATTTGAGGTGGCTCTTCACAGCAGCCTTGGTTACAACAACCGCGGATTAAAATCGGCTCATTTGATAAGTCATCTTTGTCGAACTTATTTGGGCCGCCACCCACAATTGATTCCATTTCTTCAAGTGATAAAGGTTTCATTTCTTCTAGATTTTTCATTATTTTTCCTTAAATTAAAAATAGTTAGCAGAGCTAACTGTGTTGATGAACAGAGACATACTGTTCAAACTGGTTGCAGGTATCTTGTAAGAAGCTACCTGAAAAGTGGGCATTCGCATATTTGTCTAAGCAATATGAAAAGTTCTGATGATCGCTTTGCGCTTTACTGAATTCACCCAAGTTTCGAGTGGTGTCATCATGGGTTAAGTGTGTGGCACATCCTGCCAAGGACTGCTCTAACATAAGCTTTGCTTTAAGACGAACAATTAAATCTAGGTCCTCCCAACCCCAATAAGTCATTTTTGAATCAAAGCCCGCAACGTCCAATATATGCTGCTTTTTCACCATTACAAGGCCAGGAGCGGTGCGTTGGTCGTTATTCAAAGTAGATTGGTTAACTAAAATTTCGGTATGCTTACCCTGACCAATCGGTAATGTGAGTACCGTGCGAGTTTGGCATAGCTGTTGAAATTGGGTCACTGATTGAGGCTTTGATTCTGACACTGAATGCAAGTTTGCAAAACTGGTTTCAGAGACGAGCGAGTAGAGTTCCGAGAGTGTTGTCTCGGACAATATTACGTCAGCATCTAGGACAAATATGGTTTCTGCTCTAGCGTGATATATACCCCAATTTAGCGCGAAAGATTTGTTAAAAAACTGAGTGAATATGTGCACGACCCTGACTGTGATGCCTTTACAGTCGACAGCATTGAGCAATTCTTGCAAGTGCTGTTGATCGCCACCCATATTTACGATGAGTATTTCAAGCTTCGGGATTTGTTCCAATGCTGGTAAGTTTTGTTCCAATGTTTGGCCAAGTTCATGGCGGTCTTTCCAAGGTATAATTACACTTATCACTAGATAATCCTTAGGCAAATACCACAAAGCCATCATCCAAGAGCTGCCAAATAATATTTTGGGCAGTGTGATCGAAGCGTGATAACTCGATAGGGGCGGTTAGTTCACCTAGTATTTGCAGCTGTTTGTCAGAGAGCTTTTTCTCGGCAGGCCAGCATGGGTCGTTAACTATGGTCCACAGCCCTTGATGAATGTGATCAACCGCGATTACTTTTGAGGACAGAGGGATACGTTGGCTGAGAGTATGAGATACATAATAGTGTGCCACGCCGCTATAGTTTTCAAAACCCAGAGGCACGTTTGGTAATAGGCATTGGCTGTCATTGTTAATGGGCACATGATGCGCGATACGCGTAGTTATGCCTTGTTTATGTAAATCGATACAGCGTAGTAAACCTGATTCTAATCGCGATACAAAGTGGCCATAGCGATAATACTGAGAAGCATGATCTTTGCATTGCTTACTTAATTCACAGCGCTGTGTATTACTATTGAGCACTTCAGATAACCACGCTAGCCCGCTTTGGTAATTGAAGCGGATGCCGCCTTGAGTGACCCAAGTGGACATGAGCTTACCTGTTTTATTATCAATAACAGTGTCTTTTAAGCCGCCATAGCGACAGCCTAATACGGGAGTACCCGCGGCCATGGCTTCAATTGCGATATATCCATAATTCTCATCTAATGAGTTTGTTGGGTGTATCAACACATCCATGGCTGCAATGCTGGTGGCAAGCATTTGCTCTGACAGATTACCAGCTGAAAAAGTGACAATATTTTCAAGTTTATAGAGTTTCAGTAAGGATTGAATATAGTCAGGGTATTGATCTGTCATGTAAGGCAAGACGGGATAATCGACCCAGTAATTACCAATGACAATGGCTTTTATCGGTTGTTCTGGAAATGCGGCTTTTAAATCTTTTATATATTGTAAGAATCGATGTAAGTTCTTTTGGGGTAGTAGTCTAGCTACATGCCCTAATACCCAAGTAGATGGTGAGATGTCTAATTGCGTTTTAGCAAGTGATTTTTCAGGGACTTGCCAAAATACTTCAGATACAGGTAATGGAAGAAATATAATGTCAGGTTGAAGTTTTGGACAAATAGCCTTAATCACGTCGATATCGGATTGGCAGTTAACAATGATACCGTCACATGCCCTTAGCTTAGGCAAATACTCTTGTAAAAAGTGAGTATCTAATGTGGCACCGCCATGCAGAGCCATTATGCGAGGTGGCCCATCTTTATAATCGTCTTGCCACAATCGAATTCCCGAAAAATTGAGTAATAAGTCAAGCTGCTCATCTAGTACGTTTTCTTGATCTAGGTTAATGAGCTGGGCTCCAGCTTGAATAAGTGCCGAAAGATAAAAGTGTTTTGTTTTACCAACGCTAACCCAGAATTGTTCTCCCATTCCTGAAACGCCAATTTTGATATTTTTAATCGACTGGGACATGGCTAGTTTCCTTTTTTAGTATTGTTATTGCTCGATTGTGGGCTGTAAATGCATCAGAGGAAGGTTCCGGCTCTGTTGCCCATCTCACTTTATTATCTCTGGACTTATCCCATCGGAATAACCAGTGTATACCGAATTTAAATGCCTGAGTTGGTTGGGTATAAATAGGATGTTTTAAGGTTTTATCAATTGTTTGAAATTGATAACCTCGAGACTTTAAGGAAGTTAATATGTCATCAAGGCTATCTGCATTTAGCTGATTTACATGGAGCATGAGTATATGAGGAATATTTGTCTCGAACATGTTTAAGCTTGCACTTTCATAAAAGTCTAAGCGTTGCTCGGTAAATGCTAAGTATTGTTCCTTATAGTTTTTTGCCGCGTTTATTTCTTTACTTGTAAGCTTTTTAGTATAAGGCGCATCATAAATATAATCGGCATTTTCCATTGTGACAGGCACAAGTTCTAGATTTAGCATTTTTAGGCCATTGTGCAACAAGTGCTGAGACTCATTAGTCTCTCCTGCGTGTAAATAAGGAGGGCGAAAATACTTCTGTTTTTTTTGACCGAGCACTTCCTGCGTTATAACAGCGCCTTTTTTGATATCTTCTAGATAAATCTTTAGTTCACTCTGATGATAGGAAATATGAGAGAAGGTGTGATTGCCAAGCTGGTGCCCGCGCATTTTCCAGTCAGACAACAAGGTTCTTAATAGTTTAGGGTTGTTCTTTAAATGCCCTTCATTAACAAACCCTGTCGCTTTTATATTATGTTTTTCAAGGGTATCAAGTAGCTGATGATTAATTTTCCTGAGAGATTGTTCTGATAAAGTAAACTCTCCATGAATAGGCACATCATCAAAAGTAATTGACACTTTTTTTTGATGGGATGTGCTTGCAATCGCGTGAGTATTTGTAAAATACGCACAGGCGACGACTAATATATTAACCAGTTTCATAATTAACATGAGTACATTTCACTTTCCTTGAATAAATGAAATATAAGCATGTTACAGTTATTTTATCAATGTGTGTTTTTATGTTTTCATGTTAATTTTTATAATTTAGTGGGGAGTGAGTGCAATACCAAGTTCATTAGAGTGAGATTTAAATTAATTTATCGACGTCTGGTTTTGTAGATCTTCATCTTTCTGTTTCTCTAGATGGACATAACTTAACCCAGGTAGGTTATAGGGTGATTCTAACTCTTGATTGAAATTGCGTATGTCTTTAATTTGTTGCTCGACAAAACCATGCACGAATGCGTCTAGGTTAGTGTTAACCCACTTCTCAATTGAGTCTGAATGAATAAACTCGTCCGGGGTGTCTTCAAGGTCGACCATGAGAGCTTGCCAAATTGCACTCTGACTTTTCGCAGGGGCGTCATGGGTGAGATCAATGACTTCATTCATCCAACTAAGGCCTACCTCGTCGTATGCTTTAAGCATACTCGAGTATAGGGTTTGCCTTTCTCTATCTGAAGTTAGTGAGTCATAATTAACTGCGTATTCCCCTGCGTCAGATTGCAGATAGTGCTTGTGTTCACGCCAGTCGAGCTGCTTACTGACTAATGCAAAAATATTTTGTTTGTTTGATTTATCTGCTTCATTGAGCATGGCAAAAAAGCTATCTTGCTGATACGGCTTTATGGTTTTTGCCATGTCGACAATACCGATATTGGTTTGGTAATCTCCTTCATCCAGATGCGCATTTAACTCAAGTAATTGCCCATCGGATAGTTTATTGTCGAGTAATAATGTTGCGTAACGATGGACATTGGCCGTTTTTTGCATACCAAAACTTTGAGCTAGTATGCTATGCCCTTCGTCATATCTAGTGAGCAGCGCATCCTCTCTTCCCTCATCATCCAAGATCCCTACAGGAGAAGGGTACGATGAAAAGTCATACGCTTGTCCTTGTTCGAGCAAATGTGACATTGTGTTTATCGAGCTATTGAGTACCTCTTCAGACATGGTGTTAAACTGCTGAATTAAGTCTTCACTGATATTGTTGAATCTACCAGTTTTAGGGTCAAATGTTGCAGTGGCAACAATGACATCTGCGAATTTAGCCAAGTCTTCATCACTGAGTTTTTTCGTGAGCTCGAGTAGCTCTCTAGTGGGCTTTAAGTACTGAAATTTGTGCCGTTGTTCTGGTGGTAGCCTGTCTACTTGCGCTAGAAAATCTTCTACTTCAGCTTTGTCCGTTAGCTCTCCAAAGCGATAAGTTTTTTCAAACTCGTCAGTTCCCAGCCCTGTTAACGTAACTTGCGGTTGAGTGTAGTTTCGGCCGAAACCAAGTACGATAGGGCGAGCCAGTGTTGCTTCAAGTTCGGCTTCTTTCAGAGCATTTTCTTCAGGAGATGACAATCTCACTGTGTAGTCGCTATTTGTCGGTGGAGCCTGTTGAGGCGCAACAACTGTGGTGGCTTTTTTGGCGTTGATGTTACTGAGTTTATGATTATATGCAGATTGCGATTGAGCAATATTTAAATGTTTGGTGAGCTTATCAATCATAACCTTATCCTTAGTTATCGATGTACAGATTGTTTTTCGACCGAAACAGTAAAACCTTTAGGAACAAAATTACATTAATTTCTAGCTCCATGCTTAAAACCGTGTATAGGTTATGAACGTTGCTGAGTCACTAAGCAGCGTTGTTTTCTTTACTGGTTTGTGTATACAAGCGCAAGGTTAAATAAGTTACTGTGCCAGCCACTAACGCGCAAAGCACGTGATGTAAAACCAAATGGCTGACGATAAATGCTGGAATATCTTCTGCGCCATCAATCAACAACGCCTTCACAAGCAAGCCTAAATAAGCGAACAGGTGTCCGACGAGCGCCACTTTAAAAATCCGTTTGAATTTTCGTCGCGCTATTGTTGATAAATGTAATTTATTGATACTCATGATAAGCAACGCCAATATACTGAGCATAATACTTACAATACCCAATCCAAGGAGGGACGTCTTAACTAATGTGGCGGACAAAATATATGCAATGATCATAAATACCTTACTGCTTTAATGTATCGCTCGCGATGGTATGAGAGGTGATTTACGATGTCTATCTGAAATACTCTGAAGTGTTATCAGATTTTCTTTGTCAATGGTGTTGACTCTAACAGCTTGCGAGTACATAGTAGACGTTCTACTTATTAGGATAAAAAGTAATAACAATGAACCGACTAACCAATACAATGCTCAATAGATCATGGCTTCTAGTCATGTGGGTTAGTGTGTAGCGGTTAAGTCTCTTTTACTAACCGCGACGATAGATGCGGTTAGCCTATATTTTCCTTCTCTTTCCTCGTTTATCGTTCCGTACTTTAAGGATGTAAACCAATGCCCGTGCAATTGTCTTATGCATTTGTGGTTTTAATTTGGTCAACGACGCCGCTGGCTATCGTTTGGAGCAGTAGCACTATGGCACCGACTACCAGTGTGTTATTGCGTATGGCGCTTGCACTAGTACTGGCTGCACTTGTTATGGCCTGCACTAGAATCAGAATGCAATGGAGTAAAAAAGCATGGCTGCTTTACACGTACTCTGGCGGTGGTATTTTAGTAGGCATGCTATTCGCTTATTTAGCGTCACAATCAGTTCCTTCGGGGGTTATTTCCCTAGTGTTTGGCTTGGCGCCAATACTTTCTGGGTTACTTGCTCAAAAACTACTCGGAGAAGAAAAGTTTACGCCCGTTAAAAAGTGTGCTTTGGGCTTAGCTATGCTTGGGATGTTGATGGTATGTTATGCCCAGTTGCAGCAATTGAATTTAGATCCCATCGGCCTGATTTACGTGTTGTGCGCGGTATTTAATTTTAGCCTCAGCGGGGTACTCATTAAGCGCGTAAAAATCGCAATACACCCAATGGCAACAACATTTGGTTCTTTGTTAATTGCCACCCCTGGATTTGTAATTATGTGGCTGTTAGCTGGCGCGCCTTTGGCGGTGGAGGTATGGAGTATGAAGTCGATTTGGTCAACGTTATATTTGGGCGTGTTTGGCTCATTACTGGGCTTTTTAGCCTACTTTCACATACTACAGCATATGAAAGCGAGTACCGTTGCGCTGACAACCTTGATCACACCGGGTTTTGCAATGACATTGGGCGCATTGGTCAATGGAGAGCTGATCACTACTTTACTGTTTATTGGTTCTATTACCATTATTTTCAGCCTAGCTATGTATCAATTTGCCGGACTCTTTCGTAAGCAAGATAAAAGTGAGTAATGTTCATTTATTTGCTTCTTATGTTACATGCTCACTTTTTGAGCGTTAACTTAGTTGTAAGCGTCGTATACGGCTTAATGACAAAATGAAGAAAAAAGCAATTTGTTACAAAATCGTAGCGGCGCTCAGGTGGCTATTTCACAAGCACAAATCAAATTTATTCACTATATAAAGAAATAACAGGTTTAATTAACATCATAGTTTGTGGTAAAAATAGTTACATTGGTGAAAATTATAATTATAAGCTTAGGGACAATGAGATTAGCATTCCAAGATTTTCAATTTGACTGTAAAGAATTGACACTCTCAAAAGATGGCCGCAAGATTTCTTTGAAAGAGAAGCCCGCTCAAATACTTGCGTTACTAGTAACTCAACCAGAAAAGATACACAGTAAAAGTGAAATATTAGAAGAAGTTTGGCCGGGCAGAACTGTAACTGAACAGGTTGTATTTCAAAATATTGGCCATTTGCGGGCACTCTTTGGTGATGATGCAATTAAGACATTTTCAAAAAAAGGGTATCAATGGCAGTTGCCGCTAGCGGCTGTGAGTGATCAAAGCCTCACATCTAATTCATCTGAATCAATAGAAAAAACTGAATCCACTCCAGTTAATGAGCAAGTCGAAGTTGCCCGTGATACTGAGCATCAAGCTGATTCAGTACTCGCGAACAAATCATCAAGTTTACCTTGGCCAATTGTTGCGCCAATTTTAATCGCAGCTGCTGCTATAGCAGGTTATTTAGCACTTAGTTAATGCTCTTACAAAGTGTAATAAAAGTTTACGTTAAAGCATGCCATAAGCGTAAATCAATTATTGAATTATTTGTCAAAATTTTAGCCGTGACACAGCTGTACTTTGTGATATTATTTTTTCATGGCTTTAAGTACTACTAAAGAAGGGACTTTAGTTCGGTTTCGCTATCCAAAAGTAGGTAATAATTTCCTAAATTAGGGCATTTTTGTCCTGTTGTTAGCGATATTGTTAGGTTAGCTTAAGTGCAATTTGACAAATAAGGAGTATTATTTGACTACGATAGCATATCACCACCCGACACAGACTATTTGTGTTGATAGTTTGACTACCACAGCAAGAACCATCGTTACCCATCATGCGCAAAAATGCCAACCCGTTTACAATGGATATGTGTTTGCGTCTGGTAACTGTGCCGAGATTTATCACCTGCTTAGTAATTGGCGAAAGAATTGTTTCGAAGCTATTGATTGTACCTTTTTCTTTATCGATAAAGCGGACCAAATCTTTTATGGAGAGATAAGGCATGGAAGGCGTTTTATTGAACCATTGGAGGTTAATTGGGCTATTGGTTCGGGCGCTAACTGGGCAATCGCAGCAATGGACTTTGGAAAAAGCGCATTTGAAGCCGTGCAGTACGCATGTCGCAGAGACAAATCGACAGGTGGACGTATTCAGAGCTTTTGTATAAGAAATAAAGCTAAGTGGACGAAGGAAGCTCCAGCTTAATAGTGAGTTTTTACAATACACTGATGAATTACCGCTCAAAAACTACCAGCCACTACTCTTAATGCTTCACCTTATGGTTTAATAGCGCTTTCAACTCGTAGGAAAGTCGCATGACAACTTTATATATCACTGGCGCAGGGGTGAGCGCTGAAAGCGGTATCCCGACCTTTCGTGGTGAAGATGGTTTTTGGACGGTTGGCAGCAGAAACTATACACCGCAGCAAATGGCTACTCGAGCCATGTATATGGAGAATCCTGCCCAATTCCTCGCGTGGTATTACCAACGGTTTGTAACTTATCGGCACCATGGGCCTAACTCTGTGCATCATTGGTTAGCAGATAAAAACTTAATTACACAGAATATAGATGGCTTAGACGGCAAGGCGGGTAACAAAGAATATATTTCGATTCATGGCCGAATAGATAAGATGACTATTTTTCATGAACAAGGTGATTTGGTTTCAATCATTGATGCCCCTTGGGAGCTAGTTGATGAGAATAATTTAACTGCTTCATTACTTGATCTGTTCAAGATTTCTAGCAGGGGCCCGCAATTAAATATTTCTCTCAAACCTTATGTATTGTTATTTGATGAGTTTTACACTGAGTTATACGGCATCGATAGAGCTCAGAAGCGGATGTGGGATGCATCTAAAATGGTATTCATGGGCACTTCATTTAGCGTCAATATTACACAAATGGCGTTGGATGTCGCGAGGCATAAAGGTATACCTGTAGAAGTGGTTGACCCATCTCCGGCGCACATTATGCACGACAATGTTCAATATTTTCCGATGACCGCAAAGGAGTACATTACGAATGTTGGCTAAACCGGTACTTAAAGAACTTATTGAGTTAAAAACAAAGCGCCTTAGATTGCGCCAGTGGCAAGAGTCTGACAAAGCTGCGTTTGCGACTATGAATGCTAATGCCGAGGTTATGCGTTACTTTCCATCCCTGTTATCTAGGCAACAAAGCGATGCGCTGGTTGATAAAATTGCAGAGTTGATTGTCGAGAATGGTTATGGCTTTTGGGCGCTGATGCTAGACGGTGAGGGCATGACCGAGTCAGGTGGCACGGCATCCGAGGAGTTTATTGGTTTTGTAGGTCTACATTGGCAAACACAGGTTAACCCTGAACAGCCTTTTATGGAAGTTGGGTGGAGGTTAGCGCGAGAATATTGGGGTCAAGGTTATGCATATGAGGCCGCGTTAGCTTCTCTACAATTTGCATTTGAAGTTTTAAATCTATCAGAAGTTTATGCCTTTACTGCATTGCCTAATACACCTTCTCAAAAATTGATGACTCGTTTAGGCATGAAAAACTGTGAAAGAGATTTTTTACATCCCAATTTGCCAACAGGCCACCCGTTGCAGGCACACTGTTTATACCAAGTGACTCTAGATGAGCTTAGCTTGCTCGTGCAATCTAATGGAGATGATAAATAGACTCGACAGGCGTTTGATAATAACTTGCAATAACCAAGAGCTGCTGATTGTTTTTATCAAATGAAAGCTTTTGCAAAACCGACTTAACGTGCTTGATGTTTCGGATATCTGGTTGGGAATCATCTGCCCTTTCTGCTTCTATCAGCGCAAATAAAGCTGTGAGCTCGTGCTCGGGCATAGCAGTTGTACGCAGGTTGTAGATAAAATAACACTCAATAGGTGTTAAGTTGTGTTGATTGCGACTTCTCAGCGCTTGGACTAACGCTTCATTGCTTTCGAACAATAATAGGGAGCGAATATAATTAAAAGGTGGAAGCGCATGCTCTGCATTAGCAAATAGGGCGTGTAAAAAAGTATTGCCTTGATGGTTTGTCTGAGAAAATGCCTCACAGGCCTGCAAAGCGGGCATAAAAAAGGTTACTCTATCACTGTTGTTTAAACCAGCAATGACACCTGAGGGCAACCCGTGTGCCACGATGCACTGCGCAGCAATATTCTGATAGTGTTCGTAATTATTAGGCTGTGAGTTTGCAGTTTCAAAGCAAAATTTAAGCTGTGCGGCTCGGGCTGAATCATCATGCTTTTGATAAGCGTTGCATATTTTTGCTATATCTTTGCTCTTGATAGCTAAAATCAAATCCGCAACTGCCTGGTCCAGTGAGTCACTAGTTTGTTGTGTTGATGCCATCGTACAGCCCTCTTTTTCTTTTAATCAGCTTCATTGTATATCAATCATTTGAGTTAGCGATAAAAAATGTAAATACAGGTGTATTTGTGGCCACTGCCTTGAAAGTCGACTAATAACCCCCCAATTATGAAAGGTATAAGCAGCTTATTGAACAGAGGCTCAATATGAGTTGGCAAGTGGTCGCAATAACAGTATTGATAATCGTGATATTGGCTTTTCTATTGTATAAGACAGTTTTATGGGCGAAAAAAATGCCGAAAAGTGCTTTTTTCTTCATGGCTTTTATGCCGCTTATTGCATTATTTCCGATCCCGCCTCCTCAGTTTAAAAATTTAGAAAAGGCGAAGCAAACCCAGCGTAAAAAACAAAAGCAAGATGAAAAGTAATGTGTATGTTAAAAATATCTGGCTTCAAAGTGGCAGAAGTAATGTAAGAGGAGCAAATATGACGGGCGAAACGAATCTTTCAGTATTAATAGCAAGTATGGAACCAGAGTTACTCACAGAAACCTATGTTTTTACGGTCGTTGATGAGTCACAATTTAGCAGTTTGCCCATGAGCGTCATCAAAGGTTTTTTTCGCGAGCGAGAGGGAGTAACAATCATTGCGCAACTGAGTCATGCTAAAGACTTGGGGCTAATATATGAAGGGGAATACCGCTGTTTGACCCTAAATGTGCACTCAAGCTTAGAAGCAGTAGGTCTAACAGCTGCTTTTTCTAATGCATTGGGTGATGAAAACATCAGCGCCAATGTGGTTGCGGGCTATTATCACGACCATATATTCGTGCCGAGCCGTGACGGTGAAAAAGCACTCACATGTTTACAAACGCTTGCTAAGCGGTATCAAAACCAAGGGTAAATTGGGTCTAAATTCAGGGGGTATCCCCCTGAATCGTATTATGGGTTGGTACAATAATTTAAAAGTAGTAAGTCAAACTGACTTCAATAAAATCCTCATCTTTTAAAATATAAAGAGGAGAACTTGGTTGGTCACTGGCAAAAGCCCAGGCATCAAGTTGCCACTTCCAGCTATCGCTAAGCCGCCCTGATGCTTCAAGTTTTGCCGAAAAAGCGCGGTGGGAGTCTAAATCTTGATTGACACCAAAAAGTACCTCATAGCCATCCATGTCATTCAATGCTATCCGCCATCCAACAAAAAGGTCATTTTGATTAGGTGCGTTATCTCGTTCGTCAAAACTGTATTCGGCAATCCACCCGAGATCCATAACGGTATCGAATATCCCCACTTGGGTATACTCGAATCCAGTCGTCATCGCAAAATGTGTTTCAAGGCTATCTCTGTGAATAGCCTCAAACTTTATCAACCAATCGCCAAGTACACCCTGAATATCTGCGCCTAACTGCCACATTTGTGCGTAAAAGGGGGTAATACTCTCTGAGCTGTATAGCAAATATGGATCACGGTTGGTGCCGTCAAAGTAACTTAAACCAATGTCCCAATCTTCTATGGTATGGCTGTAACGCATGGCGAAATCTAGTGTCCGTTGTTCACTACTGGACTCGTATTTCGCATCCAACACGGGAGCGGGCAAAGCAAGGCGTCCCTCGCTACTTGGCAATGTGCGCTCCCTAAAATAGGGCAGCAACCAGAGATCAAAGGTACCTATGTCCTTAACAGCTTTAAACTGGGCCATAGGTTGCCCTAGTTTATCTTCGCCATCAAACCCTTCAACCGAGTCGGTTTGGTTTATTACATCGACCAAGTGTTGTGATTCAGTAACACCCCAAAATACCTTATCAATACCAATTTTAAACTCATAATCATCCCAATAAGTAAGATAAGATAACTCTCGTATGTCCCAATGCGTGCGTTCTTTGTCATGACTGTCTATGCGCGCAAACAATTTTATTGAGGTTAGACTGGTATCGTTTACTTGATGCCAGTGAGGTTCGACCATGGCAGAGCCCTGCCAATGTGCTGGAGCATCATTGGCACGGTCGACACTATGGCCAAATACCCTTTGTTGAACTTGTATTTCACCGCTTTGCTGCCAAGGTTCGGCGTCGGCCCAATGGCTGAAAGCAAGTAAAACAGCAGCACTACACAGCGCAGTATGTTTCATTTTTACCTCGCGCGTTTTAGGCTGGCTTTATTAAAGTCATTGCCTCTTAGCCCTGTTTTAAAAACAAGCTCTGTTGTTGTCAAAGTCGTTGCTTTTTGGGTTTGGACATTGTTCATTACCAATTTATTGGCACGCCAAATCTTGTCGAGATACTGCTGGTAATCTTGTAACTCTAGCGTTTTCAGCAAAGTGTTCTTTCTGTCGTAGTACTCGACTTTGAGGGGTTGATAATGTGTCTTTGCTAACCAAACACGCTGTTTGGTATAACCTGAATAGCGATCTACCGGTACTTGCTCTAGTAAATAGACCGGTTGGTTATCCAACATGGTTTCTTCTATAAAGTGAAATGTGTACTTTTCTAACTCAAACGAGCTGAGGTCTTCATAGGCAAATTCACTGCCCATAAACGGTCCTGACTTATTACGTGATGCAATACGCTTAACCCGCTTTAATGCAGGTAGATAAAGCCATTGGTCATCTGGTTCCACTGCATGTGAATGGTTTAAAAATGCCGTGCCTTTTACATCCCGTGGGGTATCGAAAATAGTGAGCCCTTTGTCACCGTCATTATCAATTTCTAGTGACTTAATACGCAACTTTCTTAGGCTGGTATCACCCGCAGCATTTTTTAACTCCATAGTGAGCGAGGCTTGGGAGTCTTGCCAGCCGCTATCTGCTTGTTTGCGTAACTTTGCCAGCTCTAGGCCTTTGTCTTGGTCCGCTAGCACAATTGTTGAGTTAAGTAGACTAACTGCAACAAGACCCGCAGCTAATGCGGTTTTAAATATTATTTTCATGATCAACTCCTGTATATACGCAAGGCGCTGTTGCTGGCGCACATATCGCCTTGCTCGTTCAATTATTTGATTAACTATTTGTTTGTGGGTTATTAATTGCGAGGCCTGTATGCGTTTCATCATTACTTTGGACTTGTGCATATTTATACTTATCGAGCCACAGCAAAATGCAGGGGAGCAGGATAAAGTCGACAATTAAGGCAATAA
The DNA here is from genome assembly GCF_001625595.1 of Pseudoalteromonas luteoviolacea NCIMB 1942. Classification (GTDB taxonomy): domain Bacteria; phylum Pseudomonadota; class Gammaproteobacteria; order Enterobacterales; family Alteromonadaceae; genus Pseudoalteromonas; species Pseudoalteromonas luteoviolacea_A. Next base: position 64,740 of record NZ_AUXT01000001.1, read on the forward strand.
AAATGACCAGAGCACTGAGCTGTCCCATATCTGAGTTAAGTCTAAAGTCAGATGTTCCTAATAAAGAAAACCCTGCGACCAATACTGCTGAGGTGACAACAAGTGCACGGCCAACTGTGACAAAAGCATAGCGAATAGCTTGCTCAGCACTTTGGCCTAGCCTTCTTGCTGCTTGGTATTTGGACAAAAAGTGCACTGTATCATCAACAACAATTCCGAGTGTCAAAGTGACCACGACTGAGAGACCTAAATTAATTTCGCCACTATATAAGCCCCAAATACCGAATCCAATTACTGCTGGGATCATATTCGGGATCAGGCTGATAAGACCAAGCCTTAGGGAGCGCAGTGAAAATACCAATAACACCGAGATCAGCAGCAGTGCCATCGGGAGGGATTGCAGCATACTTTGCATATTACGTTCGCCAATATGGGCGAACATTAACGTTGGACTTGAGATCATGACGCTGTACTCTGGTGCATTTTGCGCAAACCAAGTTCTTAATCTGTTCTCAAGTTCGACCATCTCCTTGCTTCCTAAATTGTCGATGGTAAGTTGCAGCTTCAGTGAAGATTTATCTAAATTAAGTTGATTATTAAGGTCTAGACCATAAGGCAATGACATCTCGTAGAGCAATAAATACTGCGCGGTAAGTGCTTGATCTTGAGGCAAGGTGTAATACTGATTGTCATCACTGTGCATGTTTTTATTGAGTCGTTTCAGTGTATCCGCGAGGCTCTGTACATGGTGTATCTCCGGTTGAACACGCAACCAGTCAGTGGCTTTGCCAAGCATGGTTACAAATTCTGGACTACTGATCCCTTGATCGCTACCACTATTAATGGCAATGCTGAGGGAGCTCATACCACTTATATTTTCAGCCATAAAGTCAGCCGCTTGGCGGAATTCATTTTGTGTAGAAAAGTATTTGACTGCTTCATCATTCACTTGGTTTTTGGTGATACTAAAAGCACTGCCTACCACCACAATTAATGCACTGAAGCCAAGTATTTTATTATTACGAATAACCCACAACGCGAAGCTGTCATAGCGGTCATTGCTTTGAGAAGCTGGCATTTGAGTAACTCTGAAGGGGAGTGCACTGAGCATAGCTGGGAGTAAAGTGAGGGAGAGTAAGCCGGCTAAAATAACGCCCAGAGCAGATAAGTTACCTAGATCGCGGATCACAGGGACATCTAAGCTGTTCATTAAAATAAAACCCAAGGCAGTAGTCACTGAAGTAATGGTGATTGGCATCCAGTTTTGCTCAAGGCTTTTAGCAATCGCTTGTTGTTTTGTAAGGCCCTGACGCATGTGATGGCGCACGCTTGCCAAGATATGTACGCAGTCTGCAACAGCAATCGTCAATATCATTGTAGGTACGTTTACTGTCGGTGTGCTTAAGAAAAACCCGAGCCACCCAGCAAGCCCTAAAGTCGCTAATACGGCACCAACAATGACCACTAGGGTATAGGCAACAGCGGCGATACTGCGTAGCGCAATACCCAAAAACACCATTACCAGTAGCAACATAGCAGGTACCAAAGTGGCAAAGTCTTCTTGTGAGGAAAGCATAAAGGCGTAGTTCATTGCCACGATGCCAGCTTGGTGAAATTCCATATCAGGGTACTTGGATTGATACTCTGAAATTAGCTGGTTTACATACTCTTTTACTTCGACCATTCTTTCAGTGTTGTCTGCTTCGGGCAGCTGTACAGTAATATTGATGATAGCGACTTTGCCTGATTGCGAGAGTAATGATTGGCGCAGAGCAGGTTCACTGAGTGCCACTTGTTTAATAGCCGTGATATCGCTTTCGGTAAAAGTCATTTCAGGAGGTATCAAATCTAGTACGACTAAATCATCCTGCTCCGCAAAAGTGTGTTGGTAATTGGCAATAGAGTCGACTCGGCTTGAATAAGGTACCTGCCAAGCGCGCTCAGTAAGCTCTCTGACCAGATTTAAAGTCTGTGGGGTAAAAATATCGTTTTGCTTAGGCGCCATGACAATTGAGATGAGATCGCTTTTATTAAAAATGGACTCAATTTTTTGAAATTCATAAAGTTGGGTGTTTGTGTCGTCAAAAAATATTTGGTAATCACCTCGAAAGTAGAGGTTACCAGCCCCTAATGTTGCGCCAGCAATTAAGGCCAAACATATTGCTATCCAAATTTTGGGGTAATTGAGAATACGCCTGTGCCAGAGATCGTCCATAACAGCTCCATAAAATGACGAAACGTCAATAGTAGTTAAAAAAATCAGCAGTAACTGCTGAAAAATCGGTGAAACCTGTTTGAGAAACAAAATGTGACGATTCGTCACTTAAGCTTCAAATAAAACCCGTAAAAAACGGGCAAATTAACTCATTTCTAGCGGCCTATTTGAGCCAAATAAGCCGACTCATCTGCAAAAATCGTTTGCTCGACTTCCCGCCAGACTTTTTTATAGTCTCTGCGGCTAGATAATGGCTGCCAATTCATACCATCAAGCACAATATTCACGTTATAAAGCACCGAATATGGGTCTTCAATACGCTGTATGCACTGACTATTAGTCGCGTTGTTTAGTAGGGCATTTGAGCCAAATGCCACCGCCCAGTTAGCAAATATTAATGCATCAGTACTGGCTGTGGCAGCCAGTGTTAAATCTTCAACATCTATGGCGTCTAGTATAAATTTGTCGGCTATTTCAACTAGCTTTTCTTCTGCTAAATTTTGCTTCTCAATGTTTTCAGATGTGCTCTTCTCTACCACCCAAGGTGTTTTAGAAGTGAGTACGCACATAAACAAAACGGGTTCCAATCGCGAAAAAATCCGATAAGCAACATGCAGCGCAACGACTTTATCACGGCTGCCGCCTTCAAAGCCGTAGGCCTTTTTGTACATTTGAGCCAATGTTTTTAAAGCTTCACAGCTAATGGTCACTATCACATCTTCTTTACTGGCAAAGTGATTATAGATGGTGCCTTTTGAGTAACCGCTTGTCGACGCCAGTTTGTCCATCGTAAAGCCATGAAACCCTTCAACTGAAATGATGTCTTTTGCAATAAGTAGCAACTCACGATGACGCTCTACAATGGCCATCTGTTTTTTGCTTCTTTTAGGGATCACTTCATCATCATTGTTGATTTCACTGCCAAATTTAAACATTTCTTCACTAAGTCGCTGTAACAATCTATAGCTAGCATATCACAATTGCGCTAAACACTCATAAACTTGCCAGTGCTTTGAAAAATTCTATTTTTTGACCTTAAGTCATTTTTTGACTTTTCGTCATTATAGGCAAAGTTAAGAATTGGTCAAGCAGAATTTTTAACCGATTTCGATTGAAAGTTAAAGAGGTGGCGGTTTAGGCGCAGTGAGTTGGAAAAATAAAAAGGCTGCTCTCACAGCCTGACAAGTTGGGATATTTACGTTATGGTCAAAACAATTCGACCTTGAATCTGGTTGTTTTGCATTTGTTCAAAAACATGATTGATATTGTCGAGAGATTCAGTTTGCACAATGGCTTTTACTTTTCCTGCTGCGGCAAAGTCCAAGCATTCGATAAGATCTTGGCGTGTGCCGACAATACTACCGATGACACTAATCCCTTTAAGCACGGTATCGAAAATAGGAATTGGCAGGTCGTCATTTGGTAATCCAACGAGAACACATTTACCACCACGCTTTACACTATGATAAGCCCCTGAGAACGCAGGTTTTGAGGCTGCGGTACAGATCACAGCTTGAACGCCACCTAACTTTTCTTGAATTTGCTCGGCTGGGTCTTGGACTTGATAGTCGATACACTGATCAGCCCCAAGCGCTTTTGCTAAGGCTAGCTTTTGTTCTGTGCTATCAACCGCGACAACGTTAAGCCCCATAGCTTTTGCGTATTGAATTGCTAAATGACCAAGCCCACCGACACCGACGATGGCAACCCATTGGCCTGGTTTTGCTTCACTGACTTTAAGCGCTTTATATGTGGTGACACCTGCACAAAATAAGGGAGCAGCTTCAACGAAGTTTAAATTGTCCGGGATTTTAACGACATAATCTGCGTTTGCAAGACAGTATTCCGCATACCCGCCATCCACAGAATAGCCACTATTTTGCTGAGAAGGGCATAAGTTTTCATTGCCTTGTAAGCAGTGCTCACAATGGCCACATGCAGAGTGTAGCCAAGATATGCCTACATTATCACCGATTGATAAGTGTTTTACATCTTCAGCCTTAGCGACAATAGTTCCTACACCTTCATGGCCCGGTATCAATGGTAGTTTGGGCTTAACTGGCCAATCTCCGTGGCAGGCGTGGAGATCGGTATGACATACTCCACAGGCGGCTATTTTTACCAAAACAGTACCCTGTGTTACTTCAGGCTGCGCTAACGTCTCGATGCGCAGCGGCGCCTTGAATTCATGTGCAACGGCTGCTTTCATGTTTTGTCCTTAACCTAAGAAAGAGGAGTGATTGTGTAAAATAGAGTGTATAGGTTTGACACAATGTGCTATTGATCGGGCGCAATAAAGAAGATGTTGAAGCTATTTTTTATGGTGCTGAGAATTTAAGTAAAACGTATGAAGTTCCTCAGCTTAATTATTTAGGGAGTCACAATTGTCTAACAGTAGCTGAAAGAGTACCATCATTAATTTATGATCTTCCGTTTATCCCTTTACCTTTAGCGCTTTAATTACCATCGGGGAAATAGCAAAAGAGCATCACTTAGTCGCAGTTAGTAAAAGGAAATTAAATGAAAGACCTTACTCAAGGGCCAATATACAGGCATCTCATCTCAATGAGCGTCCCCATACTATTTGGCATGTTTGTTCAGACGCTTTATTTTCTCATTGATTTATACTTTGTTGGTCAACTGGGTGATGCGGCGTTAGCGGGCGTGAGTAGTGCTGGTGTACTATTCTTCTTCGTCATGGCTATCACGCAAGTACTTAATGTTGGTGTTGGCACATTGGTGGCTCACGCCATAGGGAGAAAAGACAAGCTCGAGGCAAACCTCTTACTAAATCAAGGTTTATTGATCTGCGCTATGTGCATTGGGGTTTTACTGAGTGTGGCTCTGGTAGGTGGAGATAAGTATTTCGAAAATATCGCGCCGAGTGAAGATGTATTTGCTGCTAGTTTAAGTTATTTTTATTGGTTTATGCCTGCACTCTTTATTCAATTCCCTGTTACGGTGATGATGGCTTCCTTACGTGGTGCTGGGGTAGTAAAACAACCAATGCTGATTAATATGTTTGCATTGTTAGTCAATGCCATACTTTCCCCCGTTTTAATAACAGGTTGGGGGTTTGGGGTTGAGATGGGGGTCGCTGGGGCCGGTTTAGCCAGCTCTATCTCTGCAAGTCTTGGGTTCATATTGATCTGCGTGTATTTTAAGTTGAGGGAGTCTTATCTTCGCTTTTCTATTAGCGAGTGCAAGCCACATTTTAATACCATCAAGAAAATAATTGGCTTGGGCTTGCCTTCTGGTGGAGAGTCTCTATTAACTTTTATTTATATGTCTATTATTTATTGGGTTTTAAGCGACTTTGCAGCATCAGCACAAGCAGGCTTTGGGCTAGGTGCACGCATCATGCAAGCGCTTTTTCTGCCTGTCCTTGCGGTGGCTTTTGCAGCTCCAGCGATTGCTGGTCAAAACTTTGCAGCAGGTAACACAGAGCGTGTATATCAAACCTACTATCAAAGCACAGCGATAACCTGCGGTCTTATGCTGATAATCACAGTGGTTTGTGCATTGAATGCTGAAGTTTTATTGGCACCTTTTTCTAATGAGCCTGACGTAATTAGTGTAGCAAGTGTCTTTCTTAGCTATGTGTGTTTTAATTTTGTGCCTGCGGGATATGTGTTGGCCGCGTCAGGTATGTTCCAAGCGCTTGGCAATGCTTGGCCAGCGCTGTTAAGTACAGCAGTTCGGCTAAGTCTATTTTCTATATCTTTGATGATTGTTTCTGAACAAGCGAATTTTACGCTTGAGAAAATCTGGGTGCTTTCTGTATCGACCTATTGTATTCAGGCATCGGTGAGCTTTTACTTTTTAAGGCGGGAACTAAAAAAAAAGCTAAGCCAGACTACAAAAGAAGAACAAATAGTCCAAACGCGAGTATCCTAAAAGCGCGCGACTAAGTACGCCATTAGGACTACTTTGTTTAGTTTGAAGAAGCGCGAGCGCCTCTTACTTGAAAAATGAATTCGCTGCCCTGACCCAGGCGGCTATTTACTTTGATCTCTGACTTAATTAAACCTATCAGCCGTGCTGTAATGGCTAAACCTAGCCCTGCGTGTGATTTTTTGCACCCCTTGCTATTACTTGCTTGATATCTGGCCTCAAAAATATAGGGGAGCTCTTTCGGGCTAATTCCCACACCAGTATCTTGCACTGCAATGTTGTAAACGTTATCAATGGCACAGATGGAAATGCATATGTTGCCTTTTGCTGGTGTATGACGCAACGCGTTCTCGATTAGATTACTTAATATACGCTCCAACTTGGCAATGTCCGAGTAAACGGTAAAATCGCACTCAACAGGAAAGACACTCAAAGAAACGTTGGCCTGTTGTGCCTTGAGCGCAAACTTAGCCATGATGTCATAAATTAGCTCGCCCAAGTTAAACACTTCAAAGTGTACATTAGATTGTCCAGATTCAAGGTGTGCCAACTCAAATATCTGATCAATCAAGCCTTTCAATTGGTTACAGTTTTTTAAGGAAATTGCGAGGTATTCTTGCTCTTGCCCCCCCGCTGGTGGACGCCTTTCTATCAACTCAAGATAACCTTGTAACGAAGCTAAGGGAGTGCGTAAATCATGAGACAAATGCGCGAGTAATTTACGGCGCTGTTCATCCAATGTCGTGAGCTGGTTCATTTGCTGATTGATGGTTTCGAGCATGCCATTCACACTTTGACCAACCAAATGAATTTCATTACTTTTGGAAGGCCACTCAAGGGTTGGCACTGCTTTGATATCAAAATTATTCTGTTCAACCTTACGAATGTACTTGCCTAGTTTTTGCAGAGGTTGCGTCATGGTGCGAAAAAGCAGTAGCAAAGTGATAAACAGCAGTGCCACCATAACGATAAGTCCAGTGGTGTTCTTGACCAGTTGCTCAGAGCTTTTGATTTGCGCGGTAATTGAGTCAGAGATAGAGGAACCTATAATAACGTATAAATAACCTTGCAGTGTTTCGTCATTATAGACAGGTGAAACTGAAAAGATTTTACTGAGCTCTGTAGAGCGAGGGTCATCTCCGTAAACAGGCAGTTTACTAGGTTCATTGATCAGTTGGATAAGTGGCCTAAGGTCGACAGCTTGGCGTTTGACTTCGCCGGGTTTGGCCGAGTAAGTCAGTAGTTTACCACTCGGATCAACAAAATAGAATTCAAAGGATGGACCAAGGACCATGAGGGTATGGAACAGGTTTTCCAATGCTTTGTAGTCATATACGCCTTGTTTTAAAAGTGGGTTGTCCTGTGCTAAGTGTTCAGCGAGGCCAAGGTGTAATTGCTGCTCCGCTTGTGCTCTGGATACAGCTGACAGGTTTTGGGACCAAAAAACAAAAGCCGAAACAGTGATCATAAAGACACTGGTGATGACAAGTGCGAGGCGATGATAAAGAGAAAGTGTCATATCATTTCCTGTTGTAGTGGCTTTGAATTTAACTTATAGCCAACCCCCCACACCGTTTCGATGATGGGTTTGTCTGTCAACTTTTCTAATTTGGTTCGGATGCGGTTAATGTGAGAATTTACCGTATGCTCATAACCTAAATGGTCATAACCCCAAACAGACTCTAATAGTTGAGAACGTGAAAAAACTTGATTTGGGTGTTTGGCAAAAAACATTAACAGCTCAAATTCGGTGGCGGTTAAATCCAGTGGTTGTTTGTGCAGCGATACTTCATGGCAGTGTGGGTCCACTTGCAAATTACCAACTGTGATTGGAGTCGGCGTGTCATGAGCAACCTGACTAGATTGCTCAGCTTGTAATAGCTTCACATGCCTTAACTGTGCTTTGATACGTGCTTGAAACTCTCTGTAGCTGAAAGGCTTACAAATATAGTCGTCAGCACCCATTTCAAGACCAATGATACGGTCCATTTCGCTGCTTTTTGAAGTCAACATCACAACACTGATTTTTGGATGTAGGGTTTTAATCTCCCGGCACAACGTCAGGCCGTCAACGCTTGGCAGCATGATATCAAGCAATACAATGGCGTAATTTTGGTTGGTAAGCTGGGACATAACGCCCTCTCCACTTGCAAGGTGATCTACTTCTAGATCAAGCTCACTGACGTGAACACGCAATAGGTGTGCAATATCTAAGTCGTCTTCGACAATGAGAACCTTTTGATGCATATACTAACCTCCGGCCAACCTATATAATTGGTTGGCATGTACTCGCCCCAGCCACTCGCAATGAGAGCTGGAGCGAGTAGGAGGCTATTTCATTCTTGTGATAGTGATCGCCATCAATGGGTTGTCAAACTTATGGTCGCTCGATAATACTGAGCTAGACAAACCATCATCTTGACCTACAACACCCGGGTGCATTGCGACCTTATTTATTGTCTCTCGCTGTGCGTTAAACCCTTCTCCGCCATCAGCAGGTCCTGGGATCGTGCCACTGGCTTCTGTATTCGCTTCTGTACCAGCGTCATAAGCATAGGTTACAAAGCGCATTTCTTCGCCTACAGCCATTGAAGAGACATCTAGAGCATTAAGACCGGTAAAACCGTCATTTGTATTCACCATCATGGTAATTACTGATAATTTTTGGTCAGTGAGTGTTTCTTGGCTTAACATCAACTCAGCTTTTGCGCCCGGTGCTAAAGGGGCATCAGTGCTTGCTTTTGTCTGGACGACATCTAACCCCAGCAACTCGCTGTTATCGCCACCTTCAGCTAACACCTCAAGTGCGTCACTTGCCGACTCGCCTAGTTGCCAAAATTGGCCCTCTTTGTGCAACGCAACACCAATCGGCGAAAGAGGTTGCGCATAGGTTAAATTGGTCGCTGTGATTTTAATCATCGCTTCTGTCGGCGTTGGCGTTGGATCTACGGTCATTGGTGGATCATCGTCATCACCACATGCAACTAAGGTTAAACAGGTTAATGGAATAATTAATTTAGACAGTTTCATGGTGCCCCCTTATTGAACCGTAACGGTAACTTTTGCTACAGGGTTGAGCCAGCGGTGTACTGTGTTGTGTAAGTCACTTTTCCCACCTGTAGCTTCGTCATCGCCAAGGTTGCCGCGGTGGATGTGTATCCTTTCATTACTTTCGGTGCTTGTCACACCACTACCTTGAGTACCTGGATCTACGCCTGGTGAAGCTGGGATACCTAATGTGCCAGGTGCGCCAGAGCCATCAACTACGAGTTCATTGTTGGCTTCAGTGCCCGCATCGTATGCGTTAAGGTAAACGTGATAGGTTCCTGCTTCTGATGGAATTTTCCAACTGTTTAAACCAATAAAACCGTCATTGGTTGGAAGCATCATTGCAACAATAGACAGTCTGTCATTACCATCGCTAGTTTCTAAACTTGCCATAGTGCTAGCAACGGGTGCTAGTAAGCCGCCAGCTGGGTTACTTACTGTGTTGGCACTGATCCCCGTCAAGATTTCATTTAAACCGTCTAAGCTGCCGCCTTCAGCCATGGCTTGCAATGCATCCGAAGCTTTTTCTCCGGTATTGAACAGCATTGCATCGTTTGTATGTGCCGTGACAAGTATTGGGGTAAAGTAGATACCTTGAGTAAGGTTAGTAACTTTGACTTCCAATGATGCGGCGCTTGCTGTACCTGAAGCCAAAAGTGATCCTGCGATGAGTGATAGTATGCGTGTTTTCATAATCTGCTCTTGTTGTTTGGATTTGACGTAAATAAGCATGCAACGCAATTATTGAGAAACACTCGCTCAATTATCACAAAAGTATCACGAATGTATCATTTTTTAATTGCGGCACAGAAAAACCAGTCTTAGAGGCTGGTTACGGTTTAAAACTTGCCCGCGGGTGGCCAATTCGGGTTACTAATTTCATCCTCCCCAACCGCGCTGTCAGCTTCTTTGCTAATGGTCAGTGGAGTATCTTCTTTGGGAATACACACCTCTACGACATAATTGATGTTGTCCTGTATGCGTATTTCTTCCATAACCCCCAGCAGCTGCTCAATGGTAGTGACTTTAACTCCCTTGCCACCAAATGCATCGGGCAGCTTTGAGATTTGCCAGTTTGGTAAGTCATTGTAGCTATATACGTTATTGAGTAGCTTATCTTGGTATTCGACAGGCGGTTGTCTAAACGGATTTGGGTTTACCAGATATTGTTCAATGCCATAAATGCCATTTGCCAAAACGAAAACAACCGTATTTTGTCCATAAGCATGTTGATCTGCGACGGCTTGACATGTTTCATGGAAGGCCCCATCACCGACAACAACGACTGCGCGCTTATCTGGGTAAGCGCATTTGATTCCCGTGCCGGCCGGAACTGAATAGCCGATAGATAACCAAGCAGCTTGCGCAACAAAGCCATTGCGGGCAGGCACTTTGACACCTTGAGCGCCAATTAGCGGGAAGCCTGCGTCGACAATCAAGACATCATCTTCTGTTATCCAGCTACTCATTGCCGAGAAAAAACTGTCGTATCCCAAGTAGTCTTTAGCATTTTGTAATGGCGCAAGAGATTGCGCTTTTCGGATCCCTGTCAGGTTTGCTGGGCTTTGTTTGGCGAGTTGGATGAACGCCTCGGTAAGATAGTTCAAGTAATCTTTTAACATCACAGAAGGGTAGAAATTAGCACCCACATATACCCCTTGATGCGCCGCCAAAATGGTATTGCTGGAACGGATATCTTGATTACCTGTGTCTTTACCTGTTGTCCATGCACCAATACCAACCAATACGCCATCTTCGCCGACAAGTTCCTCCACTTCGTCTGGCGACATGGTTACGCAGCCTTCAAACCACGGGTGTGTCTCGGCGATGACAGACTTGCTGAGTGCTGAGGTGACAAAATGAATATGGCCATCGGGCATGCTGTGTTCACGGTTTATCACTTCAAGTAAATTGAGAAACTCGTCCTGTAAACCTAAACGCTGTAACTCAATACCTGCCCAAAAAATACTTTTAGGTTTTGAGAGCATTAATTCTAGGGTTGCTTGTGCAGCTTCTTGCGCGCAGCTGACCGTAAGCGTGTCATTCTGGCGTTCTCTAATGCGGCTTTGTGGTCTCTGGCATGGGCTGCGCCAAATGTCTTCGGTAACTTCAAAGTAAATAGGGCGCTGCTCACTTAAAAGTGCTGTCAGCGCTGAGTCTATTTGGAATGGAGCTTGTAAGGCATTGGTTACACGTTCAGCAGCGACGGTAATGGGCCTGAACATATGAATGTCGACAAACTCGTAGCCTGTTGTGTGTGAGTACAGTAGTCCTGCACATTTAGAAATCTGATCTTCTTTATTGGTGGGCGCACCATTTATCAGGATCACAGGCACCTGTTCAACATAGGAACCTGCTATGGTATTGAGCAAACTAAACGCGCCAACACTATAGGTCACATAAAGCGCGGTAGGCCCTTTTAGTCTCGCGTAGGCGTCTGCTGCAAAGCCAGCACATATTTCATTGGCGTTACCTTTGATGGAGATTGGAGATTGGCTATCAGCTAAAATGGTGTCCAATAGCCCCGCAGTGTAATTGCCGGCTACGCCAAACATTTGATCGACCCCAATTTCTTCTAGTCGATCTTTGAAGTAATCCGCAACGGTATATTCTTTAAAGCTCGTAGTCATAATAAACCTCAATGAATTCAGCAAGCGCAGCGATTAAGAGAGGTTAACCGCTGCTGTGGATGGCAATGTATGATTACTTCACATCAAAGTAAGTTAGGTTGACGCCGATGACGCTTGCGCCATCCTCTGCTTTTTCAATAGGCGCAGCACTGGCTGCAAAGTTGGTCTCGATGTATTGATTGATAAGCTTGCTTGAATTCTCTTCGTAAACGGCTTTGATGGCGTCTGAAGATGAAATGTTAGTAGATTCAAAATACACTTGGCTCAGAGGTTTTAACCCAAAACCTTTTTCAAGTGCGAGGTCGGCAGAGCGCAGTGCCCCCTCAACCCAGCCTTGATAGTCAGAAAATGCTTCACCACAGGTAAATAGGTTTGGTAATGGTTCAGCTAGAGTGGCCATGGCTTCTTTATCATTGGCGCCAACAGCCCATTGGTGTACACCGTAACCAAATTGACGGCTAGTTGGGATATCAAATTTGACGCTGCCTTCCCAAACTCTTGCACTGGTTAAAATTGGCGCTGGCACATAGTGGGTGTTGAAAATGTCTTTGAAGAACCGTGTGGCTTGTTCAACAACGGCGGTAGAGGCTGGATAAATGTCATCGGGGATACTCTCTACGTAATGCTCTTGTTTTGGATTGTGGTAGGTTTCTCCAATATTTTGCAAATTGCTCCAGAAATTGATGTTGAGATAGTCACAGTAGATGGTCAGCGCTGCTGGGCGCTCATATTTGTCATTACCTATGCGTTCTAGTTTTTCTTCCACAGCACTTGATGGATGAGTCGTACGCTCTTGATACATAAGTGCAGCTGCAAGCTCTTCATTAACAGCATAAAATGGATAGACAGAGCCTGTGGGCAAGTCAGCAAAGTTTGGACCAAACTCAACCGCTGGCCGACCGGTAGTGCCGCGACCCCACCAAGCAGAGTCATAGTAGAGGTTGATTTTTAGCAGTGGTTGGTTACTTGCGGATTGTAGCGTATTCCACAGAAGTTCTGAGCGTTCTTGCTCTAAGCGATTAATCACATCAGAGCGAACAAATAGCTTTTCTAATGCAAGTCTAGGCAGGCCTAAGATGACTTTTTCTGCTTTAATCAGGCCCTTGTGCACTTTACCATGCGCATCGGTATGTGCATATCGCAGCTCATATAACCCGGACTCTTCGGAAAAATCGATTTCTTCAATGGCTGTTTGTAAGTGGATATTATCCGTGCCAACTTCTTCAACCAATTTGTTGGGAAGTGTACTAAAGCCATCTTTAAATGTTTTGAATTTAACGCCTGCTGGAAAGTCTTCTAACAGTTGGTAAGCAACACCGGCATTCATTTGTGACAAGAATGTCCCATTAAAACCCAATACACGATACAGCATGTTTATGCATTCCTGAGAGTAGCCCATATCCGTGTATAAATCCCAAAGTGTCCATTCATTCAGCCCTTGTCCTTTCCATTGACACTCAAGTCTAAAGTCTTGCCAAAACTGTGGGCCTCGGACTTTTGGTCTTTGTTGAAATTGAGGGTTAGCTTCCAAAATACGATTAAAGACTACATTGACGATGTCTTTGGGGTTAACACCTTGTTCAGACTGATCTAAATTGTATAAATGGGACCATATAGCATACTCATCTTGCTGTGCATCCTCGACGCTAAAGCTCTCACCTCTGAAAAATAAACGGTTATTGCCACCGCTATTCATGGGAAATGGCACGATATTGTCTTGCAAGTTTAGCTTTAAAAACAGCGCCATTAAATCATCCATACCATCAAACAAAAAGCGCATGCCACCTTGCTCTTCTTTAACAGTGATAGTTTTGGGCTGTTCTGAACGTAGGTTCTTAAATTCGATGAGGTCTGAATCTAAACGCCCCCCCGTTCTATCTGAACGCTCAAAAATGGCAAGATCCTGACAATTTGCTTCTTGTTGTAATCTCCAAGCGCTGTATAAACCTGACATACCAGCGCCGACAATGGCTACCTTAATTTGAGAGGGAAGCGACTTATCCGTTATTTCTTTTCCAAATGCGTAATGTGTCATCGTTTTTCCTTAGCCTTGATGGTTAAGTCTACTTTGACAGACGACTACTCCTATAAAACCACTACTGCGACTGTGCTGCAAAGCAGATGATTAAATCTGCAGTATTTGTTGAAAATTATAATGGCGTTTCTGGCGCGCTTAGTTAAAGCAAATGTATCGCCAGTAAACATCTTAATAAATGTAGCATATACGTTAATTTATTCGCGTCATAATGTTGAGAAATGAAAATTTCTGCAATGGAGGATGATTTGTAATGAGTTATATTGGAAAGAACCACTATCGTCGCTTGAGAGTGTCTTTGAGTTAGGGCAAACTACATTTAAAACATGTGGTTATAATTAGTATTGACTGCGTTGTGCCAATCATTAAGGTGTTAATTGATGCGCTTCAGACTTGAAAATAAGGAGGTTGATCTTACTCAGGGTAAGGTATGTTCGTTGGATTCTCAATCAGGTCAAACCTATGACATCAGGGCGAAAACGCTCCAAGTTATGGAGATGCTGGTGCACAACCGCGATAGAATTGTCACGAAACAAGAGCTATTGGACCGTGTTTGGGGTGATTTAGTTGTACAAGAACAAGTGTTAGTGCAATCAATTAAAGAAGTTCGTGATTTATTGGGTGCGGGTACCATAAAAACTTTTCCTAAGTTGGGGTATCGTTGGGTAGCCACTATAGAAGTCATCGTTACTTCTTCGACACTAGGGATATCACTTAAAACTAATCAACTCATAATTGGCACTATCCTATGTGTAATACTGGTCTGTAGTGTGTATCTTGGAGTAATTAACAGTACTTCATCACAATTACCCAAGGTCGCATTTTTACCCGTGGAAAATGCCATGCCAGATGAGATACATGATTGGGTGCCTATTAAAGGGATGGATCAGCTATCTCGAGCGCTTCGCCAGCAAAGTGAATTAAAGGTCAGTGCCGTTGATGATGTGCTGTTGGCCGTTGAGCTAGCCAACAAGGAAAGTGTAACCAATGCTTCTTTTGGGCCACAATACTTTTTTCAATTGCAACAAAGATTGGGAGCACAGTTAATCGTACAAACACGTTTGACGGGTTACCCTCAAGATTTACAGCTTCATTATACCCTACATTCCCAATTTGGCCCTCAGCAAGGAGTCGTTTTGGCATCAAGTGTGGACAACGCATTTAATGAACTGATTGGCATATTAACGCATAAGTTTGGTCAAGCCGTGCAGCCATCAACGGAGTATTATCACAGCGCATTTAGCAATCAGGCTTTTGCTAAAGGGGTGAACGCCTACCTTCAAAGAGATTATAATGCTGCGATTAATTTATTTCGTAGTGCACTGATTGAGCAGCCAGATATGCTTGCGGCAAGGCGCTACTTAGCTGGCTGCCTTGCGAACGTCTATGAGCTAGAGCAAGCTCTGAGCATACTTCGTGGCAGTCTTAAAATTGCAGATACTTCATTAAGTCAAAAAGAGCATTTACGCGCGAATCTGATGATAGGTTACTTGTTAATTAATTGGCCTCAAGGCCGCGATAGACAAAAAGAGTTGGATATGGCTGAACAGTATATCGCACGAGCAAAAAGCTTGGCGCAGTCCAGTCAAGATAAGCTGTTTATTGCTTATTCCTATGAAGAACTTGGAAAAATTAAACGCCTGCAAGGTCACTATAGTGAGGCAACTAGGTTGCTACTTGCTGCGCTAGAATACCATCAGAGCTTCCATGGTCGCTATGGGCAAACTACAGCGCTAATAGAATTGGCCCGCATTGCTATCGCGCAAGAGGAGCTGGGAGAAGCTAAGCTATACTTTGCACAGGCAAAGCAAATAGCAGATGACAGCAAGGCACATCCAAATCAGATCTGGGTGTTGTTAGCACAGGCCGATATGTACAGAGGTTTGAATGAACAAACTCTGGCTTTGGAGCATGCACAACAAGCACTTGAGGTAGCATACCGAGCTGACAGTCCGTTGCTTATCGCAAGGGTGGAGGCATGGTTCGCACAAGTGCCAATTCATACTGTTAATTAAAGGCTACAATAATCCTCTTGCTTGGGTTGCCAGTCAGGAACCGTATCTTTTTGTGCAATATTGTTTTTACGAAGCTGTTCGACTGATAACGTAACGTCGCGCGGCGATATTACCTCATCTTTGATAAAGTATACCCAGTCGACGTCATGATGGTATTGGCGCATCAGATTCGATTGCACGAGTTTGTTTGGGTCGAACCATTGATTGAAGTTAATTGACATAGGCACTTCTGGGTACACATCTGCTCCGTGTGTAGCAAAGAGCCGGCCATTCACATAGTATTTTAGAGTACTGTTTGCGACCTGGAGTACTAGTGTATTCCAGCCTTGCAATGACTCTATATGATAGTCATAGGCATTGACCTTGGTCCAAGGTGTCAATTGAAAGGTTTCCCAAGATGTGGCAAATAAAGCTAAGCGTTCAGTCCCCCAGCCGCCATTTGGTAAATATTCAAAATCCATCTCACTGTAGTTTTTATCCATTGGAGCTTGCAATGGGCTGATGGCATAAAAAGTTTGAATAACCGCATCGCCGTCTGGACCGTATTGCGGGGCGTCATTAAAGTAAACCCTCGCAGCATAAGTCCCTTCTCGATACTTTCGTTTGTGACATATTTGCGTATGTCGAGTGTTTTCAGCAGTACCATCTGTTTTTGCCGTAATACGCATAACCGTATTACCAGTGTCCATGGGATCTGGGTGAAAGCTGATCCCTTCTTTCCACCACGTGGCATTTTTAATTCCTGGGTGGCCTGTTTCATGACGAAATTGCCAGCCGTTTTGTTGCGCATCTGAAAATTGTCGATAACTAAAATCGTCAAACATCACAGTTTGAGATTTAGCATTCGCAAAAGGGGCCGTTGCACAAAAACCAATCATGCCTGCGGTCATGAGTCCAAGTTGTGTTTTTATAAGTAGTTTGTTGATTAGCATGGGTGTTTACTCCTGTATCTTGCCGTGTGGTTAGCTTGAACAAGGAGTGTGAAGTTGGCTAATTAAACTTGCTTAAATGAGATAATCGGAAGTATTAAAAAAAATTAAACTTATGATATATATATTTAAATTAAAAAAATGAGCCGTTACTCTTCCATAAGCTGGCTCATTGGGCTAGTAATTTGGTATGTTAATTTAGAGATTGTACATCGACTTCCTGACCATCGGTGAGTCTCTCTGCACCGCGTACAGCAATTCTGTCACCTACCTTTAGGACATTTGCTTCAGTTGGAGTGATGGCAACTAGACTGCCTTCACCTTTACCAACCTCAACTGGCACTTGCATAACTTTATTATCTGGACCCACTTTAACAATGTGCACGCCTTGTTTACGAATGATCAAGGCATCTCTATTGATGAGCATTTGGGCTTGTTTTGATTGCAATGGAACAGTAACGTCCACGAGTTGGCCAACCGCGAAAGTGCGCGGATTATATTTTCCCAATTCGGCACGAACCTCTACTGTTTGAGAGCGAGGGTCGGTCGCTGGGATCACGGAAGTAACGGTGGCTTGTGCTCTTAACGGCGTGTCTAAATTACCAGTTTGAATAGGGAGCGTTATCCCTTGCTTTAAATAATGTAAATATTTAACCGGCACGTATAAACGTGCTTCTAAATTGTCTATATCCACAAAGTTTAACAACTCATCCGCCCGACTGACCTCTCTGCCAGCGCGCTTATGGCGCTCACTGACAATACCTGAAAATGGCGCACGAATTGTGGCTCGGTCTAACTGATCTGCGATCACTCTTAGCTCGATTTTTGCCAACTCAATATCTGAAAGTGCGAGGTCATGCTGGTTTTGTACACTGTCTACTTGAGTTGCGGCTGCACTGTTAGATTTAGCCAATCGTTTTAATCGGTGTAACTCCTGCTTGTGTAACTTCAAGTTCACTTGAGCACGATTTAGCATTTCTTTTTGTCGGGCTTGGTCTAGCTCTAATGGTAAGGTGTCCATTTTGACTAATACATCGCCTTTGTTGGCACGTTGTCCGGGCTCGGCAACATATAAGACCCGGCCCGAGATGCCCGCAGTGAGGATTACATCTTTTTTACCAAAGAGCGTACCATTGACTGCCAACGAACTGGTCAAAGGGGCTTGAGTGACAGGCTCTACTGTGACAGGGAGCGCTGCGTGGCTGCTAATGCTAAACATTACCGTGCTACATGCCAATGCGAGAGAAAAAAGTTTGACGGTAAAAAATGAATTATGCATTGGGACTTCCTTATTGATTCGACACTAAATTAAGCTTAGGTTGTGGTTCAGACTGTTTATTTGAGTTGGGGTTTTTAGCCTTGCCTAATTGCAACAGACTTGGCATAAGAATAAGCGTAAACAGCGCACTGATCGCCATGCCTCCGACGATGACCGTCGCCAAACCACGATAAATTTCAGATCCCACCCCCGGTACTAGGGTTAACGGCAACATACCAAATAAACTTGTTAACGTACTGAGATAAACAGGCCTTGCACGCATTAATACTGCTTGGCGCACGGCTTCTTGTCTTGCTAAGCCTTTGGTTTCGGCTACTCGAGTTTGATCAACAAGCAAGATGGCATTATTTACAACCAACCCTAACAGAATGATAAAACCAATCATGGTCAGTAAGTCTAAAGACTGGAAGGTAAATAAATTCAGTATGTACAGTGCAATTACGCCACCTGCTGCGGCCATGGGCATTACCATAAGCACCAATAAACTATCTTTGGCTGATTTAAACAAGGCACTCATTAGGAGGAATAAAATGAACAATGCCAATACAAAGTTAAGCGCCATTTCTTGAATGGCTGAGTTAAGTTTTTGAGCATTACCCGCCAAAATGACACCGGCATTACTAGGCAATGTTTCCTTTACTTTAGGTAGCACTTGTGAAACTAAAATTTGTTGTGCTTGCTCTAAGGTCATATTTGCTGGTGGTGTAACAACCACACTCACGGTGCGGCGTCCATTGACGCGGCGTAATTGGCTCGGTCCAACTGTACGCTCAACTCGAGCAAGCTCACCAACCGTTTGAACGCCCGAGTCTGGTGTCACGATAGGAAGCGCTTTTAACTCCTCTGGTGAGTCCCATGATGTCGCACGCAATATCACATTCATGCGATCGTTGCCGTTAAAATACTCGTTAATAAATAGGCCGCCGGTAAATGCTTGCATTGCTTGTGAGACATCCTGTCGTGTGAGACCTGCTTGAGTAATACGGCGATCATTAGGGTGAAGCCTGAGTTCTGGCTCTGCCATATCCAATCGCGGCTGCGGTTGAGCAGTCGCTTCTGGCATAGCTTCTTTCACAGCAGCAAGCGCGGTTTGAGCTCCGACAATTAGGTCATCCATGTTGGGGCCAGTTAGATCGATATTAATATTGCGACCATCGCCACCGTTGGACACTTGGATCATGGAACCCCGGAATAAAAATACTTGGGTATCAGGCAAATCTACGAGTATCTCTTCTTTTGCAACTTTCATTAATTCTTCCACTCTTTGTGGATCGGCTGAATAGATAAAGCCGCCTGCATTTGAGCCAAATACGAACTGGTTAAAGCTTTTGATGCCCGGCTGCTTCTCACCATTGTAGTAGGGCATTAAACGTGCTTTGACGCGTTTGAGCAGCTCTTCTTCCATATAGGTAATATTTGCACCAGGCGGTGTCACGAGAGAGAAAAAGAAGCCATCGGTGGGGGCTTGTGGCATAAAGTCTGTTTTGGGCAGCATAGTTACCGTGATGAATAAAGAGCCGCCGATGAGCCCAGTTATCCATGACACTTGCTTTGTTCGTGTGTTGGTCAATGCCATGATTATGCCTGTGAGCTTGTGCCAGTACTGCTTATATGGATCCTGCTTCGTTTTACTATCGGGCAAGTAGCGATTTGCAATTGGAATGATGGTGAGTGCACTGACCAAGGAAGCAATGACGGCAATTGACAAGGTTAAGGCTAAATCTGAAAACAGCTGGCCTTCAATACCAGCCATAAACATGATGGGCAAGAAGATAGCAACACTGGTAGCTGTTGAAGCGAAGAGGGCACCAGCAACTTGCGCTGCACCTTTTAGAGCCGCTTTTGCATTGTCCATCCCCTCGGTTTTTAGCCGAGCAATATTTTCTTGTACGATGATCGCGGCATCTAGCACCAACCCGACTGCAAAAGCAAGTCCAGCTAAGGAAATGACATTAATACTGCGGTCAAAAATATTCAGTGCTAAGAAGGCCACCATTAGTGAGACTGGTATCGTTGCAGCAATAACTAGTGTGGTTCTGAGGCCTCTAAAAAACAGCCAAAGGATGATACAAGACAATAGCACCCCTAAGCCTAAGTTACTCTTTACTAATAACAGCGCATTTCTGATATGAACCGACGCGTCAAAACTCAGTTCGATAGACAGTCCAGCCTCTTTAAGTGGGCCTGCATTTAGTTCTTTGATAGCAATGTTGATGTTATCTAGCAGTGCAACGGTGTTTGCGTCATTAATTCTTGCGACACGAATG
The DNA here is from genome assembly GCF_001625595.1 of Pseudoalteromonas luteoviolacea NCIMB 1942. Classification (GTDB taxonomy): domain Bacteria; phylum Pseudomonadota; class Gammaproteobacteria; order Enterobacterales; family Alteromonadaceae; genus Pseudoalteromonas; species Pseudoalteromonas luteoviolacea_A. Next base: position 85,052 of record NZ_AUXT01000001.1, read on the forward strand.
TAATATGCTGGCTGTCCGTTACGGCCACTCATCGCAAGCCGATCACTAAATGTTTCCTCAACAGTTGCGATATCACCTAAGTAAATCGGCCTTTCATTGGAATAGCCAATGCGCATTTGAAGCATGTCTTGCAGGTCGTACTGGCCAGTAAAGCGGACCGTATATTGCCGACGACCAACATTTGCGAGCCCTGCGGACGTGTCTCGAGAAGCTTGTAAGGTGCGACGGATCTGGTTGAGGCTGATCCCCAACGCTGCTGCTTTGTGTGGATCGAACGTAATACGCAGTTCTCTTGACCGTTCACTGGCTAGATCAACGCGCGAAATACCTGGAATTTGTGCCAAACGAGGTTCGACAATCTCTTCAATATGTTTTTGGTATTGGGCCATATCAAAACTGAGACCTTCATCACCGGCATCAAGCGGTAACACGAGCAAAGTAGCTGCTTGACCAGCAGAGCCGCCAAAGCTTCCGCCAGCGGATACCACGGGGTCGATGGCATCTAAAGGGAGGGGGGGAGCTTGATTCAAATTAGTCAATACATCCAGCATGGCTTGTTGCATATCTGTGCCAATGGCAAAGGTCAGTGTAATAAATCCATTACCGCGATTAATCGTGGTGTCAACTTGGAGTGCGCCAGGGGTGTTCTTAACTGCATTCTCAAGGGGCTCAAGGATCACTGATTCAACCTCTTCAGGAGCCGCTTGTCTCCAACCTGAAAAAATAGTGATTTGCGGTTGTTCTATATCGGGTGTGAGTTGTATCGGGAGTTTAAAAATACTGAGTAATCCAAACACCATAACCAGCACCAGTAGGACAATAACACTGGCTGGGTTTTTTAGTGAACTGCGCGTTAAATTCATGACAACTTCCAAGTTTAACAGTACTAGTTGCAGTGTAACGATTAGGCGGAAAACTGCTAGCACCAAAAATGAACAGATAGCTCAGAATCGCGATAAATGGACACTTTTCTAGGTTCATTTGCATCACAGTAATAACTTGTAACGATTTTGCAGATTTTGAAATATTACCGTATCATTTGCCGGCGAAAAATTAATCGCGAAAGAGAGAGGTTTTGGCCTTTTCTAACCCTGTATCTATATTAGGAAATTAATATTGGACGATGCTTTAGCCAAAATGGTCACTAATTCGTCAGCCTAGAGTTTTAGCTGGATGATAAATAAGTTCATATTGCTGACATCAATCGGACATTAAATTGACGCGAACTTGATATAGGTTAAAAATGCTAGGATCTCTTAAATTTTAACTGTATATGGTCTATTTGCTGGATTAAAATCCGAGCAGAAAAATGGAAATATCATCCTGAAACTATGAATAATTCGTTTCATTACATACCTGCTATTGAGGTAATAAGTAATATGTTATGGATGAGCTTGTTTATGGACAAACGACATAGCACCTGAAATTTGAAGTTTAATAGAAAGGAGTATCGAAATGTTTGTCGCCTTAAAATGGGATCATCAAATAGGTGCCCATTTTGTATCTTGGATTGTAGTTGAGTGCTCGGCCATAAGAGATAAATTTGGCTTGCCACAGGCGCTGCCGCCACGTAGAGATGTTGCATATTTTGTCAATCCCCAAACTGCAGAACGAGATGCAAAGGCATTTGCGGATCACAAAAATGGTGTAGCGAGCGTATCTTGTGAGCAAGATTATTCCCCTTACTTATCTGATCATCACGGCTTTGTGCATTATCAATGGGATCATACGTACCTTGAAGAACTGGTAAAGCACGCTGTTTTGTATTGGGAAGATGGCCAGCATATTGAAGCGCAGCCAGTTCGCAATGACGTTGCTTATTTTGTTTGCCCTGAAGAGTCAGAGTCCGATAGTCGATTTTTTGCTCAGTACAAGCTTTTGATTGACGGTCAATATATGCTGCATAGCGCATAACGACTAATGAGGGTCTCAATGAGACCCTCATTAAGGTTATTGCGAAGCGGTGACGTCTGCGTTAGAGAAGGTCGGAAAGTTAGCTGGTTTAAATCTATTTAGATTGTACAAAAAGCGGCTATCTTTAACCGGCAATGTCGCTGAGCCATAATCATATTGATTGAGCTTGGCTCTAAGCGTTTGATTGCTTACTCCATTACCCTGCATCGCGTACCAACTAATAATGTTTGGTGTGACAAAGCGGTTGTAATTGTTTTCTGCGACTTCATTAGATTTGGCAAACCTAAAAGCGTGAGTGAGTATACCGTCTTTGTGGTAGACGATCTTTAAGTGGCCATTCTCAAAAGGAAGCTTACTGGCTGGTTTGGTGTAAAGATCACCATGTGCGCTGTAACTGCCATGTGTCACAATACCATCTTTTGTCCACACAGCCGCGTATTCCCAGTCGTGTCTATGGCCTGCGCCAAAATAAGGGAAAACTTGATCTTTTTTAAAATACATGGCGTAAAAATGCGCACAGTACAAGCCTGTTTCTACATTTTTACACGCGTAGCGATGGACCGTATTTGAAGTGTTTAAAAATTGGTTGTCACGGCAACTACCGCCCAATGAGCCTGAGGTTTTAAGGCCTGAGTTTTGAACGCCTGTGCGACTTATCCCTGCACTCGGTAAACACCCATCGGTATCAAAATCAAATACCGGCTCAGTACCGTTTATCACATAACTTGGAGGTAGTGCTTTATCAAGTGCCGCAAAATCGTTCGCGGCTGCTGACGTACTTAAAAAAGTAAGGGGCAAGGCTAGGCAGTGAAGCGCCTTTGTATTTCTCATAATTGTCCTTGTTGTCATAAAGGTATACACATCTCAGTCATGTTTTCACAATGTGTATTGTATTGGTGCACGCTGAAAAGGCGTACGATAGAGAAATACTATGACATATTTGTATTTAAAATGTTAAATTTAGGTTTTTTGATCTAGCTGTATTTTACTTGAAAAATCTTGTTTTACGATTTCTAATGCTTGTAACACATCTTCAGGGGCAACTTCATTTTGTTCAAGTAACATAATCAAGTCTACCGCTAGCTTAACATGTTGCGGTGCATCATCTAGAGGGGAGGTCTTTTTATTCATTACTAAATTGTTTCTTTTTGGCTACTTGCTTGATGGCGACCTCAATGGCGACATCGACGCATTCTTCCATTTGTTGGCGTTCAGATTGTGGCAAATAAAATTCCATATCCACATCATAGCGAATATATCGAGCCGGAAGTTGGTTTAGGACTGTACAGCAAAAATCAGCCATTACATTTTCGTCGTACATTTCATGTAACTTTCGCTCTACAATTTTTTCGAGCATAACTTTCTCATAGTAGTTATGCAAATCATCATGTAGTTTCATGGCGTTATCTCTAACAGTGGGTCTTTTAAGTTTACAACATAAAGTCTAGGTGTGCGACTTACAATAAAAGCAAAATCTCGACAGTACGGTAAAGAGAGCAAGTTTGTGGGTTAAGCTATTTTAAAAAATTTGAGCGCAATAATGCTTGAAATAGCTGCTCGTGGACATTAACTAAGCAGTGCAAATTTCTTTGATATCCGCCCCCAAGTGCGCACATCAAAGGAATACGTTGCTGATGACAATAGCTGAGAATAAGCTCCTCTCTACGAATGACTCCTTCTAGAGAAATTGCGAAATTCCCCAGCTCATCTAACGCGAATATATCAGCGCCTGCGTTGTAAAGGATGATGTCTGGATTGTGCAAGCGGGTACACAGTGATAGCGCTTGCTCTAAAGTATCTATGTACTGTTCGTCTTGGGTATCTCTGGGTAAAGCGAAATCATAATCAGACAGCTCTTTTAATCTAGGAAAATTTTGTTCACAATGAATTGAACAGGTAATAATATCCGAGCGTTCTCTTAAGATGGCTGCGGTACCATCACCTTGATGCACATCACAATCGAGGATCAACACGGTTTCTGCTTTTCCAGTCTCAATCAAGTCGCAAGCTGCTATGGCTAAATCGTTAAAGATACAAAAACCGGTTGCTTTATCCGCATATGCATGGTGGTAACCGCCAGACAAATTTGCGGCAAAGCCTTGTTCAAGTGCTAGGTGGGCGGCGTGGATACTTGCGCCAACTGAGATCAAGGTACGCTCAACGAGGTTTTCGGACCAAGGAAAACCCATACGCTTAATGTCCGATGTCGGCATTTTACCTTGGCAAAATGATGCTACGTAATCAGGGTGGTGACATAAACTAAGCTGCGCAAATGTGGCTTTTTTGCGGCTGACGAAAATATGTTCAGCTAACCCTATATCATCGAGCTGCTTTTTGAGCTCGGCGTATTTCAAGATAGGAAAGCGATGTCGTTCTGGGAGCTCAAGATCACTATAGATAGGGTTGTAATACAACATACTACCGGTTGCTTTGTTTTTCCAAAAGCTGGATCTTTTCCTCTGTTGCTGAAATAGCCTTACGGCAGCGACCTAATCGAGTGTGCAGAGCGAGTATTTCGGTATTTAATTGCGCATTTTTTTCTGCATTCGCGCCATCTAATTGGCCTTTACGAATATCGATCATTTCTTGCAAACGTCTTTCGAACTCATGATTTTGCGAAAGTTCTTGATACAACTCGTGGGAGGATTGCATGATGCGCTGTACGGCTTTACGATAAACCTTGGCTTTTTTAGGTATATTAAGCTTGTTCTCTTTTGCCCAAACAGGGGTTGATTTAAGCACTTTTATTACAGCTTGCATCTGCTCCCCAACTTGCTCAACAGCAAATAGGTAAGCATGGCGGTTTTGTTCAGGCGGTAAATTTTTTAATGCCGTTTGTATTTCTTCCACATAATCAGCTAACAGTAAACTTTTGGTATGGAACAGGTGACTGTCGAACAAGCTAGGTTGATTTTGAATATAGCGATTTTTGTCAAACCATTTAGCATTATCAAACTGTGTCGCTTGCGTTGCTAACTGTTCGAGCTTACTTTTGAGCTTGAGAAAAGCTTGATTCATACAACATATGCCTCAAAAATGAGTTTGCCTGCTAAAAGAATTACCACAGTGTTAAATATGGGTTTAATTAGCTTATTACCAAACTTTATCGCTGAATGTGCGCCGATCCAAGCCCCCAACATTAAAAAGGCACCCATCGTGATACCTAGCAAAAAGTTCACATGACCAAGTGCAACAAAAGTAATGAGTGAAATGAAGTTTGAGATAAAGTTCATGGAACGCGCTAAACCGCAATTGAGCAGCAAACTCATTTTGTAGAGCAAGCTATTGGAGGCCGTCCAAAAAGTCCCGGTACCAGGGCCTGCTAATCCATCAAAAAAGCCTAATGAGAGACCTTGTAACCACTGTTTTACCTTGAGCATTCTGGTCTTCTCAGGCAGGGTGTGCTGTTCCGTTTTACTTAAGCTACCAAATAAGCTATACAGCGCCACCATAATAATGATAACGGGCAGTAACTTGTTTAGAAATTCGATACTCAGCTTGTCTACGAGCAAAGTACCCAAGAGCGCACCGATGGCTGTTGCTAAAGTCGATGCGGCCCAAAACCGAGGGTTAAATAGTTGCTTTTTATAATAGGTAAAGCTCGCGGTTAATGAGCCAAAGCTTGCCGCTAGTTTATTGGTGCCTAAAGTTAGATGGGGAGGCAGTCCAGCAGTTAGTAAGGCTGGTACGGTCAACATTCCACCGCCACCTGCGACAGCATCAATAAAGCCAGCCGCCAAAGCGACTGCACATAAAAGTGCCCAAGTAAGAGGATCAAAAGCGAGTTCAAGCATTTATCAGTCTATTTGCCTTGCAAAGGGTGGCAGCGTTTCAAGCATGGCTTTACCGTAACGTTTTGTTATCAGACGCCTATCAAGTATCGTGATGCGACCAGAGTCAGTTTCTTTACGCAGCAGTCTACCACAGCTTTGCACTAATTTCTTTGCTGCATCCGGCACCGTGATAGATAAAAATGGATTTCCGCCTTTTGATTGAATAAATTCAGCTTGTGCCTCCTCGACAGGAGAGGTAGGAACGGCAAAGGGGATTTTGGTGACCACCAAGTTTTCTAGATATTTTCCCGGTAGGTCAAGTCCTTCCGAAAGACTTTGAGTTCCAAATAAAATGCTACCTGCCCCTAAATCTATCGCGGCTTTGTGACGATTGAGTAAGGCTTCTCGGGACATTTCTCCTTGAACCAAAATACTGAGCTTTTTCTTCCTTAGCGCCGTGACAACGTGGCTCATTTGCCAATAAGATGCAAATAGCACTAAGTTTGCTTTATTTTTATCAAGATAAGTTGGCAAGGCGTCAGCAAGAAAATCACTAAAGGTTTTGTCAGTTGGCTCTACTTTTGTTTTTGGAATATGTAAGATTGCCTGTTTGTCGTAATCAAACGGGGAGTCCGCTTTGATAAATTTTACACCTGGCTCACTGGCTAAACCACTTTCCTTAGAAAAGTGGTCGAAGCTACCGAGGGCTGTCAGTGTGGCAGAACACAGCACTGCGCCTGCGCATTCTCGCCAAAGTTTATCTTTGAGATAAAACCCAACCTCAATGGGGCAGTCACAAAGCAAGTGATCATGGTGGTGCTTGTATTCCATTCGCTTTATCCAACGTGCATGGGGGGTGCTTTCACCCTTAGCCGCATAGCTAAACCACAATTTATTCAGTTGCTCTAAGCGATTAATGTATTGACCGCTTTCAACAAGAAATGGGTCTGCTAAAAAGGCCTGTACATCTCCATCTGATACGTCAGTTGTTAATGCATCATGCATTTTATTCAGTGCTCTCAATGCGTCTAAAGTCGCATCTGCAATATCTTTGGCTTGTGTTGTCAGTGACTCAGGCACTTCTCCGTGAATGAATCGATAGGTGTCATCGTCGTTATATTTAAAGTCAGATTGGTCTAAACTATCACGCACGGATTTTAATAGCTTGCTGACGTCATTGGCCGCATCATTGAGTTTAAAGTTTTGTCCAATGGCTTTTTGAGAGACAATGGCGCTAGCCATTCTGCCGCTGAACTTAAGCAGTTTCTCAAGCCACTCAATTGTACCTTTTATTGTTGCGGCAGCAGAAGAAAAATCGCGCGTAATGTGTGGCAAGTGATGCGCTTCATCTACGACATAAAACGTTTCTTCTGGCTCAGGCAAGATAGTTCCGCCGCCTAACTCTAAATCTGCGAGCAACAAAGCATGGTTAATGACTAAGACGTCCATTTGTTGAATCTTTTGCCGTGCTAAATGAAATGGACATAAGTGGTGAGATTTCATTTGCCTTTGGCATGCGTGTTTGTCGCAGGCAATTAAGTTCCACACTTTGTCAGGGATAGTGTCTTCCCAGCTATCTCTATCTCCTGCCCACTGCTTGTTTTGGTAGGCATGAGCAAGCTCTCTTAAGCATTTCTGCTCCATATCCGTTAGTGGAGAAGTGGTGGTTGGCACCAAAGAGATTTGTGTTTCATCTTCATTGACAGCAGCCATCAGCTTTTGTACACAGATGTATCTTTGTCTGCCTTTTACTAAATCAAATTTGAAGTCGATCCCGCTATGTTCTTTAAAGAAAGGTAGCTCTTTTTCTATAAGCTGCTCTTGCAATGCTACCGTGGCAGTGGAGATAACGAGTTTTTTCTTTTTTGCGAGGGCCAAAGGAAGCGCGCCAAGGCAGTATGCTAATGATTTACCTGTACCTGTGCCAGCTTCAATAACACAAATACGCTGAGATTTGTGATATTCACCAGCAAGGGTTTTGGCGATTTCTGCAACCAGGTAGTTTTGACTGCTACGAGGGCGATAGTCTTCCAATTGATTGGCGATGTTCTGATGGGCATGACGTACGGTTTTTTTCAATGAGTCTGACAACATGTGGATCGCCTAAGCAAAAAAGTATGGATATAATTACAGGAGTGTATTTTAGGCGGGGTTCACATTTGGCACAAGCAGTATATCAGGGCTTTATTTTATCAAGGCAGCAAGTGTCCCATCGAGGACGGTTGCGTTTATGTTATTGGTTGAAAACAGATCGGGGGGTTATCAAGGCGTTTGTTGACAATGAGCGGTGTGTCTTTTTTATTAAAACGGCAGATGTTGAAAAGGCAAAGCAAATATTAGAGCTCCTTGAAGGTGAATATGACATGTCATCGTTGCCGCTTAGACACTTTGACCAATCGCCCATGACTGGGGTGTACTTTTCTCACCTGAGCGGTTTCTACCGTGCAAAAGAAGCTTTGGACAAAGTACTCTCTATATATGAAGAGGATATTCGCCATGCAGATCGCTATTTGATGGAGCGCTATATAAAAGGTGGTGTTTGGGTAATCGGTGAGCCAAGTCAAAAGTTAGGATACATCGAACTGCGCAATGCAAAACTTAAAGCTAATGATACATTTATGCCTCACTTTAAGATGTTGTCTTTTGACATAGAATGCAGTGGAGAGGGTATTTTATTCTCGGTGGGTATAGTCACACAAGATGAACGTTTAGTTATTATGATTGGTGAGGCGCAATCTAGTGATATGAATATCATTTGGGTTGAAGACGAAATTGCCTTATTAAATACTTTGTGCAAAGAGATAAACCGACTTAACCCAGATGTGCTGATTGGTTGGAATGTCATAGAGTTCGATTGCGTCGTACTTCACGAGCGAGCGCAGGCACTCGGTGTAGCCTTTAATATTGGTAGAGATGGTGAATCCATGTTGGTTTCGAGTGGTCACTTTACCCGTGTACTCATCCCCGGTCGCGTGGTCATTGATGGCATTGACACGATGAAAAATGCAACCTACCACTTCGAAACGTTTAAATTGAGTTTTATTGCTCATGAGGTACTTGGTCGCGCTAAGCTGATTGGCCAAGACGACCGATTGGAAGAAATAGTACGCCAATTCCACGAAGATAAAGTAGCACTGGCCAATTATAACTTGCAAGACTGCGTGCTAGTTTGGGATATATTTTGCAAGCTGTCCTTATTGGAGTTCGCAATCGCGCGAACCAAACTAACTGGGCTTGAGTTAGAGAGAATGGGTGGGTCTGTAGCCGCATTTACCAATCTTTATTTACCTTTGTTGCATCGCAGTGGCTACATTGCGCCAAACTTGGGTGAGCACGGATTAAACTTTGATAGTCCAGGTGGGTATGTAATGGACTCAAAACCTGGGCTCTATAAGAATGTACTCGTTCTCGATTTTAAAAGCCTTTACCCTTCTATAATCCGCTCATTTTGTATTGACCCTATGGGGTTGATCGAGGGAACACAAGCACCTGACAAAGCCATCCCTGGGTTTAATAAAGGGGAATTCTCTAGGGAGTTACATCATCTTCCCAAGCTGGTAGCAAAACTAGCCGATGAGAGGCAGCAAGCGAAGCAACAGGGTGAGCAGATGTTGCAACAAGCCATTAAGATCATTATGAATAGCCTATATGGAGTATTGGGTTCCAAAGGATGCAGATTTTATGATCCGAGGTTATCAAGCTCAATTACGATGCGCGGCCATGAAATCATGCAGACGACTCGACGCTGGATAGAAGAGATGGGCTATGAGGTTATTTATGGGGATACGGATTCTACCTTTGTACAAGTTGGAGAGCATTTTTCACAGTTCGAGTGTAAGCAATTGGGTATGAAGCTGATGCAAGATATTAATCAGCGCTGGTCCAAGCTTATCTTTGAGGAATATCAACTTGAGAGTTTTTTAGAAATTGAATTTGAAACGCACTATAGCCCATTTTTTATGCCGACGATTCGCGGGCAAGAAACTGGCTCTAAGAAACGTTATGTTGGTCAAATAGAAAAAGCGGGTTCACAAGAGCTCGTGTTTAAAGGAATGGAAACGGTACGTAGCGATTGGACTCAAATAGCCAAAGAGTATCAACAAGCGGTGATACGTGCTTTGTTTGATGGAAAAAATGTTGTGGAAGTAACGGAAGATTTTATCAATCAAATAATCTCGGGCCTGGTAGATGAAAAGCTAATATATAAAAAGCGGCTGGGGAAACCTTTGGAGTCATACGTTAAGAATATTCCTCCTCATGTCAGAGCTGCTAAAGAGGCAACGCAACAAGGCATTGTTTCAGGTTTGGGGAAGGGAAGCCAAGTTGCTTACTATATTAGTAGTACTGGTCCTAAGTTGTTTTTTAATAACATGACATATCTCGATTACACACATTATATAGAGAAGCAAATACTTCCTATATATAAAATGCTGCCCGAAATAGATGAAAATGCCATCAATTTGGCTGGACAGCGCTCACTGGATTTGTAAACCTCTGAAAGAGATTGTTTATCGCTTTGTAATATTCACGAATTAACTGCTCAGCACTTAGCCATTGTTCAAAATGCCGTTTATCATCATGTAAATCTTCCTCCCAGCTTTGCAAAGGAAATGTATTAATTTAGTGTGAGTGAATAAATTTTAGGCACTTAGACAAAAAGGAAAAATATTTTTTTTAACCTTTCTAGCTGTTGATTTCTTCAGTTTTAGTTTTTTATGTCTAAATAATGAACTTTGCGCCTGTGAAATTAATTAATTTATTTCATTATTTTGAAGTAAGTGTTTATTTACTTATAAAACACATTAAATAATGGGGTTTGTGTGTTCATCTTGTGTTAGTAAGTGTTAACTATGTCAGGTTTGACGCTTAACATGCCTCCCGATTAGTATCATCCGCGAATTTTCAAATCAGGCCATTAGAGCCAGATATAAAGACTTATAAAACTCAAGCTTACCAACTGTAGTAAGCCCAGGGAGAATCACATGTTGAACACTAAAGTTACTAAAGCTGTGCGTATTGCATTGGCATTTGGTGCAGTCTCTTCTGCTGCTGTCGCGAATGTAGCGATGGCTGAAGAAGGCGCTGAAAAAGTAGAACGTATCGAAATTACCGGTTCACGCATCAAGCGTGTTGATATGGAAGGCGCAAGCCCTGTAGAGGTTATCTCTACAGCTGAATTTGAAAGCCAAGGTCGCGTATCTGTAGCAGAGGCGCTACAGAGTGTTACTTCTAATAGCTTCGGTTCGGTTGCACCAACTTCAGGTAGTAGTGGGCAGTCACAAAGCACTGTGAGCCTGCTAGGCGCCGGTGCTGGCCGTACGCTTGTACTAGTTGACGGTAAACGTTTGGGTGGTTCTCCATCACTTAATACAGGTGGTGCAAACCTTAGCTCTATCCCAATGGCGGCAGTAGAGCGTATCGAGATTTTAAAAGATGGTGCATCTGCAATTTATGGTTCTGATGCAATTGCTGGTGTTATCAATGTAATCCTGAAAAAAGATTTTGAAGGTGCAGCATTCGATATCCAAGTTGGTCGTCCAGAAGCTGATGGTGGCGAGACGAAACAAATGTCTATGTCATTTGGTGTGAGCTCGGACAAAGGTAATATTACGTTTGTTTATGACCACCAGGAGCGTCGTGCAATCTTCGACCGTGATCGTTCATACACATCTGCGACGATGGAAGACTCAAACAATGACGGTGTAATCTCAATTTACAACGAAACAACGGGCATTAGTTATTTTGGTGCAACGGTTCAAGGTAAAGATGGTAACTATTTAGCTTCACCTAAGTGTGATGAGCTATCTAAAAATGTACCTGGGTTTGTTGGCAAGCTAGATCAAGGTAGTGCTTTAGGCGGTATTGGTAAAGGTGAAGTATGTGGTTATGCATTTGCTGATGTATCGGCAAACATGGCTTCTACAAAACGTGATTCAATCATGACGAGCCTTACGTACGAATTAACCGATGACATCGAATTGTATGCACGCGGTATGTTTAGCCGTAACGATTCTTTTGGCCGTTACGCACCTCCAGCAGCCGAGTGGGAAAACATGGCTGCTGACAACGAGCACAACCCAACTAATGACGTAGTAAATGGTCAATTCCGTTGGTACCAACTGGGTAATCGTGACGGTGAAGTGACAGATTATCAACAAGACCTACTAATTGGTCTTAAGGGTATGGCTGGTGACACGGCTGAGTGGGAAGTGTCTTACCATAAAGCAAGATTAGATTACCGCACTGCTGGTCGTTATTACCTAAGTTATGCAGGTCTTGCATACAATGAGCTAAACGAAATTGATATGGGTTCAGAGGAAGGTATCAACAACATGCGTGCAACAACGTATGCTGAGAACCAAAGTGAACTGGATCACTTCTTTGCAGGCCTAGGTTTTGAGTTTGGTGAATTGCCAGGCGGTATGATCAGCCACTATGTGGGTGGTGAGTATTTTGAAGAGATCTTATCTTCAAAGTATGATGCACAAAATGACGCAGGCTTGATCGGCGGTAATGCTGGTGGTTCTGGCCACGGTGAGCGTGATGTGTCTGCGTTGTTTTACGAAGTAGCACTCCCAGTCCTAGATAACCTAATTGTAAGCGCAGCATATCGTTACGATGACTACAGTGACTTTGGTAGCGTTGGTAATCCAAGTATTAAGGTCGAATACCGTCCAATGGATGACTTACTGGTACGTGGTTCATACTCTGAAGGTTTCCGTGCACCGACGCTTAAAGAGCTATACGGTGCTGACTCTGAAGGTAGCCCAACGACAACGGACTATGTTGCATGTCGTAATCAGCTTGGTGCAAATGCAACGCAATCGGAAGTGGCTCAAGCGTATGCTAAATGTCCAACGAGTTCATTCAAAGAAGTTAGACAGAGTAACCCAGATCTAGGCCCAGAAGAGTCTACATATATCAACTTAGGTGTTGTTTACTCTGGCTTTGAAGACGTTTCTATCAAAGTTGATTACTTTGAGCTAGAAGTAGACAATGTAATTTCACTTATTACTATCCAAGATTTAGTTCACTTGGAAAATGGTAACCGTCTAAATGAAATTTACGCTAAGTTCCCTGATGTGAGCTTAAGCCGTGGTGCAAATGGTTCTATTGCTGGTAAATCTTATACACAGTCTGCGAATGGGTCATTTATGTCGCGCAAAGGCTTTGATGTTGATTTGTCTTACAAGCTAGACACACACTTTGGTGAGTTTAAGTTCAAGAGTGTGACGACTCTTCTGACAGAAGTTGGTGAAGATGTTTACTTCTCTGGCCCTACGAGTGACCAGAAAGGTGGTCCACAACAACCAGAGTGGCGTTCACAATTCACGGTAAATTATTCTTTAGATAACTTCTCATTGAACTGGACGACTGACGTTATTTCAAATACTTATGAAAATGATGTTGTACAGGTTGATGCAAATGATAACCCTTACATCGTGTACACGGGTAACTTACCAACATATGTAACTCACAATCTGAACATGAAGTTCTACACTGAGTCTTACGGTACATTCACTTTGGGTGCACGTAATTTATTTGACAAAGATGTATTGTTTGATGAGAACGGTAAGTGGGTAGATGACGCTATGTATAACACAGGTCATATCGGAAGAGAGATCTTCGCAGGTTACAGCATTAGTTTCTAATTAAGAAGTTTAACTAAAAAAGCCCCGTATTTATACGGCAATGCTGTTCACTTTAGAGGAGCAGCTTTGCGATTAACAGGGTAACGACTTTTATTCATCTTAACGACCCTAGGTCTACTTGACCTAGGGCGTTTTTATTTAAAGAGTACTGTTAAGTCCCATCTAAGTGCAGCTAAACGCTTGGGTGTATTGCCAGAAGAAATCATTCGCCATCACTTTAAGCTGACTTCCAATAAATTGACATGCATATTTGAAGCTTATCTCGTTCGGTGCCTTTTTGTGTGATATTGCTGCTAAGCTCGCCTCCCTCCTGACTAAGTTGTACCCCAACATCAATCCGCACAACTCTTTTTTATGCCATTTGCTAACTCCCACCTTCGCTCTAATAATTTTATCTTACACATTAATTCTGCTCATACGCTAAGTGTATTAATTCATCATAAACCAGATGCAACTGTTGCATAAATTTAACTTAACGATTAAATGTGCTTTTGTTTCTAAAGTGGGTAAAAGATCAATTAAAAGTTTACGCTGTATTTATTATGTAAACTTAATCGTGCTATACGTGTATATGTTTACTTTATTTTATCTAAATCACTCTATTAACAAAACCACAACCTTCTTGCCTTTCTGGGTTAAGTGTTTAAGTTATTGTTTTTAAAGTGCTTTTCTTTCTTGCGTGCTCATTGTTAATAAAGTGTGTTGTTTTTTTGCGTATTGTTGTGTTTTTTGATCTGGTTTTTAGGCTGGGTTGTTTTGTAATTATTCTGGATATTCTGAGAATTTGAGCTAATCTGAAATATCTCAATTAAAAACAGGGGGTTAATGTTTTATATATGTACCCAATGTAATCATTGTTGTTAGTTTATGTTTATTTTTGCAATGATATATGAAATAAAATTGTTGACGCTTCGGGTTTGGATTGTTTAGTATTCCTGCACCACGTTGTTGCAAGCGCAACAATAAAGATTTGGTTTACACCAATTAAATAATTATAACCACACAAATGTGGTCCTGGGAGATTCAAATGTTAAACAATCAAGTAACCAAGGCTGTGCGTCTAGCACTGGCTTTAGGTGCGGTATCAGCTTCAGCTGTTACTGTTGCAGAAGAAGCAGATACGCAAGAAGTAGAGCGTATTGAAATCACAGGTTCTGCAATCAAACGTACAGACCTTGAAGGTGCTTTACCGGTAGATGTTATTAATGCTGCTGATATTGCAAAGTCAGGTGTAACATCTGTACCAGATCTTATCGCAAACATCCCATCAATGCAGGGTTTCACTGCTGCAGGTGAATCTGTAGGTGGTGGCGGTGGTGGTATCCAAACTGCTTCACTTCGTGACTTGGGCGCTGAGTACACACTAGTGCTTATCAACGGTCGCCGTATGGCTTCTTCAGACTCGGGTTCAAGTATCGACATTAACTCAATCCCGCTTGCAGCTATCAAGCGCGTTGAAATCCTAAAAGATGGTGCATCAGCACTATACGGTTCTGACGCAATCGCGGGGGTTGTTAACTTTATTCTTAAAGATGACGTTACCGATTTCACAATCGCAGCACGTCACGACAAGCCAAAAGATACTTCTAGCTCAAACTTCTCATTCACAGGTGGTTTCGGTGATTTGAGCTCTGATGGTTTCAACATCATGGCAAGCGTAAGCTACGATCAACAAGACAACCTTCGTTCTATTGATCGTGACTTTGCAAAAACTGGTTTCGTTGAGTTTGAACACGCAGGTCAAAACCTAATTGCTATCGCGGGTTCTTCAAACGCAATTCCAGGTAACGCTTATGTTACTTACAACACACGTGATGAAGATGGTAACCTTGTTCTCAACGACGCTGGCAAAAACGTTACTGCTACTTATTCTCTAAACCCTTACAGAGAAGCAAACGGCGACTGTCACGCAACAAGTGCACCTTCTGGTAATGCGTGTCAATTCGATTACACTAGTACACTTGAAATCCAACCAGAAAGTGAGCGTGTAAACGGCTTCTTACAAGGTACATTCGCGATCAACGACGAAACAGAAGCTTATGTAACAGCGTCTGCTTCAAAGTTTGAAATGACAACTCGCATTGCACCTTACCCAACAGGTACTTTCTCACTTGATGCTGATTCAGCACTAGTACAAGACAATGTTACTAAGTATTTGCCTGACAATGTTAAAGCTGATATGACTAAAGTAGCAGCTCGTTGGCGTGTACTTCCAGGCGGTAACCGTACTGATGAGTGGAGCACAACAACTAATCATATCGTAGCAGGTGTACGTGGCGACTTTGGCGAGTGGAACTATGACTTCGCAATCACAAGTTCAGGTGCTGAGCGTGAGCAAAACCGTATCACGGGTTACCCACTTGAAGAAGAATTTATGGCGCTTGTAACTTCTGGTGAAGTTGATATCTTCGCTGATCCAGCAAGTTTGACGCCTGAGCAGAACGACGCTGTTAGAGCGACGATGTTTAACGGTAACTGGGAAACAATAGATACAGACTTATTCGCTGTGGATGGTAAAGTATCTGGTCCAATCGCTGAGCTTGATGCTGGTACTGTGTACATGGCTGCTGGTTGGGATTACCGTAAATCAAGCTACTCACTAACGAACGGTAAAGGTCAAAACGACGAAGTTGTTCTTTTTGAATCAGCTGGTACTGAGTTTGACTTAGAGCGTGACAGCTACGGTGCATTCGTTGAAGTAGTGGTCCCAGTACTTGAGAATTTAGAAGTAACAGGTTCACTACGTTACGACGAAATTGGTGAAATCACTGATTCGAAGCGTACTGATAACCAAACAGTAAACCAAAGCGTAGACGACACAACTTATAAGCTAAGTGTTTCATACCGTCCAACTGATGAGCTATTACTACGTGCTTCATACGGTACTGGTTTTAAGGCTGCAACAATGCGTCAAATCGCTGCGCCTCGTTTAGAGTTTGGTGTAACTGCATCAGCTTACGAGTGTCCTGAAGGCTTGAGACAAGAGATCGCACAATTCTGTTATACAGACAAGCTTCAATATGATGTATACCGTGAAGGTAACGCGGATCTTCAGCCTGAAACTTCTAAGCAATATACTTACGGTTTCGTATGGTCTGGTGACCAAGGTACTAGTTTCGGTATGGATTACTGGAACGTGAAAATGGAAAACCAGGTTACTCGCTTGACGCAAAACCAGATTTTCGGCGACCCAGTAACTTATGCTGAGTGGTTCACTACAAAGGTTGATCCAGGTACAGGCGATACTGTTGTAGCAATCATTCAGGCTGCTGATAACGTTGGTGAATCAAGAAACTCTGGTATCGATTGGCACTTTGATTTCACAACTGAATTCTCTTTCGGTACGCTTAAGTCTCAGTTAATGGGTACTTACATGATTGAAAGCGAAAGCCTGCGTGTAGGTAGCGACAACATCTGGGATACAAGTCTAGGTCAAGTTGGTACTGATGAAGAAGTTACTTTCCGTAACATCGTAAACTTCAACAACACTTTCACACACGGCGACTTCACTCACAGCTTCAATATCAAAGCACGTAGTGGTTATACTGACGCACCAGCAAGCACAAGCTTCTATGTTGCTCAAGCTGATGACTGGAACAGCGCGGTTGATGGTAGCGTAATCCAGAAGCATGTTCCTGTTTACATGACTTTTGATTATCGTCTAGCATACGCTTGGGGTGATAACGCGAACATCGGTTTCGGTATCAAGAACTTATTTGATAAAGAGCCTCCGTTCACTCTTAATGCTGCGGCAGGCCACCAAGTTGGTTATGACCCACGTTACGCAGATGCATACGGTCGCTCATTCTACTTACAAGCTGATTACACATTCTAATCTAGCTTAAGGGCCAAGCTTTGAAAAAGTACTCAAAGCTTGGTTTTATGAGTCAGATTTTGAGTTGTAGGTAATAAAAATTCGAAATTCTTTATGAGTATGTAAGTACAGCCCCTAACATTTGTACGTTAACGTTAGTCACTGTTACACAGCATACTTTATTAATTAAAGACTGCTCAAAAACCCCGCGATAGCGGGGTTTTTTTTTCTTTGTTTTATTTCTCTTTATTTGATTCTTTTGTTTCCAATTTGTATATAGTGTTTTGTTTGTGTGATTGGTTGGCTTGTTTTCTAAGTCGCCTTTTCTATTGTAATTAACGCAGCTTATCTACTCATTCCTCATCACGCTGCTTTTCAAATATAGCCTTCTTCATTGAGTAGTAAGCGAATTTTAAGGCTTGGGCTATATAAAAAGTTAAAGTTATTAATTGTTGTTTTGTAAAGGATTTGTCTTTGTTTCTGGAACGGCCTATGCCGCTATGCATTACAAGTGGGAATTAGAGTTCGGCTAGTCCAATACTGGTCTAATAATAACTATGTTGCTCGATTATATAATGCCGCGAATTAACATAAGCGTTTGTTTTTCTGTATTAATTTTGTTCAGCATTTAATTGCGAAAAATGCAATTTTCGTTTGTTTCAACTGTATTTCACAAGCTTGCATGGGTATTTACTTTGTGGTTACTATACCCGCGTTGTTTCATATAGGGTACACATAAAAGCAACGTGCTTAACCTTATATTGAAGTAAAAAATAAAATAAAAGCTTTGCAAAAAGCTCCAGGGAGAAAACAAATAATGTTAAACAATAGAGTTTCAAAAGCGGTTCGCCTTGCGATCGCATTTGGTGCTGCATCGTCAGCGACTTTTGCTGGTCAAGTTATGGCAGCAGGCGAAGAAGGCGCAGATAAAGTTGAGCGCATCGAAGTAACTGGTTCACGTATCAAAAGAACAGACCTTGAAACGTCAGTGCCAATTACAACAATTGGTAAAGCAGAAATTGGCGAAACTGGTACTTTGAACATTCAAGACATTCTTTCAAAGTCTCCTGTTGCACTAACAGGTTCTGACCAATCTACTTCTGCATTCACAACTACTACTGTAGGTTTGAATACGACTGAGCTTCGTGGCTTGGGTGAAGCACGTACCCTAGTACTTGTAAACGGTCGTCGTTTCGTATCTGGTACTATTCCTTCTGCGGGTTATGGTGTTGACTTAAACGCGATCCCTGCAAAATTGATCGAGCGAATCGATATTCTTAAGAGTGCATCATCAGCTGTATATGGTTCTGATGCTGTAGCAGGTGTTGTAAACATCATTCTACGTGACGATATTGAAGGCGTTGAATTATCAGGCCAAACAGGTATTAGCTCAGAAGGTGACCGTGAAAAGCACAGCGTGAACATCACTGCTGGTAATACTTGGGATACAGGTAACGCATGGATTTCAATGGGTTATGATACTGATAAAGGTATTAAATCGGTAGATCGTGACTTCTCAAGCTTCGACGCATTTGCAACTAATGACGGTATCATCTACTTGGGTTCAAGTTACCCTCCACAAGGTCGTATCACATTCAATGATGCAGAAGGTAAAGCGCATTCATTTAATGGTGACGGTACTGCTTTCGAAGGTGCACTTAACGACCGTACAAACAACCGCTTTAACCGTGCCCAGTTCCGTCAGCTTATCACACCAATTGAGCGTAAATATGTATCTGGTAGCTTAAACCTAGAAGTGTCAGACGACGTAACTATGTTTACAGAATTCCAGTGGAATAATGCTGCTACTAACGGTTCTACGATTGAACCTACAGCAGTAAAAGTAAACGATGCTATCTGGCTCAACGATAAAGGTGGCCAAGGTGGTATGAGCATTGATTCTCCACTAATTCCTGAATTACTGCGCACGAACCTGAAAAATTTAGGTGTTACAGATTTAAACCAAACTACTGACTTTGTACGTCGTATGATCGAATTCGGTCCACGTGACACAAGCTTAGAGCGCGATACTGTACGTGCTGCTGTAGGTTTTGACTGGGATATCGATGGCAACTGGATGCTTAGCACGTATGCTACATACGGTCAAACAACGCAAACTCAACAAAACGGTGGTCAAGTTAACGTAGAGCGTGCTGCATTTGCTCTAGATGTTGAAGAGTTTGAAGGTGGACTTCGTTGTAAGAATGAATTGGCACGTATGCAAGGTTGTGTTCCACTGAACCTATTCAGTGATGGCCTTGGTCAAACTCCAATCTCTCAGGCTGCGGTTGACTATGTTCGTTCTCCTGCAAAAGTGTATGGTAAAGTAGAACAATCTGTATTCTCTGCTGTACTTTCTGGTGAATTACCTCTAGAACTATCTGGTGGTAACGTTGGAATTGCAGGTGGTGCAGAATACCGTTACGAAAGTGGTGTTGCTCAACCAGGTGACTTGGCTCAAACTGGTGCATCTTCTACAAACAAAGCTGAAGCAACAGAAGGCAGCTTCTCAACAACAGACGTATTTGCTGAAGCGAGCTTCCCTGTTTTAGATAGTTTACGTATTGACGTAGCTGCGCGTCAAAGTGACCACTCAGTGACTGGTTCTTCATTCACATATAACCTTGGTGCAGAGTTCCGTCCTACTGAAACGCTAATGCTTCGTGCTTCATATGCAACAGCGGTACGTACTCCGAACATCGCGAACTTATATGGTGGCCGTAGTGAAACTTTCCGTCAAACAGGTGATCCTTGTGACGGCTTAAAACTAGACCAGAGTGATAGCAAGTCGGCTACTGTCCGTGCAAACTGTTTAAAAGATGCCGCTGTTGTAGCAAGACTAGAGCAGACTGGTGAGTTCACTCTTACTCAGGTTGAGAGACAAAGTACTGGTGGTTTCCAAGGTGGTAACCCAGACGTTAAAGAAGAAACTGCAGAGACATTCAGCTTGGGTGCTGTATGGCAGGTTTCTGATGAACTATCAATAACATTAGATTACTTTGATATTGAAATCGAAGATGCAATTACTACAATCCTACGTCGTACAGTTATCGAGCGTTGTTACGATGATCCAAATATGGCAGTTGGTTGTAACGGTGCATATATCCGTAGTGTAAGAGGTGCTTTAACAGACGTTAACACTGGTTCTTCTAACGAAGACCGTATCAACACTTCAGGTTATGATATCGATATCGATTACCGCGTAGACACTGACTACGGTACATTTGGTGCTCAGCTAATCGCAACTTACACAGATGAGTTTGTTTCTACTAGCCAAGTTACTGGTCAAGAAAACATTACATTAGGTGAAGTTGAAACGCCAAAAATTAAGGCAAACATCAACCTAACGTATGCACTTGATGATTTAAATGTACGTTGGAAGCTGCGTCACTGGGATTCAGTGGTTGATAACTTAAACACAGAAAGCGCTATTCCATGGGGTAATGAGATTGGTTCTGTAACTTATCACGATATTTCAGCAGGTTACAACTTAACCAACGATACGAAGTTAATCTTTGGTATCAACAATGCGTTTGACAAGCAGCCAGCAATTTTATCTCAAGGTTCGAAGTATGGTTCAACTGGCATTAACACGAATACTCGTGCGTATGACGTACAAGGCCGTGCATACTTCTTGAACTTTGAAACTAAGTTCTAATAGCAAATAAGTCTTTAGAAAATTTTAAACCGGTCTATGACCGGTTTTTTTATGCTTTAAAAACAACATAGATGGCTTTACAAATAGTTTTTTTGGTTAATTAACCTAAGAATTAAAGCCGAGTTACTTTTATACTCGGCTTTTTAGCCTGAAAGGTATAGGCAATTAATCCAGCCATTAAA
>NZ_AUXT01000002.1 GCF_001625595.1 Pseudoalteromonas luteoviolacea NCIMB 1942
GAAGAGCTTTAACAGCATCATCAAAGTTGAATTGAGTTGTCATGTGTCATTCCTATTTTTACCAGTTTACTGAAATAACACAGATTTTTGAACATTACCTACCTTGATGAACATTACCGAAGTTTCAAAAATTAATTACGAAAAATTGGGCTTATAATCATAAGATTCGACAGTACCTGACTGCACAAATGTGTTTAGTTTCTCTTTACGAGAAAACATTGAGTTGACCAAGTTTAATGGCACCATCTCTATTGAATTATTAAAGTCTTCCACGCCCCTATTATAAATTGTAATCGCAGCTGCTACATTTTCATTTTTATCAGCAATTTGTGCCATAAGATCCATGATAATTTGAGAAGAGCCTAATTCTGGGTAGTTTTCAGCAGTCGCTTTAAGAGAAGAGGCAACACTTTTGGCAAGCTCTTCAGCATTTTTTAATGCGTTAAGATCTATTACATTATTATCTAAGCTTGAAATGGCTTCTCTCATACTGGTAACTTTCTGAATAAAACCACTTTCAAACTCTTTAAACTCATTTGCTACTTCATGAAGCTCAGGTAATACATCTCCTTTTAATTTTTCATAAGTAATTACATCAGCCCAAGCTCTTTTAGCTCTATTCATTCTGCTAATGATGGTGTTGTGCATGATAACAATCGCCAGTACAACAATACCTAAACTAATCCAAATAATAGGGTTTTCCATATTTAACTCACTTTTTTTAAATTTTTGTTCACTTTAGAGTTTATGTAGCTTATTAGCTCTTTTGCTGTTTGAAGTTCAGCTATTTTTGGTGGGCTCTCTAAGCTATCTATAAACTCAGAAGTTTTCTTTATAGAGCCTTTAACAAAAGTTGAAGGCATGATCTTTGAAGAGAACACAAAGCATTGCTCTTCATTATTGGCTTCAAAAGCTTTGAGTGCTTTAAAGCGTTCCTCAAACTCTAGGATCACTGATGGAGTGAATAGCTTTGCAGGTAACATTTCAGACTCACACCTTACTCTGAACATGCGATTAAACTTTTTGCTAGCACTATTCCATTTACCTTTGAAGAACTTTGCGTTTATCGACAACGCAGATAAATTAGGTATTGAACTTAAGAGTCCATACTTATGGTATGTAGTTCTGGTCGTTTTTTTGGTTGTATTGCCATCGCTGTCTGTCTCTTCCTCTTCTTTAACTTCAACGTATGTGAATTGGAAAAGAGAAAATGCTTCACCGCATTCCGTCTTTGAATTGTATAACGCAGTTATATGCTGACCTTCGTCACCTTCATTAAAAACTGAGAATTTTTTCCTGAGTTCATACCAGAGTTTCTTTCCATCAAATGTTTGGCATTCTAGTTCATTCTCAATCTCTATAGCTTTGCGAAATATCTCTTTGCCAACAGACGTAGCTTGCAAAGAGCGAGTCAGAAAAATAAGCAACGAAACTATGAATACGGCACCCATTGTGAGGCTGACACTTTCTTGACTACCATCAATGAATGTTGCTGTCCCAATAATTGCTGAAAAAAGAAGTGTTCCTAAGACAATCGGTTGTTTTTTCTGATATGAATGGCTTTGACTAAACTTTTCAATAAGTGAAGCTATATGCTTGATATCTTGCTTTGTTGCAGCTTGATGTGAAAGTAGGGTTAATTTAGCTAAGTGTTCCTTTAATGGGTCTGTCATAGTTCCATCTTTAATTTTCTATCATCTGCATGATTAGATTATATTTTTTATCATTGTAAATAGGTTGTCAATATTTGGTGTGTGACCCTTATGTATGTGGATATTAGTAAAGTCTAATAGCTTGTATGAATAGAATTGACAAAAAAGGTGGAGCAAATAAACTGAAGGGTGGAACAAAAACACGCTGACTTTATTTAAGTTTTTGATTTTATTTTTTATGAGAGTAAATGGTGGCCCCACCTGGACTCGAACCAGGGACCTACCGATTATGAGTCGGGTGCTCTAACCAACTGAGCTATAGGGCCATTTTTTGCGATTGTGTTAAAACAATCTTTTGAAGCGCTGGCAGTATATGAACTTTTTACACACTTGTCACTAGCTAAAGCCGAAAAATCTAGCTTATCTTGTTCAATTGATTAATAAAAAGGCAACCGGATAAGTTCCCAATAAAGAAAAAGCCGGGGTGACCGGCTTTTTTAGCTACTGTGTCTTAAAGACCGAGCTTCTTCTCTAGATAGTGGATGTTTGTCCCACCATTTTGGAAGTTTTCATCTGCTAGGATCTTTTGATGTAACGGCGTATTTGTCTTAATGCCGTCAATCACAAGCTCATTTAGCGCGTTGCGTGCACGAGCAATAGCAACATCACGGTTTTCACCATAAGTGATCAGTTTACCAATCATTGAATCGTAGTGCGGTGGTACCGTGTAGTCAGCGTAAATGTGGCTGTCCCAACGAATACCTAGACCACCAGCAGGGTGGAAACGCGTGATCTTACCCGGAGACGGAATGAACGACTCAGGATCTTCTGCGTTAATACGACATTCAATAGCATGACCTTTGATCACTACGTCGTCTTGTGTGATTGATAAAGGTTGGCCTGCTGCAATTTTTAATTGCTCTTTGATTAGGTCTACACCTGTAACCATTTCTGTTACTGGGTGCTCTACCTGAATACGAGTGTTCATTTCGATGAAGTAGAATTCGCCATTCTCATATAGGAATTCGAATGTACCTGCACCACGATAACCGATTTCGATACACGCACGTGTACAACGGTCGCCGATGAACTTACGCATTTCTGCTGTAATACCCGGTGCTGGTGCTTCTTCAACTACCTTTTGGTGGCGACGTTGCATTGAACAGTCACGCTCACCTAAGTGAATCGCATTGCCTTGACCATCAGCAAGTACTTGTACTTCGATGTGGCGTGGGTTTTCAAGGAATTTCTCCATGTATACCATGCCATTACCGAAGAACTGATGTGCTTCTGTTTGCGTAAGAGCGATTGAATCCAATAACTCATCTTCAGAGCGAACAACACGCATACCACGACCACCGCCGCCGCCTGCTGCTTTGATGATAACAGGGTAACCGATACGTTTAGCGATTTGTACGTTGCGCTCATTGTCTTCTGTTAGTGGACCGTCAGAACCCGGAACACAAGGTACGCCGGCTTTGCGCATTGCTTCGATTGCAGAAACTTTGTCACCCATCAGGCGGATAGTATCGCCAGTAGGGCCGATAAAGATAAAACCGCTTTGCTCAACTTGGTCAGCAAAGTCAGCGTTCTCTGATAGGAAACCGTATCCTGGGTGGATAGCAACCGCATCAGTTACTTCTGCCGCAGCGATAATACGCGGAATATCAAGGTAACTTTCAGCAGCTGCTGGTTTACCGATACAAATTGTTTCGTCTGCAAGTAGAACGTGTTTAAGGTCACGATCAGCTGTCGAGTGCACAGCCACCGTTTTAATCCCAAGCTCCTTGCAGGCACGCAATACGCGAAGTGCAATCTCACCTCGGTTTGCAATGACTACTTTATCTAACATAGTGTTTGCCTTCTTGGGAATTATTCGATGATGAATAGAGGTTGATCAAACTCAATTGGCTCGCCGTTTTCAACTAGGATAGCTTTAACAGTACCTGCCTTGTCAGACTCGATCTGGTTCATCATCTTCATTGCTTCAACGATACAAAGTGTGTCGCCAACATTAACTTTAGCACCAACTTCAACATATGCTGCTGCTGTTGGAGAAGATGCAGAGTAGAAAGTACCAACCATTGGAGACTTAACTTGGTGACCCGCTGGTGTCGCCGCTTCTGCTGCAGGTGCTTCTGCTGCTGGAGCCGCAGGTGCTGCCACAGGTGCCGCCATTGCCGCTGGTACTGCAAATTGTTGAGGTTGAGCTACAACAGGCGCGCTGCTGTGACGATTGATACGTACTGACTCTTCACCTTCGGTGATCTCTAGCTCTGCAATACCTGATTCTTCTACTAGTTCGATTAGCTTTTTAATCTTGCGAATATCCATAACTTGGCCCGCCTGTTAGTTAATTTGAGTTATTTTGGTTGCGCAACTGGTCAATAGCTGCCATCAATGCGGCTTGATAGCCAGTTGCACCTAATCCACATATTACGCCTTTCGCCACATCCGAAAAGTATGAGGTGTGACGAAATGGCTCGCGTGCGTGCACATTAGAAATATGCACTTCGTAAAATGGGACGCTGATACTGAGCAACGCATCGCGCATTGCGATACTAGTGTGTGTGAAAGCTGCTGGGTTAATAATAATGCAGTCCACTTTGCCATAATGGTCGTGGATAGTATTAATCAGCTCAGCTTCACTGTTGCTTTGAAAATGAGTCAGCATCACATCGTGTTGTTCTGCGCACTTTACCAGTGACTGCATTATCTCAGCTAAGGTTTGTGTGCCATATTTATCTGGCTCGCGTCGCCCTAACATATTCAAATTGGGGCCATTTAGTACTAAAACCTTAAAATTTGCTGACATAATGCGTGAAATTCCTTTAAATGGGAAATAAATCGACTTTTCGTCTTTTGCTTTACCTAACTTAAGCGCTTGCGCGATAAATAGCAAATATTTCTCACGTTCGTGAACTATTATAGAGTGTTCGAGGTAAATAGCAGCAAAATACTGGTCTAATCAGACATAAAGTGCCGCCTACTTGATGGCCAAACTCAAGTAGGCGTGAGGAAGGGAAAGGAATTTACTGGTAATCGCGCACTTTACGTAGGTGTTCGGCAAAGTCTTCGGCGTTCATAAAGCCAGTTACGCGAAGTTCAGGGATTTCATTGCCTTCTTTGTCGAAGAACAACATACTTGGTAAACCAAAGACCGTGAAATAGTCCATGATCTCAAAAGTCGTATCGTTACTTTCTGTCAGATCCAGCTTTAATAACTCAAAATGCTGGAACTCTTTTTGTACTTCAGCTTCTGGGAACGTATATTTCTCAAACTCTTTACATGCGACACACCAATCAGCATAAAGATCCACAACGGCAATCTGACCCTGTTGGTTGGCTTTTGCAACCTCGGTATTCAGACCATCGAGCCCTTCAATGAGTCTAAACTTCTTCTCTTCCAGTTGTGTGCTCACCACTGTCGCTTGGGAAACCGGCTGTTTGAATAGCACTGACTGAGCCATTAAAAAGGCCGTGACAAACAAAGTCATGGACATCGCCCACAAAATTGTTTTGCCTTTACCTTGTTGCTGGCCACTTTGCCAGTAATGTAGATATAGCGCTGTGGCAATGGCAAGCACCGATGCCAGCATGACAATGATGTCGAAGTCTAAAATACGCTCAAGCAAAATTAGAGGTACAAATAGCATCAAGAAACCGAATAGGGTTTTAACTTGCTCCATCCAACCGCCAGCTTTAGGGAGTAACTTGCCACCAGACGTACCTAGTAGAAGCAGTGGCAGCCCCATACCTAAACTCAATGCATATAAAGTTAAACCACCAACAAGGTAGTCGCCACTTTGTGCAACATAAAGTAATGCAGCTGAAAGCGGCGCCGTCGTACAGGGGCTGGCGATAAGGCCTGAAAGAACACCCATCATAAATACGCCGGTATAATTACCACCTTTTTGTTGATTGCTGATCTCAGTTAGTTTGCTCATCATGCCATTCGGTAAACGCAGTTCAAACCAACCAAACATAGCAAAGGCTAAAATAATGAATAAGATACTGAAGCTAATCAGTACAGCAGGATGTTGAATATAGCCTTGGATATGGCCACCAAAATACGCAACCACTAAACCTAGGGCTGCGTATGTAACCGCCATGCCTTGCACATAGACAAAAGAAAGAGAGAAGGCTTTTTTGGTCGAAAGGTTCTTTTGGCCCGCAATCAAACTAGACAAAATAGGGAACATTGGGAAGACACATGGCGTAAATGCTAACAACACTCCCACTAAAAAGAATGCACCTAGGTTGGCGGCAAAGCTCTGTTGCGCCAAACGTTCATTAAACGATAATTCGTCGTCATCTTGTTGCGCGAGCGTTAATACTTGTTTTTTCTGTTGTGTCGTATCTGTAGTCGGTGCTGATACGGTTACAGCATCACTTGAGCCTCCAAATGCAGTTAATGGAATTTCAATAATCTCAGGTGGGTAACAAAGCCCTGCTTCAGCACAGCCTTGGTAACGCACTTTTACCATGGCGTCTTGACCTACATTTGACAACTTAGAAACCACTGAAAGTTCGTCAAAATAAACTTCGGTGCGGCCAAAAAACTCATCTTCGATCATTTTGCCTTTTGCAAGCTCAGGCACTTTTATTTCCGCCCCTTTGCCTACAAACTCAAGTTTATGCTTGTAGATGTAGTAGCCTGGCGCAATGTCCCAACCGGTAAACAGCACACTACCTTGTTGGTCAAAGTCGAACTGAAAGGCTTGGTCGACGGGTAAAAATGTTTGTTGCTGTGGTGCCAGTAAGCTATCTAGCATATTGTTATTGGCCTGAGCCTGAAAGCTACCTATAAACAGCAGCGTAAAAAAAGAAAAAACAAGCGTCGTCAGTCGCATTAATTCAGTACCTCTTCCATCCAGTTAAAGTATTGTTGTGCACCATCGGTTATTTCTATGACCTGTACTTCAGGCACATCGTAACTATGCTCTGTTTGGATCACTTCAATGACATCATTAACCAGTGCGGATTTCGTTTTGATCAGTAATTTAAATTCGTCACTTTGTGTGACTTCTCCTTGCCACATGTAGATTGACTCTAATTGGGGCAATATGTTCACACAAGCTGCTAATTTATTTAACACTAAATGCGCTGCGATGTGCTTTGCATTATCTTTGCTATCACAAGTCGTCATGACTAATCTGTATGGAGTACTCATCGTATTTTGCCGACTATTTCGTTGTGCCCATATAGTATCGAAAGACAACTTGGATCCCAAGGTGTGCTCGTTGAGTTGCATTTATATACTCTGAACTTTCCTATTTGGCTTTGCTCTAAGCTGCAAAGTACTGTGCTGTTTAGAGCAAAATAAAAAAGCCAAAGTGTTATTGGATGCTGACCGTAAGCTTGAAATTAGACCTGAGAAGCCATACATCTATTTCAGTTTATTTGGAGAATCTATGTTTAAAGTTCTTTTTCTACTATTTATTGTTGTACCAATTGTTGAAATAGCATTGCTGATCCAGATCAGTGATGTCATTGGTGGATTTGCGACGATTGCACTTGTTATTGCTACGGCAATCCTGGGTGCTAAGCTAGTTAAGCAGCAAGGGCTTGGAGCCTATTCCAATGTACAGAAGCAGATGGCATCAGGCCAATTACCAGGCCAAGATTTATTTACTGGATTGTGTGTGATCATCGCAGGCGTATTCTTAATGACCCCAGGTATTATGACAGACGCATTGGGCTTTATGTTATTGACCCCTATGATTAGACAAAAAATTGCCAAGACCTTAATTGAACAAGCCAGCGTAAAAATGCAGAGTTCAGCTCAAGGCTTTGGCCAACAGCACACACATCAAGATACTCAAGCGCCGTTTCAAGAGCAAAAATTTGATCCTTTTGAGCGCAAAGCCCCGCAATCTGAATCTCAGTCAAACACGACTATTGAAGGTGAATATCAAAGAAAAGATTAAAATTTTTTAATTTTTCTCTTGGGTTTTAAATATCCACCCCCATCTAGAATTGCAAGTTATAAATTAATCCAGAAAGTCGTGTTGAGCGCCGCATAGTAGGGCCACGACTCACTCTGAGTAAACAGATTATTCTGTCCTTGTTCAGAAAAGTTAGGAGAACTAAATCAATGAACATTCGTCCTTTACATGATCGCGTTATTGTTAAGCGTCTAGAAGAAGAAACTAAATCTGCTGGCGGTATCGTATTGACTGGCTCAGCTGCTGAAAAATCAACTCGCGGTGAAGTTGTTGCTGTAGGTAATGGCCGCGTTTTGGACAGTGGTGAAGTAAGAGCACTAGAAGTAAAAGCAGGTGACACAGTACTATTCGGCTCATATGTTGAAAAGACTGAAAAGATCGAAGGTCAAGAATACCTGATCATGCGTGAAGACAATATCTTAGGTATTGTTGGCTAAGCAGTAGCTTGTAAGAAAAACACAGTAGCTTTTAACGAAAAGAATTTAGAGGAATAAAAACATGGCAGCAAAAGAAGTTCGTTTTGCAAGTGACGCTCGCACTAAAATGCTTCAGGGCGTAAACGTATTAGCTGACGCAGTAAAAGTAACACTGGGTCCTAAAGGTCGTAACGTAGTACTTGATAAGTCATTCGGCGCACCAACTATCACTAAAGACGGTGTATCTGTAGCGAAAGAGATCGAGCTTGAAGACAAGTTTGAGAACATGGGCGCACAGATGGTTAAAGAAGTTGCATCAAAAGCAAATGATGCAGCGGGTGACGGTACCACAACCGCGACAGTACTGGCACAATCAATTGTAAACGAAGGCCTTAAGTCTGTTGCAGCGGGGATGAACCCAATGGACCTTAAGCGTGGTATCGACAAAGCAGTTGTTGCTGCGGTTGAAGAACTAAAAGCGCTTTCTGCACCATGTGCTGATACTAAAGCAATTGCACAGGTAGGTACTATCTCTGCAAACTCTGATAAAGAAATTGGTGATATCATTGCTGAAGCAATGGAAAAAGTAGGTCGTGAATCAGGCGTTATCACGGTTGAAGAAGGTCAATCTCTAGAAAATGAGCTAGACGTTGTAGAAGGTATGCAGTTTGACCGCGGTTACCTATCTCCATACTTCATCAACAACGCTGAAAAAGGCCAAGTTGAACTAGACAACCCACACATTCTACTTGTAGACAAGAAAGTATCTAACATCCGTGAACTACTTCCTACACTAGAAGGTGTTGCTAAGACAAGCAAGCCACTTCTTATCATTGCTGAAGACCTTGAAGGTGAAGCACTGGCAACGCTAGTTGTAAACAACATGCGTGGTATCGTAAAAGTAGCTGCTGTTAAAGCGCCTGGTTTCGGTGACCGTCGTAAAGCAATGCTACAAGACATTGCTATCCTAACTGGTGGTACTGTAATTTCTGAAGAAATCGGTCTAGAGCTTGAAAAAGCGACACTAGAAGACTTAGGTACAGCTAAGCGCGTTGTTATCACTAAAGACGATACAACTATCATCGACGGTGTTGGTGAACAAGCTGCAATCGACGGCCGCGTATCACAAATCAAAGCACAGATCGAAGAAGCAACGTCTGACTACGACAAAGAAAAACTACAAGAGCGCATGGCAAAACTTGCAGGCGGTGTTGCAGTAATCAAAGTTGGCGCAGCAACTGAAGTTGAAATGAAAGAGAAGAAAGACCGTGTTGAAGATGCATTACATGCAACTCGCGCAGCGGTTGAAGAAGGTGTTGTACCAGGTGGTGGTGTTGCACTAGTTCGTGTTGCTAGCAAGATCGCAGGTCTTGAAGGTGAAAACGAAGATCAGAACCACGGTGTTAATGTTGCACTACGTGCGATGGAAGCGCCTTTACGTCAAATCGTTTCAAACGCAGGTGACGAAGCATCTGTTGTTGTTAATGCTGTTAAAGCTGGCGAAGGTAACTATGGTTACAACGCGGCAAACGGTCAGTACGACGACATGATTGAAATGGGTATCCTTGACCCAACTAAAGTAACGCGTTCTGCACTTCAGTTCGCGGCATCAGTAGCGGGTCTTATGATCACAACTGAAGCGATGGTTGCTGAAATTCCAAAGGATGAAGCGGCTGCTGCACCAGACATGGGCGGCATGGGTGGCATGGGCGGCATGGGCGGTATGATGTAGTGCGACGAGAGTCGCGTAGGTCGCTAGCCTAGCAGGACTATCTGTCAGTGAGTACTTACGTACTCACTTCCACCACCTGCAAAATTAGTAATCGACTCCGGCAATTGGGGTTTTAACGATTGCCGGAATATCACTCTAAGGAGTTGATATGTCGTGCAATTGTTTAAACAATTGGATAAATAACGAGGCTTACTAGTCATCGAACCTTTAAGTATAGATTTAAAATAAATGATTGGCACAAAGTACCCCTTTGTGTAGATGAGGACTACTGTTCATCACTCGTAGCACCTATAAGGTGTATTCATTTTATTTAACTATCACTTCATATAAATATAGGCGTATGCCTATAGCAGTTCTTATATGTTCCAAAACCAACTGGAGTTTATGACCTACGGGCATAAGCTGTTGTAATTATTGTCTCACCGTTTGTTTAGGCATTTCGGTAGCGAGACCTGTTATACGACTAACTGTAGCCTAGGGATAGTGCGATGCTGGTAACGGTATGGTGCGAAGCTTCCTGACAATGTACTTCTGCGAAAGCGGCGATTTACTCGTGAGAGTTGTCGTAATTGGCTAACAATAAGCTGGTTGAAGGCTAGGCTGGGCAATATGGTTAACGTAAGTGAACTACTGATAAACACCGTCAACCGCAAAGAGCGAAATATTGTTGATACGCTCTAACCAAAAGGTACGTGGTCGGTTAATCCTTTTACATCTGGGATTACGTCGTCATTTGACCATCGGTGAATAGGTAGAACCTAAGTTGCTCGTGTAATTACAATGGAACTCGGTAAGCCCAATTATCTGCCAGAAAATTTAATTCTTTGGCAGGTATTTCGTAAGAAATACTGTTGGATAAGTGGGTAAAGGATGTCTGACCAAGCGAATGCTGAACTGTAATGGTTCAGATAGGAGTTCGAAATTTGCTCCGACTCGAAAGGGTGCCAAATTCAGACTGGTCTTTAATTGTGTGAAGGCATGTAAAGCCATCTAATAAATTAACCCAAGAGGGGATTAGCTATCCCCGTAAGGGTTTGGCTTTTCTCCATTTTGTGGTTATGGAGGAAAGCAAGATGAGTGCGGAATGTATGTTCCAAGTACCTGCGTTCTCCCATCAGGCGCACAGCTGGCATACCATTAATTGGTATTCAATTGAGCAAAAGGTGAGAGGGCTACAAGTACGGATCGCAAAGGCGACTAAGCAACAACAGTGGCGCAAGGTGAAAGCCCTGCAACGCATGTTGGTGCGCTCGTTTGCAGCCAAAGTTTTGGCAGTTAAACGAGTAACTGAAAATCGAGGCAAACGGACTGCCGGTGTCGATGGGGAGTTATGGAGTACACCTGAAAGTAAATGGCTGGCGCTGTTTCGATTAACGCGTAAGGGCTATAAGCCCAAACCGTTGAGGCGGGTTTATATTCCTAAAGCGAACGGTAAACGCCGACCGCTTGGGATACCGACCATGCTCGACAGAGCCATGCAGGCGTTATACCTGCTGGCACTAGAGCCTGTATCGGAAACCACCGCAGACAGAAATAGTTATGGCTTTCGCCCTATGCGCTCTACAGCAGATGCGATTGAGCAATGTTTTGTGAATCTCAGTCGCAAGCATTCTGCTAAATGGGTGTTAGAGGGGGATATTAAAGGGTGCTTCGATAACATTAGTCATAACTGGCTACTTGCCAATGTCCCATTGGATAAACAAGTACTCAGAAAATGGCTAAAAGCGGGGTTTATGGAATCCGGTAAATTAAATCCGACGGAAGCGGGCACACCACAAGGAGGGATAATCTCTCCAGTGTTGGCTAATTTGGCACTTGATGGGCTGGAAACGGTACTTGAATCTCATTTTGGGAAGAAAAATACCAAAGCCAGCTACAAGACCAAGGTCAACTACGTGCGATACGCTGATGACTTCATCATTACTGGGATCTCGAAAGAGCTTTTAGAAGAGGAAGTTAAACCTCTCGTAACAGCCTTTATGGCCGAGCGAGGGTTACAGTTATCGCCCGAAAAAACGGTGATCACGCATATAGAAGACGGGTTTGACTTCTTGGGGCAAAACTTACGTAAATACCAAGGTAAGCTTTTAATTAAGCCAAGCCGAAAGAACTTACGCAACTTGCTTCATAAAGTGAAAAGCATAGTGACGGATAACAAAACAGCGGCTTCCAGTATGTTGATAGCACAACTCAATCCGGTGTTACGGGGTTGGGCTAACTATCATCGACATGTGGTTGCGAAAGAAACCTTTAACTATGTGGATTATCGGGTTTGGAAAATGTTGTGGCAATGGTGTCGAAGGCGTCATGCCAACAGGCGCAAGCGCTGGATTAAGTCTAAGTACTTTAAATCTGTGGGCAAACGCAACTGGACATTTTCCGGTATAACAATCGACGGTTTTGATAAGCGATTGATATACACCAATGACACTGTGATAAAGCGACACACTAAGATTAAAGCGGACGCTAATCCGTATGACTTAGCATTTGAAACATATTTCGAGCAGCGCCTTGAGCGAGCTTGGCGTGATTCAATGCAAGGTAAGCGTAAAGTGTTAACGCTATGGCTCAGACAACAGCATCGCTGCCCACTGTGCCGCCAGAATATTACCAAAGAAACAGGATGGAATATCCATCATATTGTGGAAAAGGTAAAAGGTGGTTCGGATGAGCTAAGTAACTTAGTGTTGTTGCATCCCAATTGTCATAGGCAATTGCATAGTAGATGCACAATTTGATTGTTATTTATTTTTGGTATATGCTTATTTCAATTTGTTATATCGGTTGTTGTATAACTTATTGCATTGATAGTTTGTAGTTTTGCCAACAATAGAATGATTTGCTTTGGAGTTTATTATGAATGAAGTAACACCCGAAAAAATCCCCGTGGAAATGGGTCAAACTGTTAACCTTGAATCACGCTCACCAATTGCAGTAACCATTACAACGATTGGTGATACAGTGATAAAGTTTACAGTTCTCGCAAATAACTCAGCAAGTGTTTATGTAGGTAGTGACATTAAAAGATTTGATATTCACCCTATAGAAAACTGCGGAGAAGAGGGATTTTTGAAGTAGTCGCCGGTCTGTACTTAGGTACTGACTTATAAAGGCTTGAGCCGTATGCGGGGAAACTCGCACGTACGGTTCTTAGGGGAGGGGTAGCCAGCAATGGCTGCTCCTTACCCGACAGTAAAAATCGGCCCAAATCGCTTTTTTGAAAAACCCTAACACATTGATGTTAGGGTTTTTTTGTGTCTGAAATTTGTTAAAGCGCCATCATTTTAGGGGTATAAAGTGGGGGATCGATTTAACGCCCATGTGTTGTAAAAAATGTGCTTTGTGCTGTTTCACACAAATAGGCTCATAATCGGCAACATGCTTAGATGGGCTAACAAGCCGATGTATAACAGCCATAAAATCGAACACAATATGCTAAAGTAAAATAGGAATACTGCCGATACTAAGGCAGTACAAAAAGGAGCTTTTATGACTATTAATTTTAATATCCACTCGGCGTCAACAACGAATACGTCAACATCAACACCTATACAACCGCTTGCTGCGCCCGTAAAAACGGAGTCAGAGCCTAATCAGGCTAAAGTTACCAAAGAGAAACAAGTATCTGATGAGCCTGTTTCTATTGCTGCATTTTCAGGTGATGCGCCGAGCAGTTCACCATACAATGCCCTACTTAATCCTGAAGGCTTTGATTTTGAGAACATGTCTATCAATGAATTTAAAGGTATTGTTGACGCAATTCGAACGTTGGAGTCTGATATAGCACGGTCGAGTGGGTATACAGGGAGCTTACGTGACACTTTTTGGTCTGATGTAATGGGGGTGAAAGGTTCTTTAGATGGCGTTAATTTTGAGGAAAAAGGTTTCAAGCCCGACGAAAAAATAAATATTATCGACTTCTTTGTAGATCATGTAGAAGGCGCGGCACAGATGGAAAAAGAGAACTACCGCTCATTTCATGGTATGTTGGGAAATGCTCAAAAGAAGCAGCAAACAGTGGCTAAAATCACTTCAGAATCTTTTCTCCAAGAGTATCAAGAGAAAGTGATCAATTTCCTAAAAAGCCAAGAAACTAAACTTGTTGATACGCAGACTTAATTAGCCTGCGTGATATAAATTAATTCTCGCTGTATTCGTAACGCACACCGCCAGTGTACTTGTACCGCCGCCATTGTTTATCAGAGTTAATCGATAGCTGCCACGAGGAAGGTATCTCCCAATATGGGTACCTCGATCAATTTCTCTGTCATCACGGTATAAAATTAACTCCATATCATGGCCATCGTAGTTTCTTTCTATTGTGAAAAAGTAAGAGTTACAAGTACTGCCAAAGCTTGAGAAACGGGTAAGAGTGATTTCTTGATCTACTTTAGCACTTGCATACTTTGTATATTTATAGGTCTCGCAGCGTCCCCATTCAGCATTTAATTCAGCGGCTCTTTGATTTACGTCTAGTTCGCCACTTTCAGAACGGTCTAGCAGCTCAGCCATAGTAATACCTTCAGCTTTAGCGACCGCTTCAGCTCTTTGAACTCATCCACCTTCGACTTGAGCATAAGATATAGCAGAAGTGCTAACCAATGTCGCTAACATAAGTGATTTTGTATGACGAGAAAAAGTGAGTGATTTTGTAACTTGACTCTTGAAAGCCATTTCTCAGAATCAAACACGGAGAAAATTTTAATTTATCTATGTTCTTATTACAATACAAGGTGGTTAAAAATTTACTTCTAATTATATGATTACTAGCATCATAACTATTTGTTATTAAATAATTTATATTGAATTGCTTCAGAGCCTTAGAACTGTTGGTTAGCGCGCTATTGATATAGCTAACGGGATGAAAAATAAATAAATTTACTCTTTATTTTACCCTAGGGGTATAAAGTGGGGTATCGCTACTTTTTCCCATGTTAACAGTTTAATAGAAACAAAAGCTTAAGTTCTACATGGGCGGTATGGTGTAGTAAAAATCGGTCCAAATCGCTTTTTATAAAAACCCTAACGCATTGATGCTAGGTTTTTTTTGTGTCTGAAATTTGCTAAAGCGTGATCATTTTAGGGGTATAAAGTGGGGTATCGATTTAACGCCCATGTGTTGTTTTTAGGCCATAAAAAATGCGCTATAAAGTTTTGCATTAGTTTCTTTTAAAGCTTAATGTTAAGCGAAGTGGGTTTGTTCTATGGGGTCTGCGGTGTTTGAACTTACTTTTTCCAATACTTTATCGAATATTAATTGTTGAATGTAGATGTCTAGGTGGATTTTTATGCACCTTTTTTAAGGTTTGCAGCATGATGTCTACAATATATTTATACATAATTAAGGTAGTGTTCAAAAATCT
>NZ_AUXT01000003.1 GCF_001625595.1 Pseudoalteromonas luteoviolacea NCIMB 1942
GTGGTTTAGGCGACGCTTACGGAGTGACCTCAAATATTCGTGATCAAGAGTGGTACTCGCAGATAAAATCCTGCCTAATCATAGGCTTGGTTAATGACTCAAAGCTTTCAACGGAGGTGAGTTGGGGTTCTGGTAAGTGGCATAAAACCGCCTCTATACTCAAGGCAAATCTCGTA
Source organism: Pseudoalteromonas luteoviolacea NCIMB 1942 (assembly GCF_001625595.1). GTDB lineage: Bacteria > Pseudomonadota > Gammaproteobacteria > Enterobacterales > Alteromonadaceae > Pseudoalteromonas > Pseudoalteromonas luteoviolacea_A. The sequence continues at coordinate 177 of NZ_AUXT01000003.1, forward strand.
TTTAGTTGGTTCCCCAGCACAGACCAAGGCGTTGCTATGATCTGGGATTTTGCCGAAAATAGCGAGCACAGTAGCCATTCGTTAGGCATCAAATACAATCACTATTTCTAACAGTCTTAATTGAAAGTGAGCTAGTTTAGTCGTCCCGCTCTACTTACATATTAATAAAAATCACCCAAAGATTTATGTGTAAGCAGAGCGAACGTCACTGCAAGGTAAACCCAGTCGTGTTTTGGTGTTGCTATTGCCACTTTGGTTGCTGGGATTTAAGCACCCATGCTTTTAACTTCTCTAGCACTTTACCCGCTTCTATCGGCTTGGTGATATAGTCGTCCATGCCTGCATCAAGGCACTTTTGTTTGTCGCCTTGCATCGCATTCGCAGTCATAGCGACAATGGGGATGCTTGATTGATTTACTCCTGCCGATTTCGCTCTGATATTTCTAGTGGTTTCGTAACCATCCATTTTAGGCATTTGGCAATCCATTAACACAATTGAGTAAGGGTTGGTACTACCAACTTCAGCAAGTTTCTCCAATGCCTCAACACCATTTTCAGCAATTTCAGTGGTAACCCCGATCCCATTTAAAATGCGCATTGCGACTAGTTGATTTACTTTGTTATCTTCAACCAACAATACTCGGGTACCATTTGCCCAAGAAGACGCTTCCGTACTTACTTCTTTTTGTTGCTTTTGCATGCAGTTATTCTCATGGTGACCAATTTTAGACTCACCATTCAAGGTCGATAACGCAGATAATAAGTCATTCATCGTGGCTGGTTTTGAAAAATGACCATCCAGTGGCACCGAGCTATTCTCAATCGCATCATAGTGCTCACTCAATAGATTCATCATCACAAGCTTTATGCCTTTATCTGGCGCGAGCTTTCTAATTTGTTTTGCCAGCGACTCCCCACTCATATCAGGTAATGTTTTATTAAAAAATACAATATCAACGCGATTAGACGATAGTATCTCTAATGCTTGCTCGGCATTAGAGATATCAAACGTCCTGACTCCCCAACGCTGTAATTGTTTACAAATAGCTTTATTACTTGATGTAACGGGGTCAACCAATAGCGCGACCAAACCTAACTGTTCAAAAGAAGGTTCTGATCCACTGAGTTTATTGCTTTTAGTCACTACACAAGTAAATTCAAAACAGCTGCCGTGATTTATTTTACTCGAAACACTCACATCGCCATTTAGCAACTGGCACAACTTTTTGGTAATGCTGAGACCCAACCCTGTTCCACCATATTTACGCGTTGTTGATGCATCCACTTGTATAAATGAATCAAATAAACTGGATAGCTTTTCCTCAGGGATCCCAATACCTGTATCTTGTATTTGGCAAGTAAATAGTAGGTGTTTTTCATTGCTATCAGGTTCAAGCTTAGCGCGAACAATGATTTCACCCCGCTCGGTAAATTTAATCGCATTACTTAATATATTGGTAATAATTTGTCTGATACGTCCAGGATCTGAATTTACCATTGGTGAATTTACGTCTACCAAATCTACAATGATGCTGACTCCTTTGGATTGAGCAGAAAGCGCCATAGACTCACATAATTGTTCAACCATCTGTTTTAAGTCGAAGTCTATTAGCTCCAACTCTAGTTTGTCCGCCTCTATCTTAGAAAAATCCAAAATATCATTAATCAGAGTCAGCAGCGAGTGTGCACTTGTACTTGCAATGTTAACCGAATGGACCTGCTCTGGTGTTAAACTACTGTGCTTCAAAAGCTCTAGCATACCGAGTACACCATTCATTGGCGTCCTGATTTCGTGACTCATATTAGCCAAAAACTCTGACTTTAAGCGCGTGACTTCTTCTGCTTTTTTTAACGCTATTTCTAGGTCTTTTGCCTGCATTTTAAGTGACGCTGTTTTTTCAGATACCTGCTTTTCGAGTTGAATCACAAACTGCTTTTGTCTGCCTATCTCAGCTTTTTGTAGCTTAGTACGTAAATAAATGACGGTAAAAACAACCATAGCAATCGCCAAAACATAAAAACAATAGGCCCACCATGTTTTCCAAGGAGGCGGTGCAACATGCAATCGGATAGACAAAGTATTTTCGCCCCAATACCCATTACTATTTGTGGCCTTAACCTGAAATGTGTAGGTTCCCCCATCTAAATTAGTAAACGAGGCTGTATTTCTATTCCCTATCTCTATCCAGTTATCATCGTAGCCTTCCAGTTTGTATGCATATTGATTTTTACTAGGAGACACAAAGTCCAACACAGAGAATTCAAAAGAAAAAATGTAATCAAGGTATGAAATATAAATATCGTTTATATACGCATAGGGTCTATCTAGCCTGACCGGCTGACCCATTTTATTAAATCCAGTCAACACTAAGTTGGGGTCACTGCGATTTGACTTCAACGGTTGTGTGCTAAAGTATTCAACGCCTCGTTGGCTACTCGTAAAAATTGTATTATTTTTACCCTTAATCAGACTACTTGGATAGTAATTTAAACCGAGCACCCCATTGCGGCTATCGAAATTACGTACCTTCCCAGTCGATGGAGAAAACTTAGTGATGCCTTTATTGGTCGTTAACCATAAATTCCCTTCCTGATCATCCGAAATCGCCCGAATCAAATTACTCGGCAATCCATTTTGGGTACTGTAATGTATAAAACTATTCTCTTCTTCTTGATACAAGTTCAGCCCTTGCTGAGTTGCTATCCAAATAGCGCCATCTTGTGATTGATGGATGTCTTGCACAATGCTGCCCAACAAGCTGTCCGTTTTGTATGCATCATTCACAAACGACTTAAACTTCTGACTCGACTCTACCCACAAATTTACACCACCCCCGGTGCCAACCCAGATATTCTGAGATTTGTCTTTGTAGATTGTTAATACTTCTGGGTGTGATAGTCCATAAGAAGAATCTAAATGTTTAAACGTATTTGTGCTTGGAGTATAAATATATACCCCATTTTTATAAGTCCCAATCCATAGGTTGCCGTGTTTATCCGCGGAAAGTGCACGGATCTCTCTAAACTCTCTATAGTACGGTTCGGTGCTAGGGTACTTTATTAATTCACTTATTTTAGTATCTAAGTAAAACTTGGCTATCCCTTTGTCTAAAGCCATCCAGAGTATATTCTGGTTGTCCAAATATAAAACAGGGCGCTCAAGCAAAGCGTTACTTTCAAATCCGTTTTGTTCATTAAAAACGGGCGCAGACAATTGGTGTAAAGTTTGTGAAGACACTTCCCATTTCAATAAGCGAGACTCAGAATTTGCTATTAAAAGGTCGCCATTTTTATCCGCGGTTATGCCATTGGGCGCGATTAAATCTGGGCTATTGATTGGTTTGAATTTACGGTGTGGGACCAGCTTAAATATTCCATATACTTCATTGGTGATCCAGATGGTTTTTGCGCTATCTTCAAATATGATTCTAAGCCCATTGTTATGTTCAAGCTCTAACTGGACTAATTGTTCACTTACATTGGACTTTCTAAAAACACCTTTACTGGTAACAAACCAAATATATCCATCTTGATCTTCAATCATAGAGTTAACTTGCCCCAAATGAACCTTCCCAATGACTCCAATTTCAGAAAATTCTCCAGTTATGGGGTCAAATGAAAAAGGGCCTTGCTGCGTACCTACAAAAAGCTCCCCTTTTGAAGTTTTCAAAATATGCCTTATTTCGTTGGCACCCGTTGGCGTGTCATTGCTAGGGTCTGGGAAAAAGTATCGAAAGCTATTCTGTTGTTTGTCATACAAATTCAAGCCATAACTTGTTGCAACCCACAAGCTATCATTGTCATTATTTTCTATGTCCCAAATGCGATTATGCGACAAACCTTGAGTAATGCTCGAGCCCACCTGAACATGCTCAAAACGGTCGTTTTCAATGTACCGGTTTAGACCTTTATCATATGATCCCAACCAAATAGAACCGTCTAAATCATGGTACAGGGACTGTATTCTATTCGCAGAAATTGAATCGGCTCTTTTAGGGTCGTGAATAAAGCTCTCAAACTGGCCCGTTTTTGGGTCATAGCGATTTGCCCCGCCACCCCATGTACCAACCCATATACCGCCATTTCTATCTAACATTAGATTGCCAGCATCATTATGGGATAAGCCATTGATATTGTCGCTGTCGAATTCAAATAATGTGACTTTGCGTCCATCGTAACGCATCACACCATTTTCAGCAGTGCCGAACCAGAGAAACCCTTGCTGATCTTGGATAATTGAATAGATTTCAGGAGATGCGAACCCCTCTTCAGCAGTCAGTTTTTTCACTGAATATTGATTAGCAAGTATTGGGATGCTGCCAAAGCATGTGCTTGGTATCACAGCCACTAATATCCAAATAATATGTAGTACTATCGCAAGCCGTTTACCCATGGACATTATTTACTACCGTTTATGGTATTGAATTAAAGTTCTCGTTCTAATAGGCTAGTTTATAATGTACACTATTTCTACGCATTTTATTGTTTACTCTATAAAAATGTAGAGAGCTCGTCGCGCGATAGTAACCCAGCACACATCTCGCTATAGAAGAATTCGTACTCTGCTATTTGCCCTTACACTCACTTTCACACTTTCGGAGCAATGCTTGCTTTACTTATGGCAAGGTATGCGTATTTTACTAGCCAGTTTAAGAACACAATAATACGAATATACTTTTCGCAGTGTGGTACGATTGAATTAACAAATATGAATATGGCACTTGCCGATGTGTCTTACTGCATAATTGAGATATACTTTATACTTGTGACAGACTACTGTGCGTCAGCGCTCTCACGATTTAATTAAACTAACTCTAACGAAGTGCTTGAATTTGTTTGGGGGAAGTCAAAATACAAGTATAAAAAACTTCCTCTATCTCATAAGACTGCGCGGTTTAACCCAAGTTAAAGCCTTGGGTCAAACCTGTCATTACTAGTGATAACGAGAAAACCACTCCATAATACGCGTTAACCTTTCTACTAGGTTTGTTGGAGTCCCTGTGCGTGAAAGAGAGTGCGTTTCGCCTTTGAATACCACCATTTCAACGGGCACGTCGTTAGCTTTCAATGCATAAAACCACTCTTGCCCTTGCCCAATTGGCGTAATCATATCTGCATCGCTATGAATAATTAGCGTTGGTGTTGAAACTTTATCAGCATATTTTAGTGGTGAGCGGTCCCAATATGCATCAAAATTGGTCCACAAGTTACCGCCGAACTCTTTCGTCATCTGATTTGGCGTGTACTCTTGAGTACCCGCTTCGGATATCCATGAACTGACACTGCGCTGAGTTACAGCAGCTTTAAACCGATCGGTTTTGGTTGTGATCCAATTTGTTAGAAACCCGCCATGACTACCGCCTGTAATATACAACGACTCTTTGTTTATCCACTTGTTTTGTGCAAGTACCTCATCAAGAAATTGCATATTGTCTCTGTAATCTGCTCCACCATAATCTTTACGCACAGCCTTGCTATGCGCAGTGCCATAGCCGCTGCTTCCTCTATAATTTACATAGGCAACTGCATAACCTTGTGCCGCATACATTTGATTTTCATGAAACCACTGATGCCCCCACATGCCACCTGGGCCTCCCTTGATGTTCAAAATAAGTGGGTAGGATTTATTTTTATCGAAATCCAGAGGTTTGTGAATAAAACCTTGAACTTCCATCCCCTTTTCATTGGTGAACCAAAGCTTCTGTGCTGGCGACAGATCCTTCTTAGCGAGAAGTGCCTCATTAAACTTCGTGAGCTGAGTGAGTGCCTCTGATTTAATGTTATAGCGATAAAGCTCCGGCAATTCAGTCGAACTCTCCACTGTAAAAACTAAGTAGTCACCGTTATTGGACACAGCTAGATTTTTAATGCTTCTATTTTCGTTAATTAGCTTCGTTACTTCGCCTGTTTTTACTGAAACCGAAAAGAGTCTATTGGTGCCATGGTCATTGGTTGTGAAGTAAAGCCGCTTATTGTCTGGTGCCCAAATTGCGTGTGATGCATTCCTATCAAAATTTTGGGTAAGGTTTTTTACTTTCGAATTTTTTCCTGCAACGATCAAATCTGCTTGTTCATAGGTGTCTTCTTGGTGCACGTACGCCAACAGGCCATCACTCTCAGATAAACTAACACTATATTGTGCATGCTCGTGATGGGTAAGCGCAGTGATTTTTTTTGTTGCTACCTCTAGACGAAAAATATCTGAATTTGAATCGCCTTCGTATTCTAGACCTGTTCTATTCGCATGAAAATAAACGTAATTGCCATCGTTAGAAACTACGGGACTATTTGCGTTCCAATCTTCACCTGAAGTTAGCTGTGTTAATTCACTTGTTTGGATATCAAATATAAACAGGTGTCTGCGTTTATCACTTAAATAGCCAGTTCCATTGCCAATATACTGGGCATGCTTTACAACGACAATGTCAGGTTTTACACGCTTGGTAGGTCTGCTTTCTGATACAGAGTTGGCAACAGCATCTGATTTTTCATCTTCAGCGTTAACACGCAATGTCAACAGTAGTTTGTCACCTGACGGCAGCCACTCAAAGCCAGAGAGACTTTGTGTCAATGCTGTAATCTGCTTAGCTTCTCCACCGTTGGCTGGCATCATAAAGACTTGAGGTTTACCATCAACAGAACGAATAAATGCAACTTTGCTACCATCCGCAGACCACCTTGGCGCGCGATCACCTGTGCCTTGCGTAAACTCAGAAACCGTACCAGATTTGTTGATTTTATAGATCTGACTATTACGACCACTTGCATCTTCATTTACTGTTCTTTTCACAAATAAGACCGTTTCATCATTTGGAGCAATTTGAGGTTCGCCCATAAATACAAAATCAAAATAGTCTTCAGGCACTAAACCACTTATACCATTATTGTTCGCTGACACCTCAGCATGCCAAGTGACCATAAGCGAAGGCAATAACATACAGCTCAATGACTTAATAGACTTAAGTTTTTTAATCATAAAAATACTTCCAAAAAGCGAAACCTGATCAGTCAGGCATACATGTTGTGGCAATAAAAATCTAATTTCCTGATTTAAGAAATTATAATTGTTAGATTTCTTCTAGCTCCTAGGGTATTGAACAGAAGAATCAAAGTCTCAAAAATTCTGTGAATAGCCGTTAATACGTGGTCAATTCAGGGAAATATGTAAGGTTGACGAAATTAAGCCTACGGTACAGTAAAAAGACCTACTTGATGACAAGCCACCTAGCAAGTCTCTAACTTACACATTGAATCGCCCCGAGTTCATCGGAGACTATTTTGTTTAAGTCAGGCCTCTTTACCTGACCCTGTTAATTTATCATAGTAGTCTGCTTCATATTGAGCAGGTGACACATATACTCATTTGTATAATCATGTCTGAAATGTACTATGCACATCACAAGGAAATAAGCTTACCTTCTGAAATTTTTTTTATACCCGCTAGTTTCTTTAAGGCTTTACCAAACTTATACGGTTTTGCATTTCGCTTATATACGTATTTTGAGTTTAAAAACTGATCAGACACTTTCGCTAGTATGTTTAAACGGTAACTGGGGTTTAAAACCACATCGAGTACTAAGCCTATATCACCTTCTTCCCATTCATAGCTATAGATTGGGGGAGTACCTAATTGTAAATAGCGCTGCCAGGTTTCGTCTATAACATCAGCCCAAATAATATACGCTTGAACAAAATTAGTAGCCTTGTCACGCATTATGTATATTTTTGACCTCTCAATTGAATAATCAATAAGACGAAATTCTTCTATGCTTGTCTCTAGGTTTATTCCAGCCCTAAAACGCATGATGTCAGCTAAAGTCGTGTCTTTATCTAGTACGTTACTCATCTACTAATCCTCCAATTACCGTACTGACAGTATCAAAATAGCGCAAAAATATATCACGATGGGCCTGGAAAAAATCACAACTTATATCTTCACAACTTAGTGCAGAAACTGGTCGCTCACTACATTGAGCTCCACTTACCATCTTGAGTGTTACACCATCAAAAACGTAGCGAGATAATCCGTTTGTACTTTGATAAATGATCTCTTCTTTGTTCAGCTCATCGTCAAACACCCACATAGAACTTAACCTATAAGCATCTATCAAATTTTGAATGCATTGCGGTCCGGCTTGCTCAAGTGACTTTTCTAGGTTGTCCTCAACATGTGTTCTAAAATAAAGCGCTGATAATAAATCACGCTTCATCGCTTTAATAAAGCACAGAACTACAAATGCCTCAAACGTAACACGCTCTTTATGTTCATATTGAGCATAAGCTGCATGATATAAGTCGTATTCAACGGATCCTTTGTCATTAAGCGCCGATGTAAAGATTGCTATTAATGGGGCTTTAAAGGTGTTTGAGGCTTCATTTCCTAAGTTCCCGGTAAAATAAACTCTGCTTTCTTTGTTAAGTGCTTTTTTAAATTTGCCAAATAACTCTGCTGCCTTGCTATTAAGCTCTATAGACGCCATAACATCCCTATCTAAACCGAATATATAAGGCATATGGTAGTCAACACTCATATCGAGTGAAGAGGTATAATAATCATGCAAAATAGTTGTATCAAAAGTCACTTGATTGAATTTCGAATAGGTATCACATAATTCTTGAGAAACCTCTAAAGCAATAGTTGGCTCTTGATAGTAGGTTAAGTTCGCTACGCGATAATTTCTTCCTCTATCCACAAATGTTGGCGTCACAAGATCAATCCAACCACCATCCATCAAAATGTTAGACGGTGTCATGGCACCATGTGTAATACCTGCAACACGTGAAAAACCAAACTGCTCTGCGCAGCCTTGTAAAAAACCAGCAACAAATTCAAGAAAGCCCTCAGGAGAGCCACACTCATCTGCCAACGTTTTAATTACACGCCTAATTCGTTCTAAATCTGGTTCTACAACATGCTCATATTCAGGTTTAACTTTAAAGGTATACGCTCTTAAATAATGAGCTGGACGTTCACACTTTTCTCTAATGAACAGCGCACCATGGGTTGCTTTAAGCTCCCCTTCTTTGGCTTCATCAAATTCAAAAGCTGTATTAGAACCTGTGTAAATCACACCATGAAAGTCGGCGACACCAACTGGCAACACATTTTTGAGCACCTCCGAGTAGACGGCTTCAACTAAAGCTTCGACTAAAGGCACAGTACCATGGCTGTAGTTGCTTCCTTTGATTTCTCCCGCTAAGGGTGTCAATCCAACACCTTTAACTTGGTAATTACCATAATTAGCAGCTCTGGCACCACCGCCATGATTACTGATACTCCGGCCACCGTAACGTTCAAACTCAGGATCAGTAAAATCCAAATCTGCAAGGGGTTTATTTTTATATATGACGAAGCTGTCAGGTAACTCAATGTTACTCAAGACAACGTCATCTAGTTTTATGAAGTTACTCATTGGATACTTTCCTCAACAATGTTCATAAATGCTGCCTTATCTCGCATTCCCCAGAAAACTCCTTCTGACATGGCGTCTTTTTCAGGCTTTCTAAGTAAAAAATAGTGATAAACGGCAATTAGAATGCCAATGCGATTTCCTGTTAAACAGTGCAAGAAAGTGGGTTGATCTGAACAGGTTTTCAAAGTAGCTATTAATGTTTTTGCATTGGCAATTGTAATGCCTGAAATTCGATCAAAACCTATGCTTAAATATTCCATCCCCAACTGGGATACAATGGCTTGCTCATTCCACTTTTGCTCATAGTCAGGAATGCAATTCACCACGCGCATGACACCGTGCGACTTTAGCACCATTAAGTCTTGCTCAGTGGGTTGTCCGCCAACAATTAACTTCTCGTTTATTACTTGGAAAAAACAGAAAGGTAAGTCCGATTCTTTGAGATTGTGTAATGTCATTTTCAAAACCAGCCCCTCACGGAAGAAACTGGGCAAACAACTTATCTAACTCAGTCTGGGTTTTCTCACTCACTAAGGGGTACATATTTTTAAACATTCTGAGAAGATCTTGGTGATATTGTTCTACAGCTTTATTTCTTGCCACATCCAAGTCGTTTGCGATGGTTAGTTCACAGAAGTCATTAAGAAACTCTTCAGGAAAAGGAGCGTGCTCTCCTGTGAATCGGTCAACAAACGTGACTGGTGACTTCGTACCAATTTTAGGTATAACTTTAGGTTTGTCACAAGAACAAAACATGTATACTAGCTCTTCGGCTCTTGAACCTATCATACTTGCAACTTCGGCTCTTTTTTCGACACCTAGTAGTCTAGAGCGTGTCGGGTCTGAGCCGTATACGGCATGAAACAGACCAGCCAAACATAACTCTTCGCTTAAATCCCAACTTTTCAGCAGGTGATATGTACCCAGTAAATGTTTAGTTAAAGTCCCGTTGATATGCTCAATGTCTGAGCCTAAGCTTTGTAGCTGCTCTACTCGCTCTTCCAAGTTTTCTTTTCTAATTTCCATTTTTTCAATTCATCTTTAAAGTAGTATCGGCAAGGTTGATGTTTTTCAGCCTCTTGCAGTAAATTGATTGCGGTATCTATATCGAAACGGTGATAGCGGAAATATAATGCTGCTTCACGTATGTTCTTAACGTGAAACCGCTGTTCAGTACTTCCTCTTATTTCAGAGATAGGCTCATATGCAGCTAAATTTAATATAATGTCATGTCGTGCTAAAAAGCGTGTTAATTCAAGTACACAATCACTTGAATGGTTATAAGCAAAGTAGTTTTGCGCCCCCTTTAATCGACTAACCACTTTTTCGTAATACGCGAGATAATAAGCACGCCAATGTTCAAGCACTTGTGCTTCGTTTAAATTAAGGGCCTTAGTCGCTTTAGGTAAATAGCCATAGCAGTTTGCTCTTTGCTCCAACCACCCTTCAACAGGAAGGTAATTGAAAATAAACAGCGCATTAGGCTGTTCTTCAAGCAGCGTGTCTAGAACTCGTTCATGTGTATAGATAAAATCGCCATTCTTATCCTCATGCTGAATTTGAGTAAAAAACTGGCAAGATTCAAACCCGTTTATCAGTGGCAAACCATTTTGGTAGTTGTTTAAAGCGCTCGAAGAAAAACCATCTTCGTCACCAAACGTGCAATTATATCCATTATCAACAAAATAACGGTGTAGCCCCAGCCCACCACTTAAATCAAAACCAATAAGGTAAATTCGTTTTTTAATTTCCATACTTACTTAAATACACTGTTCCTTTGGAGCAAATCATCTAAATATTTTGTATTTTCAGCCTCAGATCTCAGTAAAGCTTTATCAGTACCTTTATCGTGTGCCATAGCAGCAATACGGCCTTGCTTATTAAATTCAAAACTAGCGCTATATTTCAAAAGCGTTGGATCTTCGTAAGCCTCACTTGGCGCAATAATTTTCCAACCTTTACTTTTAATGTGCGCCACCAAATCTCCAATAAACAAAGCTGCTAACTCGTTTTCATGGAGCAATAAAACGTGCTTCACTTCTGTACCGAGATGCTTAACAGCTACTTGATCGTAGAACTCGATCGAACGCCAAATGGTTTCAACATACACTTCTTTGAGCTTGTCGTAATTGATCGATTTCTTTTTACTGATTGCTTCAAGTAACTTGCTATTAATGTACCAATCAAAGTTGTCCACTGTGACGTAGCCAATTTGATACTGTAATTCCTCTAATCTTGCTTTAATTTGCTTTCTTTTTTCCTGTGTTTCACCATAATGCAAAAATGGAAAGCGGTGTAGTTTTAAAACATTGTCATAGCTTTGAAGAATCAAATGAGACTGATAAAAATCGAGTAAATAGTCATTACTAGTGGATTTATTCAGAGAAAAGTGGCCATGACTGTGATGGCCTAAATGAAAGCCTGCTTTTGTATAAGCATTTAACCTGTCAATGCCTTGTTTATCCTTTATATTACCTGTGGTAACAAAAAATAAAGCATCGCTTACGTGCTGTGCCTGCAAACCCTTGATGATTTTTTGTGTCTTTTCTTCACCACTCATAAAACTATTACCCGGTAAAGGCGCATCATCAAATGTAAGTGCAATCTCCTTGCTTGCGCTTGAAGCACAAAAAAACAATCCGATGACTGTATTCAGTAAGACAAATGCTCTCATCCTTTTAAACCTCTATGGCCAGTTCTGCGACAATCTGTTTATATGGCCGCCTTTGTGCAAGTTTATAATCGACCTCTGTCAGCCAATTAAAGTTCTTGTTCTCTAATAATGACCCTTTAACAATGTTCTGGATCCAAGTGTTTTCATGGGGCATAAGGGGAATAGAGCGGTAAATAAGCTTAGATAAATGCTCTGTTGGACATGTGTTTTTACTGTGTACTTTATAAATATAGAGATGTGGATAAAAAATCAAAGATAGATTTTTATTCAACGCTTCAAGCAGCGGCGTATCTTCACCTCGATTCAAACTCGGATACTTCAAATTGTTTTCTATAAGAAAGCGTCGACTACAAAAAAGCGAGGCCTCCCACTCTCTATGAGGCGAAATATATGCCTTTTCATCTCGCTCATCGAACATTATGACATTACTAATTGCCACAGCTGGTACATCTAATCGGCGTAACTCCGACAGGCTCACACTCAACCTATCAGGATGATATGTGTCATCATCATCCCAGATGCAAATATATTCACCTTGAGCTTCATTTATTGATAAGTTTCTTAGGTCGCCTAATGTAATCTCATGTCTGTTAGTAACGATACACGCTTTTACACTCTCGTCTTTAGCTTGTAATTCTTCAACATACTCAACCGTGGGATAATCATCTGCACTACATACAACTACAAATTCTTTGTTTTTGTAGCTTTGATTTTGGTAATACAGGTATGCATTTTTGAATTCATTTATCCTGTTGCTAGTTAGACATAAGCAAGATATTTTTGGATCATCAGTCACAGTAAAATTTGTCATAACATATCCATCATGGCTTGAAACAGCGTTCACACTTTACACAAACATCATATTGGCTGATTTCATTTTTCTTATGCGCTTCAATGAAGTCTGTGTACTTTTCTCCAGCAAATACCTCTGACAATTGCTGCTTTCTTAAATTTCCGAAAATTACTGTTGAGTTTGAATCAAAACAGCACGGAATAATGTCTAGATCCCAAGTTACTTGTAAAATACGTTTTCGAAACCCCCAGACAACTGAGCACACCCCTTTGGTCTCAGGCTTGTTATATGCACGCCCACCTCCATAGTTATGGATCACATTTTGTCTGAAAACCTTCACACCTTGATCTTGAAGCCAAGTTGCAAGCTCTTCTTTTTTACTTTTTGTATAGCCTGGCTGCGTAATGTCATCATGCGTTGGAAACTCTCTAATCACGAGCTCCATAGCCGACCCCAAAGCGCGAATTCGAGACATTATCCGTGCAATGTTTTCTTTGACTCGCTCAAATTTGTTAACACCATGGGACTCTTTATAAGAAGCCTCGTCGACCCCATAGAAACTCACTTCTATGGTACTTAGTCCACTCATAACAATTTCATCAATCGCGTTATCTTTGAGTGGTACACCTAAAGTGGAAATGATTCTCGATTTTGCTTCCGGCCACACTTTTTTAATCAAGCTAGCTTTTTGTGCTAGAGATCTGTCTAGCAAAGGCTCTCCAAATCCATGTAGGTCAACTTTACCTTTGTATTCTCCCACCCTATCCAATACAAGCGCCAAGTCTTCAATACTCATAAACCCGCGATCGCGAGTGAGCTCTTCCCTTGGGCAGAAAAAGCACTTGTAGCCACAGTGGTTGGTATTTTCAATTCTAATTTCTTCGTAGTAATCTATTTCTAAACTGATATTTGTTTCTGCTAACACAAACACACCTCTCGAGAAACATGTTTTACATCAACAAATAAAGTGCCATATTGATTTTTAGCTTCACGTTTCTTTGAAAAAAGCTGACGATTTTCCATTCTCATTTGAGAGACTGAATCACAGTGATAATTTCTGGTTCTAACTTCATCTGAATGACTTAAATGAATTGCGTGGGCAATCTTTTGAGGCTCTACGCCGATATACTCGAGCCTTTGCAAGAAATCAACATCTTCCATCCCCCACCCTATATAATCACTGGAGTACCCTGCGACTTTTTTATAATGAGAGGATTTCAAAAGACATATCCCAGGGCCCTTTCTTATTTCACCATTATCTGACTCAATCACATATTCTGGCGAAAAAACGCACCCCATATCTCTATTGATTGACCAAACTTCAAAAGCCCTTTCAAAAAATTTTTTGTCTAATAAAACATCCGCATCACAAATTAAAACGTGCTCATTTGTAACATACTCATAACCAACATTGATCGCTATAGATTTATTGAAATACGCTTGCTCAATGACAAAAATGTACGAAAGGTCAATACTTTTATTAAACTCTTCGACCTGCTTCTGGGTCAAAGATGGCGAACTTTTATCAAAATCAACGATGATGATTTTTCCAAAAAAATCCCCCAGAGCAATAAAGTGACTGACGACTTTATCAACTTCTCTTTTGTTTGTTGCGGGTATAATAACGTCAATCATAAATTTAATATCTTAGTTCATCGATAAAAGAGGAGAACTTTTCACCTGAGTGATTATAATTAAATATTACACTATCAAGATCACACTTACCTTGTTGAAAGCTTGAGCTCAACAAGTGACTATACAACTCTTCTATAGACTTTGTGACAGGGATACCTAAGCGCTTATAGACATCGCCTCTAAAAGGCTTATTGCTGGTAGGTTGATAAGAAACGACCTTTTTCCCCATTTTTTTTGCGATTATTAATGTTGTTGAATATGTACTTACAACAACATCACATGAAGATATGAAATCGATTATTGAAGCATCTTTATGACTTGTAACTTCACATTTTATAGAGCTAGAACCTAGGTAATCATATTTATCAGAAGCAAGTTCTTTTGGGTGTTTTCTAATAATTAGATCCATATTCAATCGCCCACCCAGCTCGACCAATTCTTTACCAATTTCGATTTCATTGTATCCATAATCACTGCCCCAATTTTTAAAATCACTCAAATTTGGAACAGTTAAATAACCAATTCTCTTATTATTGTTATTATTGCTTTCTTGTTCAATTTCTTTAAATAAGTTATCTAGGTATAAACTACCTAAAGACACAACTTTATTTTTAGGAATGCCTATATTTATTAGGTTTTCATACGTGAGTGTATCAGATACACAAATATGGTCAGGTAAGTGTAGCTCGCCTTGGTACATAAATTTATTTGCGTCACCAGATATATCTTGGAGTAAAACTATTGATTTTGCTTTAGATTCTCTTGCTTCTCTAAAAATTGCTCTCTCTTTATCACCTGGCCACATCATGCCGGTGATAACGATATCTCCCTTCTTCAACCCAATTTCTTTTGCTATGTTGTGCGGTTTCATTTTGGAAGAGACAAAATCGTTGGGTAATGTTGGTAATACGCCGTCCGTCAACAACTCTACCGCTAAATCAGGACATTTACTTTTTAGTTCATTTGCGGCAATCAGCAATGTTTCCGCAGCCAAATTACCAGTAACAAAAAAATAAACTTTCATTGTAGAGCCCATAAATAATTCTGACTTTAGCTAGTTATAAAAAGCTTCTATAGATGAGTGCAGTTACCTATGAATTTGATATTACTTTTAGTTATTAATAACGATAATAGACAACTACATAAATAACAGGGGATTTAAATAGGCTTAGCCAGCCCTTAAAATTGACTAGCTAAACCTCATGTGCATATCACATATTAACGCATTGCGTAAAGCTCAGACGCTTCTACACGAGCAGCACGGTAGTTTTGGTTAGCAACTTCGCCACCAACAACTTTATTAAGTTCAACTAGGTTGATTTTTTTTACTTTAAGGTTCTTCTTTTGTTTCATTTTAATATCCTTGTATATGTTTTAGTTAAAAACATGTTTTAAACTATATAAACCATCCAAATTAGTCAACAAAATTTTAATTTAAATAACATTGATAAATAATAACTTAAGAACCCTTTTAAATGAACGTTAGCTCAAAAACCTCAAGTGATATTGATTATCAATTGTAATTGAGAATCCCATTGTACTACCTATTCTTAACTTTCGTAATTTAGTAACGCAGTAATATAAGGTTTGTGAACTAAACTATTAAAATTGAAGTTATGCGCTCTTTAAAGCTTACTCACTGTAGTAATCCCGTTGAATGCAGAGGCGCTAATTGACTACCAAACCAATATAATTGCTGTCTACCTCACAGACACACAATAGAAAATTTAGATGAAAAAAATGTTAATACAATCAGATCCCAAAAAGGTATTCAACATGGGTTCAATAGCCAATACTTCTAACCAGACATCATAAAGTAAAGGCATATAGCGAAAGACTCGATAGATATATGCCTTATTAATAACCTACTTAATTTGCCTTAAAGTATAGAGGCGGATAAATCTGGCTAAGCTCTTTCGCCTCAATGATTTGCCCGTTGCCCAGCATCCTATTTGCGGATGATAATAACGACTCTTCTACTCCATTCATTCGATACGCAACAGCAACTTCATTACCTTCAGCGCCGACATCTAAACATTGTTTAACTTGAAATTTATTGCTCTCTCCGCGCCATTCACATTTAAGCAGTACCGCTTCTACGCCATCAATAAGACGCGTTTCAGGGAAAGGCCTAAAGTACACTGGGTCTACATCACACGCAGTGGGCGATGGCTCTTTGACAATCACAGTACCACCTTCAAAATAGTTGAGTGCCCATCTATTAAAATGTAGCACACAAGCTGTGGAATTACCGGATTGCAGCTTAGTTGCAACAAGCACACGATTTAGTTGACCCTGTAGGTTACTGCACATAAGTTTGTGGGTGTTATTTTGACCCTGTTCCCAATTACACTCTAGTAACATCTCTTCTACCCCCTCTACAATTCGTTTTTGGGGCGCAGGCAGAAAAGACACTGAATGCCCATAACATAAAGTCGTTGAGCCGGTTATTTGAACTGTGCCTTTAAGCTCTGTGCGATATCCGTGAAGCCTCTCGACATTACAAATTCCATAGCTCGGAATAATGGCCCTATTTGCGACAACAATGTCTGGGGCACCCGGATCCATAGGATGACTACAGTATTGACTTTCGAAAGTTCCCATCTCGTTTTGATGAGTAAGCTGCCAATGACACGACATTGGTTCAGCATCTTGTGCATGCGTATGTAAAGTAGAAGCGCCAAGTATCAAAGTTATTATTTTAAGTGCTTCATTTATCTTGATTGTCATACTAATTATCCTTTTTAGTAATTATATTTTTTATGTGAAAAGCGAATGCCTAAATCTATGCTAACAACATATAAGAATGATATAAACAAGCTATAACAGTTACTTACAATCAATTACTTAACTCAACAGATGCCAACAAAATTGAGTAAAAAAGCAACTAATGCTCGAATTAAGTATTTCATAAAGGCACTTGGTGAGCAGTATTAGAAACGCAAATTTAAATTGAAAAGGGTAGTGTTCAAAAATCTGT
>NZ_AUXT01000004.1 GCF_001625595.1 Pseudoalteromonas luteoviolacea NCIMB 1942
AAATCTGGAAAAGCTTAATTAAATTCTTATCGTCTACTTTGTTCTTAACTTCTAACAAACAAAACCACTTTGGCGTTGTATGGTTAAGCCTCACGGGTAATTAGTACGAGTTAGCTCAATGCCTCACAGCACTTCCACATCTCGCCTATCAACGTTGTAGTCTTCAACGGCCCTTTAGTTAACTCTAAGTTAAAGTGAGAAATCATCTCGAGGCTCGCTTCCCGCTTAGATGCTTTCAGCGGTTATCGATCCCGAACGTAGCTACCGGGCAATGCTATTGGCATAACAACCCGAACACCAGCGGTTCGTCCACTCCGGTCCTCTCGTACTAGGAGCAGCCCCTCTCAATTCTCAAACGCCCACGGCAGATAGGGACCGAACTGTCTCACGACGTTCTAAACCCAGCTCGCGTACCACTTTAAATGGCGAACAGCCATACCCTTGGGACCGACTTCAGCCCCAGGATGTGATGAGCCGACATCGAGGTGCCAAACACCGCCGTCGATATGAACTCTTGGGCGGTATCAGCCTGTTATCCCCGGAGTACCTTTTATCCGTTGAGCGATGGCCCTTCCATTCAGAACCACCGGATCACTATGACCTACTTTCGTACCTGCTCGACGTGTCTGTCTCGCAGTTAAGCTGGCTTCTACCATTACACTAACCGTACGATGTCCGACCGTACTTAGCCAACCTTCGTGCTCCTCCGTTACTCTTTGGGAGGAGACCGCCCCAGTCAAACTACCCACCAGGCACTGTCCTCAATCCCGATTAGGGACCTAAGTTAGAACATCAACACTACAAGGGTGGTATTTCAAGGTCGGCTCCACACAATCTAGCGACTGTGCTTCAAAGCCTCCCACCTATCCTACACATGTAGGGTCAATGTTCAGTGCCAAGCTGTAGTAAAGGTTCACGGGGTCTTTCCGTCTAGCCGCGGGTACACAGCATCTTCACTGCGATTTCAATTTCACTGAGTCTCGGGTGGAGACAGCGTGGCCATGGTTACACCATTCGTGCAGGTCGGAACTTACCCGACAAGGAATTTCGCTACCTTAGGACCGTTATAGTTACGGCCGCCGTTTACCGGGGCTTCGATCAAGAGCTTCGCCTAAGCTAACCCCATCAATTAACCTTCCGGCACCGGGCAGGTGTCACACCGTATACGTCATCTTACGATTTTGCACAGTGCTGTGTTTTTAATAAACAGTCCCAGCCACCTGGTCACTGCGGCTCTCGTTTGCTTATGGAGCAAGTCCTTCACAAACAAGAGCGTACCTTCTCCCGAAGTTACGGTACAATTTTGCCTAGTTCCTTCACCCGAGTTCTCTCAAGCGCCTTAGTATTCTCTACCTGACCACCTGTGTCGGTTTAGGGTACGATTCGATATAAACTGAAGCTTAGAGGCTTTTCCTGGAAGTAGGGCATCAACAACTTCACTACCGTAGTAGCTCGTCTCGACTCTCAGCCTTAGCAACCCGGATTTTCCTAAGTCACCAGCCTACAGCCTTTCACATGGACAACCAACGCCATGCTTGCCTAGCCTGCTCCGTCCCCCCATCGCATTTATACCAAGTACGGGAATATTAACCCGTTTCCCATCGACTACGCTCTTCAGCCTCGCCTTAGGGGTCGACTCACCCTACCCTGATTAACATGGGATAGGAACCCTTGGTCTTCCGGCGTGCGGGTTTTTCACCCGCATTATCGTTACTCATGTCAGCATTCGCACTTCTGATATGTCCAGCATGCCTCCCGGCACACCTTCAGCCACTTACAGAACGCTCCCCTACCCCGCAACTTGCGTTGCAGCCGTAGCTTCGGTGGTATGTTTAGCCCCGTTACATCTTCCGCGCAGGCCGACTCGACTAGTGAGCTATTACGCTTTCTTTAAAGGATGGCTGCTTCTAAGCCAACCTCCTAGCTGTTTTAGCCTTCCCACATCGTTTCCCACTTAACATACACTTTGGGACCTTAGCTGACGGTCTGGGTTGTTTCCCTCTCCACGATGGACGTTAGCACCCACCGTGTGTCTCCCGGATAGTACTTTACGGTATTCGGAGTTTGCAAAGGGTTGGTAAGTCGGGATGACCCCCTAGCCTTAACAGTGCTCTACCCCCGTAAGTATTCGTCCGAGGCTCTACCTAAATAGATTTCGGGGAGAACCAGCTATCTCCCGGTTTGATTAGCCTTTCACTCCTAGCCACAGGTCATCCCCTAACTTTTCAACGTTAGTGGGTTCGGTCCTCCAGTCAGTGTTACCTGACCTTCAACCTGCCCATGGCTAGATCACCGGGTTTCGGGTCTATACCCTGCAACTTAAGCGCCCAGTTAAGACTCGCTTTCGCTACGGCTCCCCTAAATGGTTAACCTCGCTACAGAATATAAGTCGCTGACCCATTATACAAAAGGTACGCAGTCACCCTAAAAGGGCTCCTACTGCTTGTACGTACACGGTTTCAGGTTCTATTTCACTCCCCTCACAGGGGTTCTTTTCGCCTTTCCCTCACGGTACTGGTTCACTATCGGTCAGTTGGGAGTATTTAGCCTTGGAGGATGGTCCCCCCATATTCAGTCAAAGTTTCACGTGCTCCGACCTACTCGATTTCACTTCAGATAAATTTTCGTGTACGGGACTGTCACCCTGTGTCGTCCAACTTTCCAGAAGGTTCCACTAATTACACTGAAGCTTAAGGGCTGATCCGATTTCGCTCGCCGCTACTTTCGGAATCTCGGTTGATTTCTTTTCCTCGGGGTACTTAGATGTTTCAGTTCTCCCGGTTTGCCTCTTACAGCTATGTATTCACTGTAAGATACCGCTGTGCGGTGGGTTTCCCCATTCGGAAATCTAAGTCTCAAGTGCCTCTTACTGGCTTGACTTAGCTTATCGCAAGTTAGTACGTCCTTCATCGCCTCCAACTGCCTAGGCATCCACCGTGTACGCTTAGTCACTTAACCATACAACCCAAA
>NZ_AUXT01000005.1 GCF_001625595.1 Pseudoalteromonas luteoviolacea NCIMB 1942
TGTTTATCTCAGTTAGCGATTTATTTTGAAGGGCGTTTAGATAGCGTGCTTGATATTTAACTTTTTAAGCTGACACAGAATTTTGAACGCCCTCATTAGGTTTGCTGTTAGCCTTTAATCAGTACATTAATGTTCCTAGCTTTTCTAGATGCTAAAAATATTACTGCTTAGTATTTGCGGGAGTTATATGTTTATTTTTCCCATAAAAAATAAAAAAGCTCAGGCGATTTATTACCTGAGCTTTCATTAGTTTTTGTCCCCCATTTGTCCCCATGCGGGGATAAATAGAATAAAAACCTTTTAATTCATAATTTTAAGCTTAGAACGGCATTTTGAAGCCTGGAGGCATTTGCATACCGCCTGTTACTTCTGACATACGTTTTTGAGTTTCTTCACCTACGCGACGTACAGCATCATTAACCGCTGCCGCAAGTAAGTCCTCAATCATGTCTTTGTCGTCTTCCATGAGGCTTTCATCAATTTCTACACGACGAACATTGTGGCTACCCAGCATTGTGACTTTAACTAAGCCAGCACCTGCTTCGCCTGTAACTTCTAGGCTTTTAATCTCTTCTTGGGTTTTTTCCATGCGCTCTTGCATTTGCTGAGCTTGTTTCATGATATTGCCCATTCCACCTTTAAACATAGTGTGCTCTCTTACTTCAAAAATTAATTGGCTAAAAGATAAGGTCTATTGTAACTAATTACAATGCCTTTACCGATTTTTCATTTACCGTTGCGTCAAATTCCGCCACCATAGTTTGAATAACAGGATCTGAATTAACAGCGTCTACAGCCTCTAGATAACGTTGGTGATCTATGTCCTGTTGAATTAAAAATGGCGTTGACTGCACTTGCTCTACAAACTCTAATTGTAAATCAATAGATTCATTGAGCACTTTCGAAAAAGACCCCTGTAGCTTTTCTCTAAGCATAGGCGAGTCCAAGTGTTGTTGGCTCAACTCCGTTGTTAATAAACAAGTTTTTTCTTGTTTTTGATACATGGCATGCAATGCAAACTGCCTAACGCGCCCACTTAACTCCATAGCCTCAATCAACTTTGCCCAATCATCTTTTTGATGTGCAAATTTAATTTCACTAATAGGACTTACAAAATTCTCAGGAATTGGGATCTCAATTTTATGTTCATCCTCATCCGATTTAGATTGCTCAGGAGTCAGTTGCTCTATCAATTCAGGCGCTAGTTTACTTTCATCTTTTTTAAAGCGCTCGGAGATCTCTGTTTTTTTGGCCTTAGGCTTGTGACTTTGCTGAGAGGGCGTGAAATCTCCCCTCGTGTTATCACCATGACTAACCACAGGTGCCGCATTCGTCTCAGAGAAATTACCCACTGGCTTTTTAGCTAAGTCAGTTCTAGGTAATGTGCTTTGTGTAACAACTTTATTTACTGGCTGTGTCACGCCCGCCTGTTCAGGCTTTTTTGGCGGTTCACTGCCTCCCAGTAATTTACCTGCTCCAGAGATTTGCCTATTTTGTAATATCTTAGCGATTGCCGACTGTGCTTCACCTTGCTTTTGTGAATACAACGTCTGGGTATCCTGATCAATTGCTGCAGATTGCTGAACAGGCTGGCTTGCTGTCATATCAGGGTTGGCAGGTGCATCATAGTTTTGTTGATATTGACCTTGCTCGTCAAAACCTTGTGCTGCTGCTTGCGCCATCACATCATTGAACTGCTGCTCAATGGGTGGCTGCTGCTCTTGAGGCGCAGTCATTGAGTTTGGGTTCAATTCTGATTGTGTAGCGAGCTGCGGACTATTTTGCGACTCAGAATTATTTGCAACAGAATGATGGCTTAGTAATTCCGCTCTTCTATTTTGCAGCTGATTATGCTGAGCTGCCATAGGCGTTGCTTGTTCATTTACGGTTTGCTGCTGAGTTACACGACTGTCTTGCGGCATACTTTCAGTAGTTTGCTTCGGTTGTGTCTGTATATTTGTCGACACTGGCGCCTGCGCTTTACTTTGATTAGTATTTAATATATCACGCAAAGCACCAGCTCGAGATTTACTCGAGCTTTGTCCGCTGTTCATTCCAGTGGCAGCAGGTGCTTGCTGAGATAAGTCAGTCCCTTCAAAAGCAAGTAAGCGTAGCATGACCATTTCAAAACCAAGTTTGGCATCCGGCGCCCAACTCAAGTCCTTTTTTCCAGATAGCAAAAGTTGATAATAAAATTGTGCGGTTTGAGGTGAAATTTGTTCTGAGAGCGTTTTTATCTGCTGCTTATCAAACTGTCCCATGTGTGCGGCTTGAGGCACTAATTGAGTCAATTGAATTACGTGCATCAAAGAGATTAAGTCGTCAATAACGCTCGTGAAGTTACCATTTTTTAGTGCAATGTTGTCAATTTCTGACATTAGGGCTGAACCATCTTGGCATAGAATCGCACTCATTAATAACATTGCATGAGCGCTATCCATTAATCCAAGCATTTGTTGCACCGCTGAAACACTCAACTGACCATTGGTCTGAGCAATAGCTTGATCTGTCAAACTTAATGCATCGCGCATACTGCCATCTGCAGCCTTAGCGATAATATCTAGCGCTTCTTGCTCGAACTGAAAGTTCTCGCACGGCAGAATCTTTTCTAATTGCTCAACAATTAGACCTTTGGCCATTGCATTCAAGTTAAATTGTAAGCATCGCGATAAAATCGTTATCGGTAATTTTTGTGGGTCTGTGGTTGCCAGCAAAAACTTCACGTGCTCAGGTGGCTCCTCTAGCGTTTTAAGCAACGCATTAAAACTATGCTTAGAGAGCATGTGTACTTCATCGATTAAATACACCTTATATCGACCTCTGGTCGGTGCATATTGAACGTTATCAAGTATCTCTCGCGTGTCTTCAACTTTTGTACGTGAAGCAGCGTCTATCTCAATCAGATCGATAAACTTCCCAGATTCTATTTCCTCACAAGTACCGCACTGACCGCAAGGGGTTGATGATATGCCCTCCTCACAGTTTAAGCTTTTTGCAAAGATCCTAGCAATCGTGGTCTTGCCTACTCCGCGAGTACCAGTAAACAAATATGCATGATGTAAGCGCTGTTCATTTAGCGCATTGATTAAAGCTTGCTTTACATGCTCTTGACCCATCATTTCGTGGAATGATTGAGGCCGCCACTTTCTTGCTAAGACCTGATAGCTCATCGATATTACTCGCCGTCGAACTCTACTAATTTCAAAATATTAATGCCAAGAGCTTCGACTCTTTGCTCACCACCCAATTCTGGAAGTGATATTACAAATGCTGCATCAGTTGCTTCACCACCTAAACGAGATACTAACTTAGCGGTTGCTTCAATCGTGCCACCAGTTGCCAGTAGGTCATCAACCAATAGTACTTTGTCACCTTGAACAATTGCATCCTTGTGTAGCTCTAGCGTGTCTTCACCGTATTCTAATTGATATGATTGACTTACCACTTCTCTTGGCAACTTTCCTGGTTTGCGAACAGGAATAAAGGGGATACCTAACTCTAATGCCAATGGGGCTCCAAAAATAAAACCTCGAGATTCTGTACCAATAATTTTATCAAAGCCTTGACCTTTGTATGCATCAACAAAAGCATCCAACGTTGCTTTGAACGCAGCTGGGTTGGCAAGCAAAGTAGTTACATCTCTAAACATGATCCCTTCTTTAGGATAATTAGGGACTGTCGCAATGCTATCTTTGATCAAAGCAATATTTTCTTGTGTCATAATGGTTCGTTTTTAGATTTTAAGTCGAAAGATGATTATAACAAGAATGGATCGAGTTGAAACGAGATTGAGTGAATTTCGAGGAAAAAACAAAGCCTAAATCAATTAATGGGCCCAACTTGGCTAGTTTGTGACCCATCATATAATAATGCAATTACTTTAGAACCGCTATTAGTTTCCGGCTCCTAGCGTTAGCCAGCCTAAGATCGCGTTTAAACAGCCAATGACTACAAAACAAGCTATAAAAGCTAAAAAATATTTTACGTTAAACGGATCTTTACAATCACTTTCAGACATAGTGGTCACCTTTATTTGAGACCTCATACTGATGCAACACAGTGACAGGCCATAGCACGAAACGTGCGCCAATATTAGTAGATGTTATTAGGCAAATAAAGTACTGCTAGATCTTTTATCAACAACAATGCCCAATGCCACAAACTGCTGTAAGATCTGTTGTGCACCAATTGCCAATTGTTCAGACGTAAAGTGAGGCAGCTGCTTTGCAATATTGAGACAAAGTTCGGTAATGCTTGTTCCGGGCGCTGTCGTTATGGCGTCCAGCAACATCACTGTCAGAAGATTAACAGAGATGAATTGCGTCTCATCATCTAGGTCTCTGTAAACCACAAAGCAATAAGGTCCGCCCTCTGGGGATTGTGGTTGAAACTCTTCTTGAATTTGATGTACTGGAAACTCGTAATGCACACACCGCATAGTGCTTGAAACAAACAAGGCGGTATCCAACTCCAGCTCTGACTGCTTCATGCGCTCATCTTTGTCCCGTTCACAAATAGATACGTCCAACTCTATCCACTCATAATGCGCAAGTTCATACATAAAGCGGGGATCGCAGTCTCTTTGAATATAATCAGATTCTAAATAGTTGAGAAACTCTCTACTTATCTCTAAAAAATACGGGCTTTTACAGTCATGTTCGACAAAAAATTGCCTGACTAATCGCTGCCAATTATCCGCCGTATACAAGCTTTTCAGTACAGGAAACGCAGATGCTACAAAATTTTCAATATTATTGAAAAATAGCTCCCTGTAGATTTTCATGCGGCGGTCTTCTATATCAGATGGCTTTGGACTATTGTCTGGATCTTTAATGTGCGCAATAAAATCGGCCTGAACTTGTTCAAACGACATTAGGCGATCACCCTTTGAAACGCTCGACACGCACCTTGCGTTGCATGAATTTGCTCGACTTCTTCTAGCAAAGCTTCCATCGGAGGAATATGAAAGTCGCGCTCTAACAAGGTAGGAAAAACCCCATGAATTTCATAAGCTTTTGAAAGTAAAATCCAGACAGGATCACAAACGTCTGCGCCATGTGTGTCAATAAGAAGATCACGTTCTTCTTCGTAATGCCCAGCTACATGTCCGTAGGCAATTCGCTTTGACGGCATTGCTGAGAGAAAGGCTTCTGCATCATAACCATGATTAACTGAATTTACATAGATATTATTAACATCAAGAAGTAAATCGCAATCAGCTTCTTCTAGTACAGCCAGGGTGAAGTCCAATTCGGACATTTCTTGCCCAGGAGCTGCATAGTAAGAGACATTTTCCACCGCAATTCGCCTTTCTAGTCTCTCTTGTACCTCACGAATGCGTTTGGCGGTATGCTTCACGGCTTCTTCAGTAAACGGGATCGGCATCAAGTCATACATATGCCCTGAGCCAGAACAATAGCTAAGGTGTTCGCTGTAACATTGAATATTGTGTTGTGTGAAAAAGTGCTTTA
Source organism: Pseudoalteromonas luteoviolacea NCIMB 1942 (assembly GCF_001625595.1). Taxonomy (GTDB): domain Bacteria; phylum Pseudomonadota; class Gammaproteobacteria; order Enterobacterales; family Alteromonadaceae; genus Pseudoalteromonas; species Pseudoalteromonas luteoviolacea_A. Next base: position 5,472 of record NZ_AUXT01000005.1, read on the forward strand.
GTGCCTTTAAAAACTCTTTATCCAGCTCTGCTGTGGCACCAAGCGATAGCGATAGTCCATGGCATACGAAGTTATGTTGCTCCGTTAAGCGAGAAAATTGTGTGCCAAATTTACCACCTAGGTTCATCCAATTTTCTGGCGCTACCTCGTAAAAATCCACATTGTTAGAAGGGGCCGCTATAACATCTCCCAACATTTCTCGACGCAATCCTAGACCAACGCTACCGATAGCTTTATTCATCAATACTCCCACAGGTAAAACACCTAACTAACCGTTTACTTTAATATCTTATCCGACTAGTGGCTACCACCGCATTTGCCTTCACCACATTTACCTTCTGATTTACTCTTTGCGCTACCGCCACACTTGCCTTCGCCACATTTGCCTTCTTTGCTTTTGGCATCGCCGCCACACTTACCTTCGCCGCACTTGCCCTCTTTGCTTTTGGCATCGCCGCCACACTTACCTTCGCCGCACTTGCCCTCTTTGCTTTTCGCGCCGCCACATTTACCTTCGCCGCATTTACCTTCACTGGCATCTAATTGATAACCAGCAGTCATCACTTCATAAGAGAATGGATTTGCAGATGCATTTGTCGATGCGAGTGCAGCTGTACTAGCAACTGCTGCGCTTAACGTCAAGGCTAGTGAGTTTGTCTTTAATGTGTTCATAGTGTTATCTCTCAGTCTTTAATTCGGGTTCGTTTAATAGACCCTATTTCCTTAAAACTAATTTCATAGTTTTTTAATTTTTGAGTATCGAGCGTTTCAAAATCGGCTATTTCTTTAGAAGTAAAGGCAAGATTTATATTAATAATTATCTCCTTCTCATATAGAATAGCGCGAATTTTCAATTGGTGCAGTGCTCATGAAACTTATATTGGCCCCGATGGAGGGCGTAGTCGATTTTAAAATGCGAGAATTGTTGTCTGATCTAGGCGGCTTTGATCTTTGCGTGACTGAGTTTATCCGCGTGGTTGATCTAACTCTGCCAAGACGAGTGTTTATGCGCTATTGTCCGGAACTACTAAATGGAGGCTATACACGAGCAGGTACGCCCGTTCGTATACAGCTGCTCGGTCAAGTCCCTCATGTACTTGCTGCGAATGCAAGAAAGGCTGTTAAACTTGGCTCTCATGGTATTGACCTTAATTTTGGCTGCCCTGCCAAAACAGTAAACAAAAGTAAAGGCGGCGCAGTTTTGCTCAAAGAGCCAGAGCAAATATATCAAATAATCAAAGCCGTAAGAGATGCGGTTCCTGAAGATCATGTAGTGAGCGCAAAAATTAGGCTTGGGTTTGACGATGATGCAAATAGCACAGAAATTGTTGACGCGGTGCAAAGCGCAGGCGCTTCAAGTCTCGCAATTCACGCCAGAACCAAACGCGATGGATACCGACCTCCAGCCTACTGGGAGAAAATACCACCTCTACTTTCACGACTTTCCATCCCTGTTGTCGCCAATGGAGAAATTTGGCAAGTAGAAGATGCAGTTCGTTGCCAGAAGCAGAGTCAATGCCAAGACTTAATGCTAGGAAGGGGCGCATTAGCTACGCCTGATCTCGCTGCAAAAATAAAAGCACACATGCAAGGTATTCGCTATACACCGTTAACATGGCAGGAAGTGGTTTATCATATTGTGCACTCTTCTATGCACCAAGATGAGAATGTCAGCGAGAAATACTTTTCTTCACGTACCAAGCAATGGCTAGGATACTTAAAACTACAATACTCAGAGGCACATGGCCTGTTCGAAGAAATTAAACGTTTGAAAGCCAAAAGCGATGTCGTTGATGTTTTGCAGAAATATGCAAAGTCCCCGTCATTTGATTCAAATCATAGCATCTAACTGGCTGCAATAGATAATGGTCATTCAGAGGAGAACCTGCCCATGAATGATAATCTACTAAACCAGTACCAGTTAAAGCTAGCCGATGAACTTGTTCAAACTCGTGAAAGCTTTATTGAAGATTTAAAAACGACGAGTAACCCGGTTACATCTCAACTCGCTGAGATGCTTCAGCAAACATCACCCTCAGATTGGATTGACAGCATTGACGAAAAAATATGTCCCAGTCAATTTCCAAACTATATGAGACTCGTTCAAATTGAGGCTGCAATGTGCCAAATTGACATCGGGCAATTTGGATTTTGCTGTGATTGCGAAAAAGAAATTGAAGTTGAGCTGTTAAACCAAGACCCCACTACACAGCGATGTAAATACTGCCAATCTAAATCGTAGATAAAGCCTCAATATATGGCAGTATGGCCATATTACTAGCTGGATGAAAAGCGATATTCTTCAACAATGCATGGGCTTGAGCGTCATTCAGGGCTAACCGGGATTGAAGTCTATGCATTGCTTGACCTTGTGACCAAGCATACAAATGAATACCGAGGTCTACTTCAGCAACAACCGTCAACACCTTCCACTCTGACAAAGGGATATGTTCATAACAATTGGCCAGTGTAGTCTTTATGTCTACATAGCTATCACGCCAATTCAGTCCAGGCTTGGCATCGCAGTAAGTGGCGGTTATCTCCAAAATAGCGGGTAAAGATGGCTCAGTATCCTTAATGCTAATTTCGATTGGACCGTCCACAGCCGTTATTCTGGCGCTCAAAAACGTAGTTAGTTCGTATGGATCATGAGTTTGACCAGAATAATAATTAAGTTTACTTTGGTACCACTCTTTGCCATTTGTCAGCTGATAAAGGCCAATCCCCGATCGAGCTTTATACTCCGACAAATAATGCACTAGCGCTTGTTTTTCCGCGCTGTCGAACTTTGAGCCAGTCAAATAATCAAGCAGTTGCATACGCTCTAACCTAGACAAGATCACATTGCTCTTGCGACCCTCTTTCAAGCGAGCCAATACTAGCTTTAACCAATCGTCCAAGCTTTCATCGGAAACTACTTTATATGCATGCTTAATTACATCGATGTGTGATGGCCACGCAAAGAATCGCTCAGGGTATCGCTCCTGAATTTTTAGATAGTTAATTGATTCTCTTTGCTCTTCGGACAAACCGGCCATATTGACGGAATGAAGAAGCCCATGACGAGATTTTAAATAATGCTCATCAAATGGCATCGTTTTAGTAAGGTCTTCATTTTGAACTCGCGCCATTCCTGATACGGCAAACCAATTTAGTGCTTGAGTGGATTTAAAAAATTCATCATAAGAGAGCGATTGCCGAGGTTCAGAGCAAACGTTTAATAAGAGAAGGCTAGAAAAAGTAAAGAGCAACATACATCTCTTAAGCATAAAATTCCCAATGATTTTACAGTTTTTATAGACAATATTCGACATTTGATAGCCACGTGATATTGACGCAATAGGTTGGCAGTTCAATGGACTCAAGTAGTTTACGCAATCTAAGATAAGAAGTCGTGTTCTAAATCAAAATTTGACTCGCTGACTAAAAACGAACGAGGTAAGGAAAGTATCTGTTTAATTAGCGTGTTTAAAAGGAAATAAAAAAGCCCCTTGCGGGGCTTTTTTTGATTAAAGACTAATGCCTTTACGTTGTGCTTTCTCTTTGATAAAAGATGCCCAACTGCGAGCGAACTTGCGTGTTTTAGGATCTTCTTGAGCCTTAACAATCGCACGGTAAGCTTGCTTGTACTTTTCTTGATAAAGATAAGCTTCTGCTAAGTCAGAGTAGATAGTACCCTTTTTCTTAGAACCAAGTTCAAGCGCTTTATTTAAACGAACAACTGCAGCTGCATATTGCAGGTCTTGTAGCAATAAGCTACCAGCCTTTCTATACAGCTCTGCATCATCTTCAAATTTAGCTGCTTCTTCGTAGTACTGAGCTGCTTTTGCAATGTTTTTCGCTTGGTGGAAATAACTTGCTGTTGCAGTAACATTTTGCTTGTTACGCTCAATGTTTTTATCTTTGATTGCCTTTTCAAACGTAATAGCCGCTTTGTAAGGGATTTCATTCAAAGAGTAGTAACTACCAAGAATCTTGTAATGATTCTCTTTCTCAAAGTAGCCTTTCTTAAATGCAATTTCCATCACAGTCTGACCTTTACGGTACTGCTCTGTTTGCATGTAGAAAGAACCAAGTTGAGTCCAAACTTGCTTGTCTTCAGGGAAGATCTTCACAAGTTCCTCAGCAACGCTAACTGCATTCTTAAACTGCTTAAGTTCGAAGTACGAACCAATTTTCAGCATGTAGAATGACTTGTTAGGCTCTTCTTTATTTAAAGCAATTGCTTGGTCAGCAGGCTTGATTACATCGGCAAACTTTTTAAGTTCATAGTTTGCTTGTGCAATACGACCGTATACTTTCGAGTCTTCTTCACCCGTAAAGTCCATCCAATCGTAATAAGCCTTTTTTGCACCTTCATACTGCTCGGTACCTACAAGTAAGTCACCTAGCAACTTCATAAGATCAGCTTGATCTTTGAAGTTTAGTACGTCAGGAGCAATCGCTTGACGAATGTACTTGATAGCCGTTTTATACTCTTCTTTTTGAGCATAAAGGTTACCCAAGTAGCGATTAACCGTAGCTCTATCAAACTCATCAGAAGCGTCGATTTCAAGTAACAAAGCGATTGCTTCATCCACTTTATCTTCGTTGTAAAGGTCAAATGCTTTGATTACCTTTTTACCAACACGCTCACCCATAACTTTTGTCTTAGCTTTTTTACGCTCTTCAATCTTTGCAGGATCTGGAGCCGCAACTGCTGCGGTGCTTAACGCACCGCCAGCTAAAGACATCATCAGAGCAAGAGCTGTTGCTTTTGACATTTGCTTCATATCTTACTCCTTAGTCTTGGTTAAGTTTGAAATCAAGTTGAACTTGAATACCAATTTGTTTTTCAGGCTTGCCGTCAACAATTTTTGGTCTGTATTTCCACTTACGAAGTGCTCTTTGCGCTTCACGGTTGAAAATACGCTTCGGTTCAGCTGCGATTACTTTAATATCTTCTACACCACCTAGCTCATTGATTGTAAATTCAAGCTGTACCCAGCCTTCTTTACCATCACGCGCTGCTTGCGGTGGATATTTAGGTTCAATACGAACGATCGGTGTTGCTTCACCATCACGACCGAAATCCCCCGGGCCACTCAGACCACCTGCCGTACCACCAATATTGATGCTAGGCATGTTGAAACCGATAGCGCCTGCAGCAGGGTTTGATGTCTCTGGCTGTGGCGGCTGCGGTTTAGGCGGCTGCTTTGGCGGTGGAGGAGGTGGAGGCGGTACACGCTTCCTCTCCTGCACGTCTGATTCAGGTGGATTCGACATAATCTCGACTATGATCTCTTCCTTTTGGTTGTCTGCCCTATCAGCTCCACCGGAGATTAGGTAAGACATAAAGAAGAACAAGCCGAAAGTTACTGCCCCACCTGCTAGAAGTGAAAACAGAAATCGAATCATTACTTAGCTCCAGCTATTGAAATCTTCAGACCGTCATCAGTTGCCTTGATTTGGTCCATTACCTTCACAACAACACCGTGCTTAGCACCTTTATCCGCTTGGATAATTACTGTCTCAGTCTGTTGTTCAGCCAATAGATTTTCAAGGTTAGCGCTTACGCGCTCAACATCTACCTGACGCTTATCCATCCAAATCTCGCCGTTTTCACGGATCGCGATAAAGATGTTTGCATTTTTCTTAGTTTGAGCCTGTGCAGCTTTTGGCTTTTTAACTTCAATGCCTGCCTCTTTAACAAAAGAGGTAGTTACGATGAAGAAGATCAACATGATGAATACGATGTCAAGCATCGGTGTCATATCTACTGCGGCTTCTTCTTCTTCACGAAAACGCTGTTTACGTGCCATATTTATATCTCTCTCTAGTGATGTGGCAAGCTATCGATTAGTTTTTCTTTAGCCATTTTTGCTCTCGCCTCAAGACGAGTACTAAAGAATACACCAGATAGTGCCGCAACCATTCCAGCCATTGTTGGTACCGTCGCCATTGAAATGCCTGATGCCATCAAACGCGGGTTACCAGTACCTTGAGTAGCCATGGTTTCGAATACCGAAATCATGCCTGTAACAGTACCTAGTAGACCGATTAATGGACACATTGCAACCAATGTCTTGATAATCAACATACGCTCATCTAATTTTTCAGACGCTTCAGAAACCCATGCTTCACGGATTCTGTGTGCGTACCAAGATGTAGTATCTTGGCGGGCATCCCATTTAGCTACAATCCCCTTATGCATTCTAGGGAACTCAACTAATAGGAACCAATAGCGCTCAATCATTAATACCCACATAAGAAAGAGTGCTATTGCGACAACGAATAGTACGTCGCCGCCTGTTGCAACAAAATCCCTGATAGATTCCCATGTCTCCACCAGGACTAGCATTATGCTTTCTCCTTCTCCGCGTGCGCAGCAACGATACCCGCGCTTTGCTCGTCAAGAGTGTGTAGGATTGATTTACTACGACCAGCAACAATAGCGTGAAGTAGGATTAGTGGTAGCGCAGCAATTAGACCAAGAGCTGTTGTAACAAGTGCTAGAGAGATGTTACCTGCCATGATCTTCGGATCACCAGTACCAAATAGAGTGATTGATTCGAACGTCAAGATCATACCTACAACCGTACCTAGTAGACCTAGCAATGGAGCGATAGCTGCAAGGATCTTGATGATGTTGATACCAGCTTCAATGCGAGGCGTTTCACGTAAGATTGCTTCGTCAAGTTTAAGCTCAAGGTTCTCAACGTCTTGGTTCTTGTTATCGTGGTACACTTTCAAGATACGGCCAAGTGGGTTGTTATCACTTGGGTTGTTTGCGTTCTTGATTTGTGACTTGATCTTAGCACCAACTACCATTAGGTCTAGGAAACGTACTAATGCGATTAGTGCACCTAATATTAACAATGCAGTGATGATGTAACCAACAGTGTCACCTTGGTGCCAACGCTCTTCAACACTTGCTTTTTGCGTGTTTAGACGAAGGATAGCGCCACGAGTTGGATCCACTACGAAAGGAACGTAGCTGCTTGCAGACGTGTTAAGCAGGTCAGAAACTGTTGCTACAACGTTTGAAGCAGGCTGCTTACCTAGAGGAACAATAGATTTGTTCTCTGCATCGTATACAACGTAACCGTCTTTAGTTACAAGGTTGAAGTTACCAATACGAGTAACTTGCTTAACATTGATGTCACCGCTTAGCTCAGCTACTTCAGCTTCGAAAGTAGAAGTCTTAGCAGATTCAGTCATTTCAGTTTGGAATGCAATCCAAAGCTCTTCAAGTTCACGTGTAGTTGGTAGCTCTTTAGCTGCAGCTAGTGAACGAAGAACTTCAGCACGTCCTGGCTTTTCAGCACTTACGATTGACGCTTCGATTGAACCGATTGCATCAGCTGATGAACGACGTACAACACCAAACATCTCACCAAGAGTACCTTGCGCATTTACTAGCTCAGTCTCTTTGTCAGCAAGTGTAATTTCGTTTTGCTTGAATTCTTTGTTAAGACGCTCACCACGTGCTTTTTCAGCAGCTAGGTCGCGCTTTGCTTTGTTCAGTAGTGCTTGCTTGTCAGCACGCTCAGACAAGAACTCTTGCTCGCGAGCTTTGTTAATTTTACCTTCAGAAATACGATTCTGTTTAACTTGCTCAAGGATCTTGTCAAGTGCTTCCGTGTTTGCATGTGCATTCAACGCGGCACCAGCAGAAACTGTTAATGCTGCAGCAACTGCAAAACCTTTAAATAGTTTCTTCATGTTTTATTACTCCGCGCCGAAAATAGGAAGTTTAACTAGTTCTGGGGCAGCCTGACCACGTGCGATACGGATCATGTCTTTGATAGGCTTAAGGTATTCTTCACCTAGAGATTGCCACTGCTTAGCATTGTTGTCCCAAACCCATGCATTCTTTTGATCGAATGATTGAGCAACGTATGCGATACGTCCTAGACGAGCGAAGTCAACGTTGATATTTTTACCGTTAATTTCAAGAGAACCTTGAGAAGCTGTCATTGCTGTACCGTATGCAGTTTCAACAGTGTAAGCTTCTAGTACCTGACGGTATTTCTCTGAAGTAGTTACTTTTGCGTTTGAAAGTGTTTCACGTAGTCTTTCTACGCGCTCTAAACGCTTTTCAGTATCGAACGGGACGTCCGCTTTGATGAATTGCTCGAGTGTATCAATCATGCGATACATCAAAGGCACAACGTCTTGCTTAGTTTTATCAACTGTCGCGATTTGACGCTCTAGAGACTCAATGTTTGCATTTTGGTCCGCAACCAAACGTGCAACGTGGTCGTTGTAAACTTTTAGAAGTTCTGTTTCATCGACAGTAGTGCGGTATTCTGCAATCATTTCGATTGACTGACCGTAAATATTATCAACTTTTTCTTGAGACTTTTGAGCAGCCTTTTGAGTTTGCTGACCTACTTTCTGTATGTCATTCAAAGGATCTGCCATCACATTGCTGCTTGCAAATGCTGCGGCGCCAAATAACGCTGAAGCTACAAGACTCTTTCTGATTTTAACAGACATAGTTCCCAACCAATTAAGTAATGTTACTTTTATAATTTTTGCACTCGACTATAGAAGAGTACCCCGGATACCTTTTTAGAAGTATCAACCGTGCAATAATGCTAAATGCATTTGCCCAGGTCAACTTCATGTTTAAAACTAATTTTGTAATCGCTTTTCGAATAAAATGAAATAAAACATCACATTAACAACAAAACAACCAAAAAAAACTTAAATCACTTACTTTTCATACACAAAGCAACTTAATTAACAATTTATTACAGTTAAAATTTCGACAAAAATTAAGCCTGTAAAACTGAAAACTCTTTGATTAAGCTATAATTTTCAAACTGTTAAAGACAAAAACACACCAACAAGAATTGCATATAACACAACATTATTGTCCCTAAATTTTTTTTTCTTCTTCCAAATGGCAACATAACGCAATGATTTGTCGCTGAAATTCATCTAGGAATAGCGATAAATGGTACCCATCGACCAAACCATGATGTACCTCAATTGATACAGGCAGACTATTTTTGTCTTCATTTAATTTACCAAAAATTATTTTTGGTATGCCTAAATTGTCTTCACCATGCCTTGCGTGCTTAAAACTAGTAAATTGAAACCAAGGCAAAATCGATACGTAGACTTGTTCAACCGAGTTGCAGGTTGATAAAAACATCTCACCCATTAAAGGTTGCGATAACCCTACATTTTTATTCTCTTCTGATTGTCGAATGAATTCATTAACATTGCTACTTTCACTAAGTGTGATAAATCTGAAAGTGTTATCTTCCCTTAAAAAGGTACTGCTAATTGTCACCTTTTCAGCTTCGACGGGGCAGCCATCTACTATCCGATAACGCATAAAGTCACACTCTTCAATCGCTCTTGATAAACAATAAAGATAGCAGTAAGTGAAGGACAGATCAGCTTGTGAAGCTTTAATATAAAGAGAATGGGTATTAAGATTTGTAGTGATATTGAAGTTTGGATCTGCAAAGTCTTGATAAAAATCAAAGTGCTCTTTGCGTTCCCAAAAGTCTAAAACGATTTTCTTCATTTTAACAACTATAAAAAAAGGGCGAATACGCCCTTCATTATAGCTTTTTCAAGTACTGATTATAATCCGTTCTCAATGATTTCTTGCGCTAACTCATCAGCAATAATGTGAGTTGACTTTTTCTCGTCATCAGAACGCTTAAAAATTTCAGCCAACGTGTCGAAGATGCCTTCAACATGCTTAGTTGCTTGCGCTTCGTTGTAACCTTCAGGTTTGGTTTCATAATATACGTTAATGATACCACCAGCATTGATCACATAATCTGGTGCGTAAAGCACGCCTTTTTCACGCAATACATCACCATGGCGCGGCTCTGCAAGCTGATTGTTTGCGCAACCCGCAATGATCGTCGCTTTAATACGAGGAATCGTTTCATCGTTGACTGTTGCACCTAGTGCACATGGAGCATACACATCTACATCTAAGTCATAGATTTCATCAATATCTACAGCAACTGCACCAAAATCAGTTACCACTCTGTCAACTGATGCTTGATTGATGTCTGTTACAAATAACTCGGCACCTGCTTCGTGCAAATATTTACACAGGCCATAAGCTACAGCGCCAAGGCCTTGCACCGCTACTTTTACACCAGACAAATCTTGGTGCCCAAACTTGTGCTGGTACGCAGCTTTTATACCTAGGAATGTACCTAAAGCAGTAAATGGAGACGGGTTGCCACTTTTACCTTCAAGACCTAAAACATAATCTGTTTCTTTGTGCATCATCATGACATCACCAGTTGTGATATTCACATCTTCTGCTGAGTAGTAGCTACCGCCTAATCTCTCTAGGTGCCTACCAAATGCTTTAAAAAGTTCTTCAGATTTAATGCTTTTCGCATCACCAATGATCACTGATTTACCACCACCGAACGGTAAACGTGCTACTGCATTCTTGTAAGTCATGCCTTTAGAAAGACGTAACACATCGTATACCGCGTCTTGATCTTCTGCATAATCCCATAAACGACAGCCACCAACAGCTGGGCCTAGCTTAGTACTATGCACAGCAATAATTGCCTTTAAACCCGACTTTTCATCTGAGCAAAATACAACTTGTTCATGGTTATCAAATTCAACTTGGTTAAATACAGCCACTTTGATTATTCTCCGATTATTGTCTGAACGTGTCAGATAGCGCTGAAATTGGCTTGACTCTACCATTAACCTTTTAGTCAATCCAGCAAATGAGATGATCTAAGCTCATTACATCACCTACACGTATAAATAATCCAAAAAAAATTAAATATAAAGATAATAAATCCACAAAAACAAATTTAAAAAACATATTTAATTAGAAACACCTATTAAGTTTAGCGCTTCTGTTTACGTAAACGTAAAGCAATAACCCCTTGTAAGTATAAATTTACACGTGCTAGATTCAAATTAAATTGTTAACAATTTTTGCGTTAATTCGCTGTCAGTGTATCAAATAATAAACAGTGGCAAGGTGACAAATTATAGCGTTCAACAAATATGTTGCTTGCCGAGTGTTGAACTCTCGCTGGTAAAATGGTAGTTGCAAGACGGGATATTAGTTAAAGAACATAGCTATAATAAAGAAGGTGGTGACAACCACCTTCTTTATGTTGCGAGTTTATCTTAGCTTGCTGTCAAGCTCTTCAATCTTAGCTTTCCAGATCGCAGGACCTTGAGTATGTGCATTGGCACCTTCACTATCCACAGCAACAGTGACTGGCATGTCCTCTACTTCAAACTCGTAGATTGCTTCCATACCCAAGTCTTCAAAAGCGACGACGCGGGACTTCTTAATTGCCTTAGCAACTAAGTACGCAGCACCACCGACAGCCATCAAGTAGACAGCTTTGTTTTGCTTAATTGATTCGACTGTTGCAGGGCCTCGTTCAGCCTTACCAATCATACCTACAAGACCTGTTTTCTCTAGCATCAAGTCTGTGAACTTATCCATACGCGTAGAAGTAGTTGGGCCTGCTGGGCCTACAACCTCGTCACCTACAGCATCTACAGGACCCACGTAATAAATAAACTTATTTGTAAAGTCGACACCTTCTGGTAAGCCTTGTCCAGAGTTGATCATTTCTTGTAAACGCTTATGTGCAGCATCACGGCCAGTCAAGATTTTGCCAGATAGCAGTACCGTTTCACCCATTTTCCAATCTTGAAGATCTTCTTTGGCCAATGTATCAAGGTTAACACGACGAGTGTCTTCACCTACTTCCCAAGTTACTTCAGGCCAGTCTTCAAGCTTTGGCGCTTTAAGATCTGCGGGGCCTGAACCATCTAAAGTGAAATGCACATGACGAGTTGCTGCACAGTTAGGGATCATAACTACAGGTTTTGAAGCAGCGTGTGTTGGAGCAGTTTTAATTTTGACGTCAACAACCGTTGTAAGCCCACCAAGCCCCTGCGCACCGATACCTAGTTTGTTCGCTCTTTCAAAAATTTCCAAGCGTAATTTTTCTTCAGTAGTCTCAGCACCACGCTCTTGTAAATCATGAATATCGACAGGGTCCATAAGGGATTCTTTTGCCAAAACAGCCGCTTTCTCTGCTGTACCACCAATGCCAATACCAATCATACCTGGTGGGCACCACCCTGCTCCCATTGTTGGCAGCGTTTTTTCAACCCATGCAGCAACATCATCAGATGGGTTGAGCATCGCCATTTTAGTTTTGTTTTCTGAGCCGCCTCCCTTAGCTGCGATCATAACTTCCACTTCTGCACCGGGTACTAAATCTACATGTACAACAGAGGGCGTATTGTCTTTGGTATTTTTACGGCTACCAGCTGGATCTGCCACGATTGAAGCTCGTAACGGGTTGTCTGGGTTAGTGTAAGCACGACGTGTACCCTCATCCACCATTTGCTGCACTGTCAAGTCAGTTTTGTCCCACTTAACATCCATGCCTACCTTTACAAAGCATGTAACGATCCCCGTATCTTGGCATAGTGGACGTTTGCCTTCTGCAGACATGCGAGAGTTAATCAAAATTTGCGCTATTGCGTCTTTTGCAGCTTTACTCTGTTCATTGTTATATGCTTTTTCTAAAGCTTGCACAAAATCTAGCGGGTGATAAAAAGAAATGTATTGCAGTGCATCTTCAATGCTATCAATAAAATCTTGCTGACGGATAATGCTCATGACGGTTCCTTTATTTGCCATTTAGGGTTACTAAACAGCCTGTACTTGGTAAGTAGAAAAGCAAGCTAACCACAGTGAAAAGAATATTAATAAGTAAACCGACTACATGCCCCGAGTTCACAATCAACATCCCTACACTATATGGTTATTAGTTATCGCTTATCTACTCTATAGATTCATATCTAATTATGATAACCTCCTCGCCCGTTTCGGGCTAGTTTTCAGGGGCAAGTAAATGATAAATGCACAGAATAAATGCATTGCGGTTGACATTTCTCTCTCTACGGTAGAAGTTTTCGAACAATTTGCGCTGCATAAATACGCAATCTTGTTAGATTCTAGTGACGCAGTGCACGAAAATAGTCACTACGACATCATTAGTTTTAACCCATTACATATTCTTGAGGCAAAATCAGGGCAAGCTTTCCTTGACGGCGTGCAACAAAAGCTCAATGTCTTTGAACTTCTCAAACAAAAGTTGTCCCTTTTATGCCCAGAGCGTATCGCAGGGATGCCATTTGTCGGTGGTTGGTTAGGTTATTTCGGATACGATTTAGGCCGTTACATCGAAAAGCTTCCTGAATCAGCTCTGACGGATATTTCATTGCCCGATATGACGGTTGGTTTGTATTTAGATGCACTTATCTTCGATAATCAAATAAAAAAATGGTTTTATGTCTGTCAATCAAATACAAATAGGCTTGATGAATACTTAGCAGTTGTAAACAATGCAATATCAAGAGCAAAGCCTTTTAAGCTGCTTAGCGATTGGCAGTCAAATATGACCAAACAGCAGTATCAAACAAAGTTTGATAAAATACACCAATACCTTCTGAGCGGAGATTGCTATCAAATCAACTTAGCACAGCGCTTCAGTGCTCAATTCACTGGCTCTCCTTGGCAAGCGTATAAAAAGTTAAGAACGAACAACAAATCGCCATTCGCTGCGTTTTATAACCTTGGTGAAGACACGGCCATTGTATCGGTGTCGCCAGAGCGGTTTATCTCCGTAAAAGAAAACCAAGTCGAAACAAAACCAATTAAGGGGACTTTACCAAGGTTATCTGACCCCACCCAAGACATTGAGCAGGCAAAAACCTTACAAGGCTCAAGTAAAGATCGCGCCGAAAATGTCATGATAGTCGACCTATTAAGAAACGATCTCGGCAAAGTTGCCAAGGCAGGAACTGTCACTGTACCAAAACTTTTTGAGATAGAGAGCTTCCCTGCGGTCCATCACCTTGTAAGTACAGTAACCAGCGAACTTGCAAGCGGAAAGAGTGCGATAGATCAACTAGAAGCAGCGTTTCCAGGTGGATCTATAACCGGCGCTCCGAAAATTAGGGCTATGGAAATTATTGAAGAGCTTGAACCACATCGTCGCAGCGCGTACTGCGGTTCCATGGGATACCTCAGTGCATGTGGTGATATGGATACCTCTATTACCATTCGCACGCTTGTCTGTGCTGAAAACACAATTTATTGTTGGGCTGGTGGTGGTATTGTTGCCGATTCTCAAGTAGACGCGGAGTATCAAGAAACTTATCATAAAGTAAATAAAATACTACCCGTACTTAAATGAAGCTTGAGCACATAATCAGTAAATATACGCTTTCGAAAAGCGCACACTCGTCTTCTCATTTGACTGGAGTGAAAAGTGCTGTGCTTGTGCCACTGATCGAGTTTGATGGGCAAGCGCATATGCTGTTATGTAAACGCAATGCCAATCTCAGGTCCCACCCCAGTCAAATCTGCTTTCCAGGCGGTAAAATCGAAGCTCGTGACTCCTCTGTGCAAGACGCTGCTTTACGGGAAACCTTCGAAGAAATCAGCTTAGCTAGAGAATTTGTAACCCCACTTGGCCAGCTTGCAACTCATAGCTCCTTGAGCGGATTTCATATTACTCCAATTCTCGCTAAAGTCGAAAACAGCGCAACATGGGCACTCACAAGCAGTGAAGTAGATCATGTTTTTACGCTCCCAATACGTGATTTGATGGCCCAAGAACACTGGCAAAGTTACACCACTCACTTTCGCGGGAAAGCCACAAGCATCAAAGGCTACATGACACCTCATGGACTTTTATGGGGCGCAACCGCCAGCATTATAACGAAATTTACCAACTCTCTAATTTAATCATCTAGCAAAACGCTATTTTCCATCCGATAACGGGTTACTTCTGCAATAATTAACGTTATTATGAGCGCCCGTTCAGAGGCAATGATGAGTAAAATTTATGATTAGTGCATTTGATATGTTCAGTATCGGTATTGGGCCTTCATCGTCCCATACCGTCGGACCGATGCGCGCTTCGCGTCTGTTCGTCAAAGATCTACAAAAAAGTAAACTAATTGACGACGTTACTGCGGTTAAAGTAGAACTTTTTGGCTCACTAGGTCAAACAGGTATAGGTCACGGCTCAGGAAAAGCGGTTATCTTGGGCTTAGCAGGTTACGACCCTGAAACAATTGATGCTGATCTTGTTACACAAATTCTAGAAAAAATTGAGCAAGAGCAAGTAATTTACCTTGATCAACAGCATAAAGCGAATTTCCCTAAACAAGGTGCTGTTGTTTTCCACCGTCGAAAAACACTACCAAAACACTCTAACGCGATGGAAATACAAGCCTACAAGGGTGACGATCTGCTGCATAGCCAAATCTACTATTCTATTGGTGGTGGCTTTATTGTTACAGATGAAGATTTCGAAGCCGAGAAACAAGCTGCGCTGGATGTTCGTGAGCAAAACCCTGCACCATATTTGTTCGATACGGCGGAAGAGTTATTGTCTATTTGTAAAGAGACAGGCCTAAGTGTCTCAGCTTTGATGATGGCCAATGAAAAAACGCTGCGCTCTGAAAGCGATATTAAGCAAGAACTTTTCAATATTTGGGAAGTGATGAAAGCATGTACTGAACGCGGTATGCGCACAGAGGGTATTTTACCTGGTGGTCTAAAAGTCAAAAGACGCGCACCTAGCCTTTACTTGAAGCTTAATGTTGAAAACAGTAATGACCCATTACGTGCTATGGATTGGGTAGACTTGTTTGCGCTTGCGGTCAACGAAGAAAACGCTGCGGGTGGTCGTGTGGTTACGGCACCAACGAATGGAGCAGCCGGGATCCTACCAGCTGTTTTGATGTACTATCATACATTTATCAAAGAAGTTGACGTCGAAATTGCTACCCGATACCTATTGACGGCAGCTGCAATTGGAATTCTTTACAAGAAGAACGCTTCCATTTCTGGCGCGGAAGTAGGTTGCCAGGGTGAAGTGGGCGTAGCTTGTTCCATGGCAGCAGGAGCCCTTACCGAGATCATGGGCGGAAATGTCGTTCATGTAGAAAATGCCGCTGAAATTGGCATGGAGCATAATTTAGGCCTGACATGTGACCCTGTTGGCGGATTAGTGCAAGTGCCCTGTATTGAAAGAAACGCAATGGGCGCCGTAAAAGCAATCAACGCTTCTCGCTTAGCGCTTCGTGGTACGGGTGACCAAAAAGTGTCGCTAGATAAAGTTATCAAAACAATGCTTGATACTGGTAATGATATGAAAACCAAATACAAAGAAACTGCTCGCGGCGGTCTTGCTGTAAACATTATCGAGTGTTAGGTCTTTGCATATACATTGCAGTAAAAAATAAAGCCGCATATTGCGGCTTTATTTAATTGGAAGAGTCACATTCGAGAATAATGCATCTACATCGTCTTGATTTCGCATTAAGCTGGCTTTTTCTACCACATCTTTAGTCAAATGCGGCGCAAAGCGCTCTATGAAATCATACATATATCCTCTTAAGAAGCTGCCTTTTCTAAACCCTATTTTAGTTGTGCTTGCCTCAAACAAATGGCTCGCATCAATACAAACTAGATCTTTATCTGCGATGTCATCTACAGCCATTGTCGCTAAAACACCTACACCTAACCCAAGGCGCACATAGGTTTTAATGACATCAGCGTCCGTAGCTGTAAATACAATATGGGGTTCTAACCCATGTGCATTAAAAGCCTTGTCCAATTCCGATCTACCCGTGAAACCAAATACATACGTAATCAATGAATACTTGGCAACATCTTGAACCGTGATATTTTTTCCTAACTGGGCGAGAGGATGATCTTTTGTGACCACAATACTACGATTCCAGTGGTAACAAGGCAACATGATCAAATCACCATACAAATGCAATGCTTCAGTAGCAATAGCAAAATCAGCATCACCGCGCGCTGCTGCATCCGAAATCTGCTGCGGTGTGCCTTGGTGCATATGCAAAGACACTGCTGGGTACTTCTGCATAAAACCTTGAATAACCGGTGGTAACGCATATCGAGCTTGAGTATGCGTTGTTGCTATGTTTAATTTGCCTTGATCAGGCAAAGTATGCTCATTTGCTACCGCTTTTATGCCTTCAACCTTGGACAAAATTTCACGCGCGATGTTGATGACCTCATTACCCGCACTGGTGACATGCGTTAAGTGTTTGCCACTTCGACCAAAAATTTGCACACCCAATTCGTCTTCTAGCATACGTACCTGCTTTGAAATGCCTGGTTGAGATGTATAAAGACTCTCAGCAGTGGCAGACACATTCAAATTATGATTCAGTACTTCAACGATGTATTTCAATTGTTGTAATTTCATAACACTGTTTATTGTTTTAGTTGTTATCTAATAAGCGACTTGGTTTACGGTTTACGCAGAGCGCCGAGTCGGATCCATTCCTAGGCTAGCATATTTATTGAGTAGCTGATAGTAATTGTGACATTTGCGCAATCATATAAGAAATCTGTATTAGATGCGTCTATACTGAAAAATGGTGTATTCAAAATCATTTACATACACCTTGTTATTAAAACTATCCAATATACAATTATTTGATGTAAGATAAAAAATTATCGCCTTGGGTAGTTTACGTAGAGATTCGGGTATGTTTGTTTCCATAATAATATTATTGATTGTTGCTTTAGTTGTAATTGCAGTGTGGGTTAGTGCTATTCAACAACATAAAGAGAAACAAGAAGCAGAGAGACGCAAAGAGCTGTCAAAGCAAAAACGGATCATCGAAGAGTCTGAAGATGTTTTGTTAAACAGTTCGAATATCCCTATGTCTGGGGATATGCTTCGAATCATTCAAAAGCGTATTCACGACGCCCTTGCTACCATGGTAGAACTGTCACCCACCTCAAGAGAATTAAAAAACCGTTTGCATGAGTCACAAGAACGTATGAATTCAGACCCAGGTAAACTAAATGACAGCGACAATGTATCTCTTCCTGACAACGACAAACAGCTAATCGCGCTCGTCCAAGGTATTAAAAAGCTGAGACACCTTCTACGTTCAGAGCACAGCAAAGGTAAAGTCGATACTCAAATTTTCGTAAAAGAAGACAGGCGCCTTGAAAAGATTCAGTTACGAATCAATGTCGAAAGCCAAATTAAACGAGGTCTGTCCGCCAAAACAGCCAACATGGTCGGTTCTGCACGTCAATATTTTGAGAAGGCATACGCCACTATTATGGCTGTAACCTATAGCGATGAATACGTCACTGAAAAGAAAAATCAGCTTGAAGGGTATTTGAATGAAATCAGCGTTGAGTTGAAAGCATCAAACGCATCTGCTGTTAAGAAAAAAGCAGAGAAGGAAAAGGACGATCTCGATATCCTTTTCGCACCCAAAAAGAAATGGTGATTAGCTAAAAGCAAACTTTAAAATAAACAAAATAGTTAGTACCCAGACACTGATAGAGATTTCATCTTTTCTATTACAAGCTAGCTTGACCGCTGTGTAGGCTATGAATCCAAGTGCAATACCGTGTGCAATCGAAAAGGTGAGAGGTGTCATTAATAGCACCACGCTCACAGGGATTGCATCGGTCATATCATCCCAATTTACCAATTTTAAGTTTTGTAACATAAGAACCGCTACGTAGAGAATCGCACCAGCTGTTGCATAAGCAGGGACCATTTGTGCCAATGGTTCAAAAAACATCATAAGAAGAAAGCAAACACCAACAACCACTGCTGTGAGACCTGTCCTACCGCCGACAGAAACGCCTGATACAGATTCAATATAAGAAGTCGTTGTAGAGGTGCCTAAGAACGAGCCGGCGACAGTAGCCGTGCTGTCTGCTGATAGCGCTCGCCCTAAGCGTGGCATGTTCCCTTTTTCATCTGCAATTCCTGCTTTTTGGGTGACTGCTACCAGAGTGCCACTTGTATCAAATAGATCAACAAATAAAAATGCGAACACGACACTGAGCATGGTTACCTCAAGCGCACCAGCTATGTCTAACTGTCCAAAGGTTGGCGCAATACTAGGCGGTACTGAAACAATACCGGAGTACTCAACAAAGCCTGCACTCCAAGCGACTACAGTAACGAGCAAAATGCTAATAAGTACGCTGCTTTTGAATTCTCTATACATCAGAGCAGTAATAATAAAAAAACTAAGAATAGCCAACAGGGGACCTGGGCTTGTGATGTCTCCCAATTGAACGAAGGTTGCAGGGCTAGCAACTATAATTTCAGAATTTTTCAAAGCAATTAAAGCTAAAAAAGCGCCTATGCCAGTTGCTATTGCTCGCTTCAACACTACAGGAATTGCTTGAATCACCCACTCTCTTATTTTAAAAATACTCAATAATAAAAATAAGCAACCAGACAAAAATACTGCGCCCAATGCTGTTTGCCAACTGTGCCCCATTCCAAGTACAACACCGTATGTAAAAAATGCATTGAGGCCCATACCAGGCGCCAGCGCAAGAGGGTAATTAGCCCAAAAGCCCATGATGAAGCAACCTATAGCTGCCGCTAAACAAGTAGCGACAAAAGCTGCGCCATGGTCAATACCTGCTTGAGCTAGCATTGCTGGGTTAACAAATACAATGTAAACCATCGTAATAAACGTAGTCAGGCCGGCCACTACCTCAGTCTTTGCGTCGGTTTGAAGTGCCTTGAGCGAAAAAAGTCTTTCTAGCATGTCTTTGTATTTTAAATAGAAACGGGGCCGCAATTTTACCATAAATCGTTCTCTTTATAGGACAAATAAAGCAAAAATCGGCTACACTGTAGGCTAGGTTGTAATAAGTGAAGTGAGTATGAAAAACAGTCAATCTACAAAGGCTTACAGCGGTGACTTAGAGCAACAGCTGTTAAATGTGCTCGAGTTTGTAACGCAGGAGCCAGATCCTAAACACCAATGGCCAGAGAGACAAGATCCCGAACAAGCTTATAAAAAAGGCCTCTACTACATAAAAGAAAAACAATACTCCTTGGCAGCTAAATGGATTAGGTTGGCTGCGATGTCTGGGGATAATAAGGCGCAATTCTACTTGGGGCTTCTGTTTCTTAAAGGACAAGGTGTACCTAAGAGTGTATTCCATGGTGTCGCTTGGCTTAGTCTAGCCCAAAGCCAAGGTAATATGGCAGCAGAAAGCACTTTGAAAGAAGTAAGACCACATTTAACTACAAAACGTTATTTAGATGCTCAATGCTATGCCGCAACGTTATATGAGCAAATCCATCAGCTAAATCATTTTAAAACAGAACGTTAGCCTACATCAGGAATGGGCACCACAAAAAAGAGTAAAAAAACATCACATGTAACCTTGATCAAAAGTGCTGTATGAAATACTGTATACACACTGTATAAACAATCAGTATTAAAATTATGTTACATACTTCGACCATATTAAAAGCAAGTGCGGCAGACCTATCAAATCAGGTTAACTTTAATATTGTAAATACATATGATGAAGCAACCACCAGCTTAGAACTTATGAAAATATTGGGTTTTTGCAATTCCAAAGCTGGTTGGACATTATTAATAGCACCTGCCCAAACGATAAATAAATCTATGCTCGATGACTTCGGCATCGACATTAATAAGCTGCTAGTTTTAAAGCTCAAAGATCTGATAAACTTAGAACACACTCTAGATTGCGCTCTGCACAATGGTAACTTTGCTGCTGTAATCACTTGGCCGGGGATTTTATCAGCCCGACAAATGCAACAGCGAAGCTTAAATAACTCCGAAACCGCCCTATTTTGTTTTAAGGAAGTTTGCAAACTACCAATGTCAGGGGTTGCACATTAATTATTAGGTTTTATATGTGTTTTTGTGGTCAAGCTCTGCCTTTTGAACAGTGCTGTAACCTTTTTATTGCTGGACAGAGCAAGCCAGAAAATGCCGAGCAGTTAATGCGCTCCAGGTATAGCGCGTACTGTGTAAAAAATGGTGAATATATAGTCAGCACCTATGCATCGGAAAAACGACATGAGCATACAGTGGAAGACATACTCTTGTTTGCCAATCAGGTTGAGTTTGTTAATTTAGAAGTCATCCACTCTGATCAGGACCAAAGCTTCCAGTACGTTGAATTTAAGGCTTCTTATATAGAGGATCAACAACTAGAAGTACTCCATGAGCGCTCTCGATTTATTAAAGAAGGTGGCAAGTGGATGTATCTCGATGGTAACTTGTTTCCTTGTGAGGGGAAAAAAGTAAGCCGAAACGATCCTTGTCCGTGCTTAAGTGGGAAAAAGTTTAAAAAGTGTCACGGCTAATCTCAATTATTCTGTGAATATCGTTGCTTAATTGCACACTCGTTGCATTGCCACTGTATAGGTACTTCTTTTTGCCCTCTAAGAGGCCTAGCTTGCTATACTGCAACTCGTAACTGAGATTGCATTTCACCACTGGCAAGCTGGTCATAGAACCCTGCAGCATCCATCTCCCGTTCTTGTAGTTTTATTTCGGGGTTCTGCTGCTTAAAAAGCTTAGCTCGCACAGCTGGCTCTAAATTCTCTACGACAGAAAGAGGAACATGCAATTTATCGTCTCGTATATGAAGCGGTTCTGGGTCTAAGTATTCATTCAACTTAATATCTTCCAAACCTCCATCCTTTACGAAATAACGATTGTATTGACCAATCAGAAAGTCATACTCCTGTGGTGCTAGTGGCTTCTTGGGCCCAACTTGCAACTCCTTTTTAAGCGCATCTTCTGATTTATCTTTCTCGTCAACCGCTGAACGAGGAAAGTCAAATTGACTGAAATCTAACGCATCTTGAGACAATGCACTCAGTAGCAACGCGAAGTCTCCTCGTCGCGATTCACGCACACTTACGTTCAGGGCAATACCTAACTGTGCTTCCTTGAGTAACAATTGTTCTATCTGCATGGATTTTCGCCAAAAAATTCAAAGTCTGAAAATTTATCGGCATTTTTTGAAAAAACTTTAGGACATTTCTTTACATCGTCAAAAACTTTGATATTATCAGCGCCGTTGTTGAGGAGGGGTTCCCGAGCGGCCAAAGGGATCAGACTGTAAATCTGACGGCTCAGCCTTCGCTGGTTCGAATCCAGCTCCCTCCACCATCAACGACAAAGTACAATTCGGAGGGGTTCCCGAGCGGCCAAAGGGATCAGACTGTAAATCTGACGGCTCAGCCTTCGCTGGTTCGAATCCAGCTCCCTCCACCACTTTGTACTTTAGCTCACTTTATGTGGAGGGGTTCCCGAGCGGCCAAAGGGATCAGACTGTAAATCTGACGGCTCAGCCTTCGCTGGTTCGAATCCAGCTCCCTCCACCACTTTCTTATCTTATTCCGACATTATTTCAATTTTAATTACCAATCTTTTAGTATTCTTCCATATCCGTTAAGATATTTCTTTGCATCTATATAGTTTTGATCAAAATGCGAAACAATGGACCAAAAAGCGGTGTTGTGAGCCATGACATGATAGTGTGCAAGCTCATGTACGATTACATAGTTAATGACCCACTTAGGTGTGCCTAACAGCGCGCAGTTGAACGCAAGCGTCCCATTTGACGACAAACTTCCCCACCTTCTTTTATAGAATCTTACTTTTAGTAACTTGTAATCCGACTGCATTAAAGACTTGTATTTGGGTAGTGTGAAATGTAAGTATTCACTTAAGCCTTCAGTGAACAATTGCTTCACCTCTAAAATGGCTGTTGCTTGATGCTCTCGCCAGTCGGAAGTCAAATACACCAGGTGGTTATCATGATCGATTTCACTTTTAGACGCACCGTATACCAAGTCATACTTGTGGCCAAACACCATAATTTTTTTTGAAGACCACAAAGTATCACTCGGCGCTTCGTTTACTGAGTTTTGCTTCTTCAGCACCCACTTTTGTTTTGATTTGACCCAATCATTTAACCAGGTTTTGCAAATATTTTGCGGCGCATACACACTTACACCCGAAGGGTGCACTTTAATTGCAACCGTTTTTCTTCTTTTACTTAATTTGAGTTGATAATTGAATTCCATAGAAAATTTGCTGCTTTTTCATTTAAATCTGAGAATTGCTGCTACCTTTATACTTATCTGGAGAAAAAATAAGCTACCATGACCAACAAACCTAAATGCCAGTATATCTCACCTGACGGCCATAGTTGCCAAGAAATTGATATGGGTTCCGGATATTGCTTTTGGCACGACGCTAAGTTTGACAAAAGTGGTTTAGAGCTGTCCCAAAAACTTGAACGTTATGCTAAAAAAGGAGGATTATTACAAGGATTAGAGTTAAAAAGGGCAAACCTTGATGGGTTAAACTTGGTTAAGTTTAATGACCATAATGGATATGACCTTTCTTACAGCAACTTTTATCGTGCTAACTTGCACGGTGCTCACCTGTTCAATAGCACAATTAAAAATGCATCGTTAATGAAAGCTGATCTACGAGATGCAAACCTTCACTGCTGTAAACTCCAAAACACAAATATATTAGGTATTAAGCTCAATGCAACAAGAATTGACAACCTCGTGCTAGGTGGCAAATTACTTCAAGAAAGTCAGGCTATCGAAGCTTCTAAGCAAAAAAACTACGATGAAGCACAAGACTTGTACCTGCAAAGCGAAGAGATTTATCGACTACTAAGAAAAGGGGCTGAGCAACAAGGTTTATTTGAGATGGCCGGTAAGTACACATACAGCGAATTGCGTATGCGTCATGCTCAATATCCCAAATATTCAAAAAAGAGGCTTGTTTCTAGTTTTATAGATATGCTCTGTGGCTATGGTGAAAAGCCAGAAAACGTTATCAGATTTAGCTTAGGAATGATCCTTTTGTGCGCACTCTGTTACTTTGTACTCGGTATTAATTATAATGACGAAACCATACGTATTAATACAACAGCCTCTTTAGAAGATAATCTCCATGCAATGTTAAATTGCTTCTACTTTAGCGTTGTTACTTTTACAACGTTAGGCTATGGCGATATAACTCCTGTGGGAATTACTCGCCTCATAGCCACAATAGAAGCGTTTATTGGTAGCTTTTCTCTAGCCTTATTCGTCGTTGTCTTTGTGAAACGAATGACTCGCTGACTTTGGCTTGTATAGACTTAATCTTTGATTTCTCTTGCAAGTTCATCGAGAAACCTACGCATGAACTCGGTGCGACGCTGCGCTTCTTTTTTGGCTGCTTGAGTATGCATCTGTGATTCAATATGTAAGAGCTTTATAAAGAAATGATCAAGCGTATAGTTCTTGTCATCGGGTTCCCTGTCCGCACAGAAAGGGTCTCCAGTATGATATAAATGCCTCGCTATGGCACCACCTACCTTCATACAACGACTTACACCGATAGCACCTAAGGCATCCATCCGATCAGCATCCTGAACAATTTGTGCCTCTAATGTCGTCGGTGGTACGTTTGCACTAAAGCTATGCGCTACAATTGCATGATGTATTCCTTCTAAGTTTTCTTGAGGATACCCAATTTCAATTAAGAACCTCTCCGCTTTGTCTGCTGCCAGCTTTGACGCTTTTGCCCTATCAGGGTGGTTTTTGGCGACAGCTACACAATCGTGAAGCCATGCAGCTGGGACTACAATGTCCAAGTCGGCCCCTTCTTCAATGGCCAACTGTTTCGCTGTTTTTACTACCCTTTGGACATGAGAAAGATCATGTGCCGTATCTGCAAAGGGTGTTCCAAGCATAAATTCCTTAAATACTTGCTCAAAGTCGTTCATATTCCCAATCATTTTTACTTAAACCTTATCCTTCACATTGTATGTTGGAACCCCCTTCACTAAAATGACAGGATTCTACTTAGTAAGGAATTTATATGTCTTGTGCGCTGTATTTACAACCCGGCCGAGAAAAATCTCTTAAAAGAAAACACCCTTGGATATTCTCCAAAGCGATTAAAAAGATTAAAGGTAAACCTGGACTTGGTGACCTTGTAAAAGTATACAGCCATGATGGACAGTATTTGGCAACGGCAGCATATAGCCCGAGCTCCCAAATTAGAGCAAGGATATGGACCTTTGATGAGTCTGAACAGATTGACCAAAACTTTTTTAAACGCCGCCTGAGCCGTGCTCTTCAAGTAAGAGAGTATGTGATTGATGAAGGCGGTCTAACGGGATACAGATTATGTGCGGCTGAATCAGACGGGTTGCCCGGTATCACGATCGACAAGTTTGACAACTATCTTGTATGCCAGCTTTTAAGTGCAGGTGCTGAACGGCATAAAGGCGAAATAGTTGCAGCATTACGCGAGCTATTTCCAAAATGCGCGGTCTATGAACGCTCTGACGTAGATGTCAGAAAGAAAGAAGGGCTTGAAAAAATAACTGGGCCACTTCATGGTAACGCACCAAACGAAGCCGTATTGATTGAAGAGAATGGCTTAAAATTAGAAGTCGATATCATCAATGGACATAAAACTGGTTTCTACTTGGATCAACGAGATAGTCGCGCTGCACTGGAGAGGTTTTCAAAAGGTAAAACGGTCCTAA
Organism: Pseudoalteromonas luteoviolacea NCIMB 1942; assembly: GCF_001625595.1. Classification (GTDB taxonomy): domain Bacteria; phylum Pseudomonadota; class Gammaproteobacteria; order Enterobacterales; family Alteromonadaceae; genus Pseudoalteromonas; species Pseudoalteromonas luteoviolacea_A. The sequence goes on from NZ_AUXT01000005.1 coordinate 30,898, forward strand.
ATTGCTTTTGTTACACTGGAACGTTTAGTTTGTATGCACTCAGAGGTGGGTGCGATGAAGTTATAAATGTCGATGTATCACAACCAGCATTAGACACTGCAAAAAGAAATGTAGAGCACAATAACCTAGATTTAAGCAAAGTAGACTTTGTCAAAAAGGATGTTTTTAAACTGCTTAGAGAATACCGTGAAATGGGCAAGCAATTCGACACCATCGTCATGGACCCCCCAAAATTTGCAGAAAGCAAAGCGCAATTAACAGGAGCGTGTCGGGGATACAAAGATATAAATATGCTAGCTATGCAATTACTTAAGCCCGGCGGCACGTTACTAACATTCTCCTGCTCAGGGTTGATGGACCAAAACTTGTTTCAAAAAGTAGTTGCTGATGCAGCTTTGGATGCGAAGCGCGACCTAATCATCGTTGAGAGATTGAATCAAGCTCCGGATCACCCAATTGCAGGCTTTTACCCAGAAGGGTTTTACCTGAAGGGACTTATTTGTAAAGTATATTAAAACAAAAAGGGAGCATTATGCTTAATGCCGATCAATTAAGAAACATTTAATGATCC
>NZ_AUXT01000006.1 GCF_001625595.1 Pseudoalteromonas luteoviolacea NCIMB 1942
CAGAATTTTGAACGCCCTCTTTTTATACTTCTCAGTCAATGGAGAGCCTCAGCTCGACCAACCTGCACAAGTAAACAACGAATATAAACGGCAGTTTATATATGCAGCCAAACTTCATTGGCCATATCGCAACTACACCATATCGCTTTCTTCAGCGCCAATTCCTGTTTCTGCTAATGTTATTTACAGCACTATTTTTAACGCTGTTCTGATTTTAGCAATCCTGCTTGCTATGGCTTTTATCGTTTTAGTGTTAAGCAATTTTAACTGGGGGAGGAAAGGTTAAACTTTATCTCATCGGTGACCCATGAGTTAAAAGCACCTTTGACCTCAATAAAAATGTACTCTGAGATGCTCAAATCTGACGCCATCGTCTCAGAAACACACAAAGGTGAATACTATGCTTTTATTCATAGCGAAAGTGACAGGCTTGCCAGACTAATTGACAATATTTTACAGCTATCGACATTCGGTAGAAATGAAAAGCCTCCTGCGGCTGAATATACAAACCTGACCGTTTTACAGGACTTTGTTCGCTCCAAGACTTCGTCATTGATTGCAAAGCACAATTTCGAACTCAACTTCGACATTGAAATAACGCACTTTGAAGATATCGAAGCGCTTGTCGAGCCCGATGCCGTTACCCAAATCGCCATTAATGTCACCGACAATACCATTAAATTTTTTGAATCAGCCAAAATTGATGACTTAACTAGAAGAGTAGTTGACTTCACATTTCGCAAGCACCCAATACTAAAAGGGATGGTACAAATCGAGATCCTAGACTACGGTAACGGTGTTTCAATACAGCAGGCGGAAAAAATCTTTGATTTATTCTATCGTGGCGAAAATGAGCTGTCCCACAACTCACAAGGTACAGTTATCGGGCTAGCTTCGGTCCGCGAGTTGGTTTTAGCGCATCAAGACGAAGTTCACGTACAAAATATGCATCCAGAACTTGCTATCTTAGTTTCATTCCCAATGCGAATTCTAAAGGCACAATAATTTGCAGTTAAAGCGTATTCATACTCTCACTTTGAATACGCTTTGATGCATACTATCTAAGACATTTTATGCTGAATGAACAGAGCCAATATAATCTGCAACACCATCTGAGCATGAGCGCGCATCATCGCCATCAAATTCTTCTAAAATATAAATGCGGACTTTTAATTGAAAGTTGTTTGCAGTCATTAGCTTATCAACCATAGAACCCAAATTTGGATCTTGGTAAGAGATCGTGAGCGCATCATATGAACGCCATGTTGTCGGGTTGTAAGCTTTAACTACTACGCCACGAGGGCTGTTTGTCACACTGTGAATTTCAGCGACACAAGAAGTTGCTGCGGATGCACTAAATGACGACGCCACTGCAACAGCTGCGAAGGCTAATTTTTTAGTCAAAGATTTCATGATATTCCCTTAATTTTTATGATATTAGTTATTTATGAATACTACTTTGCATCTTGATGCACAATAAATGTACAGTACAAATGTGTAGTTCACATGACGTTGTGAAAGCCGGGGGGCGAGTGTCGATGTCAAAACTGCTTTCAAACAAAAGGCTTTAAAAATAGTTTTAACGTAGCGAATATGGGGTTATTTTTCAGACTAACTTCTATTAAAATGAAAGGAATATTATTAAGACCCTATAATGAAAACAAGAAAATAAATAACAATGACGACTTTCACAAAAGAAATTCATGTTAGAGCAGCTACGATTGAAGACAAAACCAGCTTATTAAATTTAGAGCAAGCCGTTGTCGAAGCTGAGAGACCATTTAATGCTCAAATAAAAACCACTGCGCACTACTATGATTTGGACGACTTATTGATAAATGAGAACGCTCAGGTTGTTGTTGCAGAACACAAAGGCACGATCATCGCGACTGGCTATGTTCAAATTAGACAATCAAAACAATCTCTAACACATAGCAAACACGGTTACCTTGGCTTTATGTATGTCAGCCCAGAATTTCGCGGACAGGCTTTAAACCAAAGTATTATTCAAAGCTTAATGGCATGGGCTGAACCCAAAGGCATTTGTGATTTTTATTTGGATGTTTACAACGACAATCAAGCCGCTATCAATGCTTACCAAAAGCTTGGCTTCGAGCCTTCTTTATTGGAAATGAAAGTCAATACTGCAAAATAGAGCTGTACTCTTTATTTTAAGATGAACCCCAAAAAATTTTGGGGTTCATACACACTCTTTTTCCTCAACCGAGGTACCTCTGAAAGCGCTCGTTCATCGACACTTTTAACACCTTTCAACACACTTTCCTCCTCTTTGCCATGACGATTTGAATTGTGAATTACAAAACAATAATTGGTGTAAAAGCAGTGGCTAAGGCAAATTTCGCAAGCAATCAAGTTGACCTAAACATAAAATTTTCGTCTACACTGAAATTAATCTGCGACTCACAAGGTCTTTTTCAGCAAGTCGTCCGGAGCGCAATAAAATTGCTTTTTTTGTATCGCGCGCATTTGCAAAAAAAGCCAATAAAAAGGAGTAGTCTGGGTAACAACTGTGATATAGCACAGACACCAGCACTACTCACGACTTTGGCATAACCAAAAACACGAGGAAAATACAATGAAAGCATTAACAGGCGCCGCTATGGCAATGATGGTTGCGGGACTTGTTGGCTGTAATTCAACAAGTGACTCTGGTGCAACTAGCAATGCGAGCTCAGCAAATGCTGGTGGCGCAAAAACTGACTTAGTCCACTGTTACGACGTAAATGTTTGTGGTGGTCACAATGACTGTAAAACAGCAAGCAATGCCTGTGCAGGACACGCTTCGTGCAAAGGCACTGGGTTTGTTGGTATGCCTTCAAAGGCTTGCGCAGATGTTGGCGGAAAGCGCAAAGATGACTGGGTAGGAAGTATTGCTAAAGCAGACTTAGTGCACTGTCATGATGTCAATATTTGTGGTGGACACAACGATTGTAAGACAGCAAGCAATGCGTGTGCAGCACAAGCTTCATGCAAAGGCACTGGGTTTGTAAATATGCCAGCAAAAGCATGTAAAGACATTGGTGGCAAAGTAGGCAGTTAATATTTCAAGGTGGCACAACTCTGAGAGTTTGCGCCACCCAAACCTGATAATAGCGAGTAAAGATTGAGTAATACACCCCACCCTTATATCGGATTTGGTCTCGGTTTACGCACTTGTTACTTTGAAGAGATTTTAGCAACACAACCAAATGTCGACTGGTTCGAGATAATCTCAGAAAATTACTTTGTTGACGGTGGCAAACCTTGGCACTATTTAGACAAAATTAAAGAACAATATCCCATAGTGATGCACGGTGTCTCCATGTCGATTGGCAGTACCTCTGATATAAATTTTGACTATCTAGACAATCTCAAAAAAACCATCGATAGGGTTCGACCCTTGTGGATTTCAGATCATCTCTGTTTTTCATCTCAAGGTGATTTTAATAGCCATGACTTGCTTCCAATGCCATATACTGAAGAGGCACTCGACCATCTGGCACTACGCTTGAACATTGTTCAAGACTACTTACAAAGACCATTGATTCTTGAGAATGTGTCGAGCTACTTAACCTATCAAGCATCCAAGATGAGCGAATGGGAATTTCTATCTGAGCTGCACGACAGAACACAGTGTCGTTACTTATTGGACATTAACAATATCTATGTCAGTGCTCGAAATCATGAGTTTGAACCAGAGACATTTCTCGATGCAATTCCACAAAAAGCCATTGCACAAATCCATTTGGCTGGGCATAGCGATTTTGGTAGCCACATCATAGATACACACGATCAACCGATCTGCGATCATGTATGGCGCCTGTTCGAAAACTTTGCAAAAACTCGTTGCCCAATAAATACCATGATAGAGCGAGACGACAATTTCCCACCATTTTCTGAGTTGATGGCAGAACTGGATCATGCCAGAGCTATCGCGCCTGAAACTTGGAGTGCACATGACTTCGCTTGAGCAACTACAAAAAGATTTTGTCGAGATGCTCAGCCAAAATTCACCAAAGTTTGAGGCACATATCGCTGCGCAATCAGGACTGGCACCAAAACAACGAGCAGAAATCTACCAAAATGCATATCGGATCCGGTTAACCAAAGTGCTAGAGCAAGACCATGAAATGTTGGGACTATACTTGGGAGACGACCTATTCGAAGAAATGGCCAATGGTTACATAGCAATATATCCGTCTTGCGCACCTTCGCTAAGAGAATTTGGAGACAGACTGCCACACTTTTTATCTTCGCAAGAACCGTTTAGCGAGCATGGCATACTCCAAGAAATAGCACTGTTTGAAAGGCTCTTACTACATGCTTTCGATGCTGCTGATAGTGACATATTACAATTTAAGCAGCTACAGAATATTCAGCAAGCAAGTTGGCCTAATATCCAATTTCAGCTACATGCAAGTGTTCAACTACTTACTTGTCATTATTCTGCCGTTGAAAGTTGGCAAGCACTTAAGAGCGAGCAGCCCCCTCCCTCTCCAGATATCATGTCTGAAAGGTACTGGATAATTGCGCGAGAACAAGACAAACGTACTGGGTTTTACGCACTTTCACGATGCCATTACGAGTGCCTAAAGAGTATACAATGTGGGCTCCCTTTTGGCTTTGTTTGTGAAGCCGCAGCCCACCATACAAAGTCAGAAGAGCAAGGCATGATGCAAGTAATGGAACTCCTCCAAAAAGGTATTGAATTAGGTTGGTTCCAAAGTGATATTAACCTACTGCAAGCATAGGTGTTTACGATGAGAATGAGGCAAAAATTACAGCTTTATCAAATAAGCGTCATATTTAGTATGGTTTTTGCCTTAATTGGTTTCAGCTATAACACGTGGCGCCTTGAGGTCACTGAACACAATAGCAATATTAGGCTAGCATGTTTTGAGATTTTGAAGGAATTAGCAGCGTTAGAGCAACTGGTTTATATTGCCCACTATGACGGTGATATGGTGACGGCAAGCCCCAGAAAAGGCTGGATAAAAGTGGGATTGATTCAAGACTTTAGCTATTTAACAAATGAAGAGGTTAAAGACAAGGCGGCCACACTACACACTACATGGTCTAACAACTGGGAAAGCATAACAACAAGCAACCAGTCGGTGGAGCTTATCGTCCGTGATATCGACAATGTAAAAACCAATATCAAAGCGCTTTTAATAACCCTTAAATAATTCGAACAAACTGTGCTCTTCTGCTACATAAAGCCACACTGCAAAAACAAAGGCTTTGATACCTTCGTAGACACTTCCCCTCAACAACTAGTTGTCTCTACGTAACTTTTTACACAGTGCGTACATTTGCAAGTTATATGCTTTAGCAAAATTATACCGTGCAATGCGATCTTGTTTAGCATCTTCTCCTCTAATCACATCACCTGTTTCTGAGAGGTACTTTGTCCCACAACTTCCTTTAATTGACTCAACAGATACCTGCTCCAAACCGGGGAGTACGGGACGTCGGCCTTGAGTTAAGTACAAACGGTAGTCCTGTCGCTCTACGGCTCGCTTTATTGCTTCATCTACATCATTACTCATTTTTTGTTGCGCCGAGTCAGTGCTCTCTAATTCCTGCCGCTGTTGCTCTGCGGCACACCCACCTACAAACCAAACGCACAATAGAAGTAATACTCTCATGTTTTTATCCCCACGTTATATCTGGCTACGCAAAGGCACATTAAGAGGCCCAACAGATAGTAAAAACCACCAGACGACCCATCCGAGCTCGACGGTGGCGTTGAAATCGTGATAGTCACCTGTGCTGATGATTCCGCATCATTTGAGTCTCGTAGCGCATACGTTAGCTGCTCTGTTCCAGTAAAACCTTGCGCGGGCGTGTAAGAGACTTGATTATTGGACACAAACACATTGCCATTACCCTGATAGCTTATATTCCCAATTGTTAAAGCATCACCATCAACATCACTGTCATTGGACAGCACGTTTAGTAGATTGTTTTCACTACCCTGTATAACATTAAAAGTGTCATTTGCAGCTTGTGGTGCGTCATTTACTGCCGTAACAGTGATTTGTGCATTAAAGATACTACTGGTCAATTCCCCTCGGATGGCGATCAATGGTACTGACAACACGCCATTGAAATTGGCTTCTGGACTGACTTCAAGCCCCGTAAAAGTATAGTTTTCACCAGCTCGAATTGTGAGAACTTCAGCATTAAAACCACCGGCATAATTAAAGTTGTTTACTGAAAGCGTGATGCTACTATCTTCTGTAACTTCTAGCGTTTGTTGAGCTGTAATCTCTGGAGGTATAGGCTCACTTGAACCATTAATCGAAATTGAACCGCTATTCATCGCGAAGAAAATATTGTTTACGCACTCTATTTTAAGCTTTCCCTGAGACGAACTGGCTAATTGCGCCAATGCAATAATCTGCTCTCCATCATTCGGCACATTGTCTGCGAGAATAGTGGGAAACGAAGCGCCGCCATCCAGTGACAGCAAAAGATCGACTTGTTGGCAAGAGATTGGCGCATTTTGAGTGCCTGCGGTATCCCATTGCACCGTTTGTTGCCCCAGTGCCCATTGCGTATCTGCACTGGGCTCAATAACTGAAAACCCTTGCTGATTACCAATCACATTAATTAACGTCGAGTCATCAGCAATATTGCCTTCACTATCTCGAACTAAAAGCTTAAAAGACAGGGAACGAGTCGTTGTCGGCAGCGCCTCACCATAACTAGGTTGTCCAGATAAAACATCAGAAAGCTTTGGAAACGTTCTCTGTCCAGTCTCTACAGGGTTGAATACTCTAAACAGAGGGCCGCTGCCACTGTCTGTTGCATCATCTTGCGCACTGCTTGTTGCACTACCTAAATCATTTTGTTGCCAACTGAAACTCAACGTATCTCCGTCACTGTCTGTAGCGCTTCCTTCTAGGGTAAACGGCGTTCGTGCAGGAATAGTAAAATCAGCGCCGGCATTAACCACAGGCGCTTGGTTTGTTTTGGCTATGCGAGTACCACAAGTGCTGCCGCCACCTTGGCGAGTAAAAGCAGCCATCTGCTCAAGAGAGTGCAAATGGAAATATGGGTCTGAATTAGTCTGTAAGTTTTGTGATTCACAGATCCCGGTATAAGCCATAATCGTAGAACCACTGCCTGGTTCAAATGCGGCGGAGTCAACACGATTTCCTGCGCAGGCGCCAGCTAGCCCGTTATAGGTATGATCAGCCCCGAGTTGGTGGCCAATTTCATGTGCGACATAATCGATGTAAAATGCGTCGTTAATTGGTTGTGGGTTGCCTGTTACCCCCTCAGCTTTGGCACTACTACATGCAACACCGAAGCCAGCCAAACCACCTCCTCCTGTTCCTACAAGGTGACCAATATCATAGGCTTGAACACCAATAGCACCATCAATGACACTGCTAAGCTCATCTATATCAGTATCATCGTTTACGAACGGATCCGTATTCGGGTCGAGGAAAATAAGGTCATCATTATTTGCAACCAATTCAAATGATGTGGACAAGTCACGTAAATAAACCTGATTAATTCTATTTACTAATGTCACCAAAGCAGCCATCACCGTTGATTTAGTTCCACCATGAAACTGACTGTATTCACCTGTCGCCGTGATAGCTAAACGGTATTTTAGATCATCCGTAAGCGGCGTTGAAAAGCTAGGTGTCATACTCGACACAACGGCTCGTTGCGCCCGTAGGCTTTCGTGTTTTATAGGTTCATAGAATATATGTTGTCGCTCATTTAAAGGCTTTTTCAGTGCATTTTTGTAGTACACTCGATACTGTTCTGTTTCGCCCGAACTGGTAATTGGGTCAATATATATCGTACGCCCTACTTTCTCGTACATGCCAAAAAAACCATTTGGTGAGAAATCAAATACGCCTTTAACACTTGGGTTATCAATTTGATGACCTACATACGTTTTAATGTTAGGAAATCGGCTTTGTAATTCTCTTGGCATCACCGAGTAAGGTGTTAGTTTAAAACGCAGTAATGTGCCTTCAGGGCTGGGCATATCAAGGATTATGTTTTGGGAAGCTAAATACTCTGATAGGCGTTCAGCATTTAAATGAGCGAGAAGACTACCAACATCACTTACTTTCGCAGATTTATAATGTTGAAATGACCACAATACTCCTTCACTTTGGGCAAGACAAGTAACCGTAAAAAACAAGACAAAAACAGCAACAGACTTTACCATGACAGTCACCAATTATCTGCATTCAATTATTACAGCATAGTCATATTACAACCAATTGCCTGAAAATAGCCTTATTTGTAAAAGCTCGCATTAATAAAGTAGTGAAACATCGATCAAAGCCTGTGGTGTCATACAGTTTTCTGCTCTCGTTTTAAAACGCATATTGACTACTATTCCAAAAGCACGCCTTTCGTGCGATATCTCTTACAATAAGTGTAAGTTAAACCTGTAACAAGTTGTAATAACGTACAAAAACTCATCAGAACTCTTGAAACCATTGAGCAAAGACTCTAGAGTGCAGAGCATCAACTTTGCAAAGGGAAAAGCAATGAAATTTTTAATAAGATGGATAAGTTGTATCGCCATGACAACACTGTCACTAATCTACATGATAGAAGGGGAGTTTTTATACACTACACTGATGGCAATATTCGCCTTTATAGTAAACCCTGGTACGAAGGCTTCGCCAGTAGAGTATGAAAATGGGAAGCGTTTATTTGATAAATACCTCGTCGACAAACCCAAAAAAGCTAGAAGCAATCTAAAGCCTTGGTAGCTAAATTCGCTAGGTTAAGGGCATCCTTGATACTTTATTAAAGTATTAATGATGTTCTATGGCCCTACAAACATTTTATTGTGATCAGCGAGCGCTCTTTTAACTTTGTTAATGATCGTTTTATCTGTGTCTAAATGAAATGCCATGCAAGCTCGTCTGTCGGATGAGTTTCGCACCTCAATCACAGGGTCAACATGACTGTAGTCTATCCCCATCAATTTTAAGCGCTCATACATTGTGTACTCTGTCGTCAATAAAAAGTCGATACGACCAGCGACAAGCTTTTTTTGAGAAGCACTTGGGTCTGCGGTGATATCTAAGTTCACCCCAGCCTCAAAGCCTTGACTTACAAGAAATTCATGGACAACACTGCCTCGAACAACGGAAATAACATAATTTTTTGCGTCCTCAATTGATGTAACTTGTATATCTGTGCGGCTCTTTAATTTAAACAAATATTGACGAACTGGACGCATTAATGGACACGCCCATTCAAACTGCTTTTCACGATCTGCATTTCTATATATGGAATAAATCATGGTATTGGGTTCTGTTTTAGCAAGCTTCATAGAGCGCGCCCATGGGTACAGGTTGATGTCGTATTCAACCCCCGCAGCATCTAAAACTTCTCTTACCTTTTTTGTAGCACGGCCGACAATAACCCCTTGCTCATTTGCATAGTTATAGGGCACCCACTCCTCTGTGACCACTTGAAGCTTTGGCATGGCAGGGCTTAACCAACTTACGGACAAACAGCAACACAATACAACTAACCGTGCCGGTATACTAAACACGTTTAGACCTCCCAACAATTCCGCTTCACACTGCACCCTGATTAAGGCTACTGCCCTATAAATATTAGGATAGACGCTTAGTGCGAATCGTTAAAAGTAAAAGTACAAAAATGTAAGAGCTGTATGATTTACATCCTTGCACCTTTAAATCAAGATCCAATCTTTACCGAGCCTTCCCAGTCACATTAGCGAAAAAATACCACTTTTTGAATTTTCCCATTTTCAATCTGATAGCTTGTTACAAATTCAGATCGTTTATCTACCACATCAGGCTTTTCAGAACAGATTTCCGAAGTCTCATGATCAATAACAATATTGCCATTAGTAATACGTTTTATAGAAGTCGCTTTGAGGCAATGCATTTTCTCAAACATAAGCCCATAGCGTTTAATGAGTTGCTTCTTTCCTTTAAACATAAGCGTTTGCGGGTAAATATAGAACTCGACATTTTCGTCGTACAAGGAGATGAATTTCCGAATATCTTGCCTGTTATAAGCAGAAATTAACGCATCTACTACAGTTTCAGCGGCTTTTTCTTCATCAGACTTTTGCAGGTTATATTGACTGGCCGTTCCTTCAAAAGCAGGGTTTGCCGCTACTACACAAGAAACAAACAGCAAGATAATTGACAATAAATACCTCATAATTCCCCCATTTTGGTACATTCGAGGGAAATTATATCAAGTTTAGACATTTTTATATAGTGAGCAGGCTAAGTCCTCATGTTACCAGTATTGCTCTACTGTAATGTGCCCAGCTTCGGCTCTTCGATGTTTTTTAAATCCCATTTCCAACAATAATACAGTTGTATCTTTCACCATATCGGGATTGCCACACAGCATAAAATGGTGGTCTTGTGCGAATTCATCTATATTACAGTAAGAGAGTAAATCACCATTGCTCAAAACATGGGTAATACGTCCATGAAGACCATTTTCTGGCATTTCTCTACTTACGAGCTGAACATATTTAAATTGCGGGAACAACTTCTCTGTTGCTTTAATCTGATCCTGATAACAGAAATCTGTATTGCGCCTAACGCCATGTACCAAGACCACTCGATCGTAATCACGCCATAATTTGCCGTCAGCAAGTATCGATAAAAATGGCCCGATAGCAGTACCAGTCGACAACATCCAGAGCGTATTTGCTTTTGGGACCTCATCAAGTACAAAAAATCCACTCGGTTTAGTGTTAACCCATATATTGTCGCCTTCACCTAACTGCGCTAGATGACTTGAAAGCGCACCTTTCTCAACTTCTATTAAAAAGAATTCTAACAATGGGTCTGCAGGGGCATTAACAAATGAGTATGCTCTGGTCACTTTTCTATTGTTTATCTCAAGGCCTAACTTGGTAAATTGTCCAGCACTAAACGGGTCGATATCAGCAGCGACTTTGAGGCTAAATAAACTCGGCGTCCACCAATTAATTTCAATAACTTTTCCTTCCACCCAATTCGACATAGTCGCACCATAAAAAATGCATATACTAAAACAATGGCATAGAATCAAAGCTTGTCAAAGATCTTGGCACCAAGAGCTTCCCAACCCGCTTTTTAGTTTCGTTTCTGGTAGTAAAAACGCTGTTCTTTTGGGTACTAAATCTCCAGCATCAAGACTCTCAAGCAACTGTGCAACATGCTCGACATAACCATACTCAATGAGCTTCGGCACATGTTGAATCGTATAGCTTTTAACATCAGCTGCTATGGTATTTTTGACGACGCTCTCGTGCATTAAGTCTAACCATGCTAAATACGCTAAATCGCTATCCGGTAAATAGTCATCAGGCAGTCCTGCTAATTTAGCGCGGTAGTGATCAAATATATCGAGCTTTCTTGAAATAAGCGCTGCACCTAGCAGGTTTACTGTCACCCTAGCAGCACTTCTTTTATGCTGAACTTTCAAATAATAATTGCGAGCTTCACTGAAAAATTTGACCGCATCTTGTGCCTTCCCGAGCACTACAGCCGTATTTCCTTTCACCACCAATAATCCGGCTTTACGATTACCATTGAGAATTGCTTCATCAATACTTTGCAACAATTGAAAGCTAATTGCGGGTTGTTGCTTCATACGATAGGCAATAGCTAAATTTACTTTAACGGTCATTTTATCAATGTCGTTAAATGCGTACTTGAACGTACATTTATACGTTGAAATTGCCTCATCGAACTGACCATTTCTTCGGTATGCAACGCCAATCGCATTGGTTACAACGAATAAGTATGCAGTGATATAGGATTCAAGACGTGGTGCAGAGAGTAACTCCACAATTTGTTCAACTAGAGGCATATTTTTCGTACTGCTTGCTGCAATGAGTACATCTTTGTAAATTAATATCGTTTCTGTGTTGTTTTGACCTAATAGCTGCTTTGCTACTTTTTCGAACTCTTTTATTGCCTCATGAGGCTTATTACGCGCAAGGTACTTTATATCTTCTGCTACAGGTTTACTCCCAACCGCAACAAAGGTTTGACTCAGCAGCATTATCGCAACCACTGTATTGATACACACTTTTCGAATCATACCCATTTTACTCTTTACAACCTGTGCTTATTTTAAAACATAGTACATCCAGAAAAACCGCGGTTCCAAAATACGAATTTATACAAAAATCGATTCAATTCTGCACAAGAAACAAAACACAGCAGGCACAGCGAGACGCCTATCAAGTGAATGGCAGCGACCTTGATAATTACTTCCAGATGTTATTTTAAATTTTGTATCGCAGCGAAAGAAATTGCGAGTCAACTAGATTATTTAGCTGTGCCAACTACTTAATAAAAGCTTTTGGAGGTATTTAGCGTAATATTATGGTTACTATAAAAGTGCAAACTCAGTGATACTATAGATAAAAAAAAGCCGCACTACGTGCGGCTTTTAGGGTGTGATTCGCTTTGTTTTAGGCGTGTCTCCAAAACTCTGCGATTACGTTACCAAGGAACTGTTTTAACAGCACTGTAAATGCTGTTAAAATTTAAATCGACTCAAGCGCGATTTTAACCATTTCGTTAAACGTGCTTTGACGCTCTTCAGGTGGTGTTGCTTCACCAGTGATTACGTGATCACTTACAGTGAATAATGCCATTGCTTTTGCACCGTATTCAGCAGCAACACCGTACATACCGGCTGTTTCCATATCAACAGCCAATACACCTAACTTATCTAGTTCGTTATAAAACTCGCCATCTGCTTGGTAAAAAGTATCCGTTGTGAACACGTTACCAACCTTTGCTTCGATGCCAAGCTTTCGCGCAGCGTTTACGCCATTTTCAAGCAAACCAAAATCAGCGATTGCTGCGTAGTCGTATCCACGTACACGAGCCCTGTTTACGTTTGAATCAGTGCTTGCACCCTGAGCGAAAATAACGTCGCGAATCTTTGTATCTTGACTGATACCGCCACAAGTACCAATACGAATTAGGTTTTTAACACCAAAGCTCACAATAAGCTCACGAGCATAAATAGACATTGATGGGATACCCATACCAGAGCCCATGATACTTACAGGCTTGCCTTTGTATGTCCCCGTGAATCCAAACATGTTACGAACGTCTGTAACTTGTCGAGCGTCTTCTAGAAAGTTCTCAGCAATATACTTTGCACGTAGTGGATCACCCGGCATCAATACCGTTTCAGCAAAATCACCTGGGTTTGCATTAATATGCGGAGTACTCATAACATGTTTCCTTTAACTTAAGCTGTAACCAACTTGTCGGCAAAGCCGTCACCATATTCTAATGCTTCAAGGTTAAACCACTGGGCGAGGGTCTGACCAATATCTGCGAAGCTGTTTCTTTCACCTAATGGAGTATTGTTCATTCCATTTCGGTATGCCAACACTGGCACATATTCTCTTGTATGATCAGTCCCAAGTGCAGTCGGGTCGCACCCATGGTCTGCTGTAATAATCAACAAATCGTCGTCTTGTAACTTACCTAAAATTGTAGGTAAGTACGCATCAAATTCAGCCAGCGCTTCGGCATAGCCTACAGCATTGCGACGGTGGCCAAATTTTTCGTCAAAATCTACTAAATTAGTAAATATCAGGCTGTTATCAGGTGCTGACTCAATCACTTCGCTGGTTTTATTTAGCAAGTTAATCAAACCTGGTGCCTTATGTTTTTGTGTAATGCCTTGGTGTGCATAAATGTCTGCAATTTTACCAATGCTGATTACCTCACCACCGCTACCTGCAAGCTTGTCTAGCAAAGTAGGTGACGGTGGTAATACAGAATAATCACGTCGATTTCCTGTACGAATAAAGTCGGCACTCAAAGTGCCTATAAACGGCCGCGCAATCACTCTACCTATGTTCATTTCATCAAGCAGTGCCCGTGCGATTTCACATACTTGATAAAGCTTTTCAAGGCCAAATGACTGCTCATGAGCGGCTATTTGAAAGACGCTATCAACTGAAGTGTAACAAATTGGCTTGCCAGTTTTGACATGCTCTTCACCCAGCTGCTCTAGAATTACTGTGCCCGAACCGTAACAGTTCCCTAAAATCCCAGGGATCTCAGCTCTTTTACACAGCTCATCAATAAATTCTTGTGGGAAACAAGGTTGCGTGTTTGGAAAATAGCCCCAGTCAAATAAAACCGGTACACCCGCCATTTCCCAATGACCTGAAGGCGTATCTTTTCCGCTCGAAAGCTCTTTTGCATAACCCCAAGCGGCATTAGGCTGCTGACGCTCAGAGACAAGACAAGGTTCACCACCTGCCGCTTCACACGCATCTACTAAACCTAGCTTGCTAAGATTAGGGATCGCTAATGCTTCACCTTTTTCCTCTTTATAAGCTTTTAAAAGATGAGCAAGTGTATTGGCGCCTACATCACCAAATTTCTCTGCATCTGGTGCAGCACCAACACCAAGGCTATCTGCCATTAAAATAATTGCTCTTGCCATATATCACCTCTCATCTTTTGTCTGGGCCATATTTTGTTTTTATAAAGCATTTAAGCTCCCAGAGGACGTTACTTTATTGCTACCTAAATATATCGTACAGGACATTAGTCCGCTATCACAAAACAGTAATATAATAATCGACGTACCTATTTTACCTAAAATAAAAATCTGGTTATTCCAGAGGACATAAGTCCTGTTTTAGGAGCCCTAAAACATTTAAATTTGATCCTTAAGCGAGGCAAAAGAGATTAATCGTGTCTTTTTTGCTATTGTGATCTTCCAACGTTAACAACAGCTGGGTGTGAACTTTAGTGACACGAACAATTATAGCCATAGCTGGCGCTTCTGCGTCCGGTAAGTCTCTTTTTAGTCAAACAATATATAATGAATTAGTAAATGAACTTGAATCAGGTGCTATTGCCGTTATAGAAGAAGACGCTTACTATAAAGATCAATCGCATTTGCCGTTTGAGCACAGAACTCAAACCAATTATGACCATCCGGATGCGTTTGAGCATGCGTTGATGAAAGAGCACCTTGGGCAGTTGCGTCTAGGTAAATCTGTACAAGTTCCAACTTATGATTATGCTCAACATACACGCAGTAGTGAGACACGCACGGTAAACCCGGCAAAAATATTAATTGTCGAAGGGATTTTACTGTTAAGCGACCCAGCATTAATAGAAGAATTTGATATAAAGGTATTTATTGATACCCCACTTGATATTTGTTTATTACGACGTATGCAGCGTGATATCGAGCATAGAGGCAGAAGTATATCTTCTGTTGTAGAGCAATATCAGGCAACGGTAAGACCGATGTTTTACCAGTTTATCGAACCATCGAAGCACAATGCCGACTTGGTCGTGACCCGTGGCGGTATGAATCGCGTTGCGATTGATATTATTAAAAGTAAAATAAAATATTTGCTGCAAGAATAAAACGGGAACATTTTGGCATGACAACAATAATGAGCCTAGTCGGCATGATGATGCTACTAGGTATTGCTTTCGCGGCTTCAACGAACCGCAGCGCAATTAATAAAAGAACTGTAGGAATCGCATTCCTTATGCAGGTCGGCATTGGCGGCTTTGTATTATTTATAGAAGCGGGTAAAAACGCACTGGCTGCGATGTCATCAGCAGTGTCGTCAGTGATTGGTTATGCCAATGACGGTATTAGCTTTTTATTTGGCCCTCTGGCTGCACAGGAGTCCATCGGATTCATATTCGCAATTCAGGTTTTACCTGTCATTGTATTTTTCTCAGCATTGGTTGGTGTTCTATATCATCTGGGAATTATGGAATGGATAATTAAAATTTTAGGTGGTGGGTTACAAAAGCTACTTAAAACGTCACGACCAGAGTCTCTCTCTGCGACTGCGAACATATTCGTTGGTCAAACAGAAGCGCCTTTGATAGTGAAACCATTTATTCCAAAAATGACGCAATCTGAGTTATTTGCAGTAATGGTGGGCGGTCTGGCTACTGTTGCAGGCTCAGTAATGGCTGGTTACGTAGCTATTGGCGTCGATCTGAAATATTTGATCGCTGCGAGCTTCATGGCGGCACCTGGCGGCTTCTTAATGGCAAAAATGATTGTGCCAGAAACAGAGAAGACAAAAGAGAATTTAGCCGAAGTAGACAGCGGTGAAGACAAGCCTGTTAACGTGATTGATGCAGCTGCTGCTGGCGCATCAAGCGGTATGCATTTGGCACTGAATGTAGGTGCAATGCTTTTGGCATTTGTCGCACTAATCGCACTGATGAATGGCTTGTTAGGCGGTATTGGTAGCTGGTTTAATCACCCAGACCTAACGCTACAAGAGATTTTGGGTTATGTCTTTGCACCTGTCGCTTGGATGATTGGTGTACCTTGGGCAGAAGCCATAACGGCTGGTAGCTTTATTGGCCAAAAATTGGTAGTCAACGAATTCGTTGCTTACTTGGACTTTATGAATTATCGAGATGGGTTAAGTCCTCATACTCAAGCGATTGTCACATTTGCGTTATGTGGATTTGCTAACCTGTCATCGATTGCAATTTTACTAGGTGGACTAGGCGGTATGGCCCCTAGTCGTCGAAAGGATATCGCACGCTTAGGGCTCAGGGCGGTTTTAGCAGGGTCAATGGCTAACCTAATGAGCGCAGCAATAGCTGGTTTTTTCCTCTCGCTAGCTTAGAAACTTAACGAGATATGCCGCTTTTGCAAAACAATTGGTTGGTTACCTTAAGGGGTTAGGGTAGCCATACTAACTTGAACGATACTTCACCAAAGGGCCTATATGGCCCTTTTATCGTTTCTACCACCACTAAATACAACTCCCACAACACCCTACTTCCTCTTAGACAACGGCTCTTATTAACAAACAATTATCAGCTTGACTCAACTGGACTAATCTCATTGAAACAACAAGGTAATAACAGTATTTTAATTTACATTTGATACACAAAGAAATATCATTGCATTAATCAAAAGGGAAGAAATAGAAGTAAGAGAATGTTCGTCATTTTCACACCCCTCTATTTGATTGTTTCCAAAATCAATAAAATTAATTAAGGAAAGTTAAGTGTCACCAAGCAACAAGCGCAGTTTGCTTGCAATATCCGTAGCCGCAATATTGAGTGGCTCAGGATTTGCCAACGAAGATATAAGTCGCACTCAAATTGAAGACTCAAACGCATCAGCCCCCACTACTGAAGAAAACGAAAAAGCGGAACGTATTGTTGTAACCGGATCTCGTATTAAGCGAGACAGCTTTTCTGTTGCAACCCCTATCGCAACACTCTCTAAAGACGCATTAAGCGATGCAGGTTTAGGCTCATTATCAGAAATCCTCGTCGACCAAATGCCACAGATTGGAGAAGGTTCAAGCAACAGTAACTCTCAAAGCAGTGTACAAAATACGGGCCTGTCTACCGTAGATTTAAGAGAGCTCGGAACAAACCGTACATTAACTTTAATTGATGGACGCCGCGTTGTTTCTAATAGTTATTCAGGCAACTATGTCAGCCTATCAACCATTCCAAAAGGCATGGTTCAAAGGGTTGAAATCATCACAGGTGGTGCATCTGCAGCATACGGTTCTGACGCGATTTCCGGCGTTGTAAATATCATCACGCAACAAGACAAAGAAGGCGCGTCATTTAACGTAAGGACAGGTGAAAGTACCGAAGGCGGTGGTCGAGAGCTCACCTTTGACGTTGATTTTGGTACCAGTTATGCAGATGGCCGAGGTTACTTATTTATGAGTGCCTCATACGACGAGCAGTTCGGACTAGAATACTGGGATCGCGACCGAGCACAGCAACAAGATTATTGGGATTACGATGATAAGCGTATGTGCAATACCATGCTCACCGCAATATATGATGAAGAAAACAAAACTGCATTTCAGTGCATGCGGGACATAAAACAATCTGATTGGCGAGCTTTGAGTGATTCAATACCCGGCGGTGTTTTTGATGAAGCGAGTAGCTTTAGACCTAATGCTGGCTTTTGGTATGACGGCACCACGCTAAGAGATGACTGGCAAGAAGAAAAGCATGGGATACATTTCAATCAGTTTACCATGCTAAAAGTACCCGACAAGGCATTTAGCGCAGCACTCAAAACCGATTTTGAATTTGACTCAGGTACTCAAGCTTATTTCCAATTTCATCTAAGCCAAAATGATTCAACGAATTTCAAGTCTCCTGAAAGTGAAGATGAGTGTGATCCTATCGTCACATACGACCCAAAAAATGGTGAATTTGGTTCCGATTGTATGGGCAGAATCCCATACGATAATCCATATATGCCGGAAGCGATCCGCGCGCAAGCCAGTGAGCGCGGAGTAAAGTGGGACCGACTTTTTCAGGAGGTCGGTAATGTCGTCAACAGCAATGACCGTACTACAATCCGTTCTTGGACAGGGTTAAAAGGTTATGTATGGGAAGGTTGGGAGTGGGATATTTCTCTCGGTTATGGAAAATTTACTCAAAAACAAACCCGTACAAATGAAATTATCGTAGCGCACGCGAAGTATGCGCTAGATGCTGAGCAGCTCGACGATGGCACCATTCGTTGTAAAGATGCTGCAGCGCGCGAATCAGGTTGTATGCCACTTAACTTGTTTGGCGAAGGATCAATCACGCCAGAAGCTGCCGACTACCTGAGAGTTAATGCTGAAATCCACACCGACATAAAGCAAACGACGTTTGCTGCGGTAGTTACTGGCGACCTATATACATTGCCAGCCGGTCCAATTGCATCTGCATTCGGCTTTGAATATAGAAAAGATGAACAGAGTGTCGCAACCAATGTGCCCAGAGGAGGTATCACATTTAACTACGTTCCTGATTTCTCTGGTGATGTCAGCGTGTACGAAGCATTCGCAGAAGTATCAGTACCGCTGTTAAATAATGCGCCTTTTGCAAAACATTTAAGCGCTGAATTTTCAGCTAGGCTTGCAGACTATAGTTGGTCCACAACTGGTTTGATCCAAAGTTATAAAGCCGGTTTCATCTATGAACCTGTTGAGGGTTACTCAGTTAGAGCAAATTGGGCAAGAGCAATGCGCGCGCCGACTATTACTGAGTTAATGTCACCTCCTAGGGGAGATTATAATACCTTCAGTGACTTCTGCGATGGGGTAACTGCAACGTCCAATAACTCAGGCCATGACAATTGTCGACAAGAGTCTGGCATTCAAGCAACGATTGCCGCTGAAGGTGTGTTTGAAGACGAAAATAACAGTTACTCTCCTAATGCAGGTAATTCTGAATTATACGAAGAGACGGCTGATACATACACACTAGGAATATCTCTCGCGCCAGAGTTTATTCCGGGCCTTAGAGTTGCTATTGATTATTATGATATACAAATAGAAGACGCTATCACGGCACTATCTAATGATGACATCATCACTTTCTGTTACAACTCAACGATTGCGTACGGTAGTAACAACGAGTTTTGTAATGACATACGTCGTGACGAAGAAGGTCAAATTGTAGAAGTTCAACAGCGCCTGATCAATACCGATGAAATACGTACCAAAGGCTATGACATTGCGTTGCAGTACAACTATAGCGTCGGTGAGTATGGCGATTTAACCTTCAAGTTAGATTGGGGTCATGTTATTGAATATTCAATAACATCGACAGGTCCAGATGGCCAATTTGAAGATTTTGAAGAAGGCTTCTTAGATAGAGATGTTTTTGAAGACAAAGGTTCTGCATCGCTTACGTGGCGCAAAAATGGCTGGCGTGTTCGTTGGAGTACACAGTACAAAGGCTCTATAAAACGTGATAAAGACGATTACGAAAAGTGGCTAGACGCGATGGCTAAAAACCAAGAGCGTTGTACCACGCAAGCCGATACTTGTATTGCAAACCCTGAGTCACTTTGGGGAGGCGACCTGCCTTCAGTAACCACTCATGGACTTAGTATGTCATACACTATGCCAATGAGTAATGACAGTGAGCTACGCCTTTACGGAGGAGTGAGAAACTTGTTTGATGAACGTGGACCATTTATCATCTTTGGTCCTGGCAATTATAACAGCGCTTATGGTGGTGGCTTGGGCCGATTTGCATTCGTTGGGGCACAATATACCTTTTAATAAGGCTACCTGAGCCTACTTTATCAAGCCAACTTAAAGTTGGCTTGATTTATAACCCGCACAACCCCTCTCCTACTGCAACAACTCACAACAAAGCGAGCTTTTTACAATGGTCGTGATATCACTTGCCAAAAATGGCTTAGACACTGCCAGGTTTTTGGGTTTAAACCACATTAAGTTGACTGTTCAAATACTACAGATTATTTATTAAGCTGCGCTTTGGCTTCTTCTACTTTCGAATAATCCAAGCCAAGCTCGGTAACCGCTTCTTTGATTAGCTGTGGATTTTGCATCACAAGTCCCATTAGTTGCTGCAACTTCTCAGGTGGAATAGCTAATTGTTGCACTGTGGCCATGGCCATGAGTGGATTATCTGTAAGAGCTTGAAAAACTTCCTTAATTTGCTCGTCGGAAATATTGTGCTCTTTTAGCAAAGCAATAATTGGATTCATGTTTAAACCTTTTCATTTCTATACGAGTCAGTATTTCGCACTGTACTCTATCTACTAAATATGATGCTGTAGTTATGGGGACTTAGTACTTTAACTTCAAGACCTATCAATTATTCAGCATTATTTCTCACTAAGACTGCACCGTAGAACCCATCAAACTCAGAACTGATACCAGGTAATAAACTTATCTCCTGCTCAAGAGACCAGTTTGGATTGTTTGCTAAAAATCGCTGCACTTGTAGTTCGTTTTCTGACGGAAAAATAGAGCAAGTAGCGTAAACTAACTTTCCGCCAATACGACACATTTGACTATAGCGCTGCAAAATATCTTGCTGTAGTACAATTAGATCGTCCACACTGCGCTCTTCTAAATGCCACTTCGTATCAGGGTTTCGGCGCAACACGCCAGTACCAGAGCAAGGAACATCCAATAACACTCTATCAAATTTCTCTTTTTGCCTTTTGATGGTTTTACTATTTTGAATCAGTCGAGTCTCGATGACGTGTGCACCCGCTCTTTTAGCCCGCTTTTTTAAAGTATCTAATTTGTGCTGATGAATATCTAAAGATAACACTCGCCCCTTGTTTTGGAGCAGTGCAGCTATGTGCAAACTCTTGCCACCAGCACCTGCACAGGCATCCACAACCTTCATACCCGGCTTTAATTCAAGCAGCGGGGCAATTTGTTGAGAGCCGGCATCTTGCATTTCGAAAAGCCCAGCCTGAAATGCATCTGTACGGAATAAGTAACCCATTTGCTGCACTTCAAGTGCATCAACCACTCCACTGACAGGCACCGTTGTAATACTTTGCTTTAACAGAGTTCTCGCAACCATCTCACCATCGGTTTTTAAGCCATTCACTCGAATAAAGTTCCGTGAACTTTGATTAAGTGCATTGGCGACCGCCGGCCATTCATTGCCAAGCTCTTGCTGCGCTCTATCATGCAGCCACCGCGGCATGCTCAATTGTATGTCCAGTGGAGCATCATCTAGGGCCCGTTGTAAGTCTATCGCGCTAAGTGTTTCCAACTCAGGATAATCGGGCACCTGGCCTTCTTTTAAAAACGTAAAGGCCCCCCATAAACACCAAGCATCTTCCAAAGTGCACTCTTCAATTGCATCCACTCGCGCTGTGCGCCCAGTTATCCAGCATAGTTTGCGACTGAACCGGATCAAGTTGTATAGAGTTGTAACAAAATATGCTCTTTGCTCCAATGTCCAACCGCCGTTGGCAGCCAAATGTTGTTGAATAACTTTATCAGCGTATTGCTCCAAAGTTACAGCCTGTAAGAATGCAGTTTGCAAGCAATCTAGCAATTGGCGGGTTACTGTCACGGTTGTTCTCTCTTTACAAATTTAAGGCGCGAATTGTAGCGCTTTTCCATAAATGACTCCACTTAATGACATACATTTGGCCTGATTAAATCACAAAAATTTACATCCTGAGCATTGAGCATATTCCTTTCCTTCCTTAGCATAGATGAAACAATAAAAAGATAAGTTGAGCTAATTTGGCGCTTTGGTACGAATGTATGCACCTCTGTGGGAAGTATATCCAGAGTTCGTGGACTAAGCAGCCATGTATAGCTTCACCACTTAGAAAATATACCTAAATAAAATCAACAGGATTTTGAGGAACTCATCGATGAAATCAAAATTGCTACTTCCAGTTAGCCTTATTTTCGCAAGCCAGCTGTACGCCTCCCCTATGTCACTAAAGCTAAAAACGACAAGCCCTTTGCAACTCACTGATTCGCCCATAGTGTTCGCTCTGAATAAAGATGCCAAGCAGCTAGAACGGATTGACCTACACAATGGCCAATCCTCGGTGATCCAAGCAAGTAACAGCTCAAAAGGGTTCCACTTTGGCCGTATAGCCAACCATCAAGACGTGCAAGCCTTTATTCTTGACGATAAAGGGGTCTATCTAGCGACTGACAAAAGCTCAACACGTATTATCAAATCTGAGAGCTTGCTAACACGATTGCAAGTAGATGATTTTAAGAAAATAGACTTTGTCTTGGATGTAAATAATGATGGCTTAAGTGATGTCTTCCTTCCTGGTTTTACGCACAGTGAACTGTATGTACAACAACTTGATGGCCAGTTTCAAAAGAATAAATTCAAGTACCCTCTGCCACTTAGAGCTGACAATCACAATGACAGAATGGAGGTAAGTACCAACTTCTACTCGCTTCCTACTATTCACGATTTTGACAAAGACGGTAAATTAGATCTTGTATTTCGCACGCGTGAAAACATCTCCGTGCTGTATGGGAATAAGACCGGGTTTAAAGACCACGTAGAACATATTTATTTGCCAACTTCATTTGGTAAAACAAAAAATAATGCCATTCGCACAACATATGAACTGCTAGATATCAATCAAGATGGTCATTTAGACCTCATCACCAGAACCCGACCAATCACAGAAGGCATATCAGTGCTCGAAGCCAAAATAGATTATGATTTGTATTTAGGTCAGCACAAAGGGTTCAACTCTGGCGCAATCAAGTTACCACACACAAGCGGTGTGGGAGGCATGCGTATAGAACATGACTTTGATGGTGATGGCTTGCTTGACCTACAAACACTCAGTATCGATATTGGACTCACCACTATTGCAGCAATGGCACTTGGAGGAGGCAAAGCCGATGTTGATGTTGAAATGCACTTTTTTAAACAACATCCACACACATTATTTGCAAAAACACCAAGTACTGAAAAAGAAGTAGAATTAGAAATTGATATGAAACGCTCAATGCGTGGGATCCCCTTCTACACCGGCGATCTAAATGGTGACAAAAAATATGACATTGTCTTCAAATCGGGAGATAAGACACTCAATATTTACTATGGCACTGGCGAAAACTTACTCAAGAAAGAACGGAGAAAAATCAATAAAAAACTTCCTGAAAATGCCAATGATATCGTCTTAGTCGATATTGATGGTAATGGTAATGAAGACTTTATTTTTAAATATACTAACGAATCTAATCAAGCAATAATCGAGACTATATTAAATTAGTAAAATACCATCATGTAACACCATCTTCGTTTTTTCTTTAAAAACAAAAAACATTGGAAGTATTAAAATACTAATACTTCCTCCTTAATTATCCCACCAATTAAAATAAAACATCAAGAAAAAAACCGCAATAATACTCCGTAAAAAAACAAAAAATTAAAATTCAACTTTATTAATAATAAATCATATATGCTCTACCTAAATCTACTGCATGGTTAAATATATAAACAGTATGTTGTTAATATTAAAACTAGGAGTACTTTTAATTACTCTCCTATTTCCAGTTTTAGCGGTCGCTAAAACAACATAGATTCCAATAAGCCTGAGTGGAAACACATTTATCATTCCGTATATTCTCTCTGAAATGTATGCCGCACCAGCTAGATTACTTCCTTCAAATACTTCTCTAAGCTGGGACGATGTTCAGCATGCTTCTAAGTATTAAATCTATGGAGGTAACCACAATGGCGATTGAGTTTTGATTATGAAAAGTGAGACTAATAGAGTTGATTTTGACCACCGCTTTTTTGGTTATCAAGAAATTAAAGTTAGAGCTTACAATTTTAATACTTGCGAAGGAGTGGGTCTATTCGCTTTCACTTAAGTCGGTGCTGCCGCAATCAAAGAAAGTGTTGACGATAAAAGAATTACACCTAAAATTGCCGCCAAAGA
Source organism: Pseudoalteromonas luteoviolacea NCIMB 1942 (assembly GCF_001625595.1). Taxonomy (GTDB): domain Bacteria; phylum Pseudomonadota; class Gammaproteobacteria; order Enterobacterales; family Alteromonadaceae; genus Pseudoalteromonas; species Pseudoalteromonas luteoviolacea_A. The sequence continues at coordinate 24,223 of NZ_AUXT01000006.1, forward strand.
AACTTTTTACGCTATTGCTGGGCCAGGGAGCTCTATTGCAAAGCCTGCTGGAATGCTCATAGAAGCTGGGCTAAACAAAGCTAAGAAGAAGTTCTCTCCTATGTAGTTGTACCGTTCGTTACTGAAACTGTTTCCTTAACAATTAACACTGTGACCGACGAGTTTGCTACTAGAAAACGTAGCTGCAATAAAAAAGAGCAGCAAGAACGCAAAGTCGAATGATAGAAAGATCTAAATTTAAGAGACATATATGAAAACTAAACTAGATTTCGCAAAACGCTATACAATGCAAATGATGTTAGCAACTACCGCCTTTGCGTTATTTTCCGTTTTTGGTTACGAGTCTGAACTGTCGACTATAGCTGTAGGCTTGCGATCATTTGGATTCTTAATGGCTTTCGGTATTATTGTATTCGGATTAAGCTACGCCTATGTATACTTTAACCATGAGAAATTGCTAAAGAAGAGAAAGCGTCTAAATAACACCTCTGGGTTGCAGTCACCGCCAATCTATATGACTGTAACCTCTACTTTTTAGACAATTAAGAAGCATATCTATCAACTGACATAAGCTCAACACGTATTGTTTGCAACAAAGCCAAGCACAGAAAAAAGTGGAATTAGAGATAGTTCGAGCCAAATTTTGCGGGTTAGATTTGGCTCTATAAACTCTGTCTATATGTTATTTTTCAAAAACATTTGGTTTATGTTCAAAAATAATCCAGTTTGATGTATGGTTCCAATTTAGGAAATTAATTACTACGCAAGGAACTGTACCATGAAGTTAAAATACAATGAATTATTTTTGGCCACCGCTGCTGCTCTATCTTTAGCAGGGTGTGGCGGCAGCAATAACAGTGAAACACCACCAGCTGTAGATAGACAGGATCCTACCCCTATTGTCTTTTCAACACTCTCATTAAAAGCACTCCAACAAAATACCTGCGGCAATTTACCTGTTGTCGCTGATGTTGTATTTCACAGGGCCAATGGAGAGTTTATATCCAGCTTACAAACGCAAGCTGATGGAGTGCTAGAATCTACGATCCCGTCAGATGCTCAGCATGCTTCTTTTGTATACAGGTCCGTTGATGATAAAGGTGATAAGTACCTACAGATACAGTCCGTATTAAATATTAGCAACGGTTTTGAAGTAGATGCCTTGGTATTTAAGAACTACGATAATTGCGGCTGTAATGCGATTAATTATAATCTAGAGACACTGCGCGCTGAGGTACCAGACGCTGAGCTTTATGGCGCGAGTGCAGAGCCGATACTTCTTGGTCAGGCAAACGACGAAGCCAGTCTGTGTGTAGATGATCAGCAACAATTATTGTTTACTCGATATGAAGATACGCGCATAGGTGCCATATTTGATACTTCCAAGCCAGCCACAATTGCCCTTTCAGACGCTCAGTTTACAGCCGAGGGGACAATAATAGATTTTGGTGATCACACCTTTGAACCAAGAGAGCTGATATCATTGTCTGCGTTTGCCGGTAATGTAAGCGTGTACAATGAACATGTAAATGAAGCGCGCTATAATCACGAGTATTATAAAGACCATAACGCTCTTGTAATATTCAAAGACCTTAATACAGTGAATTACCTGTCAACGTCTAGAATTGATGAAACGAATGGATTTGGCGTTTCAGTGACAACAAACTCTTATGCGGTCAATAGAGTAGACGATGAAGGTAAAGTTGCGATTGCATCTCATATTACCGATGATGAGTCGCTCGTCCGTGGTTATTTAAGGTTGGCTGAGTCAATGGCTGATGAAAGTAGCACTGATGTTGCGGTTATTAACTTTAGTGATGCAGACGACAGGATTAACGCTGTTAACTTTACCCTAGATTGGGAAGACGCACAGCAAGGCACGGCCAAATGGCAGTTTATTACAGATGGTGATGACTCAATACCTAACTTAATGTTTGGAGACATTGTCCCTGAAGATAGCGTTACACCTTTAAGTATTTCTTTTGATGTGACATTGTTTGCCCTGAATTCTGAGCTGAACTTTGAAGATATGAGAGAGATCATGCTACAAGGTCAAGAGAGCTTTGAAAAGCGTGCAGAGTCCAAATTATATGATGGCGCGGCAGTTTATTCAATAATTGCTAAAGAGCTTTAAAAACTAGATTAGGGGAAACCAATTGGTTTCCCCTAATGCTTTTAAGGCATTAATTTCCAAGGGCCATTTGGATTAGTTGGACTTGGCGTATTACCTTTCGTCCACCACTTAGCTTCATATATACGGCCTTCATGACTGGCTTCATCACCTTTTAGATAAACCTTAGTAGCGCTCCAAGCTTTAACGCCTCCCACTGGCGGTTTGTCATCAACCGGCGGTAGAGTGTCTACAGCAGTTACACTTGGCCACCCAGTATGAGATTCATAAAAGTTGGTCACGCACTTTTCATAATCCCCTGGTACCAAAGCGGAATATGCAGTTTGATAGCCTACCAATTTACATTCAAACGAATGTCCACCAGGCCTGTCAGAATAATGCGCCCAGTTTGCTTCCCAGTTTGTGTACAGTACGCCGTTGGCGCCGTCTAGATTAAGGCTACCAAACGGAGTTTGCTGCCAACATGTATTTTCTTCGTCTGTTTCGATAGGTATATTGTAATAATGCGATAACCCATCCCAGTATCTAATTCGGTTTACTGGCTGCCCTTTGTATCGATTGTGTTCACCACACTCAATACCGCCATTAATTACATTAATCGTAGTACCAAAGCCGTAGCCAATTCCTGCATTAAGTTCTACTTGAGAAGGTACCCAAGTTCTATCTATTACATGTAACATTGCAGGCTTTGGAGCCTGAGGTGTTAAAAAGAACCATATAGCCGATGCTAAGTTAAGCCAAGAATCAGCGACTCGGCCCGGATCATTAAGCAGTACAGTCGCATCGCCATCAAACATAACTTCTGAAAACATGCCGTAGTTAAAGTGATATGACAGTTGCTTCGCACCTCGGCCGAAATACCCCTGTCCAGCTCCACACGGCCAGCGACGGTTTTGCCAGTCATTTTGGCCACAGCCAGTGCGATAACCACCTTGACCTTCAGACCATCCCATTTCACGAACATGTACTAATGCCTGTTGCCACTCTTCCAACCCGTTAGGATTATCTGAAGTGTTGTCTTTAGAGATATGGCCACCTGTTTCTTGTGCAAAATGTGCAAATGCTGTCACGATAGACTTTTTACAGATAGCGTCTGAATTTCGTCCATCTGTATACGTGCCACAAAATGCCGGGAACTTACCAATCGCACGAAGAAAACGTGTGTAAGTATATTCTGGCGCAGCCATTTGCGTTAAGAAGTCCCATTGCGCCTGCCCAAATACGCGCTCTACACGCTTTACATTCTCAGGATTAGCTGCGGCATCAGGTACAATCGCCTCCACGATGGTGTTGCTGCGAGTTTCAAGCGCTTTTGACCAAATCTCATACATTGGATCAGACGTCAGTGCATCTTCTGCTGCTTTCAAGTCTACACGAGATACAACGTATCCGTTCGGGTTGTTTGGATCTGGCTGTACATTCATGGCTTGAGCGAATGTGCTAGCACATAAAACTGGCGCGCATAACAGCGCCAATTTAGCGGATTTGCCTACCTTAGCATTTAAATTATTCATAATTTACCTTTACATGTTATTGAAATTATTGAATTTGAAAGTCAAGTTTTATCGTTTTCAGTCACCAATTTGCGCTTGCCTATTGGCTTTTAAATTGATGAATATCAAAATTCATCAATTTAACAAATATTACACATTGACATCGCTGTCAATGTGATTTACCTAATTTTTATACAAATGGAAACTTGATTCTTGCAATTTGTACTGCAAAATAAGGGAATATTATTAATAAAAAGAACAAACTACCGTCATGAAAATTGAGCAATTAGAAGCACAACATTTTCCCCAAGTAATCCTGTTAGGAAATTTGGTACACGGCGAAAATTATCTAGATAAAGACAAACTGAAAAAATTTTATAAGATGGGCCTCAAAAATGGACTGAATGCTTCCTTTGTTGCACTTAATGAAGAGGCCCAAGTGATAGGCTTCAGGCTGAGTTATAGCGCAGGCCAATGGCCAATTGACAAATGGTGTACCCCCGAAAAGTGGCCTGTTAATCGTACTGATATGGCTTATTTCAAATGCATTGCGATACATCCAGACGCACAGGGAAGTGGAATTGGTCCAAAGCTTTTGAACGCTTCGGTGTACGTGTTAAAACAGCAAGGTGCAAAAGCTGGAATAGCGCACCTTTGGAAGCAAAGCCCTGGAAATGGAGCCGTGAAGTACTTTACTAAAGCAGGAGGCGTGCTAGTCAAGCTTCACGAAGACAGATGGCTAGAAAACTGTCTAAATGAGGGTTATGAATGCCCTATATGTGGAAATGAATGCCACTGCCAAGCCGCTGAAATGGTATTAACGCTATCATGAGTATTTACGATCCGCTATACACACCTAACTGCCAAGGTGAGGCGTTTGCACCGAGTTATTGGGCTACAACAGCTCAACTGGGAACGCCGACACCTCCCCCACAAAATGACCAAACCTATGATGTTATTGTCATTGGGGGAGGCTTTACAGGTTTATTAAGCGCTTTTTATCTCGCTACACAGTTCAACAAGAAGGTGTGTGTTGTAGAAGCCAACCAAGTAGGTTTTGGAGCCAGTGCCAGAAATGCAGGCTTCGCTTTACCATCCTCCGGCCGATTAAGCACCCTACAAATGAGCAAAAAATGGGGAGAAGACATAGCGCAGCAGGTTTATCAAGAATATAAAAGTGCAGTAACGCGCGTTCATGAGTTGATTGAAAGTAATCAAATTGATTGCGACCGCCAGTCAAATGGCTACTTAAAAATTGCACATTCTGAAAATGCACTAGCAATGCTCAAAAATGGGTTTAAGTACAGCCGCAAGGTATTGAAAGATACTAGTCTCTCTTTGATTTCAAAAGATGAATTGCGCGAAACATATATTGATATGCCGAATAGTTTTGGAGCGGTCAAAACAGAACTTGGATTTGGCCTTAACCCACTTAAATTACTGCTCGCTTACAAAAACTTGGTACAGCAAGCAGGGGTGGATCTTTTCGAGCAAAGCCTAGCACAGCAGCTCATTAAATGCGGCGCGGTCTATCAACTTAAAGTCAATGAAGCACAATTAACCGCGAGTAAAGTTATCATCGCTGGCAATGCCTATAATAGTAAACAAACACACCCCATTGTAAATAATCGCTATTTACCTATCTTAAGCAGCATTTTAGTTACTCGCCCATTGACACCAAGCGAATTGCAAACAACGGGCCTAAAAACTCACCAAATCATGATGGATACTCGCACTCTAAAATACTACTACCGGTTACTACCAGATAACCGTCTGCTATTTGGCGGAAGAGGTGCTGTATTTGGTAAAGACCAAGATAAAGCAAAGTATCGGATGCATTTAAAAGCTGCTTTAAACAATGGCTTTCCGGGATTGTCGCAAACGACATGTGAACATCACTGGCATGGGTACATTGCCGCAGCCCTAGACGATCATCCGCACATACATTGTGAGAATAATATAGCTTACGCCATTGGTTATTGTGGTTCTGGCGTTGCCTATAGCGCTCAAGCGGCCTACCGATTAGCTCAAATGGTATCTGATCAGCCAGTGCCTCACTTGCCTATCTATCAGAGACCTGCACCAAAGTTTCCTTTTGCTACATTAAGTAGGTTAGGTCAATTTGGCTTTTACAATTTGGCTATTTTAAAAGATAAGCTGTACTAAATCCAGGGTGATCAAAAAATACACAAAACGTACATTAATCTTCAACATTACTCACGTTAAATGGACTCGAAACAACTACTAATTAAGGAAAAGAAATGAACAAAATGATTGTTTTGGGTCTATTAGCTGGCCTTTCGAGCGTTGTATCTGCACAAACAATAAATCTTGAAAACGTAGACAATGGCTCAGTTGCTTTTGAAAAGGCTGAAGTTACTATCGCCGCTAACCAAGGGGTATTTTCTTCTGGTGTTGTTACTTATTACAGCCCGCGTGTATGGGTTAATGGTCGTTTACAAAGCTTCTTCGTTGGTGCAACTAACGGTAACCAGTTTTGTGAAGAGCGTGGCCATAACCAAGAAGTAAGTGGCAGCACAATCAAATGTGGTGAAGATGAGTCATCTTACGCTAACTACGACTGGTACGGAAAGTCTTGGGTTTATAAAAGCACTGGCAGCAAGAATCAGTGCTACCAACTATATGCAACTATTAAGTGCCAGTAATATACCTGCACTTACTTTAAGCCCACTCATTTAGTGGGCTTTTTTTGCAATAAAATTTAAGAGTATAATTTTCATTAAAAGCGATTGGTTTATAAAAGCTAAATAGCCGCTTCTGTTTTTTTGATCAGCCCAAATAGCTCATCTTTTAGATGAACGCGCTCTAGCTTTTTAGTATCTAAGTACTCGTCTGTTGTATTTTCAACACCATCCTCAATACGACGTACTTCCTTATCTAATTCATTGTACTTATTGAACAACTTAGCAAAATGCGTGTCATTCATTTTTAGGTGGCGAATAGTGTGATGGTGGTCTGGAAATTCATGTAATAAGTCGTGCTTTTCAATGCTCATCAGAGGATCCTTATGAGTTATTTCTTGGTCTACCCCCATTATTCTCAATGAACAAAAATCATCCTTGATCTGCATCACATATTGGTTTTACAAGGTATGTAAATTTTTTCTTTTTCTAGTCTAAGATGATCATAGTGTCACCCTATTATTGGCAACCAGTTAATTATGTAATCTCAGATTTTAAAAGCCCCGAATATAAACAAGGCCATACCGTCTTAATCAATCTTTTTGGGGACATTAAAAGGTTGAAACATAGCTGAGCGAGGACGTGCTTCTTTACCAGTCCCTCCTCCTATTCCAGAGTAAAAGCATGAGCATGAAAAAACGCTATAGATTCAAAACCTTTTCAAGATAGTCTGTACTACGTATCGCTTTCTTTTGCTTTGCAGGTATTCCTTTTTTAAAGCTTGTTTCAGCTTTT
>NZ_AUXT01000007.1 GCF_001625595.1 Pseudoalteromonas luteoviolacea NCIMB 1942
GCGCATTATAGGGAGTTCCCAAATTAGTGCAAGCAATTTTTTAATAAAAATGATAAAAACAATTTAACTGCTCAATATGTTGATGTGGCGTCGTTTACAAAGTTGGGCTGCATACGTGCCCTTCTTTAACTCACCTATTTTAAGTTCCCATCAATTAAGTCTAAAATACACCGACTTGTTATATAATAGGAACATTGATTCAATGAAGAAATCAATCTTAGCACTTACCTTACTAACAAGCATAAATGCTTTTGCAACGGAAGATGAACAAAGCAACGTAATCTTTTCTTTAACGGCTGGTTATGTGTTTGGTGGTGACACAGTTGGAGAACTGATATATGAAGATAACGACTCAGAAAGCATTAAAGCGGGTCAAGGTATCATTCTAGGTGGTGGGCTTTGGTATGAGTTCAATTCTAAATGGTCACTAGATGTTAGCGTAAATTATCAAGCTGATACCGCCACTGCAAAGCATGGTGATTTGTCTTTCGAACGACTAGCGTTTAACGCAGTCCCTTACTACAAAATTAATGACTCTTTTTCAGTAGGCTTAGGTCTAGGCGTACACACTGGCGTGGAATTAAGCAACGATTTTGGCTCTAATATTGAATTCAGTAACGAAAGCGCTTTTATTAGCAGCGTCCGCTATCATTTTGAAACTATCTCAGCCGACGTAGAGTTTAGACATACTCGTGTTGAATACTCAGTAGACCGTATTGGTAGTTCAAACTACTCCCCATATGATGTAACAGTAGACGGAAATAACACCGGATTACTTTTTCACTGGAAATTCTAATTAAGCCTGTTGTCATTTGTTCCACCAATTAGTGGGGTATAGAAACAAAAAAGCCGAGCTAATGCTCGGCTGTTTTGTGTCTTAAAAAGACTTACTCTGCAGACTGCGCGTCTTCTTGAACTTCATCAGTCGCAACTGGGCGATCTAGTAGTTCAATATAAGCCATTGGCGCATTGTCACCTGCACGGAAGCCACACTTAAGAATTCGAGTGTAACCACCAGGACGATCCGCGAAACGAGGACCGATCTCAGAGAACAATTTACCAACTACTTCTTTATCACGCGTGCGAGCAAACGCTAAACGACGATTTGCTACGCTGTCAGTCTTAGCCAGTGTGATTAAAGGCTCAATTACACGGCGCAACTCTTTCGCTTTAGGCAAAGTTGTTTTGATGATTTCGTGCTTCACCAAAGAACCAGCCATGTTGCTGAACATCGCTTTGCGATGGCTGCTGTTACGGTTTAATTGACGACCACTCTTACGATGGCGCATGACCCTATCCTTCTAACTAAACTAATATAGTAATCTGATTATTCTGCTAAGCTTGCAGGTGGCCAGTTTTCTAGGCGCATGCCTAGTGATAGACCACGAGAAGCTAGCACATCTTTAATCTCTGTTAGAGATTTCTTACCAAGGTTTGGCGTCTTAAGAAGCTCAACCTCAGTACGCTGTACCAGATCACCGATATATTGAATTTGCTCGGCTTTCAGACAGTTTGCAGAACGTACAGTTAGCTCTAAATCATCAACAGGACGAAGTAGAATCGGATCAAACTCCGGCTTCTCTTCTTTTTCTTCTGGCTCAGAAACATCACGCAAATCTACAAACGCTTCTAGCTGTTCAGCTAGGATTGTAGATGCACGACGGATCGCTTCTTCAGGATCTAGTGTGCCATTAGTTTCCATATCGATAATTAGTTTATCTAAGTCTGTACGCTGCTCAACACGGGCTGATTCAACCGAGTACGCAATACGCTCAACTGGACTGAATGAAGCATCTAGCAACAGACGACCAATTGGACGCTCATCGTCATCAGAGGATAAACGACTTGACGCCGGAACATAACCACGACCACGCTCAACACGGATACGCATGCTGATTTCGCTATTGTCAGCCGTTAAGTGACAAATAACGTGCTCAGGATTAGCAATTGTTACATCGCCGTCGTGCTGGATGTCAGCCGCAGTCACAGGGCCTACACCAGACTTAGTCAGGGTAAGGAAAACTTCATCTTTACCTTCTAAAGTAACTGCTAGACCTTTAAGGTTTAACAGAATTTCAATGATGTCTTCTTGTACGCCTTCTTTCGCGCTGTACTCGTGTAATACACCGTCGATCTCTACTTCTGTCACTGCACAACCCGGCATAGACGAAAGAAGAATACGACGTAAAGCATTACCTAAAGTGTGACCAAAGCCACGCTCTAGAGGCTCTAAAACTACTTTAGAACGGGTTGAGTTGATAGCGTCGATATCGACTAATCTTGGTTTTAGGAATTCGGTTACAGAACCCTGCATTTTATCCTCTCTTAACTCTTAACTTTACTTCGAGTAAAGTTCGACGATTAGTTGTTCATTAATGTCCGCAGACAGATCAGAACGCTCAGGTAGGCGCTTGAAAGTACCTTCCATTTTCTTACCGTCAACTTCAATCCAAGTTGGCTTTTCGCGTTGCTCAGCCAACTCTAGAGCAGCGATGATACGTGCTTGCTTTTTAGACTTCTCACGAATTACTACTACATCTTCAGGAGTAACAACGAAAGAAGGGATATTAACAACACGACCATTAACCATAATCGCTTTGTGGCTAACTAGCTGACGTGCTTCAGCACGTGTGCTTGCAAAACCCATGCGATATACAACATTGTCTAGACGTTGCTCTAGAAGCTGTAACAAGTTTTCACCTGTGTTACCTTTAAGGCGAGCAGCTTCTTTATAATAGTTGCGGAATTGCTTTTCTAATACACCGTAAATACGACGTACTTTTTGCTTTTCACGTAACTGTAAACCGTAATCAGATAGACGACCTTTACGTGCGCCGTGCTGACCAGGTGCTGTTTCTAGTTTACACTTAGAGTCAATTGCTCTTACGCCGCTTTTAAGGAACAGGTCAGTACCTTCACGACGACTCAGCTTGAGCTTAGGGCCCAAATATCTTGCCATGTTATTTCTCCTAACCTATTAATTATACGCGACGTTTCTTCGGTGGACGACAACCATTATGAGGGATTGGCGTCACGTCAGTGATATTAGTGATACGGAAACCAGCAGCATTCAATGCACGCACAGCAGACTCACGGCCTGGACCTGGACCTTTTATGAATACTTCTAGGTTCTTAAGACCGTACTCTTGTGCAGCTATACCTGCGCGCTCAGCAGCGACCTGTGCAGCGAACGGAGTAGATTTACGAGAACCACGGAAACCTGAACCACCCGCAGTCGCCCAAGAAAGAGCATTACCTTGACGGTCAGTGATGGTCACAATAGTGTTGTTGAAAGAAGCATGAACATGAGCCATACCGTCAACAACTTGCTTTTTGACCTTTTTACGACGAATTGGTGCTTTTGCCATAACTTACCCCACCTTATTTCTTGATAGGCTTGCGAGGACCCTTACGAGTACGCGCGTTAGTCTTAGTACGTTGACCACGTAGTGGCAACGAACGACGGTGACGTAAGCCACGGAAACAACCAAGGTCCATAAGACGCTTGATGTTTAGTGTTACTTCACGACGAAGATCACCTTCAACAGTGTACTTGCCAACTTCTTCACGAAGGATGTCAAGAGTTTCGTCATTTAAATCGCCGATTTTAGTAGTTTCAGCGATACCTGTCGCAGCTAAGATCGCCTTAGCGCGAGTTTTACCTACACCATAGATGCTTGTTAAACCGATAACAGCATGCTTATGGTCAGGAACGTTAATGCCTGCGATACGGGCCACTAACATATCTCCTATAAATAAACCTGATTATCATCTTGCTGGAAAGCCCGTATAGGATACCCAACCGACACTCAAGTTTTACCAATGAAACAGGCTAAGTAAACTACTTAGCCTGCACGACTAGATTTCTTAGCCTTGCCTTTGCTTGTGCTTAGGCTCACTGCAGATCACACGTACTACACCAGCACGTTTGATAACTTTACAGTTACGGCAAATTTTCTTAACGGAAGCACGTACTTTCATAACTCAACTCCGTAACAGACCCTATCGGCCGTAGCCTTTAAGGTTTGCTTTTTTCAGCACAGAATCATATTGATGAGACATCAAATGAGTCTGTACTTGTGCCATAAAGTCCATGATAACAACAACGATAATCAAAATTGATGTACCGCCGAAGTAGAATGGCGTTTGCCATGCCATGGTCATAAACTCGGGCACCAGACAGATAAAGGTAATGTACATTGCACCTGCCAATGTCAGGCGTGTCATCACTTTATCAATGTATTTAGACGTCTGCTCACCTGGGCGAATGCCTGGAATAAATGCGCCAGATTTTTTCAAGTTATCTGCTGTCTCACGAGGGTTAAATACCAACGCCGTATAGAAGAAGCAGAAGAAAATAATCGCAGCTGCTAGTACCATTGCATATAGAGGTTGACCCGGGGTCAACACCGCTGAAACTGCTTGTAGAGCATCAGCTAATGGACCTTCACCTTGGCCGAACCAGCTTGCAATTGTACCAGGGAACAGAATGATGCTACTAGCAAATATTGGTGGAATAACCCCTGCCATGTTAACTTTTAATGGTAGGTGTGTACTTTGCGCTGCAAAAACCTGACGGCCTTGCTGACGTTTAGCATAGTTAACAACGATACGACGTTGACCACGCTCAAAGAAAACTACCAAATAAGTTACCGCAACAACGATAAACGCAATAAGTGCTAAGATAAAGACATTCAAATCGCCTTGGCGCGCCATTTCTGCTGTCGAACCGATTGCAGACGGCAGGTTAGCTACAATACCAACAAATATCAGTACAGAGATACCGTTACCGATACCACGTTCTGTAATTTGTTCGCCCAGCCACATTAGGAACATGGTGCCAGTTACTAAACTCACAACTGCTGTGAAGTAGAAACCGAAACCAGGATTTACAACTAATCCATCCATCATATTTGGAAGGTTAGTCGCAATACCTACTGACTGAATAGTAGCAAGCACGAGCGTACCGTAACGCGTGTACTGGCTAATTTTCTTACGCCCTTGTTCCCCTTCTTTCTTAAGCTCTATCATCGCAGGATGTATGTGCGTTAATAGCTGCATAATAATTGAAGCTGAAATGTAAGGCATAATACCTAGCGCAAGTACAGATGCACGCTCAAGCGCACCACCACTGAACATGTTAAACATGGCAAAGATGGTGCCCTTTTGTTGCTCGAAGAACTCGGCAAGTACAGCGGCGTCAATCCCAGGGATAGGCACGAATGAACCTAAACGGTAAATAATGATGGCACCCAATACAAACAGTAAACGGCGCTTCAACTCCGCAAGCCCACTTTGTGCGCTTTGCATATCTTGACCTGGTTTAGCCATAGTGTACTTCCTTAGTCTTCTACCTTGCCTCCGGCAGCTTCGATAGCTTCGCGAGCACCTTTAGACACTTTAATGCCTTTAACAGTAACTGCGCGTGAAACTTCGCCAGATTTAACAACTTTAACGAACTGAACGTTCTTCTTAACGATACCAGCTGCTTGTAGTGTGCTTAGCTCTACCACGTCGCCTTCAACCTTCGCGATTTCGAAAAGGTTAACTTCAGCAGATACTAGTGATTTGCGTGAAGTGAAGCCAAACTTTGGTAGACGGCGTTGCATAGGCATTTGACCGCCTTCAAAACCAACACGTACTTTACCGCCAGAACGCGACTTTTGACCTTTGTGACCACGGCCACCAGTCTTACCAAGACCAGAACCGATACCACGACCAACGCGCTTACCAGCAGTTTTTGAACCTGCAGCAGGAGAAAGTGTATTCAATTGCATCGAATTAGCCCTCAACCTTAACCATGTAAGAAACTTGGTTGATCATACCACGTACTGCTGGCGTATCTTCTAGCTCAACAGTATGGTTGATACGACGTAAACCAAGGCCACGTAATGTAGCTTTATGCTTCGGTAAACGACCGATTGAGCTACGTACTTGTGTTACTTTAACTGTGTTTGCCATGGTTTCTTACCCCAAGATTTCATCTACGCTAAGACCACGTTTCGCAGCGATTCCCTCTGGAGAGTTCATGTTCTCTAGAGCAGAAATTGTTGCGCGAACGATGTTGATCGGGTTAGTAGAACCGTATGCTTTTGAAAGTACGTTCTGTACACCAGCAACTTCTAGTACTGCACGCATCGCACCACCGGCGATGATACCTGTACCTTCTGATGCAGGCTGCATGTACACTTTAGAACCCGCGTGGCGACCCTTAATTGGGTGCTGTAGCGTGTGACCGTTAAGATCAACATTTACCATGTTACGACGCGCTTTTTCCATTGCTTTTTGAATAGCAGCTGGAACTTCACGTGCTTTACCGTAACCAAAACCTACTTTACCTGCGCCATCACCAACTACAGTTAGTGCAGTGAAGCTAAAGATACGACCACCTTTAACCACTTTAGACACACGGTTTACCGCGATTAGCTTTTCAGCCAAATCAGGCTGTTGTTGCTTTGCTTCTACGTTAGCCATTGTCTACTCCTAGAATTGCAGACCGGCTTCACGCGCTGCATCAGCAAGCGCCTTCACACGGCCGTGATATTTAAAGCCACTGCGGTCAAAAGCAAGCTTTTCGATGCCTTTGTCTGCCGCGCGTTCAGCAACTGCTTTACCAACTGCTTGAGCAGCTTCGATGTTGCCAGTGCCTTTAACTGTTTCAGCAATTGCTTTTTCAACAGTAGAAGCAGCAGCCAGTACATTACCCTCAACGTTTACGATTTGAGCGTAGATGTGACGTGGCGTGCGGTGGATAACAAGACGTGTTGTGCCTTGTTCGATAATATTTCTACGAGTGCGCTTAGCACGACGTAGACGAGCTGTTTTCTTATCCATCGTCTTACCTTACTTCTTCTTAGCCTCTTTACGACGCACGTGCTCATCAGCGTAACGTACACCTTTACCTTTATAAGGCTCTGGTTCACGGTATGAGCGGATGTTAGCAGCAGTTTGACCAACAAGCTGCTTGTCTGCGCCTTTAACAACGATTTCAGTTTGGCTTGGAGCTTCGATTGTGATACCCGCTGGGATCTCGAAGTTCACCGGGTGTGAGAAGCCAAGAGTTAAGTCTAAAACTTTACCCTTAACTGCAGCACGGTAACCAACACCTACTAGTTGTAGTTTCTTTTCAAAACCTTCGTTAACGCCGATGATCATGTTGTTGATCAGAGCGCGTGCTGTACCTGCTTGAGCCCAAGCATTTGCTACTTCACGAGGAGATGTAGTGATAACGCTGTCGTTAAGAACAACTTCAACTGCGTCGTTAAGAACGCGAGTCAATTCACCGTTTTTACCTTTAACTTTGATTTCCTGGCCGTTAATTGCAACTTCAACACCGGCAGGAACAGCAATAGGAGCCTTCGCAATACGAGACATAGTTCCCCTCCGATTAAGCTACAAAGCCAATGATTTCACCACCAACACCAGCGGTACGCGCAGCGCGGTCTGTCATCAGGCCTTTAGAAGTTGATACGATTGCGATACCTAGACCACCCATTACCTTCGGTAATTCGTCACGTTTCTTATAGATACGTAGACCAGGGCGGCTAACACGCTGGATGCTTTCGATAACAGCTTTGCCTTCGAAGTACTTAAGTTCGATAGTCAATTCTGCTTTTACGTCACCTGATACTGAATAACCAGTGATGAAACCTTCGTTTTTCAGTACGTCAGCAACAGCTACTTTCAGCTTTGAAGTTGGCATAGTTACTGATACCTTCTTCGCAGACTGACCGTTACGGATGCGTGTAAACAAATCCGCGATTGGATCTTGCAAGCTCATGTCTTACTCCCGTGATTCTATTACCAAGAAGCCTTTTTAAGGCCAGGAATTTCACCGCGCATAGCTGCTTCGCGAACTTTGATACGGCTTAAGCCGAACTTGCGAAGGTAACCATGTGGGCGGCCCGTAATGTTACAACGATTACGTTGACGTGAAGGGCTAGAATCACGCGGTAAAGACTGAAGCTTTAATACCGCGTCCCAACGCTCGTCATCTGATGTATTAACATCGCTGATGATAGCTTTAAGTGAAGCACGCTTTTCTGCGTACTGTGCAACTAACTTAGCGCGTTTTACGTCACGCGCTTTCATTGAATTCTTTGCCATAACCCTACCCTTACTTTTTGAATGGGAAGTTGAACGCTTCTAACAACGCACGGCCTTCATCATCTGTTTTCGCAGAAGTAGTGATTGTGATATCCATACCGCGAACACGGTCTACTTTATCATAATCAATTTCTGGGAAGATGATTTGCTCACGTACGCCCATAGAGTAGTTACCGCGACCGTCAAAAGACTTTGCGCTAACACCGCGGAAGTCACGAATACGTGGCATCGCGATTGAGACTAAACGCTCAAGGAAATCCCACATACGCTCGCCGCGTAGGGTTACTTTACAGCCAATTGGGTAACCTTCACGGATCTTAAAGCCAGCAACTGATTTGCGAGCTTTAGTCACAAGAGGTTTTTGACCAGAGATAGCTTCTAGGTCTGCAACAGCATTTTCTAGAATTTTCTTGTCATTTAGGGCTTCGCCCACACCCATATTAAGTGTGATCTTTTCGATCTGAGGGACTTGCATGACAGAGCTGTAACCGAACTTTTCAAAAAGCTCTTTTACTACTTTGTCTTTGTACACTTCATGCAGTTTCGCCATCGTCTACTCCAACTATTAAATAGTTTTGCCAGTAGACTTGAAGAAACGGACTTTTTTACCGTCTTCAAATCTAAAACCAACACGATCTGCTTTGCCAGTTTCGGCATTGAAAATCGCAATATTTGATACGTCTACTGACGCTTCTTTCTCAACAATTCCGCCAGCTTGCTGTAGTTGTGGTACAGGCTTCTGGTGTTTCTTGATGATGTTGACGCCTTCAACAAATACACGACCAGTTTCAGTTACAACTGAAAGCACTTTACCGCGCTTACCTTTGTCTTTACCGGCTAGTACGATTACTTCGTCATCACGACGGATTTTTGCTGCCATGATCGACTCCTTATAGTACTTCTGGTGCTAGTGAAACGATCTTCATGAACTTCTCAGTACGTAGTTCACGAGTCACAGGGCCGAAGATACGAGTACCAATTGGCTGATGGCTATCATTTAAGATAACAGCCGCATTGCTATCGAAACGGATTAAAGAGCCGTCTGGACGACGAACGCCTTTCTTAGTACGCACTACTACTGCGTTTTTAACATCACCTTTCTTCACTTTACCGCGAGGAATTGCTTCTTTAACAGAAACTTTAATGATGTCACCAACACGCGCATAGCGACGGTGCGAACCACCAAGGACTTTAATACACTGCACTTTGCGAGCGCCGCTGTTATCAGCAACGTCCAGCTGAGTTTGCATTTGGATCATTGTATATGCTCCGGTGTAGTTAAAATTTACCTAGATTTTGTATAAAACCTAAGCATTTAGATTAATTTCCACTCAAAAAACGAGGCTTTCGTCTTTCAAGGGCGGGGAATTGTAACAGCAAAATCCAGCCAAAGATAGTTCAATTTTTAATTAATTTTATCTACCTATGGTGTCCTACTTGTTCACCCTACTTCATATGGGGGCGGCAAAAAACAATTCAAGAGTTAGCTACAAAAGCCAACCTTATGACTCAGTTCAAAAAACCACCAACTCATTTTGTTCTGTGTAGCTCAATATGAGAGGCAACTTCGTTTACCGTGGCAAGCCAAAATCCATTTTTTGGGTCTTTCAAATACACTATAAGTGCTTCTAAGGCATCTTTATCCACCGTGTACATGCCCTTATCACCCACATCATGGCCTGCCAAAATAATCCATTTATTGTCTTCCCTCTGTAACTCCAACATGTCTTTTATTTCTTTAAAGGTCATGCCATCCATTCGGTTACCCGTTAACTGTGCCAAGTCTGTGTAGGTCGGATTGTTTCCTGTTTCATCAAGCCATGTACGGCCGGTTTTAAACATTTCAGCAATGAGAGGGACATAGCTTTTAACCTGTTTTCCACGCCCGACAAATGTGTTGCCACATGGGTACGCAAAAGACTGGGGCGTGATATTGAATTGTTTTTGCAAAAACTCTGTTGTAGATTCAATATCCTTTCGCAACCAAGCAAGATCAACTTGTTCTAACCCTTGGCCTTTTTTTCGCAGCCATTCAAAATTACCTGTGCAAAGATGAGAGCTCGTGTGATTACCAAGCTCGTGCCCTTTTTTCACCGCCTTCTTCCAGCCATCTAGGCGATGCATGGCAAACTGCGGGTTAACATAAAAAGTGCCTTTTACATTGTACTTATTCAGAATGGGGATCGCGACATCAACTTGACTGTCTCGGGCATCATCAAAACTCAGTGAAATAGCATTTCGAGCATTATTGGGATAACTAAACTTACCTTCAACTAGCTGCTCAACGTTATCTGTAGCAAGGCTAGCAAAAGATAAAGTCATTAATATTGCAGCCATTCTGTGATTGATTAGTTTTATTTTGTACATATCAGCTCCATATTGCTTTGCGTGAAATAAACATGGCAAAACAGTTTGCTTAGGATTCAGATATTTCGCCATGATCAAACTATGAAGGAAATCTTATTTTCAGATGATATATAACAAGCTGCTGTAATTATTGCTATTTTATTGATTTAGAAGCGATACCATAGCGATAAACGATATTCAGCCTTGTGTGTTCTATCAGCCACTTCTTCACCAATTTTCAGATCATCAGAATAAAATTTCCTGGTTCTTATAAACCGACCCGTATTCATATGTGTGACTTCAAACCTTACTTTCACGCCATCTATTAAGGAAGATTCAAAGAAACCTTTCAATCTCTTATTACCTTGTACTAGCAAGGTTTCATGGGCGTAAAAGAAAGGCTCCGTATAATCACCCCAATATTCCAATCCCCATGAGCTTTTATAGTGAGGAAGGTCGTGACGAAAGTTCATCCATATCCAATCTGGAATATAGTTGCTCAAACGCTCAGTGCGATCACTTGGATTATTAAAGTCCGAATTTTTGTGTTCATAAGATATTTCAAATAACGCATTATCTAAGACAGGTGAAAGCTCAAAGGCCACCTCTAAGTGACTTCCCCAAAACCTTGCATCACCTACATTAGCCAATCCACCCGACGTTTGTGTGAACGCAATATGTTCTAATACATCTTTTTGCCATTGGTGAAACAGCTTTACTTTTACATTACCACGCTCAGAAAAATACCATTGGTATTGTGTCGCTAATTCTGTTGTTTGCTCTGGTTTAAGCCCTGTATTACCAATTTGGTTTCGTCCATCACCAGCATCAACACTGCGTGCAAAATCAGAAAAGTTAAGTTGACTGACACGATGTTCCGCAAGCCAGTTTAAACTGGTTCCCTTTTTAGGAGTCCAACTTGTTTGCCAGCGAGGTTTCCAATATGACTGTGATTGGCTTTCACCTTCCACCGCATCCACATTAATTTTTGAGGTTTCATAGGTAAGACCAAATTCACTTGAGAGGCTGTCAGTATGCGTGTAGTTGATATCAGCAAAAACTTCAGTTCTTAGCTCTGTTACATTCGTTACTTCTTCACGCCCCAGCGCTACCAAGTCAACAGCAGATTGCATTCTATTTTCAGCCACTTCGATACCGAAGCGAGGAGCTATATCATCCTTCTTCTGCATCTCTATCGTACTGCGCAGTATGAGTTCTGTTTTCAACTCTTGCTGGCGCCATAGCGCCAAATTCGCTGCCTGTGTGCCCTGATTAAAAGTTATATCATCGTTGGCATATTGCTTGTCATCAACAACAAAAATCCCCATATTTTGCCACCGATAGGTGCCCAAGTTCAGTGTCCAATCTACGCCCAATTCAGCGTTACGCGTATCATTGTCAACTTTAAGCTCTCGAGTGGTTTTGCCCAAATGCCCCGATATCTGTTGAGCACCGTAGCGTGTCGTATCTCCAAGGTAGCTTTCACCGCCCACTTTACCTGTCAGTACTATCTCACTTTGGCCCGATGATTGTTTGAGTTGACCCGTAAACTTCAGGCTCTCAGTCTCTTCATCTAACACCTCAAATTCTTGGTTGATTACTTTGCCTTCACGGCTGAGCTGTCTAATGAGGGCAGTACGGTATCCAGGCGCACCACTCGCTTCGAGCCCCACTGACGTTTCCCAACCTAACCATTGAGCACTCAATTGTAGTGCAAGTTTTGGTAAGATACTGCCATCATAAAATTGTGTTAACTGTCCCTCTAAAGTGCCACTGGTTTTAGACTGGATTAAGATCACATCCGCGACCATAACTTTTCCTGACGTAACTAAGGGTATTTTGCTACCTCGGTACACATTGATTTTTTGAACTTGGGCAGCGCCAATTCTCGACAATATTTTGTCTAGGGATTCGGATTTCACTACAGGTCTTGCACCATTAATCAGCACATTCCCCGCATTGCCGCCAAACCCCCTTGCTGAATCGGTATTTTCAAATGCGAAACCTGGCAGTCGGTAAACCATATCAAGTGCCGTCTGGGGGTTGTACTGGCTGAAAAACTCAGCACTAAAACTCTGTTGCTCCACACTGTCGGCGCTCTGGTTTGCTGCCACGTGCCAAGTGGGGAAAAGTAAAAAGCATATGGACACGAGCAACATCACAGCCATTGGTACACCTTTTAATAACTTGGCAATATCCAGTTCGTCATACAGCTCCTTAATAGCCTCCCTTTGATAGGGGAACCATTTGGGATCGTTTTCATTGTTGGGAATAGGTGCTTTTTCTTCTGCGAAAGCTAAGAAATGTTCTAAGTGTTGGTGAGGTTGAATATTGAACCCCAAAGCCCGGTTAAAACCCCTATGCTTTTCCAGATAAAATTCCTTCGTACAACAAAGCGACTCACTATGGAGCCACGCTGTGATTTGATTGTCTGACGCTATGTATTGCCAGAACTCTTGCTGACTCGGGAAAAAGAAAAACGGTTGAGACAGTCCTGTTGCATCTAATCTATGTTGTCTCAGATAAGTATATTGAATTTCAAGCCAGCGCTTTGACACCCAAGCCTGCGAATTGGGCCAGTTCATGACATAGTCACAATTAATGAGCCCCGCAAGCTTTTCTTCAAACCATGTAGATAAATGAATCCCCTGCTCATAAGGTAAGTAATTGATGCTATTCACAGTGCAGCACAAGTTTTCAATAAGTAACTCATCAGGGTGATATACAATCACCTCGTGAGGTTTCACAGTCTGCTTTTCAAGCAATGTGAACGCACGCTTTAGCTGCGCGAGTTCTGTAACATGCAACACACAACTCAATTCAACAACTTGTGAACCTTTAGCAGTAAGAGGCAGCAATTCCGGATATTGTGAAAAATGCGCTTGTTTTATCTGGTGATAAAAAGATAAATCATCATCAAACCAATCCGGAGTCGAAACTTTTCGCCATGCGCTGGCCTGAATTAGCTTGCCACTCACGAAGCTCCAAGTGTTGTTTAGGTGCCTTAAGTAAACAAAATGCGCGTACCCATCCACCGCAACGAGGTTTGCGCCAGCACTAATCATACATTCCATAAAGTCGGCGTCTTCACGCAATGAACTATCTTGGTAGTCCAATCTTCCCTCGCTCCAATACTCGCGACTGAATACTAAGGTACCGCCCGCAATACCACGTCGAAACATCGTATCAAATAGTGGTTTATCAGCGCGCCAAAACTGAGTGCGCCAAACATCAAAGAATAAATGATTGTTTAAACCTGTAATATCAGCTTTACCATTAATGATCGGTTCTAATTGAACGGCTAATCGTTCACTTGAATACCAGTCATCATCATCCCACTGTGCTATTAAAAGGCCTGCTGCACTCTTTGTTCCAAGACTTCTTTTATATCCAATTGACGCATTCTCCGGCGCTTGAACTAATTGAATATTGCCTTGAGTGGGGAGCTTGTCAGGCAAGTCACTGTTCTGCTCGTAGACGATAATCAATTCTTTATTGGCATAACTCTGTCGATTAAAATAGTCGATACTTTGCAACAGGTAGTGCGCGCGCCTGCAGGTTGGCATAACGCAGCTCACTAACGGTATCGCTTGATGCTGGCTATGTATTTGCGTCATGATGGGTACCTTTGGCTGTACAACCAATCGCGCAATTCAAACCACACCGGTATTAAAGCAAGCTCAGTTTCGCACAAGTGCACAATACGTTGATAAATTTGACTGCCTGTTACTGACTTTGAACGACATGAAAGGCGCATCAAAACTTCGACTTCTTTCCAATTTTTAGCTAGGTGAGGCAAAGCATCTGTCATCGGCGAACAAATGTGCTTGAGCTTTGGATCCGGAAAATCCTTTTGTAATGCCATTAACCAATCAAATGTACTGGCCCGTTGCAAAGAAAATACCCACAGACCAGGAACAACATAAGGTCGCTCCATTGTTTGTAAACATGAAATATACTCTAAACTCTCTGATATCGCTGATGCCCCAACGTGCGCTTGATCTGAGCTCAGCCCTGCTATATTTTGCTCGACTTGCTTTAGTGCCCACTCGAGTGTCAATGGACTAGAGGGCCCAACTTGCTCTAATTGATAAACACGTACACACCCTTCATGGGCAAGTACATTTTGAAATGAAAGCTGATAGTCCAATGCACTAATGTAGACATCTTGCTTTAGCGCGTCATCAACCATAAATGACCCAGAGTCCTTATCACAAGCTTTGAAAGTCAATATGTGGTAGCCATAATGCTTATGGTAGTCTTCAATGCGATACGGCACATGCTTAGCACTAAACTCGCAAATTACTCGCTGATTTTTGGCAAGCTGTGTTGCCAAATAATGATCTAATGTCTCTTGTTTTGAGAAGGATAAAGCTATGACTTTAAGCCCATATAACGCCAATAGTTTATCACCCAAGTAACCCGAAAGCGTATCGTCTTCAAGGACATAATACTGACTGTCTTCATATCGACCAAATAAGACATCTAAGCCTTTTTTTTGCTTGCAATCGAAATAGTACGAATGTTCTCCAAATAACCTCGCCATATCTGGTATTGCAAACTTTTCTCTCGCTTCTAGTTCGATTGCCATAAAGAGACAATCTGGCAAACACGACTGCCAAGCCTGTATTGTATTTGCGACGCCCATTCCTATAGCACCTTTATCTGTTACTCCTTGCCCCTCTGTTAATTTCATACTTCACCATTTCCTTATTGCCTTTTCTAACCCTCACACTATTTCTTAATCACAACCGCTCAGTATGGTGGCACGTTGCAATGTGCCACCATACTGATACTTAAAACTTATAGGTTTGTTTGATTTTCTATATCAGCCAGCTCGATCCGCCCTGGGCGGCGTCTGTCCGGAGATAAAGCTCTCAACTCAATATTTTTACCAGCCTTTAAATCCACAGGTGCGCTGTACTCTAGCCAGCTGCCGTTACCAACACGGTATTGGATAGGTAGTCCCGGGATGATAGTCGACGCATGTAACTTGTTATCGATGACTTTACTTACCACATTAGGGATGCGATAAAACACACCTAATTTATCGAATTTTTCAAGCTCTTTGTGACCGACAGCATGAATAAAGTCGTGCCACTGTCTGTCGCGTAATGCTCGCTTCTGGGCAGTTAAAAAATTCGTCGTATGGTCATACTTTTCACCCGCATAGTTATATGGCACTTCCCAACTCGCGCGGTGCCATGCTTTTTCAGCAAGCGCTAGTAAACGTGGAAATAGCATGTACTCAGCAAGGTGATCTTTGCGAATAACTTCAGACCACAAGTGACCTTGAATACCTGTCACACGGAACCCTTCTGGCAAAGGTTGGTGCACGAACTTACCATTTTCATCGACTTGCGTACGGTCATCAGCCACGTAATTTCGACCGATTGTGTCTTTCTTAAATTCAGCATTGGCCGGCAAATTATCTGGCATAAACTCGAAGATGGTTTGACTGTTAGTACGCCTAGAACCCCATTTATATCCACTCTCTTTTGGATCGAGTTCATATGGAAAATCTAAATAAGTGACATCAGGCGTTGCTAAAATAATATCCCATCCACGTCTGGCATGTGCACTCACAACTTTATGTGCATTTTGTGGCAAAGTCGCCCATACATATGACGCCACCTTATTTGGCATCTTGTCTTGTCTCGTTTCAGACAGGCCATCATTCCAGCCAGCAACTTCTATCCCTTTCGCCGCGATCATTCTCGACACACGCTCAATAAAGTAACCCGTCAACTCTTCGACTTCATGTACATCGTTTGATTTATCTGCAATGAACTGCTTACAAGCTGGAGATTCGACCCAAGCTCCCGCAGTCTCATCAGCACCGATGTGATAGATATTTAACGGTGAGCCTGCTTTTTTGTGCTGATTGGCCACTTCCGAAATTACTTTATCCACAAATGCGTAAGTTGACTCCATACACACGTTCAACGTGTTGTCGTTGTAATGTTGGATAGATCGGTACTCGGTCACGTCTTTAGGATCGCTCACTAAAAACTGTTTTGCAGCGGCATGTTCACCTTGTTTACTCAGCGTGTAGAAGCGCTTTTCCATCGCTTTTACAGCAGCACGGGAGTGACCTGGCATATCCAATGAAGGGATAACCTCTATGTGATGCTGTTTAGCAAAGTTCAGAATTTCCTGATAGTCACTCAAAGAATAGTAGCCATCACGACCGGCATTCAAAGCTGACCCTAACTGCGGCTGTAGGCAATCTTTATCATCTAAATCAATACAGCGATGAGACGACAACTCTGTTAACTCAGGTAGGCCAGGGATCTCAATTCGCCACCCTTCATCGTCTGCTAAATGGAAATGTAGTTTGTTTAATTTGTAAGCTGCCATTTTACCCATAAGGCGCAGCACGAACTCTTTTGAGCGGAAATTTCGAGCAACATCCAAGTGTAAACCTCGGTACTCATATCTCGGTTCATCAACCACCTTAACCGCTGGCACTTGCATGGTATCTAGTGACAGTAAACTCGCCAGCGATTGAAGTCCATAGAAAGCACCTTCGCTGTCTTGCGCTTCAATAAATACTTTGCCTTTTCGTGTATCAAGTTGATAACTACCCGCAATGCCCTCTGAAGTACCTGAGACTTTTACAATGACCTTAACGCCATCATGGCTTTGCTTTGCACCCAATTCTGCCAAGCGCGACAATGCCGCAGCAACCTCGCCGTACTCTAATCCTACAAGGTGTACATTGAGGCCTTTTTTGAGGTTAAGAGATGCTGATCTTTCAAATACTTCGATTGCATTTGGTGTGGGTACGATGGCGTGTTTAACCGAGTCAACGGGGTAGTTATCAATTGTATACTTCTCAAATAAAGCCGCCGATGTATGCTGCCCATATTGGTCTTCAGGGTGTGATTTCATTACACTTTCACTGTCACTAACGGCAGCATAAGGTTTAATCTCTAGCCCTGTATCCGCTTCAATATACGATTGAGTACTTTTGATCACCTTGGGTGCTAAGCCGTCCGCAGTCAAAATATAATTTGGCATCAGTTCGCCTTCATTTAATAACGAACTACCCACCCACATCTCGATAACTTGGCTTTCACCCGCTTTGAAGCCATTAAATGCTTGATTGGGCGCAATATGGTTCAAGTCCCCATTAAAATGACGCAAAGTAAGCTGCTGACTTTTGGTCTCTGAAGAAGGATATACTTGACTGTAAAGGATTTTCCAGCCATCAACGTTCACTGTGAAAGGGCTGGTGAGCTCTATTTGAGCATGATAACAAAACTCTGCTGTTGAACCAGGGCACTGCTCTGGCATGTTACTTAACAAACGATACTTCACATCTAATGTGTCGGCCAGTCTGTCGAGTTGCTGTTGATTTATCTTGGTTAAGCTGTTGTTTGCCCACACTGGGCTTGCCAACATAATTGAAGGCAACAACATAGCTACAACACGTCCTGTTAATGCTCTTTTATGTACACGCATAAGTCAGATCCTGCTTTATCATTTTAATTTAATACATTAAATTGGCTAAAAAATAGCTAAACCAAATCAATCTAGTGGTTTTATAAACTTGTTTCAATTTCAAAACATTCAAGTTACTTTGAATAATTTAGTTAATAACAACAAAGTGTTAAATTGCGTCCACACTTGCGTTTGGTGTACTGCTTTCACGCCTCTGTTTTAAAGAGTGGTGACAGATTTCAGACCAACTCTTTGTCGTCAACATATCGATCCATTGATCAGAGTACTTGTTCATCAAGTAGGCAACGTTCCTTTTGGCCTGTTGCTCTTTATTTTCGATGTCTTTCTCATGAGGGTAATGAATTGTCAAAAGCGATTGATCTAAAACAAATTTACAACCTTGGTGAAAGAGTCGATAACCTAGGTCAACATCTTCCCCACCCCAAGCACAAAAGTTTTCGTCATAACCACCTGCGCGTGCCACATCACACCGTGACACGCTGATACAACTTGTCCAAAAGATCACCCACGGCGCATTAAAAAGCGCTAAATCGTAATCAAACTCAGCAAAGAATCGCCCTCTACAATCCATTAATTGATGATTTTTTGAGAACAATTCAAACACTTTACTTATCTCGTTTTCTGCCACAGTCGATTTAATGAGATCGCACTCACTCAACTCCACAGCCTCAATACCATAAGACATGCCAATTAGTACTAAGTTGTTTGTTTTATTGTGACTATCGAGGTGACTAGCCAATAGCATTGGGTGGGCAATCATGCCACAATCTAAAAACAGTACGACATCAAAACATGCTCTAGACAGCCCTTTATTCCTAGCTTTAGCCACCTGAAACCCCTCATCTTGCTGGAATATGTAGTGGATGGTGGCTGCACTTTTATATCCTTCAACCATCTCACCTGTACCGTCACTTGAACCGTCATCCACAATGATCACTTCATAATTTTTAGTGTCTAGCATCTGATTGCTGAGTGAGTCTAAGGTCCTTTTTAGTAATTCTCGGCGGTTATAAGTTGGGATAATCACCGATATACCTGTTCCTCTTTTTATAGCGCCAATATGATTTTTATTCATTTTTGTACCTGTCACTCCTTTAGCCAATAACAAAACCGATCTTTAAACGACGTAAACAAACATATATTTTGGCACTTTACCCACCACCACTTTCATATGATGAGATGGCGCGTCGCCACCCCCTGCAGGTCAAAAGGAATAACAGCAAGGGAGCCAAAACACCCCAAATCATTTCTACTAAGCTTAACTGCCCCATAATCGCCAGAGGCGAAAAGTTAGTGATCAAAAAAATGGGGAAAAACACAGTGCCTATTATTTGTATGGGTGATGGAAAAATACGATGAGGTAAATTATTGAAGTCCCATAAAGCCCATATCAGGCTATGAAACGCGGAAATATTGTGTAGCTTGAATGCTAATAACAGTGGTAATGTAAATACACAGTACATGGTGATGATCCCAAGCACTGCATACAACAAATATAGCCCGACATGGAGTAAATCAAATGCGATACCTGATGCGTACCACCCATATCCCACCAGTCCAAGTCCAACGATAACATTAGGTATTACCATCCAAGTCTCAACATATTTTAGCGTCGCTAAAAATTGTGCCGATACCGGTTTGGTCAGTATGAGATCAAACTCCCCTTCAATAACTTGCCTATCAAATGCCATGATATTGAACTGCAACATTGCAACAAAGAAGACGGTCATCAAAATAAATGTGCCGATAAATAAATATAAGCTTTGAGGTGCAAACCCTGAGATATGCACACCGGTATCATGAATGATATAGGCATAAAGCAACTTAACACCTAAATATCCAATCTCGACAAGTAGCCCAAGTACGATATTTACTCGATACTCCAATTGACGCATGGCGTTGAGCTTAATTAGTAGCGCATAAATTTTTAAATGCTTCAGAAACTGCCGCCACATAGCTAGCCTCCTAATGCGAGATAGGAGCGACTGCCTCGTCGCCATACAATGATGGACAACAGCAATAAAGCGGTGATCCAGAACAATTGCAAGACTAAACCTGACAGCACTTGCTGAATACTCAGAACACCAGTAAGCGTTTGTAATGGGAAATATATAAGGTATTGAAATGGGAGTAAGCTAAGATAGTATTCGAGCGACGCGCCAAAGACGCTAAGTGGTACCACTCCCCCAGACAGCACCAGGCTGATTACTCGAACAGACTCAAACAGAGCCCAAACCTCATGGAGCCAAAATGCGGTCAGACTCAGCAAATAAAAAAGCATAAATTGTAAAAAAAAAGCCCCCATAGCTGAGAGTAAAAATAGTGCGACATGGGCCACTTCAATCGATAACGCCCAGTATGTTGTAGCAACCCACAGAGCAACCGCCATCACTATTAGAGTTGCCACAAAGTAGCCCAAATTAGTACCAACAAATACACTCAGCCGGTAACCAAAATACGATAATGGCTGTACGATAAAACGGTTTAAACCACCACTTTTAATGTCTTCTGCCATTTCATACTCAAACCCTGTGCGCAGGGCTTGCGCCATCAATGCAGCCAGAACTACATAACTGAGCATGTCGTAATAAGACAAGCCATATAACTCGTCTGCTTGGGTATAAGTGTAAATTGATTGCCACAACATCCACTGCAAAACGATAGGGAACGCCGCCGCCAGTATAGTTACTAGATAATTGACGCGATAAGTCAACGCTTTTTGCAACCCCATACCCAATAACCACATGTACTTATTCACGCTACCTGTCCTTGAAGCTGGTACAAGCGTTCTAAACTGTCTTCAAGAGGAGGCGCGGTTATTCGCACATCCTTCACCATGATATCTTTGAGTAATTGCTGTAATACCTCATTCGCGACACCATCACTCACTTCGAGTTCGGCGCGATGAATTTCATTACTGATCACTTTGCCATACCGATTGAGATGATCAGAACGTAGTGCCGATTCACTTTCGATATGGATCCGCCGCAATCCACCCAAGCTATCTTGTAGATTTGCAATGCAATCATCAAAAATTAGTTGGCCATTTTGAATAACTAATACCCGCTCACACAGCGCTGATATATCTGCCATATTATGACTTGTGAGCAAAATTGTGAGATTGTCTTCCTTTACAAGCTGTTGTAAGAATCGCATCACCGCACGCTGTGATAAAAAGTCCAAGCCAATGGTCGGCTCATCTAAAAACAATAATTCAGGCCCATGCAGCAAAGCGGCAATCAGCTCCATTTTCATTCGCTCTCCCAAAGACAAGCGACGAACTTGAATGTCCAACAAATGAGAAACACCTAAAACTTCTGACAAACGAGTCAGGCGCTGCCTAAAAAGTGACGTTGGAATTTCATAAATACGCTGACATAGGGCAAAGCTATCTATGGCTGGTAAATCTGGCCACAGCTGATGCTTTTGCCCCATTAAAATGGAGAATCGCTTTTTAAATTGATCTTCTCTATCGCTAGGAGTATGACCCAAAACCTTCACCTTCCCTGTTGTTGGGTGCAAAATCCCAGAGAGCATTTTCATCGTTGTCGTTTTACCTGCCCCATTGGTTCCCAAAAAAGCAACGACCTGTCCTCTTTCGATATTAAATGAAACATCTTTTACCGCTTCTTTGAACTCAACTTGCCGCTGCCATAAGTTTTTGAACGACGCGGTTAGCCCCTGAGGTTTACGATAGAACTTGAAAGTTTTACTCAGTCCTTCGACTTCAATTACATTCACAATTTTCCCCTAGCGTTTATTCGGGTCGGCATAGTAACGCGCACATGAGCCGCAGATAGGAAACAACCCGCCTTCACCTCTCAATCCTCTGCGCAATTGCTGCATCCTGTGACCACGCCAAATTTCCTGCACTGATTGCTCATTCACATTACCGATAGAGTAGTCATAGAACGTATGGCAAGGCGTTACATCGCCATTGGCTGCCACTTCCATGTAAATCCATGGAAAATGACATTTATCTCGGCGATCATCTAGATTCTGATAATCTTTATTGAAGTAAGCTCGGTAGTTGTTCGCAGATATTGTCTTAGGGTAACAGACAAAGTAAATGCCACGTTTTTGGCACTCCCTTTCCACCCAAGCGATTTGTGATTCAATCGCCTTAAAGTCCATCATCGAAAATTGATGTAATGGAGCCACCATGCCCTCAGCACAAGCGGTGTCAGGTACATCGAATAAGCGCTTAAACAAACGACGATGCTGTTCGTGCTCGTCCTCAGTAGCAAAAGTCTGAAATTCAATACTAATATGATCCACTTTATCTAAATCGAGGCATTGCTCAAAAAAGCCTTGGATATAAAGATGTGTAAGTGGCGTAACGATAAATGTATAGCCAATCTTCGGCTCTTTTAAACCACGACTTTCACGGAGCTCAAAAAGAGTTTCCACGCCCTCTTGAACACTTTCGTAGACACCTTCACCACGCTGCTCATCGTTAATGTGCTTAGGACCATCCAAAGATACCCAAATCCGATTTGGTGCCGACTCCAAAAGCTTTTCGGCTTTTCGCTTTAAAAACATGCCATTGGTGGGAATATCCACGCGCGCGCCGCCCCTACGAATTCGATGAACCACCTCATCAAACCACGGGTACATCATAGGTTCCCCGCCAAATAAGGCGAAATACGGCTTTACGGGTAAGCATTCATCGATCACTCTAAACACGACGTCTTTTTCCAGCCTGTCGAGCTTTTTACCATGATAAGCACCGTTCTCGCCCCACTCATAACACATTTTGCAACGCAAGTTGCACGCATCTGTGAGCTGCAATGTCACCCAAAGGGGCAATTGATTTTGTAGTATGTTCGTCATGTTTTTCACCCAGTGCTATACAACAGAGTGCATTTAGAACAAACAGGCATCAAGCCACACTTAACCTTGTCTCTAAATGCATTAAATGCACGCCCTTGCCAAATATCTTTAAGTGGCAGAGCTTGAAGATTACCCACCTCTAACTCTGGGAAAAACTTACAACTGGATACAGTGCCACCGGGCAATACATCGATACGGTGCGTAATCGCGGCGCAGTTACGTTTCCCTTCAGCTGGTATCGTTCCTCCCAAAACAAATGGTTCCACTTCTTCCATACTGAGGTCGGGATGAAAGCGCACTCGGCAAGGCCAAGTACGCTCAGTTATTTCGGCGAGCTCGCGCTTCAGAGCCGCGATATTTTTTGGCGCAATTTTGTGGGTATAGCCATGCCAGCTGGATTTACTGAAGTCATGTATGTATTTGGCTCTGTATGGCAAGTGCGTTTGCACCCAAGTATCCATTTGCTCAGCCACCTGCTCTGGCATATACCAAGGGAATACGATGTAGATACTGTCTATCCCCAAGTCAGAGAAATACTCAATAAAGTCTGCTAACTTGCCAACAACGGCATCATGTAAAGTCAGGCAAATAGAAACCTTGCCATGATATTCGCCGCTTTTTCGCAGTTGTAACAAGGTGGAGATCCCTCTTACGACTTTCTCAAATACACCTTTCCCTCGGATCGCATCATTTTCAACTTCTAGGCCATCTAGACTCACCAACATGGCCAACTGCTTTGACACTTTCAATAAATGCGGCAGGTGTTTTTTAATTAACATGCCGTTTGTGCAGATAGTCAGCCACCTGGGATATTGCGTGAACAACTCAGCAAGCTCAGCCATTTTGGTATACATGAGCGGCTCGCCACCCCAAAGGTAAAATGCACTTTGACTGGACTCAGTTTGTTTAAGCAATTTTTCGATCAGGCCAATATCAACTTCATCGCGAACCTGCTGCTTTTCCATATGATGATGATAGCCATCATCATTCCATTCGAAACAATGTGCGCAACGTAAGTTACAGGTGTTATTCATTTTAATGCCGACTTGATCTGGCACTTCTTCCGACTTAAAGACACCGCTGTCATTTTGTCGCTTCAAACGTGAAATATTCTTTGCCCGCAGCTTGAGTCTGGCAAACTCTTCACGGGTAATTTTTTGCTCAGTCGCAGGTCTCATTGGATACTCCAAAAATTGGTGAAACTGCAGAATGGTTCAGTAAGTTGTTATGTAATTCTTTCAACACATCAAACGAGTACCCACTGTCTTGCCACTGTTCAAAAGTCACTGCAAATCCCAGTGACAACCAAGTATTGGCATTTTGTTTTTCATACTCCCCAAACGCGGGTAACAGCACTAAAGGTGTCGCAAGGTTGATACTATCCAGTAGACTCGCCCCACCCGGTTTGGTAATGATGGCGGGCGCACTTCGGGCTAATTGCTCAAAGTCGATGTTAGACGGAGGTTCATTTGAATTTGCCTCTGGTAAAACCGTAAGGTCGGGTAGTTTGTCGAGATTTTCCCACGGATGATAGTTGTGATCGGTTATTAATATGCGCTGATATATTGATGAAACGAGGGCTGTATCCGCAGGTAAAATCATGTTGCTATAGATAGCCTCACGATTAAACAATGCATTCAACGTCGCCAAATCACCCATTTGCCAGCCACCACCATGACCAAGCACCCTTGAAGATCGTGACTGCCAATCAAGTGGCTTCTCAACCGGATATAAAGTGAAAACACTGTTGCGGTTATTTTGGTATAAATAAATATCGTTGACCGATGCCTGCACTGCCTGACTATGCGTTTTGGCATGCAACCAAGAACTGGATGGCACCGCATCCATATGGATCGCATCTATTCTTTTTGTAGGTGAGTATCCTGCAGTCATCACCGCCAGCGCAGAGATCCAAAACCCACTAAATACAATACAGCGCGTAAACTTCTCTTGTTGCCAAATGTGCATCATCGTGTCGAACTTATCGGGATCGATAATGCTTGTTAGGTCTATTCCACCTTGTTCTACTACTTTTTGTAGTAACATTGCTTTTCGAAAGCTTGCTCGACAGTGGGCACGCGTTTGCTGATGTTTGTGTACAGCATACTCATCGAATAACTGCTCTATGCAGTACAGATGAGTCGCCGCTCCTTGTGAACGCAAATAGGCTCTCAATCTAAACGCAGGGGCAAAAGAACCCAATCCACTGGATGCCGTTAAGATGAGTACGTTTTCTCCACGCCAACTACTCATAGCAGAGATGCTCCAACTTCAGACAAACACGCACTCAAAGCTTTGCGGTAACACTCACTGTTTTGAGCGCTACACTCAAGCTGCACCCAGCGTCCTTTCGATAAATTTGAGTTTGTCGGTAATAACAGGCTCGCAGCAGTTAAAGGCACAATCCCATCTTCAGAGTTAAACAATGCGCCTCGCTTGGACAACTTGCTCAGTATGTCTTCAAGCTGTAATGCTGACTGATATTGCACATCGTATTGACGCAACCGGATATCCTCATTCAATGACAGCTTTTGTTGCCATCGCATCGCGATACTGCCCATAGATTCGCGTGCATTCACCTCAATGACTGGATAAATAGTGCCATCTTTAAGTATTGCAGAGTCAACACATACAGGCCCAAAGTAACCATGCTTAAATAGCGCAGATAGTAGTAATCGCACTTGCTCAAAATATTGAGACTGCTCAATGGTGTGCATCAATGCATTGCAACAGAGGTCAATACCAGCAAATCTAAACCCCGTATTAACCACTTGGCACAAACCAAGAAACCGAATCTCTCCGTTACTATCGATGCGCCACTGACTGGAAAAGTCTATTTCAATATCTAGCCAAGGCTGAGCAATCAAGCCTCCATGTTTGCCATTGTCAATTTGCTTGCGAAAGTGGCGTAGCAACCGCTCAGTGATGCGTGATTCTTTAACTAAATACGCGCCCCTACCTGATACACCAAATGCTTCTTTCAATACATATGGATAATCTAGTTTTTGAAGCTTGTGCAGATCATTCTGTTGTTCAATTACCATTCCTGAACAAGGGATCTCCAACTGTTGGCACAGCTGCGTAATCGTCGACTTACTATTGGCAAATTGAATGGCATTAAGATCTGGAAGTGTCTGCTCACTTGCAGCAGGCGCAATGGGCAAATATGCATATGACGTCTGAAGATGCGAAGACAAAAGCTCATTAACCGCAGAAAAATGGCTGCGTGGCCCTAAAGACTGAGCTATTGATGAGAATACATCTGGCCAAGATGGTTTGTTTTCTGCCAGCCATGCTTCAGTACTTTTAAACACCGATTGGGTTCGATAACTCCCTCCCAAACTGACATGGTATTCATGTAGCACTTGGCATTTAGGTAGCATTGTCAGCGCAACATCTTGACTCCTGGCCGGCACAAAAATTTCGTCCAGCAAGGCTAAGTGCAATGCGCTTTTGGCGCCCATAGGCGAAGGCAGTGATAAATTGTTTGCACAGTTCCAGCTCGCTTCTGGATCTAAGTGCGCCCAATACACGTGAGCCGGCACAACTTATGCCTCTGTTGCACTGTGAGAGCGAATATATTCAACCAAGCGCTTAGCCGAGGTTAAATTATCAAAATCAAAAGTATCAAAATCGACCTCGATATCAAATTGACTCTCTAGCTCCAGCATAAAGTCAACGATATCGAGAGAATCAATACCAAAGTCTTCAATAAAGTTACTTTGCTCTGTTACTTGTCCAGCAAGGTTGGGATCATTTTTTATATTGCACAGTAACTCATTAATTTCGGAAAAATAATTTACTTTTTGCGCTTCCATTGTTTTTTCTATTTTGGGTAGACTATTTAATAGACTTAAACGACTACTGCGCAATTTTCAATCAAAAATATCACATGTAAAACACATTGTTTACAATAATGAAACTTGGGTAAGTTTATTACTTGCTAAAACGGGTACTTATGAAATATAAGCCAATAAAAACTGCGAAAATAACAATAAAAAAATTAAGGTTATTTCTTTATTTTATTAGTAAATATGGCTTGTCGGATTCAACCTATATGGTAACCACCATCAATACGCAGTGTATCTCCCGTGTGATAACTTCCTGCGCCTGACATCAAATAAACAACAGCCCCGACCATTTCTTCGGCAGACGCCCAACGCTTTAACGGCACTCTTAACCTCTTTATTGACTCAAATTGCCGTTTATCTTGCTTAATGTCTGTGTTCATCTCGGTATCAACCCAGCCAGGCATTATGCAATTTACGTTGATCTTGTATGGCGCCAACTCAATAGCCAATGCCCGACATAAACCTTCAATGCCAGCTTTTGCACTGCTGTAATCGGTGAAGAGGGCATTTCCATGTAGTGCGGCGAGACTAGAAATAGCTATAAGACGTCCTTCTCCTTGTGCTTTAAGTGGTTTAATGGCTGCTTGAAAAGTATTCATTGTCCCTTCTAAATTGGTATTGAATGCTGCACGCCAAGCCATTGCATCCACCTCATCCAGCGCACAACCTGCACCGCGAACACCGGCATTAGCGATGCAACCATACAAACCACCCGCCCACTCCTGAGCCTGCTCAAATGCACGAGATACACTTTTTGTACAGGTCACATCACAGCTCACGGCTAGGACTCGCTCCCTCTCAGGAGAAATAGCTTCACATGCTTGCTGGCTACGAGTGTGATCTCTTGCCGCTATTATGACTCGAGCACCAAACTGATGAAGGCCTTTCGCTAAAGCAAAGCCAATACCTCGGTTTCCCCCCGTCACAATGACGGCCTTGTTATCTAGATCAAATAATTTCATTTCCTTCGAGATCCTTATAGTCGCAGTTTTGCTTTATTAATTCACAGATCACGCTATTGAGAAAGTGAGAAAATGTATTTTAGAGGCCTTGTTGAGCACAAGTATGTAGAAAAGCTGAGGAGATGTTAAACAATACAATACGTCAAAGTTAGGGGACAAAAGTACGGCGGTGAACAACCCATTCTACCGCCGCCTGACACATTAAAGTGCACTACCCACCAAACAAGCCCTTAAACTTGTCTTTCAACTTATCTTTGATAGTGTCTTTTGCTTTATCTTTTGCCGCACTGCTGAAATCAAGGCTGGTTTCAACTTGATGAAATGGCCCTTTAATACGTGCAGGAACTTTAAATCCAGTACTGGTATCATGGCTGCTTTGACCCTCTATCGTGTCCACAATACCTGTCACTAAACGATAATCAACAAAGGTTTTGGGGAGGTCCACAGTGCCCGAACCCGTAACACGGATCAAGGGACTCGCCAATAACAGATCGTTATTTTTACCAACCCCTTGGTTAAAGCTAAAGCTGCCAGTTAGTGCAGAAAAATCTGTTTTTTGCTCCGGATCAAAATCAGCATTGATACCCTCTGATAAACCTGAAAAGTTTCCTTTAAGCATTTCTTGGCCTTTACGTACCATCTCAGCTAAGTTTACGCCTTTTACACCACCGTCTTTAAATTCAAATGCTAATTTGCCACCTAGCTGCGAAACAAACTGCTTCTGGCTCACTCCGAGTGTAGTCAGGTTCCAATTGATACTGCCCTTACCTAACACTTTATCAAAATCGACGGCATCAGTGAGTAGCGGTTCAGCATTGATCGCTTTAAGTGCAAAGTTTGTTTCAATTACATAGGGCTTTGTAGCCGCATTGACTGCTATCGCGCCGCGCCCACTGCCTTCATAAGCTTTAAATTTATCCAGTGAGATCCGCGCTTTACCCTGATCCAATTGAACAGATAACTGGTTTTCACCCAATGTAATTTTACGTGCTTTTAACCCCGTTGAACGGACTTTCAAGTTCGCATCAAGCTGATTCAGTGCAGATAAATCAATTTCCGTATCATCCCAAACGATAGGTTGAGCCGGTGTATTTTCTTGTTCGGTGGGCACCTCTTCAGCCACCTTCACAGGCTCTGGTAAATAAGGGTTCAGGTCGAGCATGCCCAAATCAACATCTGCACTAACCGACATGCGTTCCTTCAAATGAACACTCGCGCTGCCTTCTATCTTCAACGCATCCAGCTCTGCGCTAAATCGACTCAAAGTAAATACACTATCAGCAAATTGCATCGCGCCATTTATTTTGAATTGATTGAATGCATTGTCTTTCGCATCTAATGAAATGCTTTGCCATGTAGTGAGTGCTTTCACCGAGTCGCCTGAGACCATTAACTCACCTTTAAAGCGTTTAGCCTGCTCAACTATCTCACCGTTAAAGTCTAAATTAACTAACTCATTTCTCAGTTTTTTGGAAAATTTGAAGTCTTCGCTTTGTATGGCTTTCGCAGGGTCATCTACTGCCAACTCTAATTCGAAACGCTGTGCGTGATAGCTGATCGCTCCGTGGATCGTCAAAGGCTGATATAGTGAGGGCAGCATCACGCTCAAATCCAAATCATTTACTTTTTTCTCGGTGTTAGTCTGCGCGTCTTTATAGGTAACAGAGCCACCGTATATGGCTACTTCCCCCAGAGAAATATCGAATCCAGCGGGTAGTTGCGTGGCGCCACTTTGCTGCTCACTCTCACCAGGCGGTTTGTCTGCCTCCGGTGCAGTTGGGAAAAGTTGCCAGTTCGGTTGCCCTTTGGTGTCTACCTCTAGTAACACTTGCGGGTTGTTTATCACAAAACGTTCAAGCTTAAATTCACCAGACAACAGCGATAGCCACGGAATATGTACAGCCAATTGCTCCATTGTTAGCATGTTTGGTTGACTGCCTGTTGGCATATTTGCGAATTCCACTTGATTCAACGTGATATTAAGCTCAGGGAAAACAGATAACTCGCTGTCTCCTGAGAT
Organism: Pseudoalteromonas luteoviolacea NCIMB 1942; assembly: GCF_001625595.1. Taxonomy (GTDB): domain Bacteria; phylum Pseudomonadota; class Gammaproteobacteria; order Enterobacterales; family Alteromonadaceae; genus Pseudoalteromonas; species Pseudoalteromonas luteoviolacea_A. The sequence continues at coordinate 29,586 of NZ_AUXT01000007.1, forward strand.
AGTGAGCGTTCGCCCTGTTGTTTTTTCTACTTGCGATGTTATTTGCGAGACAATTGTCTCTGTTGGGATTAGTAACGGAGCGAGTATTAACAACGCTACGATTAACACCACAACACCTATAACACCTTTCACTATTGCCTTCATCGACAGTCCTTCCACTGAAATAAACCTCTATGCATTATCATAGCGAGGTGAATAAAAAACCACAAAAAAGTCGTAAATTCCTGTTTGATTTCACCGCCGCGCTAGGGTTACTGCATGTCTCCCTAAATTGGTATGCCTTTATAAAAAAATTAAGAATCGGAATAAAACAATCAAGCTTACTTGTGCCGAGGCGAATTCACACAAAAAGAACAGTAAAAGCGCATTGCAACTGAGCTAGATCTAGGTATGATCCTCGCCCTTGTCAGTTTAATGATCCATTCGCTAAACTGCACAGTCTAGATTTTAACTTAACGTTGGAGAGTCCCCGCAGCATGAAAAAGTTGCTCATATCACCGTCAAATATGGCTTTGGGCGAACAAGAAAGTCAGATTTATCAAAATATTTTAAAGCAATCTACTGAGATCAGTCTCAATCTGATGGCTGTAAAGGTAGAAAATCACCCAGAAGATTTTCTGGGCTGGTGTTATGAATTACTTGATGTAGCAAAAAACCGTATTAATTTTGATTTACTAGATGACCACCAGCTACCAACTGTAAAAAAACTGCAGGATATGTTGATATCTGCAATCAGCTTTTTGCAGGTTAAAACGCTGAGAATTGCTCCTTGGCCTGTTGTCAGTGAGTTCATCGCCGAGCGCAAAGAGCACCTTGCGTTAGAAGAGCAACTCAAGCTTATGGAATACATAAGCACACTGCGCGAAACCCCGCTACAGGAAATGATTGTTGAAGATCGCCTAGCATTCGTTGGCAAGCATACAGCCAATCACGATGTCAGCGTTTACCAATTTGATGTTGAATGGTTTGCTTCTACCAAGAGCGCCAAAGGGTTTCATCAACAATTCGCTGACTTACCTGCTGAATTTGATCAGGCTTTAGGGCATATTCCTCTTGACGGTACGGTAAGTGAATCAGACTATCAAGCATTTATGATCGCTTACCTTAGTGCATTTAACGCCAGTGATGAAAAACCAACCTTAGCGCCGGCAACACGTTTATTGGCAATGCGCCGCCCAGACGTATTTACGCCGATAGTAAACAACCGCTCAGATGCATTGTGCCAAGCTTTAGGTATTACGCGCTTAAATAATCGAGATTTTGAAAGGTACTGGACAGATATCGTTCAAACCATTACAAGAATGCCATGGTGTGCAATGGCAACAGCTACAAATGATTTAGAAACAGAGCTGGTTAAGATTAAAGCGCTGATCCCAACGTTTTTCTATTATGTTGATAAATACACACCCACCTCATCAAATTATTACAAATTACTGCATAAACCAAAGCGCACAAGCACCGCGTCTGGCAGTAGGTCTGTCAAACGAAGTAAAGAATCTGCAGCGACGCTTGTTGATAGAGCACTCAGTAATGAGAATACTCCAGAACACATCAAAGCAAAACGTGATTCGATTATCGCGGAAGTGGAAAAAGGCCGAAGCGTTGATGAAACCATTCAATTAATGCGCACAATCTTTGGCTAATTAACTCAGATAGCCTGCATAAAAACAGTGCAGGTTATCTAAATCCGCACCACCTAAGTGCAGCTTTTTGCTGTCACGTCCTTGCACCTCACCACACCCTGCTATAATTATCGTTTTCAATTTCAATCAGATATTAAAATTCTCACGCAGCTTTTTTGTACTGGCGTAAAGATTGCGTTTGCAAGGGACTGTTGACTTTTATGCTGCATCTAAAAGTTCAATGGCTCTAAGTTCAAATTACAAATTTTTCTGTGCCACATAGGAACCATTATGACAAATAAAGCTTCACTAATTGCTTGCACCTGTTTAGCCATTTTAAATTTTGATGTATTCGCAGCCAGCGGCCACAGTGTGACCGCTAATGTAGCTGCCAGTTCCAACTATTTTTGGCGAGGTCTCACACAGTCTGACGATAGCGCGGCTGTTTCTGGTGGGATTGATTACAGTAACGACTCTGGCTTTTACATTGGAACATGGGCATCGAATGTCGATTTTGGCGACGCCGCAAGCACAAGCTACGAATTAGACCTGTACTTAGGTTTTAGCGGTGAGATCCAAAAAGTACGCTACGATATTGGCTATATATATTACGCTTACCCAGATGCCGCTGGAGATACAGATTTTGGAGAAGTATATGCTTCATTCGGCTGGCGCAATGTTGATTTCAAAGTGAGCTATTTAACCCATGCCCAAAATGACAGTAGCACAGAAGAAGAAATGCTCTATATTGAGCTCAATGCCAGCTTTCCCGTATTTAAAGATTCTGAACTCGAATTTCATATCGGCAACTCAAGTGGTGATACCGTTATGGAGTGGACTGGCGAAGATGATAGTTATATGGACTACAGAGTCAGTTTAAGTAAAGACGGTTATACCTTCGGTCTTGTGAAGACAGACTTAGATGCAGATGATGATGTTAAGGTGTACGTCAGCTACGCCCTAGACTTTGATTTATAAAACTAAGTTGCTGCAATATCAAAGGGCCAAAAGGCCCTTTTTCATGGTTATAGCTTAACGCCAATTGTTGCGCTCACTTGTTTCGCTGACGCAACGGCAGAATCAACGCTCTCAGCACGGGCAAGTGAGACCCCCATTCGGCGGGTGCCCTGCACTTCTGGTTTACCAAAAAGACGCACATCCGTATTAGGCACGGATAACGCCTCTGCTATATGCGTAAATTGTACTTCTCTCGAGCTCCCTTCTACCAAAATAACACTCGAAGCCGATGGGCCATTAAAGTGAATATTTGGGATCGGCAATCCAAGTATGGCGCGTGCATGCAACGCAAACTCACTTAAATGTTGTGAGATCAAAGTCACCATCCCTGTATCATGTGGCCTTGGCGACACTTCGCTAAAATACACTTCGTCTCCCTTGATGAAAAGTTCGACCCCAAATAACCCGCGTCCACCTAACGCGTCGGTTATCTTACGCGCAATTTCTTGGCTAAGTTTCAAAGCGGTTTCACTCATGGCCTGTGGTTGCCAGCTTTGTTGATAGTCACCATTTGCCTGCACATGGCCAATTGGTTCGCAGAAGCTCGTGCCATTAACATGGCGAATGGTCAAAAGGGTGATTTCATAGTCAAAGTCGACAAACCCTTCAACAATCACTCTGCCTTGGCCCGCTCGTCCCCCTTGTTGTGCATACTCCCAAGCCGATTCAATATCTGCATCATACTTAACCACACTTTGTCCTTTACCTGATGAGCTCATAATAGGCTTCACAACACAAGGCATCCCAATTTTATTGATGGCCGCTCTAAAGTCAGACAAATTATCAACAAATTGATAAGGAGAAGTCGCTAAGCCTAATTCTTCTGCAGCCAAACGGCGGATCCCTTCTCGGTTCATTGTTAACTGCGTAGCTTTGGCCGTCGGTACCACAGTAAACCCTTGTGCTTCCAATTCCACTAGCTTGCTGGTCGCAATCGCTTCTATCTCAGGCACGATGTAATCGGGTTGCTCTTGTTGGATGATCTCTGCAAGTCTTTCGCCGTCAAGCATAGATAAGGTATAACTGCGATCCGCTACTTGCATAGCCGGGGCATGTTCATATCTATCTAATACCACAACCTCCGCACCAAGGCGTTTAAATTCAATCACGGTTTCTTTGCCCAGCTCGCCGCCACCGCAAAATAATATTTTACAAGCCGCCTTGCTAAAAGGTGTCCCCAGCAATTTTGTTTTCATAACTTTTCCTGATAAACGTAATCTCACACCAACATAGCCTACTTGCAGCCTATACCGTCAGTCCAGCACTATTAACGATACTCAGGGGAATGTATATCAGGATTGATTAACCACCCTGCTGCAATATATATTGCCACCCCCTAATTGCAGCTTGAGTTCGTCACCAATGCTTAAAGCACCAACCCCCTCAGGGGTTCCGGTCATCACAATATCTCCCGGATAGAGGGTAAAAAACTGGGCAATGCTGGTGAGTAAACTCGCCATGCTGAAAATCATGTACTTACTGTCCCCGCGTTGCTTTAACGTACCATTTTGCCAAAATTGATATGTTAAACCTGCTTCAAGTGTATCCATATTCACTGGGATAAAAGGTGTAATGCAGCCACTGCCGTCAAATGCTTTGGCCGTTTCCCAAGGGTGACCTTTTTGTTTCAGCTCAGTTTGTAAATCTCGCAGTGTGAGATCAAGTCCTAGCCCCACTCCCGCAATGTGTCTCAGGGGCGCAGTGCAGCTACTGTCAATCTTGCTGCCTACTAACAATATCAACTCAGCCTCATAGTGATGTTCACCTAAGCTTAAATTGATAGCTGTCTCAGGACCGAAATCGCATAGCGCACTGTTAGGTTTTATAAATAATAACGGTGCATTCGGCACTGGGTTGTTGAGCTCTTTGGCATGAGCGACATAGTTACGGCCAACACAAACTGCCTTGCCTACAGGCAATACCATTTCCACGTCAGACTGCCACTTATGATGGTACATATTACACTCCTTAAAACGCTCGGACTATCTGTATATTATTATAAAAACAATTAAAAACAGAATGTTATCCATTCATACTGACTATACATCCCATTTATCACGTGGCGTGACCCAAATACATAAGTAAAGTTTTTTTGCCACTATTTGCACTGTTAAATGTTAATAAAGGCGCTGCAAAAGTTGAAAGCTTTATAATCACAAGTTATAAAAAGCGCTATGCAAGTAACTAGGAATCACAACCATGAAAGCCCATGACAATATCCCTTTGACAGATTTTGTTGAATATACTCCAGAGGAAATGCAACAGCGCGCTGACGACAACTTAGCACTGATGAAGCGACGCCACACAGTCCGTAGTTTCAGCGACAGACCGGTCCCTAAAGAGGTTATCGAGGCCTGTATTAAAACTGCCGGCTTAGCACCGAGTGGTGCAAACCACCAGCCTTGGCATTTTGTCGCAATTCATAGCAGCGATGTGAAGAAGCAAATTCGAGAGGCAGCTGAGCAATTAGAGCGTTCTTTTTATGAAGGCCGAGCTGGTGATGAATGGTTAGATGCCCTGAAACCTCTTGGCACTGATGCTGAAAAACCTTATTTAGAGCACGCACCTTGGTTAATCGCCATTTTTACTCAGAAAAAGGGGGGGATCCATACCGAGGACAAAAATACGAACTACTATGTGCATGAATCAGTTGGAATCGCCACTGGGTTTTTAATTCAATCTTTGCACAATGCGGGATTAGCAACACTTACACATACCCCCAAGCCCATGAGTTTTTTAACCGAAATATGTCAGCGCGACAAAGACAATGAACGTCCTTATATGTTGTTGATTGCCGGATACCCTGCTGAGGACGCAACAGTACCAGAGCACGCGTTAGTTAAAAAAACACTTGAAGAAATTGCATCCTTCATTTGATATAAATGACCCAAATGAGATATTGGCTTAAATGGCCAATATCTCACCGTCACTCAATCCCGATATCACCATAACTTTTTCATCATAACTTGAGCCTAAGCGTATTAACCTACGAGACTTCACACCACTCTCAATCACATCGACCATAGTGAGCTGTCCTGCATGCTTCACCAGTTTACGAGGGATCAGTACCCTTCTAACTCGTTGCGCTGGTAAGTAAACTTCAGCATACATGCCAGGCTTGATACCCGCTGGAGTCACAACATCTAGCTTAATTAAAAATTGCCTCGCTAAATTATCTGCAACAGGCACTATCTCACTAATTTTGCCACTCAGGGTACGTTCTGAAGCACCGATTCTTACGGACAACTCAGCCCCTACTTGTAGTTTTCCAACCAAACTAGCCCCGACGGATGCTGTAATTTGCAAACTTGCAGGATTAAACAAGTTTAATACTGGTGTACCTGGTGTAACCATGTCACCAGGTTCAACTAGACGCTCTACCACTACGCCGGAAATAGGTGCCACGATTTGCGTATAGCCCAACGCAACCTTTGCGCCTTTAAGTTGCTCCATTAATGCCGTACGCTTTGCGCTTAATTCATCCACACTGCTTTGCCAATTATCCACCAGATCTCTGGCCACCAAGCCCCTATCTAATAGAGCACTTACTCGGTTTAATTGCTTTTGTGCTTGCGCTAATTGAACCTCATTTGCCTCGCTTTGCGCGCTAACTTGCTTTACAGTGGCTTGCAACTGTTCATCCGCTAAGTTTGCAATGACTTGACCTTGTTTAACGGCTTGCCCTGCACGCACTTCTATAGTTTTAATCTGTGCCAAAATACGACTCGCCACACGCGTATTTTCTTGTGCAGAGACGTTGGCACTAATAGTATCTTGCAGTTCAATAGCTTGCGCTGTGACCAAATAACGCTCCCCCGTATGTAGTTGAGATGGACGCAAATTTATGGGGCTGAGTTTATCCTCAAAGGCACCTGTAAAAATAGCGAGTGTCAAAACCAAAGTGCACATTGCAGCAATGGCCACCATTTTTTTATGAACCATCGGCATACTTTATCTCCTCTTTAGCTTCGTCGTTAAACACCAAGTAATACACAATCGGCACTACCACCAAAGACAATAGTGTCGATGCCAAGGTGCCAAAAATAATCGCCAGTGCCAAGCCACTAAATACGGGGTCGAATATGATAACGATATTACCCAGCATTGTGGTTCCAGCAGTCAGTAACACCGGCCTCATTCTCACCTCACCAGCACGGTATAGCGCTTCTTTAATCGCTACCCCTTGCGTCCTTAATTGATTGACAAACTCAATCAAGATCAGGCTATTTCGCACAACAATACCTGCAAGCGCGATCATACCTATCATAGCAGTTGCGCTAAACAGCACAGGATCTGGTGCACCAGCAATACTGCGCTCGCCAAATTGATTCAATAGCCAAAACCCTGGCATAATGCCAACCATAGTCAGCGGGATGGATGACATAATAATCCCTGCCAGCGCGCTCGAATCGGTTTGCAAGCGTAAAATTAAAAAGATTGCGCAAAGGGCAAAAGCGAATGCTATCCCCATATCACGAAACACATCCACGGTAATACGCCACTCACCCTCTCCCGAGAAGGTGTAAGAGGTACCTTTTGGCATGCGCCACTCAATGCCTGCACCACTGCTCAAAAATGTGCGCTCAAACCAATCTTTGGCATGAGTTTGAGCACGCCCTTCATCACTCACAACATCTGCAATGACGGCAGCTGGTACTCGACCATTCAATTCAGCAGTGACGTAAATCACTTCAGCCAAATCTTTTCTGTATATTGGTTGTTGTGCAGCTCTTTGTTGCCACTGCCCAAGCTCATAAATAGGTACCAGTGGACGAGCGGCTTCTTCCAATGCCCTGTTCGCCGATGTCTTAGCTAGCTCATAGCGACCACGCACTTGGAGTGCGTTCAATTCAGACCATTGATTACGATCAACATAGGACATCTGTAGTTCAATCGTTAATGGCTCAGCTTCATAAGGCACATGCAGCAAGCCCGCCTCAACACCTGCGCTGGCTATCTGTAGTGTGTGGTTCACATCCTGCGTACCAATACCTGACAATGCTGCCTTGCGCTTGTCCAAGACAAAGCGATGCACTTGAGATTGTGCAGCGATACTCGTGTCTACATCTATCACATGAGCTTCTTGGCGCAGGCGCTGAGCTAGCGTCCTTGCAGCCTGTTGATGTAAGGACTTATCGGCAAAAATATCTTCTTTATACACTTCAGCAACTAAGGTAGACATCACGGGGGGTCCAGGTGGTACTTCCACCACTTTGATATGAATCCCTTCTTGTATCGCAGATGCAAGTATTTCTCTCATCCGTAAAACAACGGCATGAGATTGATGTTCACGAAGGTTTTTATCAATCAGTAGCACTCTGATATCAGCTAAATGACTGCCATGACGTTGGTAGTAGCCCCGCACCAAACCATTAAAATCCATGCTAGATGGTGACCCCACATAGGCAGCAGCCGAACGGACCTCTGGTAACTGCCAGAGTTTATTTTGTACCTTTTGTGCAACACTTGCTGTGTATTCGAGACTACTCCCCTCTGGTAAGTCAATCAGTACCTGCACCTCATTTTTGTTATCAAAGGGCAGTAACTTTAAAGGTACTGCACGCATAAGAGGTAGGCTAACACTTATTATAAAAGCACCGAGTACCAACCATAAAAGCCACTTCGCTTGTCGAGGATTGGTTAATAACGCGGCCAACAAACGGCGATAAGTACTCGTATCAACCCGTGGAACCAAATCTTCTGCGGAACTCTTACCACTGAGTAGCTTCATTGCCAACCAAGGTGTAACAAAAAGCGCAACCAATGTTGATACCACAACACTCAAGGGGATGTTAAATGCCATAGGTGCCATATACGGCCCCATCATGCCCGTGATAAACCCGAGCGGAATAAAGGCCACAACAATGGTTAAAGTAGAGATCAACAGCGGTGTTTTCACCTCTAGCATAGCCAGTGTCACAACCCTCGGCTTGTTCCCTCTGCGGCTTACAAAGCGGGTAATATTATCCATCCCTGTGATCGGGTCATCGACCAGCAGACCCAGAGCTAATATCAGCGCAAACAACGTCACTCGATTAATGGTATAACCAAAAAAATATCCAACAATCAGTGTGATGCCATAACAAATCGGAATTGCTAACCCCACAACAATCGCAGGGCGCCAACCCAAAAATATGCCAACAAAAATAATCACACTGAGCACCGCGAATGCTAAACTAGCGGTGAGATTATCCACTTTAGCATCGGCTGTTTGGCCATAATTCCGTAACACTTTATAACTTACACCTTCAGGCAATAAATGCGATTCGAGCTGCGCCATTCGTGCCAAGACTTGTTGTGATACTGTGACCGCATTACTACCCCGTTGCTTAGCTACACTGATAGTCACCATGGGCAAGTTTTCACTACTCCTACTTTGTGACAACCATTGATATCGAGTCGGTTCACTCGGACCATCTTTAACAGTTGCTACATCCGTTAGGTAAATTTGTTTTCCATTGATAACATTGACCACAAGCATTTTAAGCTCAGCTTCACTGCGCAGCACATCACCCGTTTGCAATTGCCACTGGGTTTTACCCGCAACAAACGATCCCACTTGCTGCAATTGGTTGGCATATTGAATCGCATTGAACACATCTAAGGGGGTGGTGTGATGAGCAGCCAATGCTGTGGCGTCTAGTTCAATTTGTACCTGCCGTGTGCGACCCGCCAGTACTTTTACTTCATTGGTGTTGGTGATGGTTTGAAGCTGAGTTGACACCTCTTGTGCTATGCGTGTTAACTCATAATCACTATAACGTGCGGGATCTTCACTGAAGATACCCAACATGAGAATGGCAACGTCATCTACTTCAACTGGCTTGATTTGCCAATTTGACACTACATTTGCCTTGCTATCTTCATTGGCATAAAGCTTGGTATAGGTATTAAGAATAGCGCGCTCTCTGTCCTCACCAACTTCAAAACGCAATGTTACTGTCGTTTTGCCAGTTACAGTGGTGGAGTACACATGCTCTACTTCTGGAATTTGCATCAGCAGCTTTTCCAAAGGCTCAGTCACGAGTCTTGTCACCTCAGGTGCATCAACATTAGGCACCTCCACATGAACATCTAAAATAGGTACGGCGATTTGCGGCTCTTCTTCTCTGGCTGTGTATTGCAGCGCGAATAACCCCAGCATAAAACTGGCAAGTAAAATATAAAGCGGCACTCTGCTTAACAATATACGCCGACTAACGGATACAAACATCACTGTCCCTCACAGATTAAACTTGGCAAAACAACTCGTACAATTTTTCAAGTATTGCTGCGACATTTTCATCAACCACTCGATAGTATATTGTTTGACCTTCACGTCGCGTTGCGACTACTTCTGCCTTTCTGAGCCCAGCTAAGTGTTGTGATAATGCTGATTGCGCGAGAGGGATTTGCCTATTCAACTCAGTGACACTCATTTCTGACTGTTGTAAACAACATAAGATCATCAAGCGATTTTTATTGGCCATAATTTTCAGTAGCGCTTCTGCTTTGGCCGCATTGCTTGCCATGTCTTGTGGGATCATTTGAATACTCTTTGCAATTAATATGGTAGCGAGTATATATATTTACATTAGAAATATCTAATATTAGAAATATCTAATGTAAGTATCGGTGTATATTAAAGTGCTTACTTCAACACAATCTTTAATTCAATCTGTTAAAAAGACCATTAGGTGCTTGGATGTCTATCAGGCGCAATATGGATGATGAGTAATAAAGCGCTGCTGGTCGATGTACGTGAACCCATTGAGCACCTACAACAGGCACCCAATGCTGCCATGCACGTACTTATCGGTTCGTAAAAAAAGAGCCCCACAACGCACAAGGCAGTAAAAATAGTCAATAGGCTAGTAATGACGGTGAGCGGCCACCTTGTCTCGCTGATAAATCAATACTCACTCTCCGAGTACACTTTGCGACGCCCAATTTTCAGTATTTAACGGCTTTTTAAAGCACCTAGGATTAAACCAACACCATAATATCAACACCACTAATAAGGGCCAAAACCCGCCCTGTAGCGTGTTTCGCCACCACATGCATGCCAACCAGCAATGGTAAACAACTATATCTTGTCCATACACTCCAAGGGTTGGCGTGACAAGCCCAAACGTCATCGCTCATGGCGAAGTATTTCGCAACAAAGTTCTCAAACTTCATCACAACTTTCCTTATAGATCTAAAGTGTATTACAACGTAGCGCTGAAGTTCACAGGAGACTGTTTAAAAATGTAGCAGCTTTACAACAATTGCTGACGCTTTTTGCCAACTCCCTAACAGCACTCAAAAACAACTATTTGTAGACTCAATGTTTCTTTTACAAACACAACATCCACAACCACAAGGGACTGTTTATCATGACGCCGACATCAGGGTACCCATCAATTTTAATTGCGACGATATTACTTTTAAGCGGCTGCCAAGATAATCAGGATCATCGCTCAGATTTACAACGTTCAGCTGGTATATGGCAAAAGCCCGCTTATGGAGAAGCGCTCAATATCACCATGAACAGAGTTATACGCTATGAATACAACCGCTATGGATGCCTTCAGACATCAGAGCAGGCACACCTTGAAAAAACAGCTCAATTAGACTCCATCGCACTTTCCCAAGCTAGACGTTTACGTATGGAAAAAAAGGGGCAAGTTTACCCAAATTACTATGAACAACTCGATGCTCTGCCATCTCAGTGTAATCATCCACTGACCATTTCTGGCTCATCCCCCCCCAGTGTAATTTTTGATTACTTTTGGCACACATTTAATGATTACTATGCTTTTTTCTCTCTAAGAGATGTTGATTGGCAAGCACAGTATGACCTATATCGTCCTCAGATCACGCACGCTATGTCAGATGACGAACTTTTTGATGTACTCGCAGAAATGGTGGCCCCTTTGCAAGATATGCATGTCACAATTTCATCGTCACAACAGGAGTTCTTCACCAGTAAACCCACCCCCATACTTGATGCCATTCAAGCAGACGCAGATCAACTGCGCTCCCAAGGGAAAGCGAATGATTTACCCAGTCTATTTGCCCAATATCAAAGGAAACTACAAACCATTAGCCAACACTACATTGCTCCTGAAACTTTGAGCACCCAGCCTCAACAGAGCGACAATGCGACCGTAATGTGGGGAAAGACCTCATCAAATGTTGGCATATTGGTGCTCAATAATATGGACGATTACGCCACACACTCAACCGCGGATGAACAACAACACCTAAAAGCTGCGCACGAGATGATGACCCGAGTAATCACAGATCTAAAAGACACCGAAGCGATGATCATCGATATACGCCATAATATAGGGGGCGATGACGCCATTTCTTTGGCCATCGCAAGCTACTTTGCTGATCGCGATGTACTGGCATTCAATAAGCAGGCCATCAATCAAGCTGGCAGAGGCATCCCTATGCGTCAAAAATTAACCGCCAACCCACTCGCTTATACTAAACCCATTTATTTGCTTACTAGCCAGCTTACGGTCAGTGCTGCGGAAGTATTTACCATGGCGATGGACCAATTCAAACAAGTCACCAAAGTAGGTGAAGAAACCGCAGGAGCACTGTCAGGCGCATTGCGGTTCACCCTCCCTAACGGCTGGAAAATCAGCTTGTCTAACGAGGTCTATCGCAATGCACAAGGGGATGCTTTTGAACACGTTGGCTTTATACCTGATCATCAAGTGCCCGCGTTTAGCCGACACGACCTCGAAGTGCAGCGATTCGAAACCTATGACTTCGTCCTCAACAAACTTCATAAATCATCCAATAATGAGATCGATATTCTGGATTTTGAAAATCAAGTTATTGCGCTGCAATCGCAAGGCAATATTCCAAACATTGCGGTCAATATTATCGCACACGGTCAATCAGTCTACAGTCAAGGATTCACAATGAATAGCGAGCACCCAGTTGATGCTGATACCCCATTTTATCTCGCATCTTTGGACGAAGTATTTATTGGAGCCGCCATTGCCACAGCCAGTTTGGAAAAGCACCTAGATTTAGATGAATCAATTTACCCACTGCTGCCCTTTACAATAGATTACCCTGAGAAAATTAGCTCTGAACTAACACTTACCCAATTGCTTACTCACCGTAGTGGTATTATTGATAACCCTGCAGTGCTTAGCTGCTCAGAAACAGACGCAGAACAGTCACGGGTATTGTTATTTCCTTGTACCAATACGCCAGTTCAGCGCGAAGAGTTTTTACAAGCTTATTTGACTTCAGCAGGCGAGTTATATCATCTCAGTAACTTCTCAAGTCACTATGGCTTGATTCCAGGGGAGTTATCCACATATTCACATGTCGGTGTTGAATTGGCCACTTTTGTTTTGGAGCAAAGTCATCAGGAAAGCATTTCTGCATTGACCCAACGCTACGTTTTCGAGCCACTTAATATGCATAACACCTATTGGCAAGCAACTCAAAAGACAGAGTTTGCTAAAGGCCAGCTTATCTCAACAGCCAATGACCTCAGTCATTTTCTAACAACGCAATTAGAGCAAAACAAAATGGCTCAATTACCTATAGCCAACTATTTTTGGCGAGTAGACAATCAAAAGTCTTATCACCGTGGTCAAGGGAGTGCGTCTAAATCTCATTTGTTTGCTGATTATTACAATCAAACCGGTTATATCTTGTTAACGGATGCCAACACAGAATCAAAAGAGTCCGCGATAGCATATCAAAAACTTGAGCAATTAATGTTTAAAATGGCTTTACAACTGAGCCATCGCTCTCAACACCCACATTAATGAGGCGAGAACGAAGCAGCAGAGGGTTTTGGTGGCTCAATTAAATGTGTGGGGATCTTAGGTAAATGATATGGCGCCACAAGCTTATCTAAGGTTTTATCTATCGCCATTTCATGCATTTGTTTTGATATTAACGAGCCTAATTGAGAGCTTGCAAAGTCTGCACTCATCACCATATACCCGTAGATCTCTTGTGTATGACGATATTTCATTTTTTTCAATTTATGGATAGGTTGATCCAGAGCACTCATAGCAACATCGGCCGTGTCTTCAACCGCGATAACAAGGTCGACTCGTCCTCTTAAAACTAAATCAACCGCGACGCGCTCCGAGGGAACCGCGACCTTATTGAGGCTGTTATCTTTGTCGAATTTTGGAAAAAAAGCGCCCCCACGCATTACCGCAATGCGCTTGCCACGTAAGTCGTCATAGCTATTCACTTCTACTCCGCTGACTTCTGTACCGTAGAAAACAAAAGAGGAAGATAACACCATGTAAGGTGGTTCGACAAAAGACATAATTTTCTGACGTTCAGGCGTTTTAATAAGTCCCCCCATGACATCCACTTTTCCTTTGCTGAGAAGACGAACACAGCGAGAAAATGGACAAGGAACGGTATTAATTTTGTACTTTTTCTCACTCGTTAACTGGGCATAACGCAAGATATCCAGAATCAGGCCCTGAGAGCGGCTGTCATCGCTAAGGCGACTATAGGGGGGAGCATGATCAATGGCAACGTGCACTACTTGATCGACCGCTTGGCTTTGTGCGCTATATATCAATACTAACAAGCTCTGTATGAGCACGGCATAAAACTTCATTCAATCACCTACTCAAAAACCACGCACACATAATGCTATATACTCAGCTTAACTGCAAAAATACTTAATTATTCCAAAACATAAAGAACTATAACATATATTATCGCCACAGAAACGCAACAACAAAATACATTCTCTGTAATAACCATATCATAAGCATAGAGCAGAGACTCATCATTTTTTAGTAATCATGAGGTTGTTCACTAATAGCGGCGCTTCTAGCCTCGCTATGAGAAGCGGTAGGGCTTTAAAATACGGTGGCAGTCACTTGAAAGAAGCGCTGATCACTTGATATGGACGCAGCTCAAACTCAGCCATTAATACGAGCATTTGATCTAGAATATCAGCTTGAATATGTTCATAACTCACCCAGCTTTTGTCTCTACTAAAACAGTAGAACTCGACAGGCAATCCATGCTCAGTCGGAGACAATTCTCGCACCATACATGTGCACTGCGTGTTTATCTCAGGCCGCTGCTTCAATAACCATTCAGCATACAGGCGGTATAGGGTTAAATTACTACATCGGGTAGGCAGAGATAGCATATCGAAGGCCGCAAATTTATGCTTGTAATCTGCTAGCTGTTGCGCATCAATTAACTTAACACTATTCATATCAACCGCGATTGCTCGCTTAATACGGCGCCCTGGCGACTCCTGCATCGCTCGCCAGTTCTTAAAAGAGTCAGAAATCAACGCATAGGTTGGAATGGTAGTTACTGTATTATCCCAATTTCTCACACGGACTGTATTTAAACCCAAATCAATGACTTCACCATCAGCCCCAAAGGTATCAACCTGGATCCAATCTCCTGTTGCAACTAACCGATTGGCCGCGATTTGAATACTTGCAACCAAACCTAAAATGGTGTCTTTAAACACCAATAGCGTCACTGCTGCTATAGCACCGAACCCAGACAAAATATAAGTCGTTGATTTATCTACCATAGTACTCACAACTAATACACTGGTAACAATGAAGATCATCAGTTTGACCAGCTGAACAATGCCCTTGATTGGCACATCTTTGGCAAATTTCTGCTGTTGATAAATTGCATGTGCAATATTAATCAATGAACTAATCAAAAAACCAAAAGCGATGATCAAGATAACTTGCGCAGCAACTTTGAGTTGTACCATGGCCCAAGACGGTGCAATAAACATGTGCTTATAGATCACCACAAATAAAATGCTGCAAATGAGTAAAGCGACTCGGCCACTCAACTTGCTTAGTTGTGGTGCAAGAAATGCGATTTTGGCACGTGAAAAATTAGACACAAATTGCTTTACCTTAGGTACCAGTGCCAGCTTAATTCCGGCAAAAACAACCAGCAATAGGCCAAAAGACACAAAATTAGTAATGATAGCCAAAACATAAGGGTGTACATCAGCACTGCCAAAGAGTGGCACGATAAAGTCTTGTACATGCCCTGCATTCATAGCTGTCCCACCTCTTCCTCGTAATCACTACTAACAGTGTGATACTTGTCTTCAATAGCTGCAATGCGTACCGATTTTTCTAACCAAAGGGCATTCATATACGCCTGAAATTGAATACGGTATTGTTTATCCGTTTGGTAGTCTCCCTCTGGTAATTGCGCCATAGGCGTATATTCCACCACTACCGTAATGGCGTCTAATCTACCTAGCATAAAAGCGCGACATATATGGGACTCTGTACCGAGATACACCAAGGTAGTGTTCAGTAGCCCGTCAATTTGAGAGCTCAATACATCCAAGGCAAAGGCAGTTCCACCAGCTTTTGGCTTTAATAAATTACTGTATGGGCTCGACTGGTGCTGTTGCTTACTTTGCGTAAATCGAGTGCCTTCGGCAAAATTAATCACCGTTGTAGGATGGTGTCGAAAGTTCTGACAGCTTTGCTTGGTGCGCTCAACATCCATACGCTTTAACTTCGGATTTTTCGCAATTTCTGTTTTGCTTGCGCGTTTCATAAACGGCATATCCAGTGCCCATGCACCAGTGCCGATAAGTGGCACGTATTTCAGCTCATCTTTTAAAAAGAATTTAGGGGCGGGTAATACCTCTTGTGCGCTCAGCACCACGATATCAAGCCAACTTATATGATTTGATATCAATAGGTACCAACCATTAACTGACACCTCTTTTGGCATCGTAACACGCAGTGATACTCCACCCAGTTTAAGCCCGACACGATTACCAACACACCACTTGTGGTAAGCCCAGTGCAATAGCGATGACAACAACTTCATACGTATGGACCACTTTAACACCCCTAGTATTAGTATAATCAGGCCCCAGACAACAGTATTTAATATTAAATAAAGCGCACCCACCGCCCCACAAAACCACTTTGGTAGCATACTTTTCATTGTCTCGTTTCCCTTGTACTTCGACTTACCATAACTTCTAACAGCTCACGCTATTCTGTGGCTTCTGCCAGCTGTTCCATACGCTCATCTTTTTCTGACCATAAACGATTGAGCTCCCCCTGAAACTGAACACGAAATTCATTATCACCGCTGTAGTCACCAACCAGCTTTTCACTCACTGACATCAGTTCTACTTGGACATTGATTTCTCTGACTTTACCAGCAACAAAGTCCATAAAGGTTGGCACCCCATTCGGGTAGTGAATTGTGACGTTAACCACCTTATTAATCTGATCACCCATTGCCTGCATCACAAACGCGATGCCACCAGCCTTTGGCTTCAACAAATGTTTGAATGGGCTCTTCTGCCTTTGATGCTTTTCTTCGGTAAAGCGTGTACCTTCAACAAAGTTTACGATACTCACTGGCATGGTTTTAAATTTTTCACAGGCCTTGCGTGTCGTTTCGATATCTTTACCTTTGAGCTTAGGGTTCTTTCTAATTTGGCTTTTACTCGTACGAGTCATAAATGGGAAGTCTAGAGCCCACCAAGCAAGCCCAAGGAAAGGCACATACAGTAATTCCTTCTTTAAGAAAAAATTTAAAAATGGAATTTTTCGATGTAGCACACGCTGCAATACTAAAATATCTACCCAGCTTTGGTGATTGGCTATCACTAAATACCAATCTTTCTCGGTGAGGGACTCAGCGCCAGTTACTTTCAACTGATAAGGTGCAATACATTGTTGATTTACGTTATTACCCGCAACCCACATACTGGCACACCCTTTGGCCATTTTGCTTAGTAGCCTCTGCAATGCGGGAATGGGGATCAACTTGAGCAATCCACATATAAATATTGGTACAAACCAAAATAAAGTATTGAGGATATATAAAATTAACCCTAGGACTTGACGGACTAGCGACATGCGGAGTTCCTTTACTACTGTTATTCTCACTGACTACACTCAGCCGCATCTCTCACAAGCTTTACGGCTGGATGTATCATACGTGTTTTAACGCTCAGAAAAAATCAGAGCAGTGTGCTTATTTAATCTTCAAAATAAGTATAACCAGCCAACCCTGACTGCAGCTCCTGTAAATAGGCGTCTTTGGTTTGTTGTGTGGTACTTAGCCCTTGTACAGTTTTGGTAAAATTATCAACCAATTGCTGCTTATCGTAATGAACAAAACGCAATACATCTTCTACACAGTCCCCCTTCAAGGCGTTGGTGAGCTTATAACCTTGCTCATCAAGCTCAACATGCACCGAATCGGTATCACCGAATAAGTTATGTAGATCGCCTAAAATTTCTTGGTATGCACCCACCATAAACATCGCCAAATGATATTGCTGTCCATGTTGGTATGGTGGCATAGGCAAGCTAGACTCGATACCCGCCCCCTCTACATAATCTCGTATCTGACCATCTGAGTCGCAGGTTATGTCTTGAATTATGGCTCTTTGCGTCAGTGGCTTATCCAAATCATTTATTGGCATCACTGGGAATAATTGTTCAATCCCCCATACATCCGGTAGTGACTGAAATAAAGAAAAGTTCACAAACAGTTTGTCTGCTAACTTCTCATTCAAGTCGTCCAGCACTTCACGATGTGCTCTTGATTGACCACTCAAGCTATCTCGTACACTGCGCAAGATAGTAAAATATAACCGCTCAATTTGCGCCCATTGCTGCATGCCGATTAAGCCATGAACATATTGATCATGGGCATCACCAAATAAGTGCATCGCATCATGATAGGTCTCTAATGCTAGTCTTGGCGTTAATCGAGACAAAGCTTCCTTCAACTCCTGTATAGTATGGTGCTCATCTTCACATGGCTGGCTATCAGTTGCATCGCTCGGGGCTGTTTCAATATCGATCACATCGGTAATCAAAACAGCATGATGCGCAGTCAGTGCTCGGCCAGATTCGGTGATAATATCAGGGTGTGGTAAATCATGTTGCTCAGCAACTTCTGCAAAGGCATTCACCACGTTTCTTGCATACTCTGCGACCGAATAATTCATTGAGCATGCACTACGCGAACCTGACCCCTCGTAGTCCACACCTAGTCCACCACCGACGTCGACCGTTTTAAGAGGTACACCAAGTTGGGTAAGCTCTGCGTAATGTCGCGCACACTCCCTCAACGCGCGCTGAATATCTCTAATGTTGGCAATTTGAGAGCCGATATGAAAATGCACAAGTTGCATAAGGTGTAGCTTATTTTGTTTGCGCAATGTCTCTACCGCATCGAGTACTTGGCCTGCTGTTAAGCCAAATTTCCCTTTTTCACCACCGGTATTTTGCCACTTACCTTTACCAATTGAGTTGAGACGGATACGGATACCAATTGAAGGTTCGATTTGTAGGTCGTCTATTTCATCAATCAACGCATCTAATTCAGAGAGCTTTTCAACCACAATGTGTACATGGTGCCCCATGGCTTGACCAATTAATGCTAGACGCAAAAACTCTCGATCTTTATAACCATTGCAAACAATGGTTATGGGTTTACTCGCAAGGCCAAGTATCGCCATAAGCTCTGGTTTAGAACCGGCTTCTAAGCCTACCAAACCACTTGGATGACTCAATAACTTACTGACCACAGAGCGTTGCTGATTCACTTTGATCGGATACACGCATGTGTACTTACCCTGGTAACTTTTCTGCTGGCGTGCATGGGTAAATGCATCAGTTAGTGTGTCGACTCGATTCTGTAGAATGTCTGTGAAACGTACTAGTACAGGCAGAGTTAAGCCCTGTGCTTTAAAGCGCTCAGTTAGCTCTGATAACGAGATCGGCGCTTTATTGCGATCACCATCTGGAAAAGCCACCAGCGCACCGGTGTCATCAATATCAAAATAACCATCACTCCAATGTGTCACATTGTAAGTTTCCCGTGCGGTTTCAACTCCCCACTTCATCATTGTCTCAACTATAAAAACCCAATATTGTGCTCATTTTAATACGCATATCCTTGTTTAGCGATAGGCAAATACAGCTTTTCTGCAAGACCTTCCCCTCCTCAATCGATAACTTTTTTGTGCGCAGACAAACTGACTGCTTTCGACTAAAATAGATTGAGCAAATTAGTCGGCGCTGGCAAAATTGCGCCAAGTAATAACTCAATGTGAAGGCAAAAATGTCTAAATTAGAAGCAAACCGTTGGTTTACAGAGATAAGTGATCGCGATGGCAGCGCTTTTTCTCTGCGAATAAACAAAAAGCTCGATGAAGTGCAATCTCCATTTCAAAAAGTAGAAATGTATGAGACCACTGATTTTGGCAACCTCATGATTATTGACGGTTGTACCATGGTGAGCACACGTGAAAACTTTTTCTATCACGAGATGATGAGCCACCCAGCCTTATTCGCACACCCAGCACCTAAAAACGTAGTCATTATTGGTGGTGGAGACTGTGGTACATTACGTGAGGTACTAAAGCACCCTGATGTTGAGTCAGTAACGCAGATAGACATTGATGAAGTCGTCACGCAAATGTCGTTGAAGTACTTTCCTGAGCTATGCGCCTCTAACGATGACCCACGTGCCACCGTTATGTTTGACGATGGTATCAAGTACATGCGTGATGCTGCCGCCAGCTCCATTGATATAATTATTGTCGATGGTACGGATCCTGTGGGACCTGGCGAAGGGTTATTTAACCATGCTTTTTACACGAGCTGCTTAAATGCGCTACGTGAAGGCGGTATTCTCATTCAGCAAAGCGAGTCACCGTTGATGCATATGCCGCTGTTGAAGGATATGCGCCGCGCGATGAAAGATGTTGGCTTTTCCGATCTGCAAACCTTACCTTTCCCACAACCAATTTATCCGAGTGGTATTTGGTCTGCGACGCTTGCTCGTAAGGGTTCTGAATTTGCGGGCTTCAGAGAACAAGACGTAGACAATGCAGAGTTTGCGACTGAATATTACAACAGTGGTATTCACAAAGGTGCACTCGCAACACCTAACTTTATGCGTCGCGCATTTGATAGCGAATAATCGCTCACCAATAAAAAACCCAAGCACTGCTTGGGTTTTTTACGCTATGTCACACTTCTACTTCTGATGATACTGGCGGCTAAATTCATGAACAGAGTTAATGAATACACCTGCATTTTCAGGGTCAACATCAGGCGTAATGCCGTGACCTAGGTTAAACACGTG
This sequence comes from Pseudoalteromonas luteoviolacea NCIMB 1942, assembly GCF_001625595.1. Lineage (GTDB taxonomy): Bacteria > Pseudomonadota > Gammaproteobacteria > Enterobacterales > Alteromonadaceae > Pseudoalteromonas > Pseudoalteromonas luteoviolacea_A. Next base: position 50,348 of record NZ_AUXT01000007.1, read on the forward strand.
ACCACTGCCCTCACCAAAACCAGCTAAAATAGATTGAACTTCTTCGCGGATACGTTCAGGTGTACCGTGTAGCATTGCTGGATCCATATTACCTTGCAGCGCAACCTTATCACCCACACGACGTTTTGCATCCGCAATATCAATTGTCCAATCTAAGCCAATTGCATCACAGCCGGTTGCTGCAATCGACTCGATCCACTGACCGCCATTTTTAGTAAATAACGTCACCGGTACTTTGCGTCCATCATGGTCACGGATCAGGCCGTCTACAATTTTGTGCATGTATTGCAAAGAGAACTCTTTGTAGTCTTTTGGACTTAATACACCGCCCCAAGAATCAAAAATCATCAACGATTGCGCACCCGCTTTTACTTGGGCGTTTAAGTAATCAATGACCGAGTCAGCGACTTTATCTAAAAGCAAATGCAGAGTTTGCGGCTCAGCAAATGCCATCTTCTTAATCTTACCAAAGGTCTTGCTACTACCACCTTCAATCATGTAGGTCGCCAATGTCCACGGAGAACCAGAGAAGCCAATCAGTGGGACTTCACCTTTCAACTCTCTACGAATTGTGCTTACCGCATTCATCACGTAACCAAGATCATCATTTGGATCAAGTTTTGGAAGCTTTTGTACATCGGCTAAAGACGTAATAGGTCGCTCAAACTTTGGACCTTCACCAGTTTCAAAGTAAAGTCCTAAGCCCATTGCATCTGGAATGGTTAAAATATCACTGAATAAAATCGCTGCGTCTAAAGGGTAACGACGCAATGGCTGTAGTGTCACTTCGCAGGCTAGCTCTGCATTTTTGCAAAGACTCATAAAGTCACCTGCTTGAGCTCGGGTGGCTCTGTACTCAGGGAGATATCGACCAGCTTGGCGCATCATCCATACAGGAGTAACATCAACCGGCTGCTTCTGCAACGCGCGTAAGTAACGATCATTTTTCAACTCGCTCATAGCGTTATTCAATTCCAGTGCTGTAAAAATTGCTCGAATTGTATCACCTTATGGTCAAGCCCCCTAGCTGTTCACTCGTTAAAATAGCGCCAATATGATCTAGATTAACATTCACTATCTTTTAATATGCAACACTCAAAAAACAGCTGATTAATTTTTGTGTTCGAAATACAAAGATAAATATCATACTAATCAAAATTATATGTGTCAGATAGCAAAAAATGCGACGAGCGCATTTGCACCTTATTAGAAACCTTGCTATAAAATGCCTGCGCAAAACAACAACAATAAACACCTTCTAATAAGAACAAGCGAAAAGCTAAACTGTATTAGACCACCCTAGGGTGGTTTTTTTCTTGGCGCGTTCAGAATCATGCCAAGAAAAAAGTCTTTGTTAGTTAATACTTAATTAGAATTATTAACAACCACACTCAATAAACCCAACTAAGGTACAAATGCAAGAAAATCTCCACTTTTTGCAAAAAGTGGTTGATCTTTTCATCAGTTTTCCTTTTCATAGAGGGCAAGATAACGTATTCGGTAGTACCAAATTGCTGTCTTTTTTTGGGTCCAAGCTCACATCAAGTTTTGGGCGTTCTTAAACACAGTGTGTTCTTTGAGAAAGTGCAATTTGGTCATTGCAGGGCCTAATAACAAAACGACCCGCTAAGGAGATAACTATGCTTTCACGGTTAGAACAAGCCCAACAAAAATGGGGAGGGAGCCATAGTGTAATCGACAATTGGCTTATGGAACGTCAGGAGCTGTTGCTGCTGTACTATAAAGTTGCGGGACTATCTCCATTCGAAAACAGCGATAACGCACTGCCTGAGCAGGTTCAAATCCAGTCTTTTTGCCAAATATTAATGGATTACTTATCCGCAGGGCATTTCGAAATTTATGACAACATCGTCGCAGCATGCAAAGAGAAAGGCCCTGAAAGCCTGAAACTAGCGCGCTCCATCTACCCAAGAATCACCGCTTCGACCGATTTAGCATTAGACTTCAATGACAAATATGCAGAAGCAAAAACAGATAGTGGGCTAGAGGACTTTGACAAAGATCTTTCATCACTTGGAGAGGCTTTAGAGCAGCGTTTTGCGCTTGAGGATGAATTAATAGATAACCTCTTCGCCAATCACAGCGAATAGTACTTAATTAATAAAGGGCCCAAGGGGCTAATGCCGATCAGTTTAGGCATTAATTGTTCGAGTAATAGAACGATCTTTTGAGTATGTAAGAATCCGATAGACTATGTTTATCGGATTTTTTTATGCTCGTATCTCAGGTCATAAATAGTTATAACCTAATCAGGTAGAAACGCTTGCTGATTGACTCCCTTTAGAGTGGATTGAAGAAGCTTACTCTCGTACCGATACCGTCACGCTTAGAAAGCGAAAGTTGACGTTGGAGTCTATGGCTTGGCTGTTGCTGTAAATGAAATGGTATTGGCCGAGCAACCAATAGAAAACACGCCAGATAACAACTTAACCATGTTTGACCGAGACTTTTATTCGTTAGGTTTATTACATAAATGGGCAAATACAGGTGTGGAAAGACATTGGTTAATCCCCTTGAAAAAGAATGTTCAATATGGAGTTGTCCGCAAACTTGGGCAGCAAGATAAACTAGTTAAATTAAACAGCAGTGCAAGAGCTAGAAAGTTATGGCCTGATTTAGCGAACGCACTCGTTGTTCGTGTAGTATCTCGAAACATACAAGGCAAGCAGTACGATGTTCTTACCTATTTCTTACCTATATGACTGACCCAATGAAGTACCCTTCAGCAGAGATATCTAATTTATATAGTCACCGTTGGGAAATAGAATTGGGTTATCGAGAACAAAAACAGTATATGTTTAGCAACCGCCTTACACTTAGAAGCCGTTTGCCAGAATTGGTCAAGCAACAACTCTGGGGGGTACTACTGACATATAATCTCATTCGATATCAGATGACACAAATGTGCATGATGTTAAAGGGAGATTATTTACCGTATCAACTTAGTTTTAATGGTGCGCTTGGCCATATAATGAGATTAATAATTGGACTGCCGCATTCTTCACCTGGTACTTTACCAAGGCAGCTCAAAAACTTTTATGAAATAACAGAAAGCTTGATTCTGGCTCCTAGATGACAAAGGACATTCTCTAGATGGCTAAAGAAGCGACCAAGTCGCTACCCTACAAAAAGAAATGCCGCTCACCTTAAGTGAACGGCATTGGACCCAAGGGGCCCTTTTTTAATGCTGCAAATTACTCTGCTGGCTTTTCTTTATCTTCTTGGATCTCAAGTAGCTCAACTTCAAAAACAAGTGTTGAGTTAGCTGGGATCTTACCAAGGTTACGCTCACCATAACCAAGCTCTGAAGGAATTGTGAACTTGAACTTTGAACCAACAGGCATTAACTGTAGACCTTCAGTCCAACCAGCAATAACTTGGTTAAGTGGGAAAGTAGCAGGCTGGTTGCGAGAGTAAGAACTATCAAACTCAGAACCGTCTAGTAGAGTACCTTTGTAATGTACTTTAACGATGTCTGTTGCAACAGGCTTTTTACCTTCACCCGTTGACATCACTTCATACTGAAGACCAGACTCAGTAACAGTTACACCATCTTTCTTCGCGTTTTCAGCAAGGTACTTTTGACCTTCTTCTTTATTCTTCTTCGCGTCAGCTTCTCCTTTAGCAGTTTGCTTTTCACGTACAGAACTATCTAGTGCAGTTAACACTTCACGAATTTTTTCATCGTCAAGTTTCGCGTTACCAGCAAGCGCATCTTTAAAACCGCGCATTAACAGCTCTTGATCAAGCTCGATACCAAGTTCTTTTTTGTCAGCAAGGTCTTTTTGCAAGAAGTTACCAACTGAAGCGCCAATACCGTACGCTTGTTGTTGAATTTCAGTTTCAAGTTTTACTTCTTCAACCTTTGCAGTTTCCTGCGCCTTTTGATTACAAGCAGTTAGCGCAAGTACTGAGGCTGCAATTAAAGACAGCTTAATAGTTTGTTTCATTTTATTCTCTCCGACATCCGAGCAGCTAGAAATCAATGTTGCTCTCTAACCTCATTGTCTTGTTAAATAATTATTAATATAAAAAAGGTGATGTCACATTATCACTCATTGCCGTCAAAGCCAAGAATCTCACTGCTACAGCTCCACCAAGGGAAATATCAGTGTGATAGACGACATTAGTTCCCTGATACGCTAATATCAGGTTTGTGGGCCAATCAATTTTACCACTAGTCTACTCGGTGAAAATCATAGAGTTAAGGGGAAATACCGAATTTATGGCCAAATTTTTTAAAATGCACATACTGCTCTTATTTAGTGCCGCAATTGTTGCAGTATCTGGATGCTCACCGGACAGCTCAAAAGCAAATCTTACGGTAGAACATGCTGCGAGAGGTGCATTTGCTGCTGCTATTTCACACGACGGTCGTTACAGTTTAGTGTCATCTGTAGAACACGGTGTGGTTTTATGGGACAACACAGCTCACGGACTGCAATATCAGTGGACACATTCAGATCAACCCGACGACCTAGTCCACTCCCTTGCTATTGCACATGATAACTCAACAGCAGTCACAGCAGCCAGCAACCGCTTTGCTGTTTGGCGTTTATCTGACGGCAACAATATTGGTTATTATCAGATAGATACCGGCACAATTCGAGACATTGCAGTGAGCAATAATGGTCGCTATGTACTCTATGGTCGCAGCGACAATGTGGTTGTCCATCTCGACTTAGATAGCGGAAGACGCTTAGAGTTCCTTGGACATCAAGAAAAAATTAATAGTATTGCTCTATCCCCTAATGGTCACTTTGCGCTGACAGGCGCTAATGACTATAGCGCTTACTTTTGGGATACACGAACAGGGCAAGTGCTCCATCGTTTCAATCACCCCAGTAGAGTCACCAAAGTTGCACTCGATCCACAAGGACGCTACGCATTTACTGCTGATAGCATGAAAAAAGCCAGCATATGGCAGCTCACTTCGGGTGATCTTGTCGCACAATTACAGTATATTGCTCGCCAGAAAATCTTTAGCGCCGTGCGCTTTAATCAGCAGGGAGATCTTCTCGCAACAGGCTCACCTAATCGTCAACTCACATTATGGCGAGTAAGTGATGGTGTCAAATTGGATACTTGGCTCGTTAAACCCCGTGAAGGAAGCCGACCCAAATCAGCCGTCGTGTTTGATGTTGCGTTTGCGAAAAGAGATTCACTGCTTGTCACAGAAAGCTCGAGTGGCTTAATGGAACAATTCGAAAGAGTAAAAGAGTAATGACAGAATTAGAAAATCGGGTGATCGAACTGGAAGCAAAAGTCGCGTTTCAAGAAGACACCATCGAGACACTCAACGATGAGTTAAAAGTTCACCAGTCTCGACTGGCGACTATGCAGCATCAAATTAAGCTGCTGGCTCAAAAAGTTAGTGAAGGTAAAGACAATAACATGATGCCAATTGAGCAAGAGCCACCACCACCGCATTATTAACCTTCATCAGTGATAATGCGCCTTGTTGCGCATCATAGCCTCTGTTATTGAGGCTTAAACACGCCAATCACTTGCTCAAATTGACGGGTTGATGCCTGCACTGCTTCTTCTGGCTGTGTCATAGAATGACCGCACTCTACACATTCTACTTTTTCAACATCATGTTCTTTGTATAACATCATTACGTCCATTTTGTTACACGCTGGGCATGATGCGCCCGCAATAAAACGCTTTTTAGTTCTCACAATACTACCCCGCCTTCTCTGTGAAAGGGTTATTTTATATTAGTTCACCGCGCTTTGATACGCTTGTCGCTGAGTAATAGATCCATGTTATCATGCAGTCAGAAGATTTAAGTCGAGCATATTATGATCCAACTTTCTGATATTGAACTGTTACGTGGCGGTAAAACACTGCTAAAAAATGCCAGTGCTACTCTTTTTGCCCAACATAAAGTCGGCCTAGTCGGTGCCAACGGCTGCGGCAAATCCTCACTATTCGCTTTGTTAAAGTCGCAATTGCACGCTGATGCCGGTGATTTTCAGATCCCAAAAGATTGGTCTATTGCATCCGTAAAACAGGAAACACCTGCGCTATCCATTTCTGCGCTTGAATATGTGTTACAAGGCCATCGGCAGTATTATGCATTACGTGAAGCACTTCACGAAGCAGAAGCCAAAGCAGATGGTGAACAGCAAGCTAAAATTCACCAACAGTTAGAGCTTGTGGGCGGGTATGGTATTGAGGCCAAAGCAGGAGAGCTTCTTCACGGACTTGGCTTTAGCAACGAGCAACTGGCATTTGCCGTCAGTGAGTTTTCAGGTGGTTGGCGGATGCGTCTAAATTTAGCTCAAGCCCTGATCAGAGATGCCGACCTATTGTTGCTCGATGAACCTACCAACCACTTAGATCTCGACGCCGTATACTGGCTAGAACGCTTTCTAAAAGCGTATCAAGGGACTTTAGTGCTGATCTCCCATGATAGAGAATTCTTAGATGCTGTCATTGACCAGATTTGGCATATAGATCAACAGTGTATCAATGTCTATAAAGGTCATTACACGCAGTTTGAACGCCAAAAAGCGGAGCGAATGGCTCAGCAGCAAGCGATGTTTGAAAAACAGCAGGAGACTATCGAGCACTTAGAAAAGTTCATTACGCGCTTCAAAGCTAAAGCCAGTAAAGCTAAACAAGCTCAAAGCCGAGTGAAAGCACTCGAACGGATGGAGAAGCTCGCGCCAGCGCACGCAGATTCACCCTTTAGCTTCGAGTTCGTAAACCCAGAAAATATCCCCAACCCGCTGATGACGCTTGACCAAGCCCAAGCAGGGTACGGTGAAGTCACCATACTGCACCAAATTAAACTCAATCTAGTGCCAGGTAGTCGTATTGCACTGTTAGGTCGAAACGGTGCGGGTAAATCAACGCTTATCAAACTACTAGCTGGTGACATAAAACCTCAAGCGGGAGAGGTATTTCAACACCAGGGGCTGAAAGTGGGTTACTTTGCTCAGCATCAATTAGAGTCTCTAGATTTACAAGCCAGTGCGGTCACCCATTTACAACGGCTAGACCCTCACGCCACAGAGCAAAGTCTTAGGGACTTTCTTGGCGGGTTTGCTTTTCATGGTGACAAGGCACTTGAACCAGTTGCTCCTTTTTCGGGCGGAGAGAAAGCTCGTCTGGTACTGGCTATGTTAGTGTATCAACAACCTAACCTCTTATTGCTAGATGAACCCACCAACCATTTGGACCTAGAGATGCGTCATGCCCTCGTGATGGCACTACAGGGTTTTGAAGGCGCCATGGTAACTGTTTCGCACGACCGACATATGCTGAAAAATACCGCTGACGAATATTACCTTGTTGATAATGGTACTGTTTCCGCTTTTGGTTATGACCTAGATGAGTACTACCAATGGCTACTCAATGCCAATAAAGAAGCAAAACAAAAACCAAGTGTCGATGAAAAAGCGCACTCTAGTGTCAATCGTAAAGAACAAAAACGCTTAGAAGCAGAGTTTAGAAAGTCAGTACAACCTTTGAAAAAGTCCATAGACAAATTAGAGAAGTCGCTCGATAAGCTCACCAATGCGCTTGCTGAAGTTGAGAGCCAACTGGCCGATAACTCACTGTACGAAGCAGACAACAAAGCCAAACTTGCCGAACTATTGGCACAGCAAGCTAAGTTAACCCCCGAGCTCAACGACACTGAGGAGTCTTTGCTCATGGCACTTGAAGAGCTGGAAGAAAAAGAAAGCCAGTTCTCCGAAAACGGTACGGTATGCTAAGGCAAGACCGTTTTTGGCACTATGCATGCCAGCTGTACGGGAATAAGCAAATAGAGGAAGTGCTTTTGCACTTCCAAGATGCGCATGGTAAAAATGTCAATTTGTGTCTGCTACTGGACTATCTGGCTGTACTCAATCAGCAGCTTTCGCAAGCGGATGTCAATGCACTGATCCAATGTGCTGAGAAGTTAGACGAACAACTACTTTCACCCTATCGCATAATTCGTCGTACTTTAAAAATTGAACACAGTACTTCCCCTAGCTACTCGACGGCACGAACAAGCTTGTTAAATGCGGAGCTTGAATTAGAAAAGCTCCAACAACACTATCTGATTGAGCAAGTGAATACGTGCTCAACATCACATAACACAGGCGCAAACAACCTTGCACTATACTTGCCAGAGTCCCTCGTGCAGCAGTTTCTCAGCGCCAAATCATGATCAAGATCAAGCGTCAACACGAGTCAATATCGGTTATTTTATAAACTTGATCTCGATCATAACGATCATTGTAGCGCTCCTCTACTATTAATTCATCGACAAATTGAGGAGACACAGCCATGAACGTATTCTTTAGAGATTTCTTTACCGACCCAGTGTTGTTTTTATCTTTTGGCATACTTGGGATCGTGATCGCGCTGTGCATCTACTATGTTTACTACTTTGTTAAAAAGGTCAATGAAGCAGAAGCACCTGAGTAAGCACATGTAGTTCGAAAAGATTGTTAAGCAAATTTAGTTCCCGTTTCAAGAATTAAGCACGACGCACAAAGCACCTTACCAGCCCAGCTGGTCGGGTGCTTTTTATTTTCAGCAACACTATTTCGTACCGTTAATTATCTTTTATGCGCAGCTCTGATACACTGGCGAAGTTAAAGAGTTAGCAAGAGAACTATTCTAATTTATGTCACAGCAGCTTGATCTTACTTTTAGACCAGCTTGGTGGATGCGTAACCGTCACGCACAAACAATACTTCCGAGAGCATTTAGGCCCAGGCTCAAAGCCAATGTCGATTATGAGCATCTTCAAACACCTGATGATGACTTCCTTGAATTAGCTTGGGCTAAAAATGGTAATAAACAGGCCCCTATAGTGATTGTCTTACATGGTTTAGAAGGCAACATTAATAGCTTTTACGCCAAAGGTATGCTGCAAGCCCTCGCCAAAACAGGGCTTGATGCCGTGCTGATGCACTTTCGTAACTGCTCTCGCGAAGTTAATAGACAAGCTAGGGCTTACCATAGTGGCGAAACGCAAGATCTCGGCCACCTAATTAAGACTTTACAAGAACGCTTTCCAGATCGCGCACTGTTTGCAGTTGGGTTTTCTTTAGGAGGTAACGTATTAGCGAAATATTTGGGCGAGTGTGGTCAAAGCAGTGGACTACTAGGTGCCGCAGTTGTATCTGCCCCCTATCACCTTTCCTCTTCTTGCCAAGTGATCCGAAAAAGCTGCTTTAAGCTGTATCAAAAATACTTATTAGATAGGATGAAAAAGTCGTTCTCGCGAAAGCTTGGTCAGATAAATGGTCAAATCCAATTAAATGCAGACCAACTTGCCGAAATTAACGACTTATGGCAATTCGATGACCAAGTAACGGCACCATTACATGGGTTTAAAGGCGCTGAAGATTATTATTCGCAGGCCAGCTCACAATCTTATTTAAGTCTAATTGAAACACCGACTTTACTGATCCATGCAGAAGATGACCCAATGTTATCTAAGCAAGCAGTGCCTATTGCTGCGCAGATCAGTAAACATGTACAGTTGGCAGTGTCACAGCGCGGAGGACATGTCGGCTTTATCGCAGGTGCAAACCCATTTAACCCCATATATTGGTTAGAACAAGTCGTTCCAGCCTATATTCATTCTCTTATTAAATAGTGACATTTATGCTGATCCCATTTCAACAGATTGACCCAACCACTTTAGTTAGCCTTATTGAGCACTATGTCTTACGCGAAGGGACTGACTATGGTGACAATGAAATAACCACTGAACAAAAAGTCGCGCAAGTAAAAGCGCAGCTACAAAGCGGCGAAGCCTTAATCGTATTCTCTGAACTGCACGAATCAGTCACCATCGTGAGCAAAGCTCAGTTCCAAGCTATGCAGAGCGAAGACTATCAATCTGAACACATTTATTAATACCTAGCGAGAATACTGTTTTTGGGATTGAGCCGCGTGAATTAGTTGTTACAATCAAACTTCACAATCATAATAAAGGCGCAAAAATGAAGTTAAGCTCAGCTCTTTGTGTTCTCGCATTAGCGGTTTCCTCAGTTCACGCTAAAGAATACTCCGCATCGGAACGTGCCATTCGTCTGGCTCAAGAGAACCTCCTTATCGACACGCATATTGATGTCCCCTATCGCATTAATGAAAAGTGGGATGATGTATCAAAAGCAACCCAAGGTGGTGATTTTGATTACCCTCGCGCGATGAAAGGCGGGCTAAATGCGCCTTTCATGTCAATTTATATCCCAGCCAGCCTAGAGTTTGAAGGTAAGGGGAAAAGCTATCAACTTGCCAATCAACTCATTGATGGCATGGAAGCGTTGGCGCAACGCGCTCCTCAAAAGTTTGCTATGGCGTATAGCACCAAAGATATCGAAGTGCAGTTTGATAAAGGCCTAATGTCCATCGCAATGGGCATGGAAAATGGGTCACCAATTGAAGGAGATCTCGCTAATCTTACACACTTCTTTGACCGGGGTGTCCGCTATATTACCCTTGCTCATTCGCAAAGTAACCACATCTCTGACTCTTCGTACGATGTCCGTAGAAAGTGGAAAGGCCTCAGTCCGTTCGGTAAGCAACTCGTTGTTGAAATGAATAAGATTGGCATGCTGATAGATGTTTCTCACATTTCTGATGCCGCATTTTATCAAGTAATGGAGGTATCCAAGGTACCTGTCATTGCATCTCATTCATCCCTTAGAAAATATACACCTGGGTTTGAGCGTAATATGGATGATGACATGCTCTTGGCACTGAAAAAAAATGGCGGCGTAATCCAAATTAATTTTGGTTCGAGCTTTGTTACTTCTTCGTCTCGTAGTTGGTATCACAAACGCAGCGCTGAAGAAAAAGAAGCAACCAGTCGCGGCGCTAATAAAACTGATTTCCGCGCGGCGTATATCGCCCGTAACCCATTCCCATTTGCCACGCTAGAGCAAGTATTAGATCACATTGATCACGTAGTGAAATTAATCGGCATAGAACATGTTGGTATTGGCTCTGACTATGATGGCGTCGGAGATTCACTACCGGTTGGTTTAAAAGACGTTTCTACTTACCCTAACCTAGTGCAAGGTCTACTCGACAGAGGGTATAGTGAAAAAGGCATTAAGCTTATCCTCGGCGGCAATACACTAAGAGTATGGAAGCAAGCTGAGGCATACGCCGCAAAGTTCTAATGTCAAATAGGGTAAGCTAACGCTTGCCCTTATTTTTGTGCTCAAGACTCGGTAAACAATAACTATCAAACAGCTTCATTTCACATTAAGGTGCCAGTGTCGAAAGCTGAATAGCAACCAAAACAAAAATACAGCATTTGAAGATTAAGTATGCTATTAAAAAAGACAAGGGATAAACACTAAAAAACACTTGAAGAAAGAAATAATTAGACTGATACAGGAATTGGTTGCGGGAGCCGGATTTGAACCGACGACCTTCGGGTTATGAGCCCGACGAGCTACCAGACTGCTCCATCCCGCGCCTGTATCGTTAAGTTTGTTTTACTTCTTTCTCAACTAAGAAGTTGGTTGCGGGAGCCGGATTTGAACCGACGACCTTCGGGTTATGAGCCCGACGAGCTACCAGACTGCTCCATCCCGCGCCTGTAATGTTAAGTTTTTTTTGCTTCTTTCTTAACTAAGAAGTTGGTTGCGGGAGCCGGATTTGAACCAACGACCTTCGGGTTATGAGCCCGACGAGCTACCAGACTGCTCCATCCCGCGCCTGTATGCATCTATCGATGCGACTTTAAGAAAGTGTTTTTTAAGCTCTTCCGTAAAGAGGTCGCTATAATATCTAAATTTATTTTTATTGCAAGGATTTGATGAAAATTATTTTTTAAGCGTTTAAAAAACACACAAAAAATCGAATTTAATTGTGAAAGTGTCATTTTGCATTGTTTATATAGGTCTCGGTGATGCTTTTCATACTGTTTTTAATTCTAAAAAGCATCACCCTTAAATTGCCAAATCACCTTTGGTGAGGGCTGATCAGTTTTTGAAATTGCCAATCTGGGTGACCCATGACAATGAAATCAGGATTTTCTGTTGTTTCTCGTTGGTTATAGGTCAAAGGGTTAAATTCAGCGTCCGTGATACACCCACCGGCTTCTTCAACGATCACTTGCGACGCACCTGTATCCCACTCACCAGTTGGACCAACTCGCAAAAAGCAATCGGCCTTACCTTCTGCAATAATGCATGCTTTTAACGAACATGAACCGAGCGCAATGGTATCAAACTGGCTATTCAAATATTGACTTACTGCTTCTATTTTCTGCCTACGACTGACTGCTAGCGTTAGAGTATCTGGCGGTGAGACAAAAATCTGTTCATCATGGCCATGTTCACGCTTAAAAGCCCCGCTCTCTTTAGTCGCAAAGTAAGTGATCCCCTTAGCTGGCCAATGGATCACCCCGAGTATGGGTTGATGATTTTCAATTAATGCAATATTCACTGCAAAATCACCACTTTCTAAGATAAATTCGCCCGTGCCATCCATTGGGTCTAGCAACCAATAACGTTGCCAACTCTGACGTTGATCTAGTGGAGGAATAGGTGTCTCTTCAGACATAATAGGGATCTCTGGCGCTAGTGCTGTAAGGCCACTTAGTAATACCTCATTCGCCGCGAGATCCGCAGCTGTGACAGGTGTGTGATCAGATTTTTCTTGCTGGCCAATATCCTCTTTTTGGTAAATCGCCATAATCGCTTTACCAGCCAGTTGTGCCAACTCAATACAAGGCTCTAAGTAGGTTTGCAACTTAAACCTCCTTTAGTAAAAACTGCTGTAACAACAATAGTGCAGCCACACTTCGTGCCTCAGTAAAGTCGGGTTGTTCAAGTAGCGTCTGCCAATCTGATGAAGGCCATTTAACCACCACTAAAGGTTCTGGCTCATCCCCTTCTAAACTCTCTGGGTACAAATCTTTAGCAACTAAGATATGCATATGCGCATTAAAATAGCTTGGTGCCAAAGAAACTGTTTTTAGATCAGCGAAAAAATTTGCACCAAAGCCGACTTCTTCTTTTAACTCTCGATTACCTGCCTCAACGGGCGTTTCCCCGGGATCTATCAACCCCTTGGGGAAGCCTAATTGGTAATCATGTGTGCCTGCACAATACTCTCTTACTAATAGTAGTTCATTTTCAGCAGTTATTGGCACAATCATCACAGCGCCACGTTTGCCTCCTTTAACGCGTTCATAAAGCCTTTGTTCTCCATTTGAAAACTGCAAAGAAAGGGCTTCTACGGTAAACAGCTTACTTTTCGCAACAACTTCTGACGATAAAATTTCCGGCGGACATGGATGCTTTTTCTGTGACATAAACTTTTATTTGCTATGATGGTGATAACATAATCATAAAGCCTTTGCAGTTAAAAGCCTATGCTAAATTGGTCAAATATCGACACAGTCCTACTTGATATGGACGGCACTTTGCTAGATCTTCACTTTGATAATCATTTTTGGTTAGAAATCATTCCTAAAGCACACGCAATCAAGCAGGGGATAAGCCTTGAGCAAGCCCGCGCGGACATTCTCGCAAGATATGATGCCGTCATGGGACAAATTGAATGGTACTGCTTAGACTATTGGCAAGCGCAGTTACAGCTACCTATCATGGAGCTAAAAAGAGAGATCCAAGATTTAATTTCCGTTCGTGAAGACGTACCAGATTTTCTACACGCCTTAAAGTCCGCAGGAAAAGAGCTTATTTTACTGACCAATGCACATCCAGATAGCCTCAGCCTCAAAATAGAACGCACACAACTCAGTGGCACGCATTTTGATGGCTATTTAGATAAAGTCATCTCGACGCATCAATATGGAGTAAGTAAAGAGAGCCAAAGTCTCTGGCAGCAAGTGCAAACAGATTTAAAATTTGATAAAGCTCGAACATTGTTTGTTGACGACAGCTTGAGTGTACTTGCAGCAGCAAAACAATATGGTATCGGCCATTTATTGGCGATTGAGAATCCAGATAGTCAGCAAGCTCCGAGAGAGATCACCGACTATCCAGCCATTAGCGACTATCGAACGCTACTGCCTATAATCTAAGCAGGGTAGCGCGCTTCTAAGCCGCTATATACTTGCTTTGCAAAGTCTGGGTGCTCGGTATCCAGGCTCTTCACAATTTCCACTAAATGTTCATTGTCTTCTTTTTCATCCCACTCTTTAATGTAGGTCCCTTCCTTATAACCGTGATCTTGGCGGAAGAAGTTCAACGTATTTTTACCGACATAACCACGGTACAAATCATCAACCGACATACCAATTTGCTGCATACACCCAGCAAAAGCAGCCGCATTAAATACTTTTTCGGCAACCGCACTTGCCGCTAATTGCTCTAGAGTTTGCTTAAAATCATCTGCTTTCTCAGGTGAAGCTAGTTCGGCATCTAATTGCTTTGCTAACTCTTCAAATGATTTTTCGCCGTCTATTCTCAACGACAGTCCAAAATGAAAAATATCTACCAGCTCTAAGATAACTTGCTCAGTATCCGGCGTTTGTTTTTTCCACCATTTCCAACCGTAGTGATCAAGCATCTCTGCACACTCAACCCATATTGCTCGATACCATTCAAAGCCTTGACTAAACCATTGCTCATGCACTTTGGTATTCATCGCATTTTGCATTTCCAGCATCACTACTAGCTTGGTGATATTTGCAGACATATTTACTCTCTTTGAGGTGATAAATAAAAAAGGATACACGTAATATCATACCCGAGCGAAAGTATTTCGTCACTTTGCCTGTCTAATAACATTCACTAATGCTTAATACAGAGGAACCTATGCCAATTTTACTGATTATTTGCCTGATTTTGATTACGCCATTCGCTTCTGCGGCGACTGTCACTAACATCAGCAACTCGCCTGAATCTGTGTCACCGTTATTACCAGGCCTTCAAGCCCCAGCATTTACTTTAAAAAATAGCCAAGGCAAAGCGGTCAATTTAGAAACATTGTATAAAAATAAAACATCAATTGTTGTTGTATATCGTGGTGGCTGGTGCCCATACTGCACGCGTCAACTAAAAGGTATCCAAGCTATTGAATCGCAGATTGCCTCATTAGGTGCTCAGATAATTGCTGTTTCGCCAGATTCACCTGAAGCGCTTGCAAAAAGCACAATTGAATCACCGAATTACTTACTGCTTTCAGATAACGAAATGGCCTATGCGCAAGCTTTAGGGTTAGCTTACTTCCTAGATAACAAAACGGCCACTGCATATCGTAATAAGCTTGGTGTGAACTTTGTCGACCTTGATGGTAATGACCGTGTTGCTCTTCCTGTTCCTGCGGTGTTTGTCATCGATAAAAAAGGCCTAGTTCAGTTTCAATATGCAAACCCTAATTACAAGGTTAGGTTAGATGAGAAAGTATTACTGGCAGCCGTCACTGCCGCCAGTAAACTTTAAATAAATAGAGCCGTTAAAGTATGTATCAAGCACTTTAACGGTTTTCTAAGCGGTTATAGTCGAATAAGCCGAATTCTACACCTCGATAACGCCTTGCAACATCGTGCAATAAATCGCTGTATTGCCAAAATTGTGGATGTGTTCTCCTGATACCAAACTGCGCTTTGAGTGCTCGGTAGCTCGTTTCGTCCACAACCTGCGAAAAACCAGCCGTAAATGCCTCAACATGAGCTTGATTAGGCAAATACCAAATGGCTTCTGGATAATCTCCAACAAACCCAGGGATCACCGTGACGTAATCCTCTTCATATGCACGCTGCCCAGATTCATTCAAAAGACTAGAAATATTGAAATGCGCATTGTGACGCAGCAACGTATAAGCCTGATGCGAGCCTTGTTCATTGCGGACAAGAATAAATGTTACTTGTGGTAACGTTTTGACGGCTGCAATTGGCAATCGGTTTAACTGTTTTAAACCATCGGGTACCGCGTGGTAGTCATACTCTTGATGCAATACATCGCTCAGTCGCTCGCTTATTTTTAGGTAAAGCTCTGATTGAGGGTCGTCTGTCTGATACTCAACTAGACTCTCTGCACCAAGTAAACTCTTGCGATTGATAAACTCACTCAGACTCAAATGTGACTGCCTATACCAGTACTTTTTAATCTCTTGTCGATGACTTTTTGGCAATAGGTTCAGATAGTTTTGCTCACCCTCTAAGCGAAGAAAATCCATGTACAAACGTGTTATCAGCTGATGACCAATATTACCGTATACATCAAAGCCCGCAACAAGTAAGTAATGGATCCGTTCAAACAGAGCATAGTCCAGTACCCATGCCGTCTTTGGCTGTTGCCCTACAAACCCTTTGACGACTGTTGCACTGTTGAAATGACGAAATATAGTCAGTGCCGCATTCGGGTTATGGCCATCCCCTTGCCATATAAGATCTAAGTCTAATTTACCGCCATGGTTAAAAATTTGGTTGGATAACTCCGTTTTTGCTTTGAGGTAATCATTTTGGCGTTTTGCATATTTCGCCCAACTCGACAAAGGAAGCACATTGCTCTGCTCAGCAGCCGGCAGCAGTAAATCATCATCATGCTCCACTAGTAACGCTTCTACCGCTGGATTGGCATTTTTATCTGGGTCCACAAAAGCGACCCAAAAGTGATCATTAATCACATTAAGTGCAATTTGCCCACGGCATACAGGCCCTTTGATAAAACCTTTTACGATAAGCTCAGCTTCATCCAACATAAACTGATAGCGTGACTTAACAGGAATGACAGCGAATGTTTTAAAAGGATTTGCAGCCAACTTAGGGGCATATCCTGGTAAATCATTGACTTCATAGTCATCGCCTAAAAACTGAGAATATAAACGGCCCATTTTATGATCATCTAACGCCAATGGAAGGTGCGTTTTTGACAATAGAGTGCTGCGTTCATGCATCAAGCGATAGTAAACCCGCGGCACTTTTGGATCATCAAATGGGCGAACCGTCGCAATTAACTCAATAGGTGTTCCTGGTGGCGTTTTAGAGCGAACTAATTTGAAAAAAGTATCTTGGCTGTACTTGGTGAAATATATATTGGCCAAATACCAATGTTCATATATATAACGCGCCGCTAATTGAGGTTTATTACCTGGTTGATTTAAAAACTGCTCCCATTTATCTACCTGCTTTTGTATCTCCTGTGAGGGTGGGGCAATCTCCCCCATTTGCGCGCCTTGCTGCAACCAATTTTGTAATTGAGCAAACTCATGATTAGTCAATGCAGGAAGGCCATAAGGCATACCGCCATGCGGGTTGGTCTTCGCGTAATCGTCATACTCGTCTCTTGTCGGGCAGCTTTGCGCCCTATCCAGAGAGAATTCAAACTCATTGCCTAGTATGGCTTGCTCAGGAAAGCTATTGCGCTGCTTTAACAACAAGCTTTGATACATCACACCACCGTGCAAGTTCGCATACTCAGTCTGCACGCGTTCATTCAATACCGGAGAAAAACCTTTGTCTCGCCACTGAGCAGTCGTTGTTGCGTCAAATAGCAATCTAGTAGGAGATTCAGCTAAAAGTCGCGTACCATCGTATACTAAGGTTTTACTTAACCCCCTATCAATGCCCTGTGGAGAACTAAGCTTGAGCTGACAGGGTGCATCATAGCAACCATGACATACAACACAGCGACTATCTAAAACTGGTTTTACTTGTTGTAAATATTTGGCTCCACCTTGAGAGTAAGAAACCACACGCTCTCGCGACTGCTCAGGACCAAATAAATCGTCGTAATGACTGACACCTAAAACCGCACACCCACTCAATAAAATGAGTATGCTCACCAGCCAGATAAAACGCTTCTGCGGCATTGCATGACTCCAAAGTTAGTTTTCTGGTCGCTCGTTATCGTTATCCTCTTCATCATCGAGGCCTAAGTCGAACGTTGGCATCATATCTATCGGCGGCGAGACAAATAAGGCATCTGCATCAGCAGGGCTCAGTACTGCACTTAATACCGGGCCATGATTTAATAGTAATTGCGCTTGATGACCACTCGCCATTAAAACTGTATAACTGGCTTCAATATCTTGTAATTCATAGCTTTCTAACGGAATACTAATACTTTGTTCAGGTGCAGGGTTTTGACATAGATTGGCAAGTAGATCAGCTGTTAAGTTGACTGAAATTTGCATGTCGGGACTGTCGATATCACGACTCTCTAATTCATCGTCTAATAAAAACAAAGGCAGGGTTAGCGGAGTGTTTTCTTGTAGTTCCATGCTCATACTCTAGAATCATTTTGTGCAAGTGTAGCATAGTTCCATGAACCAAAACCGAACAATATATCTCGTAAAAAGGGCATCGTGAACAGCCCTTTTAAGCGGTTAACCAACTACCAAGGTAGTACATCGCCATTAGAGTGCCAAAAGCTACCTGAATTGGTTAGATGCAGCTCTTCTATTCTCTGGATCAAACGGCTTGCAGCTTCTTCTGGCCCAATATCCCCAGCATAATTCACCATTTGAGTTTGCACAAATCCTGGATGCAATAATGCGACAGCGACGCCTCTTGGCTTCAACTCATGAGCGAGGCTCACCCCTGCGGCATTCAGGGCAGCCTTTGACATGCGATAGCCGATATAAGCACCTGAACCATTATCAGCAATCGAGCCCATTCGGCTAGTCACCATCGCTACTTTGGCACCTGAATTTAATAAAGATTGCAAGGCATACGTTACTCGAACAGGCGCGACCGCATTAACAGCGAGTTGAGCCTCAACACGCGCAAAGTCCATATCATGAAGGCTTTCATTACTGAAAATACCCGCATTATTTATTAAGATATCAATATTTCGACCTTGCAACTGCTGGGCAAGTGCCATAACGTCAGCTTCTCGGCTGACATCAATGTTGGAAATAATATCAACTGAGAGCGCTTCTAACTCTTTCGAACTCTGCCTCACTACAGCCGTAACTTGATAGCCTTGTTGTGAATATTGGCGGCAAAACTCTAACCCAATACCTCGATTAGCACCTGTAATGACAATATGCTTGTCCATTCTCTATTTCCGTTATTTTGATATACCTGCATATAGAGTTGGGGGCACAAATTGACAGATTCAAGGAGAGCATAGACGCAAAATACCAGAGTGTCGGAGTTCTGCTAGGCTTATAGCACTACCCCCACTACGGAGCAAGTAATGTGAAGCTCTTGATCGCGATGGCGGCTATACTTTTTGCACTTCAGTCGGTTGCCAAGGAATACAATATCAATGTAAGTGAAAGCATGTCATTTCACTTAGGTAAAAAGCAGGTGGAGCAAATATTCACAGCAATATATGAACCTCTCGATATTGCGCCACAATTTCATTACTTACCCTCTCAAAGAGGGCTTCGATGGGTGAATCTAGGTCAGTTTGATGCAGAAGCTGGCCGAGTAGAAAGTGCCATGCATCAATTCGACTCGCTTATTCCGATTCCAACCCCGCTAGCAACCGTACGCCTCGCGGTTTTTTGCTTGGACCCTCAGTTTTGCCAAGTAAATTACAAGGAAGGCATGGTTATTATCAAAGGAAGTTTACTATCTGTACAATTTTGCGAGCGTTTTGCGCTCAATTGCCATGCTGTCCAAAATACAATTTCAGCTTTTCAGGCATTGGCCAAAAGCCACAGCCTTCAGCTTTTAGCCACAGATCATTTTAGCATTGGTTCATTGTGTGATTCTGGACTGCAAAAAATCTATATGTATACCTTACCAGGGCAGGGGGTAAACGTGCGGCACTATATCCACAAAAAGCACTTACCCCTGCTCTCTAAAATTGATCTCAGTATCAAAGAAAAGCTCGCTAACGGCGAGCTAAACGCATTTATTAATAGGCTAAGTAATGAATTTGCCAACTGCAATGGCGAGATCATTGAACTTGTCGCTCCACCAAGCCCTAAGGATCAATTGTATCCATAGATGAAGCCATTACAGAAAACACCGCGCCTTGTGGATCTGTTATTACAGCAAAACGCCCAACATCGGGAATATCAGTTGGTGGGACGCATACCTGACCACCAAGTGTTGCTGCTTTTTCCGCACTCTCATCACAGTCTTGTACTGCAAAATACAACATCCAATGAGGCGGCACCCCTTGCCATTCTGCGGTCATTTGCAACATACCGGCAACAGGTTTGCCGTTGATACTAAATATCACATAATCCATATTGTCCATCGCTTGATGTGTTGCCTGCCAACCTAGTAACTCACAATAAAACTCTTCACTCTTTGCACTGTCTTGGCTCGCTAACTCATACCAATACGGCGTTCCGGCTTCTGACTCCCTTTTTGTGCCAACATGACCGCCAGCTTGCCAAAGCGCAAAATGGGCACCTCCAGGCTCATGTAGTAGCACCATTCTGCCTGCTTCCGGTACATCATGTGGCCCAGCTATGATTTCAGCACCTAAAGCCTTAGCACGCTCAGCCAATTCATCTACGTTGCCTACAGCAATATAACCTAACCAATGACTTGGTACTTGCGCTTCCTTTTGTTCTGGCATCATTTGATACATGGCCGCTATATCGTCTTCTTTTTTTTGTAGCATGGTATAGAAACAATCTTCGCCAATTGGTTGATCGACACTCTGCCAACTAAATAGCTGAGTATAAAACGATTTACCCGCTCCCCAATCAGAGCTACATAGCTCTGACCAACAAAACTCCCCTATTTGTTTTCTTTCAATACGTGCCATGATTATTATTCCTGATAGACTAATCCACTTACAGTTAAGCAGATATTGTGTTATTCGCAATCTCGAATGATTTAGGAAGGTGCACAGGACGATGAGAAGCCAAAGAAACGCTTCGCGTTAGTCGTGTAAGGGTTAATGACAGCGAGCGAGGCGAATACGTTTACTTTGCGCAAGGTGAAGTAACCCATTTTAACAAGTGACAAGAGACTCATTTATAGATACGAAAATTCTGCATCAAAAGTACGATTTAGCACCAACAACAAAAAACCCGCTGCATTTCTGCAACGGGTTTCTTTAATTGGGCCCTTGGTGCGCTACGCAGTAGGATGTCCTACTTTCACATGGG
>NZ_AUXT01000008.1 GCF_001625595.1 Pseudoalteromonas luteoviolacea NCIMB 1942
TAAACGCATACGCTTTCTCGCGTTTGGTTCTTTTCTTGAGCGCGCGAGGAGTTTTTTTGATTTTTCTAAATTCAAGGCTGTTTATAAAGGAGCCTATACTAGATCAGAAATTAAATGAAATTGGTATTAAAGCCGCTCATAATCGGAACTGGTTGGAGCGCCAATCCCCCATCATTTGTTAAAACAGCTCATTTCCCCTTGCGTAAAAAGAGCGAATTCGCTAGCACTTTGCATGATAGACCCTGAAACCGGTTCAGGGACCATGTTTTTTGATTTTGGGCAGGTTTTGGAGGTAGTTGCCTCAATAATTGTTAAAATAGCTCACTTCACCTTGCGCAAAAGAACTGTACTCACTTCGTTCGTAGTCAGTAGCCTTTTACACCATACTTGCGCAAAGGAAACGCATTCACTGCGTTTTCTGTCGTTAACCCTTTGCACGACTTTGTTATGCAGGTAAGAAATTGCCGTGGAAACCCAAAGGCATCGTGTGGGGGAGCCAAGCTCGGCAGATTGGCCCTGCTGATACATCATCAGCACGCAGTATATTTAAACACGTGCGTCTACTAGGAATATGAAGAGCTGTTCCTAGCAAGTAACCACCTTGCTCCTTGTTACCTTGATTAACAAGCATGTGTTCTTCTACTAGGTAGTCCTTGCCATAAGTATAAATGTCTTGTTTCTCAGTATTGAGATCAATACGTCTAACGCTATCACTCCAAACATCACTTTGTACAGAAGACAGGGTAAACAGCCGACTATTTCTTTTCCCTGTTATATGGCTATAAACTCGAGGAAACTCACTGATACCATCAATGCTCTGCTTTTGAACTTTCCCATTCTTGTACAGAGTAAATAGTACAGTCTGAGCCGGAGACAATGGGGCATCTGTGTTTCCTTGCATTGTGAGTGTCATGTGCTGTAGCACTTCTCCGTTGGGGTAGAGGCTTGCATCAAAATGGATGTTGCCTTGCTTATCTGCCCATGCATTGCCAAAGTGAAAAACAAATCCGGGATCTAATTCGTATCGCTTTACTGTCTTCAGGCTTTGTTTGCTAATGACAAACACGTCCATTGGCTGCTGAGCATTAAATTGAATCGATGAGAATTCACCTTCTATTGTTCTATCTCGTTTTAACGAAGGCAGAAGTAGTACTATATGATGCTGAGTAATAAGAAAGTCATGTAACATACCGCCTTTGAAACCAGTATTCACCATGCCAACATTTAAAAGCTGTCCATGGCTGTTTAACTGGTAGAGAACCACATGGCCAGATTGCGCATACCCAAAGTTCCAGATAGTACCATCCGCTTCTACTTTTGGGTGTGCAGAGAAAGGGAGGCCTTTTAGGGCGCTTGCATGTGGCGTCTTATTGCCGACATTGATGAGCCCTTTTGTCTTGAGCGTATTTTTGTCAATTGCAGTTGGGGAGCCAGCTTCCCACAGAGCCCATAATTCCCCATTTACTGGCAAAATATTGGTATTCGCTGTACTGATCGAGTCCGGTGAGGGAATAGCAAGGCTGTCTTTTAGCTTACTATCTGGGCCTGAGAAAAGGAACTTTCCAGCTTTTTCTTCTTTTATAAATTTGTTTGTGCGAACAAATTTAGCGTGATGGTGGATTTCACCTCGAGCTATACTAAATTGGTTTATCATTCCATCACCCTCAAATAAATGAAGGTAGCGCTCGCCAGAACGCTGGTGTCGTCCTGGACCGTTGCGATAAAAATCCCCTTTTAAATCTGCTGGCAATTTCCCCTCAATTATTAATTTCTGAGGGCCCATATCCGTTTCGGTACCTTTAAAACCAATCAGTTCAGGGTTTTGTGCTAGTGCGGCGTTAAAGCGTTTTTGATTTAGTATTAGCGATTCATTGGTTTTACTATTTGCTGCTAAGACTATATTAGGCGAAACCGTGTGTACAACTGGAGTTGCCACCATACCTTTGAGAAATTGTCGGCGTTCCATAATCCCTGCTCCTTAATAACTAATTGCCATTGACTCGACATTGCTGCCTTGTGTAATTGTGATTGTCATCTCTTGATATGAAGGGGGGCCAAATTGCATGGTGGCATTATTGGAAAAGCCTACACCCTCAGTGGGAATGCCAAGCAGATTAGTGTCTAGTTGTGCATTGTTATTTTCGTCATGAAACAGGCGAATGGCATAAGCACCAGGTTCTAAATTACTGAATTGGGTAGAGACTGTGCCTTGTTGTGCTTTCACGAAGGACGCTGTGTATGCGTCTCCTAACATATATGGTTGTTCACCTTTATACATCTCAATGTATATTTTTCCTGGCTGTGCATTTATGTCGTTAATAGTCAGTTTGAGCTCTGCTGCGAATAAAGGGGCACTTAAACATGCTAAAGTCGCTACTAAGGTTTTCATTTTTTACTCCAAGTTAGGTAAGTTGAATCAGCGCTCAATTGCGCTCTGTGGTAAAAAAGATAAAATGCTAAGGCCGACATAACAATGGACTTTTCGCGAACGGGTTGAAGACTTCGTGAAATGACCCCATCAGTTTGGCGATTCGTAAAAATGAAAAAATAACTATAAAATTCAAAGGGTAGATATGATATTGCCAATAAGGAAAATTGTTTCAGACAGCATCGTAGTATTTGTCTTTGCGAGCTTTTTAGCCTTTTTAAAACCATTTGGCATGCATCATGTGGGCTATCTATATGCACTTGGGTTTTGGCTAGTAATGTGTTTCAGCGGGTATGGACTCTATGCACCTGCAATTAGAATTGGCAATAAAGTCTTTGCGGTTAGGTTTAATGGCATTAAGTACCGCCAATGGTTATGTCTCGCCGTTTCGACTTCAATCGCAAGTGTGTTGTTAGGGTTGCTGGCCCCTTTCATTATTGGCGCGTTTTTTGGGGCACAAAACAATTATTGGTCCTCAGTCATGTCGTCGATTATTGCAAGTTTATTTATTGGCGGGTTTATTACCTTTGTCAGCTTTATAAAGGATTATGTCAAAGCACAGCACTTGCTTATTTCCGAGCAACAGCAAAAAATTACCGATGGGGTGGCTAAAGCTGCATCTATTAAAAATGACAAGGTAATACAGTTTATAAGTAAACTGCCGTTGGAAAAACGTGGTAAATTGCTGTGTCTGCAGATGGATGACCATTACTTAAAAGTATTTACTGAAAATGGTGAGCACCTTTTGTTGATGCGTTTTAAAGACGCGCTTCTCCAATTAGAAGACTTTCCAGGTTTTCAAACTCATCGCTCTTGGTGGGTCGCAGAGGACGCAGTCAGAACAACTAAAAAAATAGGCCGAAGGTTTGTATTGATACTAGAAAATGACCTTGAGGTGCCTGTGTCACAGACCCATATTATGTCAATTAAACAATCTTTAAACCTCGATTAAACAGTGTCTTAATTTTATATTTTGCCACACTTACAGCATTATTTTTTGATACGTTTTAATTTCGTACTTACCTAGGTGCGACTTGTGTCGCACTTTTTGGCGTGTTAAAGTGCGACATATGTCACAGGAGGAGGTCTGTATGAAACCAAATAGTACGGAATTAGAGATACTAAAGTTATTGTGGAAGAAAGAGCCCAGAACAGCCCGGGAGATCCATGATGCGATTGAGGCTGAATTTGCATGGAGTTATTCATCGACGCGTAAAACGTTGGAAAGAATGAGTGAGAAGGGATTATTAAAACCGGGTGAGTTAGCCAATAAAAAAACGTTTACCGCTTTGGTGAATAAGGTACCAACTTTGGCTGCTTACGCTCAGGATTTTGCCAAGTCTGTTTTAGAATTGGATGGACCTTTGCCAGTTGCTATGTTTGCGGACAGTCGTTTAATTGAAGCCGATGAACTAGAGGAATTAGAAACTTTGCTAGACGAGCTTAATGACAAGGAATAGGGGAGTCATTTTATGGTATGGTCCACTCTAATTGGCCCTATTGTCGCGGCGCTATTTTGGTCTGTTGTGAGCGGCACTTTGTTCTATTGTGCAAAGCGCATGTCTTACAAGCACCCCGCATCCACTCGTTTGTGGTGGAGCGTGTTGATATTGAGTACGCTACCGATAGTGCCATTAGGTATTGATAGCACGACTGGGAGTGTGCCCAAGATATTGCTTGAAATGGGCGGTTATATAGAGCAAAAGCAAATAAAGCTAAGTGAGGCGTATATCAGCTCGATGATAATCGAGGCACAGGATATATTGACGCTAATGTTTGTGATGGTGTTTGGTGTCAGTCTATGCAGGCTGGCAAGATTAACGATTAATTGGTACAAGCTTAAGAAACATTTGTCTTCACTGAAGCCACTATCTTTAGTTTGGACCGATACGCCATGTATTGAGATACCAAGCAACATCTCTCCATTTGTATTTGGCATTATCAGGCCCACTCTGATAATTCCCCATTATTTTTGGCGGTTAGATAAAGCGCAGCAGCAGGCACTGATTTATCATGAGTTGGTACACATTCGCAACAAAGATCATATAGCGCTCGTTATTTGGCGTGTTTTAAGTTGTCTGTTCTGGTTTAATCCGTATATTCGAAAAATGGAGCAAGCATTTATTGGTGCTATGGAGTGCCGCTGTGATCAAGGAACAGTGACAACCTTCCAATTAAATAAGAAGGACTATGCGGCGACTTTATTAGCTGTTTTAAAACGCTCTGTCGAGTCAAAAAATGTAACTGGCGTAGCGCATTTTTCATCTGAAGCGCTAACTTTGGATGATTATAAGGTTCGATTGCGTCATATTGTAAAACCCCAACCAAAACAGCCTTTACTCTTAGCCTTTAGCCTTCTTTTAGTCAGTGTTTGTTTAGCGGTGCTCAATATCAAGGCCGCTCCGTTTGTACGCAATATGGATGCGGGTTGGCATAACCCTATGCGCGATTTTAATATCAGTTCTTTTTATGGGCATGTTTCGCAGTTCAGAAACATGAAGCCTCATGGAGGCATTGACCTTGTTGCCCCTATTGGCAGCCGGATAATGGCGATAGCAGATGGTAAAGTATTAATCGCAGATGATAAATCGCTACCGCATCGATATGGCAAAGTGGTTCTATTGCAGCATAAAAATGGCTATCAGAGTTTATATGCCCATTTAGATAGTATCGATGTGGAACAGGGGCAAATGGTGACAGGAGGGCAATCTATTGGCACGTTAGGTGAAACTGGGAAAGTGACAGGGCCGCATCTTCATTTGGAACTGATCCACAGAGAACAAAGAATCAACCCACTGGCTGTTTTAGATCTGAAGTAGTTATGAAACGACATCAAATTTTTTATGCCGCGTGTATTGTGGTAGGGGTGAGTTGTGCCCCAGTAAAAGAGTCAACGTCCCAACAACCCGTTAGCGAACTTCCTCCGAGTGACGCCAAAGAGGCTGAGATATTAGCTGTTCAGCCAAGCATTGAGCTATTGATTGAGTCGGAGCCAAAAACAGCCACTGAAATAGTGACCGTCGAGGCGGGGCAGTCACTCATGGAGATACTGCGGGTTTACAACTTATCCCCTCGCCAAGTAATTACTTTAGTTTCGGCCACTCAAAGTTGGTTGGATCTGAACTCGATAACCGCAGGTACACGATTACAACTTATGCTCGATCATCAGCGCCAAGTGACTGCGGTGAAGTTTCAAGTGGGGTTTGCAAAAATGTTGGTTGCGCGATTATCAAAAGACAAATGGCACGTGAGTGAATTGAACATGGCGACTGAGCACGTTATCAGGTATGTCAAAGTTGAGGTCGGTAACAGTCTTTTCAACAATGCACTGGCCGCTGACATTCCCGTTGGCATAATCAATAAGTTGATTTTGGTTATGTCTCATCGTATTGACTTTCAAAGGATGTTGCATAAAAACGATGAGTTAGAGGTACTTTATGATGCTGAGGTGCTAAGTACTCAAAGCCTTCTTGGACTACAATCGATGCCAAGAGCATTACGCTATGTGAGCCTCTCGGTCGCAGGTAAGCGTCAGGTGCTATATCATCATAAGGATGAAAATGGCAAAAGTGCTTATTATTTTGCAGATGGCAAAGTTGCACAAAGCTTTTTGCTTAAAACTCCTTTAAATGGAGCTCGCCTTTCTTCAACGTTTGGCAAAAGAAAGCACCCAATTTTGGGGTTTACGCGCATCCATAAAGGGCTCGATTTTGGTGCTCCAGTTGGTACACCCATTTTTGCAGCTGGAGATGGAATAGTGCTAAAGGCCAATTGGGGGGGAAGTTTTGGCAACCGCGTACTGATTCAACATCAGCATGGGTACCGTACCCTGTATGCCCATTTGCAGGGATTCGCAAAAGGTATTAAAGCGGGGAGGCAGGTAAAGCAAGGACAAGTAATAGGGTTCTTAGGCAATACAGGGATGTCCCAAGCGCGCCACCTCCACTATGAGGTTCACAAAGATGGTCGTGCGATAAACCCACTGCATCTCGATTCCAATTATGTTTCGCATAACAAGGTGACTGAACAGCAGTTAGCTCAGCTTTCTCGAACAATTGCTGAAATTGACGCTCGGTTATCAATCGCGCGCAGTGAGCATTTTGATCCAACACAGAAAATAGCATTAGCTGAAAAATAAAGGAGTTTATTTAGTGATGAGATTATTGATGAATACAGTTTTACTTGGCTTAATGTGTATTCTGACGATGAGTAGTGCTTTTGCTGCTAAAAAGTTTGAAATTGATAATACAGATACCATCCCGATGACATCTCAATTCAATCAACAAAGTTGCGAATTGTATGTCCGCTTGCCCAAAGGTTATAACAAAAGTAATAAAGCCTATCCGTTAGTTCTTATTAATGATACAAGTTACTCTATTGCAACAGCCAGCGGCATTTTGCATCTCATCGAAGGGCGGGATATTGAGGAGGTTGTTGTGGTGGGAATATCATACTCTATAGGTACAGATAAGCTGTTCAGTCGAACACTTGATTACACACCAACCTACGCGCCTAAAGAAACGGGAGGGCATTCTTTGGCTGCATAAAAGGTCTCTGGTCAGGCAAATAATTATGTGCAATTTATCTCGGAACAGGTATTACCGCTTGTTCTTGACCGGTATCGCATAAATCCAGCCCGTAAAACGTTTGTTGGGCATTCATATGGTGGTCTGCTGGGAACCTATATTTTACTTACTACACCGACACTATCTGAGTCTTATATATTAGGTAGTCCATCATACTGGTATGACAATGAAGCTATTTTCAATATTGAATCTACGTATGCTGAAAAGAATCAATCATTGCCGGCTGAAGTCCATGTTTATGCTGGCGGCAATGAAGGAGTAATTCAAAGAGATTTGAACAAATTTGTCGCGATACTCAAAAGCCGGCAATACAAAAACTTTAAACTGACCAGTAAAATTATTCCGAACACCTCTCACTTCAGTGTGCTTCTCACCGATGGGCTAATTGGCCTTTACAGGAAGTAATGTGTTTTCAAGGAAGTGAGGTGGCTTTGGTACCACTTTACTTTTCAACATATTGAAATTAATCATTATATTATTCTAAATATCGCTTACTAATTATCCATAGCGCAGTACATTGATAGTTACGCACTGATAAATTGACGTCAGTGTTGCGCATTATTAGTACTGATTATTGGTTATGTTATAACAATATGCAATTGGTTAAATTATTGTGTAATTTTATTGACACATTTGTTTGATCATTTTATATTCGCTCTGTATCCATTAAAAGAACAATAAAAAATGAATAAACTTGCCTTTTTCCTGATTTTTACTGCTATTTCTGTGTCTTATTGGTTTTTTTCTCAACCTAAAAAGGTCTTTGGATCGGTTGAGTATGTCCAAAAAACTGCACCAAATGTTGCTATAAATGTAAATAGTGTAATTCCGGATAAGGCTCTAAATTCACCTGAGCAAGATAAAAAAGTTGCTCCAATTGCAATGACGGTGATTTCGCCCGAAATGGAGCGATTACCACTCGATATTGGGGAAATTGCATCAACCTCAGATAAGGCGCGAGAAGTTCTGGTAACCGCTGGTGTATTAGTAAGAGATATTAGTGAAGAAGCTTATGTCGAGTTTGACTTAAACGCTATGCAGCAATTAGAGGTCGGGGATACGTTTGACCTTACCATTCCACAAACAACGGAAATGCATCGTGCCGAAGTGACTCAAGTGAATGTTTTCCCCAATGGTGATAAAAGCGTTTTTGCACAAGTTACCGGCTCTGATAATCGCTTTCACAACTCAGTGATGACGGTAGGGAGTAATGCGATTTATGGGCAGTTTACTGTATCTTCAGGGAACTACGTTTTTGAATCCCATGGCAAGCATGGCTGGATAGCTGCAAAGCGCGACCTGTATAAGAATCATGTGGAACACACGCCATCAGAGCGTGCATCTACTGAAGGAGAAAAGGATCTCTTTTCTCCACCAATAATAAAAACACAGACAACAAGAAAGGAAAATTAACATGAAAAAAGCAATCTTAGCGACAGCGCTTACCGTTGCGTCAGGTCTCGCTCATGCAAACACCATTGATATCGCAATTTTGTATAGCGATGCCGCTGCTGCAAAGACATCTAATATCCAAACAAAAATTAATCAATTGGTGTCTTTTTCAAATCAGGTTTACAGTCAAAATAACATTAACTTAAGGCTAAACCTTGTGGCTTCAGATTCTATCGGAAGCGCGCAAGTAACAGCTGATGAAAACTGGCTTAACTCGCTGACTAATAGTGCTTCAATTGCACAGTACCGTAACACGCATGGTGCTGATATGGTTGCTCTATTGGGAGTTGGCTCATCTGCAGGAAGTAACTTAATTAGCTGTGGTATCGCTTGGGTTGGTCAAGGTAGTAATGGTAATTTATACCCATCACAGGTCGATAAAATGTATTCAATCACTGCGGTAGATTGTGGTGCAACGACATTCGTACATGAGCTTGGTCATAACCAAGGCCTAACGCATGCACGTAGACAGGGCGACACATCAGGTGGAGTATATACAGATGGTATGGGCCATGGCGTATACAACGTATTTACGAGTATTATGGCGTACCCACATGTATTTGGTAGTGCAACGCAATACGACTACTTCTCTAACCCTAACTGGACAGCACATGGTCACCCATATGGTGTAGAGGGTGAGTCTTACGCGTGGAAGACCGTAAATGCTACGAAAGATGATATTGCTAATATGAAATAATCGTGAGCTAACTAAATTCACGTACATGTAAAGGTACTTTGCGGCGCTCTCTTTGAGCGCTCTTTTTGTCATGCCCTCCCAAACCTCTTCAAAAATGCTGATAACGGATAAAATTTAGCTGCGATCGGTTGCCATTGTTTTTTTCAAAAGGTTATACATAACTAATAAGGCCCTTATTCCCGAAAATTTATAGCTGAAATTGCGGATTTTTTATGTAGCTGGATATAATGCCAATGTTCTTGTATGAGATTGGCTTGATAAGTAATACAATCAGTTAAATTAGAGCTTCTTAAACATACCTTGATCTGTATAGTTGATTGTCAATGTTGGTTTCAGTATGTTGAAAGCTGGTGTTATTAAGGGTAATAAATGGACGATATTTTGCGTTTGTGTTTTGTACTTTGTGAAAAAGTGTCAATGTAACTTTCTAATATTTTGAAACAATTTAATGCGTTCCATTCATTAAAATCTCTTTTAAGTAGATGTTTAATAAGTACAAATTCATAAGTGCTCAGTTTGTAAAAAGATTTTTCATACTTATAACTGTATATTTATTAAGGGGTTTCCCGGTTTTCCCTTAGTCAGCTATGGTTGATGTGTTAAGGAATTCCTTGGTACACTTGGTGAGTGGTTCTTTTATGAATATTTACATATTTCGTATTATTCACTTAAGTTTCTTCATATCTGTTAATCAATTAAGTGACTGGTACAGTTTGCCGGGAATCGATATTTGCGAAAGGATATTATGCGGGCTTCGTTAGGGGAATTTGTTTTAGATCTGGAACAACGTTTGCTGTTCCTTAACGACGAAGAGATCGCAGTAGAGCCTAAAGTGATGGAGTTGCTCTTATACCTCTATCAGTGTCGTGGCCGATACGTCACTATCGAAGAATTACATGAGCAAGTATGGACAGACCGTATTGTGACAGATACGGCTGTGCGTGGCACTGTGAAAAAGCTGCGTGTGATATTTAAAGATGATGATATTTCTGCACCAAGCTACATAAAGTCGGTTCCTAAACGTGGCTATAAACTGATATGTGAGTCGTCTCCAATAGAGTCCGCACCGTTAAGCGCTACTCAATCAAACCCCAAAAAAGAAAGATACACGTATAAAAAGCCGCTAATTTATGTTGCTCTACTGGCGTTGTTGATAGTGGGAGCCGTGATTTCCTTGACTCATGAAGGCTTACATTTTCCATCAGCCCAAGTCGCTGTATCCAGTGTTGATAGCTTAACTGAGTTTAAAGGGGAAAAGACGTCTATAGCTGTGTCTCGTGATGGCAGGTACATAGCGTTTACCGGGCGGGCATTTAAAAGTGAACATAGCCAAGTATATCTTTACGATAAACTAGAAAAGACAACTCGCCAGCTTACGACGCAAGAACCACACGCTATGTTTGTGCGATTTGCACAAAATGATAAGGCGTTAATATTTAGCAACACTCTCACAGGTAATTCTTCACTAAAATTGCTGCCGCTGACTGTATCTGACCCCGAAAGTGCAATGGTGACGTTACTTGAAGGGCGATATTTAATTGGTGAAATTCAGTTAGGAAGAACCAATTCCGAAATCATCGTACAGCTGGCAAATGCGCCGCAATCCAAGCTAATGCTATATGCGATTGATTTGGAAGGTTACCAAGAAACTCGTTTAGTTGCGGTAAGTCAGTCAGATGAATTCATTGTCAGTGTTAGCACTTCGCCGGATCGTACCCGTTTAGTAACTTTGAATTTGCAGGCTGGCCGAACTCAGTTAGTGTTGCATGATTTAGCGACTAAACAAGAGACGCGATTAATCGATGGCGCAATGCTTTTGAAGAAAGTTGTTTGGCGAAACAATAACGAATTGTTGCTGCTTAATAACAGTTCGATCCGGTTGTACAACCTTAAAACTCAAAAAGAGTATGTGGTTTATGATAATCGCGGCGCATTAATTAAGACGATTGAAAGCGATCATGAAGGTGGGCTGGTGGTGATTAAAAAATCTCAGGAAAGGGCTGAACGTTTGTATATAGAGCGCTCTTTTTCAGGAGATGGTGCTGTTAGCAAGGTCATCGATACTCGACCAGAAATAGCGTCTATGATGTATGACTCACAAGACGACGAATTGAAATGGGTTCGAATACTTAAAGATGATCTCAATTCTCTTGGTAGCTTTAATGTGAAAACTAAGCATATAGATATCTACTACCAAAGCGAGAATCGGTTAGAGTTTTTGGATGTTTCCAAGGATCACAAATGGATGCTGTTTAAGGAGAATTACCGTTTAGCTGTTTATTCAGTTGAACAGCAAAAGGTTCACTATTTAACAGCAAGTTTTAACTCAAGTAGTGACGGTGTGTTTTACCAAGATGATCAATACATCTTGTATGGAGTCCAAGTAGGCGGCAAGTGGGAGATCCAGCGATATAACTTGTCTAGTGAAATAAGTGAGGTCTTTTTAACGGGGTATCGTTCTATAAGGCCTACTTCAAACGGGTACGTAGTTGCTGGAGAGAGTGGAGAGCTAGCATATTTGGATTCACACTTAGGCGTAGCGCAGGCGCTTAGCCACCGCATTGGGCTAGAGCCTATTACGCGTTGGCATGTGAAAGAAGACCGGATTGTATGGTCAACTTATGACCATCTGAAAAGTTATATACATCACTTTGACTTAAATAGGCGGCATTATAATGTGACGGAAGACTTTTTCTTGAGCTTGTACCCTAGAATATCTGTAGACAGAAATGCAGCGCGTGTTGTGTATCTATCCGTTCAAATAAATGACGCCGCCTTGCAACAGGTTAACTTTGAATAAATCATTTAATATGTTTGATTTTTCCCCTAAACCATAAAGACTAAGATTATGAATATAACAAAAATACTGGCCTATGTTTCGCTAAGTGTATCGCTATTTGCTCCCCTCTCTAGTTCAGAAAGTTCTTTTCCTAAGCCTGGCCCAGAAAGTTGCCCACTTATAGGCAGTTGTGAAGACCCTTCTTCTGGCGGGCAATAACAGCTGGTTCCAGCCAAAATTTTACTGGGCAAGTCTGTCAGACCTTCCCCAGTGTCAAAATTCTTATTTTCTCAATACCGATAACTTCACTTTATTCAAACAAACAATGCAAAATAATTGCATTTTTATTTCTGCTAAATATTTGAATTTTATGCTTATAAAATAAGTTATATAAAAGTAATGTGATGGTTGTTGGAGATTTTGCATTATTTTTATAGCTTATGCAGCACAACGAAGTCAGGCCAATTAGTTGTTTAATTTTTGTTTGATTAACGTGTGTGAAAGAGAGAGTCAGCCAGGAAGCAGAAG
>NZ_AUXT01000009.1 GCF_001625595.1 Pseudoalteromonas luteoviolacea NCIMB 1942
GTAAGCGTCGCCTAAACCACACCTAGCTACCGAATATGCTCAGCTTATAGAGTAAAGCTCTGATTTCAACTCGGAGCTAATCATGCCTAAACACAAGACCGCAGAGCAATGGCTGCAACTTATTAAACAGCAGGAACTCAGTGGGTTGTCTGTTAGTGACTTCTGTACGCAACACAACCTCAGTACCAAATCTTTTTATAACCGCCGAAGCAGAATTCGCAAGCAAACACCTCCTCAGTCAACTTTTGTCGCCGCTAAGCCTGCTGCACCTGAGTCAGGTTCCCCACCTGAGTTGTTTCAACTCAAACATGGCCAGAGCACGGTATTGCTGCCATCAACAACAGATACCTTTTGGCTCGCTGCATTGCTGAAGGCACTGTCATGATCTGCTGGCAAAATGAAGCGGTTTACTTGCATCGCCAGCCGGTAGACTTTCGTAAATCCATCAATGGACTTGCGGCGATTGTTGAGCAAGCAATGGCAACGTCCGCAATGACGGGTAACGTCTTTGCCTTTTGCAATAAAAATAAGGACAAGCTGAAGGTGCTGTATTGGGATAAAACCGGTTTTGCACTGTGGTACAAACGCCTCGAAAAAGACAAGTTTAAATGGCCAGACAAAGAAGACGATGACGTCATTACGCTGACTGCCGAGCAGTGGCAATGGCTACTGTCAGGCTTGTCCGTCATTGCCCATAAGCCGCTCAGTTATGGTTATAACGTATGATCATAACAGCGACTTTTTGATCGAAAAATAATCTAAGCTATTAATTTAAAGGCGGTTAATCTACTGGTAAAGTAGATTGTATGAAAGAGATTAACACACTGCCTGATGACCCTCAGCTGTTGAAGCAGATCATTTCTCAGCTTCAGGCGCGTAATAACTACCTCGAAGAACAATTCAGACTGGCCCAGCAAAAACGCTTCGGAGCCAGCAGTGAGTCGCATCCGGCGCAAGCTGACTTGTTCAATGAAGCCGAAACGCTGGTTGAAAAGGAGCTCGAGCAAGACGTTGCAACCATCGAGTATCAGCGTAAAAAGCCAACGCGTCAGCCTCTGCCAAAAGACCTCCCCCGCGAGCGTGTTGTCCATGACATCGACAACAAACAGTGTGATTGCTGTGGCGGTGAGCTGCACAAAATGGGCGAGGATGTGAGCGAGAAGCTGAAATTTATCCCGGCCCAGGTGAAAGTTATTGAACATGTCAGGCCAAAATATAGTTGCCGACAGTGTGAAAAAACGCAAACCCAGGTCAGGATAGTGCAAGCGCCTGTCCCAGCGAGCCCCATTCCAAAAGGAATAGCCACGGCCAGTTTGCTCAGCCAGATCATCACCAGCAAATATCAGTACGGTTTACCGCTGTATCGTCAGGAAAGCCTGTTCAAACAATATGGTATCGCGCTGGGAAGGCGTACCATGGCAGACTGGATGATCCGCTGTGCCAGTTTATTCAAACCACTCTACGACAGGCTGCATGACGTGTTACTACAGCAACCGGTACTGCATGGCGATGAAACCACGGTTAAGGTGGTGAAAGAAGACAAACAAACCAGTTACATGTGGCTGTATTGCAGCGGCACGGATTCGCCTGCGCCGGAGTCACACATCCGCAATATTGCGCTGTTCGACTATCAGAATAGCCGTGCTGGTCGCTGTCCGGTGGACTTTTTACAAGGCTACGACGGCTACTTGCAAGTAGATGGTTATGCAGGCTACGAGCAAACACAAGCAACCCTTGTTGGCTGCTGGGCGCACGCAAGGCGCAAGTTCAAAGAAGCCGCAGACGCACAAGCCAAAGGCAAAACAGGTAAGGCGGACTGGGCGCTCAACCAGATTCAAAAATTATATCGGGTTGAAACTGCATGTAAAACAGCAAGCACAGAGGCGCACCAGGCTGCAAGGGCGCAGCAAAGTGCCCAGTTACTGACACAGTTCAAAACCTGGCTGGACAAGTCAGCGCAAACGGTGGTCCCCAAATCGAAGCTGGGCGAGGCTGTCCACTACACGCTAAGGCAATGGCCGAAACTCATTCGCTACCTAGATGACGGACATCTAAAGATAGACAACAACCGGGCAGAGCGCGCTATCAAACCGTTCGTCATAGGGCGAAAAAACTGGCTGTTTAGCTTCACCACAAGCGGTGCAGAGAGTAGCGCAATCCTCTATAGTGTAATAGAAACAGCCAGAGCCAACGGCCTGACGCCATTCGACTATATGATGCACTGTTTAAAC
>NZ_AUXT01000010.1 GCF_001625595.1 Pseudoalteromonas luteoviolacea NCIMB 1942
ACTTGCATGTTGAATTCGGGATTTCATTAGAATTTAATCCTTTTCTTGAAATAAATGTACATTGCAATATATAAGAAACTGCAATTCAGTGAATATAATATTCTGTATTTATTTCAATGCTGTGAAATAGGTTTTATTTTAGCCGGTGAAAAAAGAAGAATAAAAAATAATGGAGGTTGTAGATAGAAAATATGGGTAGAACTAGCCTGAATAAAAAAGGCCAGTATAAACTGGCCTTTGGAATCTAATTACATGTTTAAGTTAGATATTAGAATGTGTAACGAACACCGATTTTCGCACGCCAAGCTGACTTGTTATCTTCGATTTCGCTGTAGTTACGTACGTCAGCACCGCGGAACTTATTCTCGATGATGATACGACCGTCATCATCATATCCACCAAAGTCATAGATGCTTTGTGTAGTGAAGCGTAAACGACGTTCAACGCCCCAATCGCTGTTAAGCATGTTGGCAAAGTTTTCGATCATCACGTAAACCTGCGCCTTGTGATCGTCGTAGAACCCTGGGATCTCTTGCTTAAAGCTGATATCCATTGTCGTAACCCATGGCTGCTTGTATGTGTTACGGTCTAGGATTTGACCACGCTCTGAAATACCAGCACGATTAAGTAGCTTTTCTAAGTCAGCCCATCCGAAATCATCTTTGTAAGTAACGTTATCATCGTTTGGACCTGATGGGATATATGCTAAGTATGCGCTGTTTGTGTAGAAGTCGCGCGTATCACCATAGTCATCATCTCTAAAGAAGCCCATTACGTAGCTGTAAGGACGACCTGAACGACGCTCAAAGAACACATTGAATTGAGAATCATAACCATCAAAGAACTGAGTCTTGTAGCTTAGGTTTAATTTGAAGCTATGCTCAATTTCATAGTGACCTGTAGAAATATGGTCTACGTTACGGCTCTTTGTAACTGCGTGCTTGTAGTTACTTTGTGCACGTGAAGAGGAACCTGGCGAGATGTCTTCGACGTCTTGGTGTGTGTAAGTTGCTGACACGTATAGGCCGTTATCCCACTCTTTCGCTAGTGACGTAGTAAAGATGATAGAACGAGCATCTTCTGACGCGTTGGTCATCATAATGTCAAAGTTCTCTGCGGCATCACCTTCGTAACGAGAAGTGTAAATCTTACGTCCATCTTTTGTCGCCGCTAGTTTATCTGCTGGCGGATCGATTAACGCATTGTTGTACCATACAGCCTCATTTTGTTTTTTGTGGTAAGAAAGTTCAGCAGACCACTTGAAGCCATCACCTAGCATTTCTGAATCAAACTCATAATCGAAGCCGATTTGAGCGCGGATGCTAGAAGGTAGCTCGAAATTAGGATCTGTGTAGTTTGTACTACCAGCACCACTTACCATTTTTTCTTGCACTGATGTTGGTACGCTACCAAATCCATCTGCGGTAATATTACCACTGTTGCCTGCTGCTATCGCATTATTTGTTTCAACATATGCATCAAGCGCACTTTGTGGTGCAGATGCGTATGTAACACCATCATTTTGGTATGGGTTGTTATACCAAACATTAGGCACACCACCTTGGAAGCGACCAATACCACCGTTGATTGTTAATGCTTCAGTTGCATAATACTTGAAGCCAATACGAGGTAGGATGATGTCTAAGCCGTCTAGGTTTTCTTGGTTTGTGAAACCATACGTATTAAGGAACGCTTGGTTAAGCACTGGCTTGTCACTTGAAGATAAACGCTCATAACGTAGGCCGACATTTAATTCTAAGTCGTCAGTTGGGTAGAACTTATCTTCTACGTAGATTGCGAACTGCTTACGCGTTGCGTCATATGCTAAGTCGTTTACATCGTTAGTATGTGCGTTACGGTAAGAGAATTCTTTGACTTTACCCGCCTCAAAGTCTTCTAAGCTGTCAAATTCCCAAAAGCCGCGAGTATTCGCGCCAAATAGGTTATATAGACGTAGGCTCTCTAAGTGTGTACCGAAGTTAATTTCATGGTCACCGTAGAAGTATGTTCCGTCGAAAGTAAACGCAATTGTCTCTGTTTCAGATTGGTTTTCATGACGGAACTCATCACGACCGAAGTGGAAGCCTGGACCGCGTCCATCAGCAATACTTACCTCTACAGTACCAAGGTTAGAGTTGTTGATACTCTCACTGTTAACGTCTTTGTATGCTAGTCCGATTTCTGTAGAAAGGCTGTCTGTCCAGTCTGAATAAATTTTGGTTGCGAAGTTATTGAATGACTTTTCTTCTGTATAACGACCTGATGCAAGTTTTACCGTGTCACCACCTTCTGCAACATTGCGGTCTTCTGTATCATCTTGCCACTGGTAAGTAAAATCAGCTCGGTGTGCATCACTGATATTCCAGCTTAATTTAACAAGTAATGAATCATTAGTACTTACTGGGTCACCACCAAGTTCGTCAGTAAGGCCATAATTGTTGTTCAAAATGCTAGTGAAGCGGTCGTAGTCAGCTTGGCTTAAATTATGCTCGTGAGTTGTACCTGAATCGTCCCAGCCATAACTCATTTCACGTGTTTTTTCCCATGAATTATAGTTAACGAAATAGAACAATTGGTCTTTTAAAATTGCGCCACCGGTACTAAAGCCAAAACGGTTTTCTTCAACTATCGAATCTGATTCAACCGTTTCGTACTGACGGTGATTATCGTTATCTAATCCATCGATTTCATTGATTGACTGCAAATCACCAGACAGGCTTGGGTTTGAAAATTCGTAGAAACCAGTAAACGTATATTCGTTTGAACCTGATTTCGTTACAGCATTAATTGTACCACCACCGAAGTTGCCTTTTTTAGCTGAGAAAGGGGCTGCATCTACTGATACCTGCTCAACAGCATCTAGTGCAACTGGTGGTTGCTGAGTTGCGTAACCGCCAAATTGTAAGCCGAAGTCATCATTTTGGCCGATACCATCAACGGTGAAGCTGTTTGTTCTTGGGTTATTACCTGCGATTGTTAATTCGCCATTGCCGTTAATTGAAGCTAATGGGTTTAAACGTGCAACGTCTTTAAGGTCGTTATTGAAGCTTGGCATATTTTTAAGTGTTTCCTCACCGAAAACACTTGAAGAGCCACCAGCTTGCTGAACAATTTTGTATCCAGAAACTTGAATAGTTTCAATTTTTTTAGGCTCTAACTGAGAAATTACACGGCGAGTCTGGCCCAGGTCTAGGTAGATATTATCAAGTTCTGTGTCGCTGTATGCGTCAGAATCTAAGATGACCTTGTAAGGACCACCAACGCGAAGACCTTTAGCGATGAACGCACCAGAGTCATTCGTTACAAAGTGGCTCACTGTACCAGTAGGTTCGTGAATTACAGTTACTTTAACGTTTGCGGCTGCGCTACCTTCAGGTGTTGTGATCTTGCCTCGCATCGCAGATGATGTGTCTGAAGCAAAAGCTGAAGCAGATACGCCTAGGGCTAAGACTAAAGCACCAGCTACCTTAGTTAAGCGAACGTTTTTCATTATGTTGTTTCCCGTGTTATTAGGTTTATCAGTTAGTTTAAATATCATTTTTCAAAACTCTTATCGTTTCGCAAGTGCGTTAACTAAAGGTTTTGAGTTTTTGTCAAAAATTTGGTTTAGCAAACCAGCCAATCTAATACCACCTTGTTGTAGGCGTGTTTTAATCATTGGCGTATGCTTATATATATAACCCCAACTTATTTCAGTTTCATTGCTCTCATATATTTCTTCTGCAATTCGATTAGATTCTAATAACCAATCTGAAGGGGTACTATTTAAATATTCAGCAATTTTATTTTTATCTGATGTAGATAGAAACTGGGTAAGTTCAATATAAGAAAGTTTCTCATGCTCTACTAATTCAGTATCAAAGACTTTGTGTAAATTAGACGGCTTACCAAAAAATTCTACTTTGATTTTATTTCCACCGTGGTCGTCGGCTCTGCCTGCATGGAAGGGTTGATGCGCATCACCAACTAAATGCACAAGGAACTTTATTGCAAATTGCTTGTCTATTAGGTCTGAGGAAGGATCTCTCAAGACATTTGCAGTGTAGTGAATTCCGTCCAAAATGTGTTTGACTTGATCTCTTTTTGAAATTTTCTCGTTTGTGTGTTCATGTATTTGTTCTGGCTTATCAATGTTAATGTAGTGCCATTTGCCAGCTTGTCTACGCCAAAAGTGCTCTGGATTGGAGCGCATCTCATCAGGCCAAGTCGAAACCTCAGCTAGCGAGTCGTCGCCTAAAATAAGTTGAACATGGGAAGATGCGTTCGGCGTTAGGTTGTTTTGCGCTAGCTCACCAATAACTCTATGGCCATTTTGACCCCACGCAAAAACCGAGCTACTCAGTAACCCAAGAGAAACGGCTAAAATTTTAATTGAACTTCTTAACATTACTAACTCTATACGTTGTGAAGCTGGCTGCAACCAGTCATTTCAATGAGGTCAATTGTCCGGATTTTTCACGAAAATAAAAGGAGTCAAAGAGATTCATAATTTCTTGTTAATAAAGTATGTAAAACAACAGCTTATTCTTTATTGGTAAAATTACCTATTGCAATAAGTAATAAAAATTGATCTAATAAGCATGGTTGAAGGAAAAGAAAATCATCAATGTGAAATACAATCTCAATTTAAGCAATAATACAACCATTGTTACAGTTTTGTTTCTGTCTGTTCTGGGCTGTTGGTTTCTTGCAAATCAATTAGCTGGGCGTGAAGCGCTGGAGTTTCCTCCGGTAATGCAAAAGAGCATAAAATGTCAAACTCGGTCAGTTTCAAATACTCAGGTGTTCAGTGTACATGTGCCTATAAAAAGTTTGGCTGAGTCATTGGCTCCTCAGCTTTGCGAAGATCCTGTGCTGGCAAAGCAGTATGGTGCGGTTGAAGTCTGGTGGAGCGGTAACCTTGCTGAGCAAATTGATTTTATCGCAAAGGGCCTAGCCGACCTTACTTTATCTAAAGATAATGTAATGAAAGCGCTTATGGCTGAGTCTACTTATAGCTATATGCCTGTTATCGGTTACCCTACTTATACCGCATTCCTCATCTCCAATAGAGAGAAACCAAAATACGAAAAAGCGTATTTTCTAGACAAGAAAATTGGACTGTTGGACTACCCAACAAGCCGATCTGGTCATATTATTCCTAAAAAAGCGTTTAAGAGTTTAGATATAGATGTAGATGCGTTGAACATTCAGTATGTTAGCTCTCATCAAATATTGCGAGATAAGCTAGCATCAGGTGAGCTCGATATTATTGCCAGCTATTGGAATGAATCTGATGAGCGTAACTTTTCGAAAAACTACATTACACCGATTGGCGAAAATATTAGTGGCAGCAAGTGGTACCTAAAAATGCTGAATGACAATACAGAGCTGGCATGTTCTTTACAAACTGTGTTACAGCGTGTTGCTAAAGACGGTGGTTCTAGCTACTTCAATAGCGTAAATCAATATTGGCAATGTAATACTTTTCCTTACAACTATTTAGGGGAAAATCAATGATTACATTAAAACAAGTTTCTGTGTTTACGCTTTATTTAATTATTTTTCTTATTATATTCAATTTATCAAATAAACATACAATTAATGATAATATTTTACGTGATATGCAAAGTGTAAAATTGCGAGTTGCAATTGATAGGTCAAGATTATCATTAGAAGATCCAACGCTGAATTATTCCGGCGATGAAGAAGCTTTGAGTGAGTATTTAATGTCATTGAACGGCATTTTGGCTGAGCAACAGAGTCGAATTCGTCTGACTGCGATTTCTAGCAAAGCGCTCTATGCAAAGGAAGGCGAAGTTGTTGACGTGCTTACAGGGACTACGCATGAAACTTATTTGATGTTTAAAGCTGACGACAATCACAAGCTGCCTTTTTATATCGTTCCCTTTATTTTTGCGCTTCTAAACTTCGTTCTATTAAATAGTATAACTAGACGCCGAATTACTTCACTGAAAACCAAAAATATTGCTCCAGTGATTGAAGAAAAACCTATTTTACAAATTGATCTATATTCTAAAGCATTGCACCTCTCTAACGATAAGGGTGTCAAAGTGCAGCTTGCTAATAAACCTATGTGTTTTTATTTGGCATTGATTGAATACTGTGAGGCGAACCCAGATGCGTCTTTGAACCAAAACAAAGAGCTTCCGGACGAGTTGCTAGAGCTAGCCGACAAGTACTTTCATCGACTTATTTCCCTTGGTCATACCATACGTAAACGACCAAACTTTTCAAATAGCTTAGAGAAAACATTGAGTGAAATTAGAGCTGCGCTAGATGAGCTGTTAGCAAATACGCCAGATCTTAAAGCCAAATACTATCCGCCTAAAGCTCACGGAGAAGGGTCTCGCTCGAAATTGCATAGCTACGCTTTATCAAATATTACGCTGGAAGATGTAGATATTATCGGAAAGTAAGAAATGGGCGGTTATTATATAGCGCCCATTTTTCTTAGTTAAAGTCGTTTAACTTTTACAGGTGAGTGTTTTTCTATATATAGACGTAGTGCTTGGGCATCTGTTACGTCAGTAATTTGAAAGTTTTTATGATTTGATATTACTGGGTAACCATCTCCACCAGAAGCGTTGTAGCTATTGATACTCATTCTATAATTACTATTTATATCAAATGGCTTGTTGTTAATTGTTTTGACGCTAACAACACCATCTTTAATGGTAAAGTCAATTTTATGATACTGTAAGTAGGCCCCTGCGTCTGGTGGAAAGCTTGCTACAACGTTAAGGTACTGAATGAGACCTTGTCCGCTCCAGTCAATGTACGCAACACGATTTTTAAAAGGGTGTACCTTTAAAATATCTTTATAGCTCACTTTTCCTTCTTTAATACTCGCTCTTATCCCGCCACCACTAATAACTCCAAAATCAGCACCAACAGCCTCTGCTTGAGCATTGATGATCAAATCTGCAAGCAAACTTTGCTCGAAACGTACCGTGTTGCGTTTTCCATCTAGATATTGGTCAACAGAACCTACAGAGCCAGCTAATTTCAATGCTCCTTGCTCTTGATAAGGGAGAAGGAAGTTGTATAGCGCTTCATCTTTTGCTATTTCATTTGAAATGAAATGCCCATGTTCATTTTTCAAATTTACAGCGATTAATTCGTAGCTCAAAAGTTCTTTTTTATCATTTGAAATCTTGAACACAGCTTTACCTACATACTTACCCCATTCGTGGGCCTGCATTACCCAGATGCCATTTTGTTTATCAGGCCAGCAGGCTTTACCAGCTGTAAATGCTGTATCTGGTTTACCATGTTTGTTCATACAAACAGGCTCTTGAGAGTGGCCGCCAATAATCATATCGAGCGTGTCCGGCTTCAATGCTCTTGCTAAGGTTACGTCGCCTGGTGCATTAATACCATGGCTCGCATTATGATAATGCCCCATATGCGTAACAGCAATAACTACATCTGGGTTGTATTTGGACTTGATTTTATCAACCAGAGGTTGCGTGGCAACAGACGGCGTAATAAAGTCTAAATGCCCTATATATTGTGGATTAGCGATTTTGGCGGTATCAGTTGTCGTCAAGCCAACAACGGCAATTTTTAAATGGCCTTTTTGAATGATCGCATAAGATTGATAAGCAGGTGCACGCGTTTCCTTGTCTATGATGTTCGCTGACAATAGCGGGAAATCCGACCATGCAATTTGTTGGTCTAATACCGACAGTGGGTTATCGAATTCATGGTTACCTATGGCCATTGCATCATAACCAATAAGACTCATACCTTTAAAATCAGGCTCTGCAACTTGCAGGTCTGATTCGGGTACACCAGTGTTAATATCGCCACCAGACAACAGAATCACGCTATGGCCTTGTTGATTTGCGTCTTGACGAAGTTGATCTATTAGAGTCTTACGGGCAGCCATGCCATATTCGCCATCTTCGTTATGCCAAAATCTACCATGGTGGTCATTGGTGTGAAGTACAGTAAGGTATTGTTCTTTTTGTGAAGTGGGTATTAGCTGACAAGCTGTTAAAAAAGACAGTAGTAAAACTGAAATTATTATGCGCATAAATTATTTATACTTCGGAATTTATTTATGCGCCTAGTTTAAAGCAAATGCGTAAAAAAGGAATTATAAAGTGGATGAATTTGCAATATCTCGTGAAGCAGAAACGGCCTGTTCTCTTCTGTTTAACTCAGTTTTAGCGATGTTTTGCTTGTTATGCTTTGTTTCAACCATCCAATTTAAAAAACAAGCGGGTAGTTTGCTGTAAGGTTCTCCGGCATGAAGCCCGAAGTCACAGATGCGCTCGTCAGTCATATTATTGCCCCTGTTGTTGTCACTTTATACTTGCCTTGTAATGAGAGCAGCAAATGCTCTGCTCGATTAATCGACAGCTTAATGTTTCTTGATAACAAAAAAAACACTTTTGAGCAAAAAAATTAATATTTGGTGCGCTTTCTCACTAAGGCTGGGCAGACGATGTAACTATCAGTTCAGATAAGGAAGTTTAAGTTGCGTCTCACAATCAGTTACACTTTTTTCTTAATAACGGTTGTGCACTCGAAGAATTACAATCAATATAAATAGAATCTATACTTATCAAAAACTTGTCCAACTGGTGATTTATTGTATGGCATCAGTTGGCGCAAAAATGGGTTACTAATGAAAAAACTTTTTGCTATTGGGGCTATTACTCTGGGCTTGCTAGCGGGATGC
This sequence comes from Pseudoalteromonas luteoviolacea NCIMB 1942, assembly GCF_001625595.1. Lineage (GTDB taxonomy): Bacteria > Pseudomonadota > Gammaproteobacteria > Enterobacterales > Alteromonadaceae > Pseudoalteromonas > Pseudoalteromonas luteoviolacea_A. The sequence continues at coordinate 8,693 of NZ_AUXT01000010.1, forward strand.
TCAGCGAACAACTTCTCCTCTTCCCAAAACTCACTCATTGCAGACAACTTGGTGGTCAGCCCAAATGACAATAGACAGTATAAGGTGTTAACGCTCGAAAATGGAATAGATGTTGTGCTAGTGTCTGATCCTAACGCAGAAAAGTCTGCGGCTGCACTCAGTGTTGGTATTGGGTTGTTGCATGATCCTATGTCGCAACAGGGCATGGCTCACTACCTTGAGCATATGTTATTTCTGGGAACCGAGCAATTTCCTAACCCAGACGAGTACTCTGAATTTATGCAAAAAAATGGGGGCAGCCACAACGCGTATACATGGCTAGACGTCACCAATTATATGTTGAAAATTAATAATGACGCGTACGAAGAGGCGCTAGCTCGCTTCTCAGACTTTTTCAAGGCGCCTAAGTTATATCCTGAGTATACAGATAAAGAAAAAAATGCGGTTAACGCAGAATGGTCGATGAGACGTGAAATGGACTTTTTTGGCCAGTTTAAATTAGCGCGTTCGTTATTGGGAGAGCACCCTGCTAATAGATTTCTCATTGGTAACCTTGAAACTTTGGGTGATAAGCCGAATAGCAATTTGCATCAAGAAACGGTCGATTTTTACAATAAATACTATTCTTCTAATATCATGAAACTGGCCATGATATCTAACCTCCCTTTGTCTGAAATGGAAACTAAAGCAATAACACACTTTAGTAGTATTAAGAATAAAAATATCGAAGAGCCAGTAGTGACAGAGGCTATTGATTTTAAACAAGCTGGTAAAAAGCGTATTCACTACCAACCAAATCAAGATGTGAAGTCGCTCAATATTGAGTTTATTATTGAAAATAACGTGTCTGACTTTGCTGTTAAGCCAAACTACTTTATTTCTTATCTGTTAAGCAATGAAATGCAAGGAAGTCCTGCTCAACTCCTTAAAGATAAGGGGTGGATTGCATCTTTAAGTGCCTACGACGCTCCGAATCACTATGGAAACTATGGTGTAATAACAGTTGGTATTGAACTAACGGAAGAGGGGATGAAAAATCGAGAGCAGATCGTTGCGACCGTGATGCAATATATTAACCTTATCAAAGAAGAGGGCGTTGATGCCAAATACTTTGAAGAAATTAAAACGTCACTGGACAATAAATTTAGATTCTTAGAAAAACAAGATGAGTTTGATTATGTCAGTGAGTTAGCAGCAAATATGCAAGACTATCCTCTTAATCATGCCGTTAACGCGAGTTACCATTTTGCCAAATTTGAACCTGATGCAATTAACCAAGTTTTAGAACAACTAACGCCTGAGTCAATGCGAGTGTGGTATATCAGTAAGGATGAGCCTGTAGACAGCAAACTACACTTTTATGATGGGCAATATAAAGTTGATGAGATCTCTGATCAAGAAACTGCGCAGTGGTCTAAGCCAAGTGAACTGGCACTTGCGCTTCCTAGTGTAAATAGGCTACTACCTGAAAACTTTGACATAAAGTTGGCGCAAGATGGTCCAATTAACAGCGTGGAGCAGGTATATAAAGGTGCGAGAATTCATGCTTGGCGCAAGTCAAGCGAAAGATATACGCAGCAACCCAAGGGCACACTTGAGGTTGTCATTAATAGCGCGATGCCAATCAATAATGTAGGGAATAAAGTTGCTGCGCAGCTGTGGGTAGATCTCTATCATATTCAAAAAGCAAAGCTGATGACCGAAGCACATGTCGCGGGCATGGGACTGGGTTTGAGCTATTCTAATGGCTTGGTTATGTCGTTGTCAGGTTTTACAGATAAACAACCGCTATTGCTTGAGCAAGCATTCGTGGACTTTAAAGTTTCGCCAACTGCTAAACAATTGGAGCAAGCTGTTGATAGGTATATACGTCAAATCCAAAACCATAATAAACAGATCCCATATTATCAAGCGTTTGGGGCCTACCGCGAATTAACCAGAGAAGGTAATTTCGATCATGAATTGTTGATAGATACAGCTAGGAAGATGACTCCTGAAAAATTTGCTAAATACCGCGACGAAATTTTAGGAAATAATCTAATAAGAATTTTTGGCTATGGTAATTACAGTAATGAAGATATAAACAATGTGGTTGCTATTTTAAAGAAAGAAGTGGGAGAAACATTAAGCCAATCGGACTATATCAGAGCAGGCTTTTGGCAGCCTAAAAAAGGCGAAGTACTCGTTTGGCAAAAAGATGCAGATGTTGCTGACGTAGCAATAGTGGATGTTGCAGTACATCCAACACCTGGTTATGAACAAAAAGCCGCTGCGTTAATACTCAAAGCGCACCTTCGCCAAAAAGCGTTCAATAGGCTGAGAACAGAAGAGCAGCTAGCATATGCTGTTGGCGCATTGTCCACGAGCATCGACGAGTACTCTGCTATTGGGTTATTTATTCAAACTCCGGTTAAAAGTGTACAAGGAATGCAAGCTCGCTTTGACGAATTTAAGAGCAGTTACGCATTAGAGTTAGGTCAATTGACGAATGATGAGTTCGATAAGATTAAGTCTTCTGTTCTGGCCAATTTAATGGAGGAGCCGAAGAACTTATCAGAAGAGGCGCAACCAATACTATCGGATTGGTATAGAAATAAGCTGACTTTTGACTCTAAAGAAAAGCTCATAGCGGCTGCAAAGAATGTCACTTTAGAGAATGTGCAGACGTACTTAAATGAAACGTTACTTAATAAAGATGCAGCTCGCTTGAACATACAAGTTCGTGGGCGAAAGTTTGCTGACAAGCCGTTTGCAACACTACCAAATCAAAAGCAAATAAATAATATTTCTGATCTGTATAACATGGCACAATTCAAATAAGTCATTAAGGCGGCAACATGTGTATTAATGCTTGCCGCCGATTCCTTTATTAGAGCAGTTATGATGCTCACCAGCTAAGGTAACTCTTTAAACCCCTGTTACTATTAAGCTATCAGTGAACGCCGGGCTTAATGTAATTGGTCCTTGAAGAAGATGCACGTACCTACTCAAATTGAACTAAGCTTAAAAATTACAGTGTAATTTACTTAAGCTTTGAGGGAGAACCACTCTTTCCCTGAATGTATCCACTGATATTAACTTATTTCGAATAAAGGAAGAGAATACCTTGCCTACACAGATAAGTTAAAATAAAAACGAACAAAGTCCCTAATTTTCGGCTAACAAAATCAACTATACATCTATTTAATAGAACAATCGCCATAGGTATTTTGATATCACTCTATCGTTGCTGGCTTACCTGCTAGCCTTTAAGGTGATAAAGTTCAGCAGTGTTCCTCAAATTGACTTAAAATAAATCAAAGTATAATTATGGCCATATGAATGTTATGAAAAAGGAGCTAACGTGGCTGAAGGTACCGTATTAAGCACACATAGATGTATCATCAGAAAAGCGTTGCTTTCTGACGCAGTGTTTATCATCCAATTACTGAATCAAAAGAGTTTTATAGACAATATTGGCGATAAAAACGTCTTTGATATATCTAGTGCGAATGAATATATCCAAAAATCGTTTTTAACGCCTTATCAATCTGGTCTTACAGCGCCCTATATTGTTTGTTTGCGCACTGGGGAGCAGATTGGTGTCGCTGGATTTTATCAGCGACCTTATTTGAAAGCTCACGACTTAGGATATGCGTTTATTGATAAGTTTACAGGTCAGGGTTTTGCGTTGGAGTCTTGTAAGTCGCTAATGAATTTCGCTAAAACAACTTTAGCGTTACCAGCTGTTAATGCAATTACAGATCTTAGCAATGAGGGAAGCCAAAGGCTGCTAATTAAATTGGGTTTTATAGACATAGGGTTTTTACAGGTCGATCCACACAACAAGCCAGTTAAGCTATTTACTCATGATCTGGCAGGTTCAGCTGCTGTGAAATATCCTTCATAAGAAGAAGCCAATTATTTTTATGCGCGGCGTCTAATGACTCAAATCCATCGTTTTCTAATGAGTTTGATAATGAGAAAGCGCTAGAGCTGTGCAATGTTTTGTTGCGTTTATGATGTTGATACAAATACCAGTTACCTTTTAACACTGCGCCATTAGTAAAATGGCCAGCAAATTCATGTACAACAATTTTGAGTGTTAAGTGTTGCTCTAGGTCATCGCCAGCAAAGGCAAGTGGGATTGCATAAATGCCCTTATTAGCTAAGTATGTATGAGTCGCTTGCATTAGCATATTTTTGGGGTGTTCGGCCCAGTAATGGAAATTTGCTATATTGATTTGGTTTTCATCAGTATACTGAACTAATGCTTGTTGATTTGCGGCCCCAAGAATTGAAATTGTATCAATATAAACTCTTTGTCTTGATCCCGATATTTTAGCGGGGGAGTTTTTACCATTGACCGAAAACTTGTAGTACTTATGAGAGTCGACGTTACTGCTACAGCCAACCAAAAATAAAGCAAAAACGCCAAGTATTGAGGTTAGTCTCATTGTCCCTTCCTCGGGATAGGATCTTCACCTGAGCTTTTATCAAAAATCAGCATGCTAGGTTGCTCATTTAAGCTCTTGGTTACCGGCTTTAATGTATTAGACAAACTTTCTAATTCGCTTAAAGTGTCAGTGAGCTGCTCCATAACACCTGAACCTTGTTGATAGGTTGCCAAAGTTTTCTCGAATTGTTTTAAGCTTGCAGTTAACTGAATCAACGTGCCTTGTAATTGAGTTAAATTCTTATCCACTTTTTCTGATACTTTTTTGTTGTTTAATTCTTTTATGAGTTTTTCTGTCTCTATGCCCAATTGTTTATAAGCTGTAAGTGTGTTTTTCGCTTCACCCAACGTATCACCTAGCGGCAGCTTATTTAATTTGTTTAAAAGCGCCATGACTTGCTCAGACAAAGCGGTAAAGCCACTAGGGACACTCGGTAGAATTGGGTAGACAGAGTGCTTAGCAATCGACTCGGGCTTAGCAGAACTATAGAAGTCTAGCTCTATATATACCGCACCTGTTAACAAATTGCCACTTTTTAGTGATGCTCGAAGGCCATTTTTAATCCATTTTTCTATATTGCCTTGCCAATACTGTTTAGCTTGTTCATCCACGTCGTATATACGGCCATACTCAACTTTAATAAGGACAGGAATCGAGGTATTGTCTTGCTGAAAGTAAAGTGGTTGCCCATCTCTTACCAGTTGTGCAGGTACTTGCTCTACAGTACCTATCCGCATACCTCTATACTCAACAGGCGCACCTGGTCTTAACCCTTTAATCGATTGCTCGAACTCTATTAGGTAGAGTTCAAACAGATCAAAGCGTCGTTCTAACGCCACGGCAAAGTTTTTATGAAGCTTGTACTGAGTGTTTTCACGCGCTATTTCGTCAGCTTCGGCAGCTGGCGGGTAATCCACTGATATGCCACCTTTAATCAATTTTGACAAAGAACCTGTGGAAACCCTGATCCCTTCTGTAGATAAGTCTACTTCGACACCAGAGTTTACCCAAAAAATAACATTTTTTGATATGAGTTCATCATATGGAGAATTAATGAAAATGCCGTAGTCCATTTCAAGTGTTTTTTCGTTAAACTTGGCAGACTCTACTTGGCCTATTTTATAATTTCTGAAGAAAATGCCAGTGCCAACGTCCAAAACTTCAGCATTTGCGGCCGTTAGGCTATACCTTACTCCATCTACATCAGGGGATATCAGCGCAGGTTGGTCTTGCATTGTAAATAAACTTGCAGAACTGTCACTTTCACCAGGTAAAAGCTCGATGTAAACGCCAGAAAGTAAGGTGTTTAATCCAGAGATCCCTGTCTCGTCGACACGGGGTTTTACGGTCCAAAACTTCGCGTCTTCTGTCAATAACGAGTCGTAATGTTTATTAATACGTATTGTGGCGATTACCGCATTTTGCTCAATTTGAAGTCGTAGAGACTCTACAATACCAACTTGCACGCTGCGGACTTTGACTTCTGTTTTCCCAGCAATGATGCCGTCTGCATTTTCCATTTTAAGAAAAATTACATGACCTTTATTGGATTGGTGCTGATATAGCATCCAACCAGTAATCAGGATGGCTATAATGGGAACAATCCAGATAACTGAAAATTTCGGCTTGGATTCAATATAGGCTTGCTCGTTCATTGTTGTTCTAGATTGTCCCAAAGTAAGCGTGGGTCGAAGTGATTAACTGAGATTATTTGACATAAGACCATAGCAGTGAAAAATACGATACCTGATTGTGGTTCAACACTTAAAACAGTACCAAGTTGCACCAAAGAAACCAAGAGAATTACGACGAATACATCTATCATTGACCATTTCCCCATGAATTCAAGGGCTCCATACAGTTTACTTGCAAGCTTTGGGTGGGTACATTTCTTAACTTGATAAAGTAAGTAAAATAGGGCGGTGCCTTTAATTATAGGAATACAAATACTGGCCACGAAGATTAGGATAGCGACGGGATATGAGCCCGCATTCCACATTACCTCCACGCCACTATAAATAGTGGCTTTGGTGTGCAAGCCTAAATTTATTGTGTCCATGATGGGCAAAGCCAATGCGGGTATGAGCAAGACCATTGCAGTAGCCATCCATGCTGCGCTTTTTGCCAATGAGTCTGTTTTTCTAAACTTAAGTTTGGTCATACACCTAGGGCAGTGAATTGAGTCGCTCAATTGCCCACAAACATGGCATTGTTTCAAGTTTTGTTGCAGCGCCCGTGACGAGCAGGTTTTCTCATCTGGACAAAAGGTTTGCTGCTCGCGCTCCCAAAGTTGCTCTTTACTCAATAGTGACAGAGTTTCGATAAAGCACAGTACAAATAATACATAAGCCCAAAAACCCAGCCCAACTTCGATTTCTGCGAATTCGGTCAATTTGAATGCACTAATGAGCACCGCAACGAGGAAAATGTCTGCAAGGTTAAGTGGTTTGAGTATCATTAGTGCTCTAACAAACACTCTGGCATTATGAGGGTTTAAATGCTTCCACAAAGGAGAGTGTGCTAACAATATCAGTAGCAATGCAGCTAGAGGCATGACTAATATTGTAAAACTTAGCAGCCCAGCAAGTAACGTACTGAAATGTTCAGCTAACAATGATATGGCCTCAATTAGGCTAATTGATTGCTTTAAACCATGCTGTGCATAAGAAATAAAATGTGGATGTAAACTAACTAAAAGAAATAAAATTGAAGATAGCCCAAACGCATTTATGCTTTGATTATAATTGACTTGGCAATTGGCCAATACATTACCACAGTGAGGGCAAACAGCTCGCTGTTGTCTGCCCATTTTTGCGATAGAGACGAGGTGGTCGCAATGTTGACAAGCTATGATCACATTAAAAACGCAAGTGCTATGAAGAATATCCTCTATTGTGAGTGACCATTAGGAGAATATCAACTATCAAAAACAGCGACGGTTTGTCGACTGAGCGCTATTAACTCACCTGTTTGAGAGAATATTTTTGCATCTTCGGTACCATATCCTCCGTTAGCTTGATGAGTCGAGACCTGATAGCCAAGCCATTGACTGTCATTTAAAGCAAGTGGTTGTAAAAATTCAATATACCAAGAAACAGTACTCGCTGGAGATGGAGAGTCACATAGTTGAAGTAAAGTGGGGGGCCATGCGTCAGCGAGTGCAAGTACATTGAACTCATCGAGATTACCTCGCGCTTTATCTTTAAACCTCATCCAGCCGTGAATGTCAGAGGAATCAGCCCCACTAAATGGCATCGCGCCATGTTGTAAGTTTAAATCAATGTTTTGAATAAATGCTGGGAATAACCCTTCTATATATCTGAGCGTCTGTTTCGGGTTAATGTTTTCGTTTAACTTACTCGGTACCTCTTCTGCGGGGATGCTTATTTTTGATTGTCGTTGAATGCCAAAGCAAGCCAGAGATACCAAGCAAGTTGCTTCATTTTGCTGAATGGTTGTCTCCACCTGCGTGACGTTTTTTCCGCTTCTAAGGATTTTTGTGGAAATAATAAAAGGTGTTTCCGTCAACAAGGGGGCAATAAAGTTACAGCTAAAGGACAGTAGATTGCGAGTATCATCATTTATACGAAGGTACATATGCTTTAACATCAGTGCTGAACTTAATCCACCGAACACGGTTCTGCCTTGGCTCCAAGTTTTTGGTACCGAAAGCTGGCAATTATCTTCATACAGTTGTGATGACGAAATGAGAGTATCAAAGTCCATGGTTTTTCCAAATGTTATTATTTATCAAATTAGACTATATACTCTAACTTAATAAATGCAGTTATTTTGTCTGCTTTTTGCTCTGTTCATCCTAAAAATAAAAAAAATTGAAAAAAAATGAAATTTTTTTCAATTTTAAGGTTGAATTAGAGATTGCCGCCCTTATCTATCAAGTCATCTAACAGAACAACGAATTTTTTGAGGTCGGAGAAGATTCACATGGGTAAAATTATTGGAATCGATTTAGGTACTACTAACTCTTGTGTAGCAGTATTAGATGGTGAGAACACGCGCGTTATTGAAAACGCTGAAGGCGATCGTACTACCCCGTCGATTATTGCATTTACAGAAGAAGGCGAAACACTAGTAGGTCAACCGGCTAAGCGTCAAGCGGTTACAAACCCTACAAATACGCTTTATGCAATCAAGCGACTTATTGGCCGCCGTTTCGAAGACGATGAAGTACAACGTGACATCAGCATCATGCCATTCAACATTGTTAAAGCTGACAATGGCGATGCGTGGGTTGAAGTACGCGGCGAAAAACGCGCTGCACCACAAATTTCTGCAGAAGTACTTAAGAAGATGAAAAAGACTGCTGAAGACTTCCTTGGTGAGGAAGTAACAGAAGCAGTAATCACGGTACCTGCATATTTCAACGATTCACAACGTCAAGCAACTAAAGACGCTGGCCGTATCGCGGGTCTTGACGTTAAACGTATCATCAACGAGCCAACTGCTGCTGCTCTTGCTTACGGCATGGACAAAAAGCAAGGTGATAACGTAGTAGCTGTATATGACCTTGGTGGTGGTACTTTCGATATCTCAATCATTGAGATTGATGAAGTAGATGGCGAGCACACATTTGAAGTACTAGCTACTAATGGTGATACACACCTAGGTGGTGAAGACTTTGATAACCGTGTTATCAACTACCTAGTAGAAGAATTTAAGAAAGAGCAAGGTATTGACCTTAAGGTTGATCCGTTAGCGATGCAGCGTGTTAAAGAAGCTGCTGAAACAGCGAAGATTGAATTGTCATCTGCACAGCAAACAGAAGTTAACCTTCCTTACGTAACTGCTGATGCGACTGGTCCTAAGCACATGAACGTTAAACTAACACGTGCTAAGTTAGAGTCACTTGTAGAAGATCTTGTAAATCAGTCTATCGAGCCGTTAAAGCGTGCACTTGCTGATGCTGACCTTTCTGTAAGCGACATAAATGACATCATCCTTGTAGGTGGTCAGACTCGTATGCCTCTAGTACAGACTAAGGTAGCAGAATTCTTCGGCAAAGAAGCGCGTAAGGATGTGAACCCAGACGAAGCTGTTGCTCTAGGTGCTGCTGTTCAAGGTGGTGTACTTTCTGGTGATGTTAAAGATGTACTACTGCTAGACGTTATCCCTCTGTCTCTAGGTATCGAGACAATGGGTCAAGTAATGACTGCACTTATCGAGAAAAATACCACTATTCCTACTAAGAAGTCGCAAGTATTCTCGACAGCTGAAGACAATCAGTCAGCAGTAACTATCCACGTATTGCAAGGTGAGCGTAAGCGTTCAACTGATAACAAGTCATTGGGTCAGTTTAACCTTGAAGGTATTCGACCTGCACAGCGTGGTGCTCCGCAAATCGAAGTAACATTTGATGTTGATGCTGATGGTATCTTACATGTATCTGCAAAAGACAAAGATACAGGCAAAGAGCAGAAAATCACAATTCAAGCTTCTTCAGGTCTGAGCGATGATGAAGTAGAAAAAATGGTACGTGATGCAGAAGCAAATGCTGAAGAAGATAAGAAGTTTGAAGAGTTAGTTGGTGCACGTAACCAAGCTGACGCACTTGTACACGCAACTCGCAAGCAAGTAGAAGAAGCAGGTGAAGCACTTCCAGCTGATGACAAAACAGCAATCGAAGGCGCTCTAACAGAACTTGAAGCTGCAATCAAAGGTGATAGCAAAGAAGATATCGATGCTAAAACGCAAGCACTTGCTGAAAAGTCTCAAAAGCTAATGGAAATTGCACAAGCTAACGCTCAGGCACAGCAAGCAGGTCCAGAAGCTGGTGCTCAATCAGGTTCAGCTAAAGCAGACGACGATGTAGTTGACGCTGAGTTTGAAGAAGTTAAAGACAACAAGTAATTGTTGACTGTTAAGGGCGCGCAGCGGTATCGCTAGACGCGCCCTTAGTATTTTTAAAATTTGGCTCAGTATATCGGGGTTGACCCGAAGAGTTGTCTTGTAAGAGTAGTGTGATAACTATGTCAAAACGTGATTATTACGAAGTATTGGGCGTATCAAAAGACGCTAGCGAACGTGATATTAAAAAGGCGTATAAGCGCCTAGCTATGAAATATCACCCAGACCGTACTGCGGGTGATGAAGCTTTAGAAGCTAAATTCAAAGAAGTAAAAGAAGCGTACGAAGTCCTAACGGATAGTAAAAAACGCCAGATGTATGATCAATACGGCCATGCAGCGTTTGAGCAAAACGGTGGTGGAGGCCATGGCGGATTCGGTGGTGGAGCCGACTTTGGCGATATTTTCGGGGACGTATTCGGTGATATTTTTGGAGGCGGTGGCGGCCGTCGTCAATCAAGACAGCAACGTGGTGCTGACTTAAGATATAGCTTAGACCTATCGCTTGAAGAAGCAGTTAAAGGTAAAGATGTAGAGATCAAAGTTCCTACATGGGTTAGCTGCGAGCCTTGTGATGGCAGTGGTGCAAAAGCTGGCTCTAAACCAAAAACATGTACAACTTGTCACGGTGCAGGTCAAGTACAAATGCGCCAGGGTTTCTTTGCTGTTCAGCAAACATGTCCAACCTGTCAGGGTACTGGTCAGGTAATTTCTGATCCTTGTAACAAATGTCATGGCCAAGGTCGCGTAGAAAAGACTAAGACTTTATCTGTTAAGATCCCAGCGGGCGTTGATACCGGTGACCGCATCAGACTTTCTGGAGAAGGCGAGGCTGGCATGCATGGTGCACCAGCGGGAGATCTGTACGTACAAGTATCTGTACGAGAGCACCCGATATTTGTGCGCGATGGTAACAATTTATACTGCGAAGTGCCAATCAGTTATACTACTGCGGCGCTAGGTGGTGAGATCGAAGTCCCAACACTAGATGGTCGTGCGAACCTGAAGATACCTACTGAAAGTCAAACGGGTAAAATGTTCCGCATGAGAGGCAAGGGTGTAAAGTCTGTTCGAAGTGGCTCTGTAGGTGATTTAATTTGTAAGGTTGTTATCGAAACACCGGTAAACCTTAACGATCGTCAAAAAGAGTTATTACGTGAACTTGAAGAAAGCATGAGTGGTGATACAAGTAAAAATCGCCCTAAAGCTCAAGGGTTCTTCGATGGCGTTAAAAAGTTCTTTGATGACTTAACCAAGTAGAATATCTAATCAAAACGGCGCCACTGGCGCCGTTTTACCTCTCAGTCTAAAATTACGAGATAATCCATATCGTCGTTGCATCGGCACAGTAGGTCCGATCGGTCTTCTCCTGAAATCAGTGTTCCAGAGCGACACCCTAAGACTTCACATTTTTCATTACAAGCCAACCTGTCAAGCCAAAAGTGGTACTCGTTACTTAAAAAAAACACCACCAAACATGCGCAAATGATCATGCTTAATGCTTTTACAACTTGAACACTCATGTTACTTTTCTCACTCGGCTATTGATGCTTTTAGAACCGTGTCGCAGTAAAGATAAGCATTAGGTGCTCGTGGTTCAATAAGCGTTTGCCGATATATACTACTCTAGTAGACAATCCCATATTGTCGAGCATATTTTAGTATAATATGAGCTTTATTTTGCTACCTGAAAATGATTGTAATACACGAAAGAAAAGGCGTTTGAAAAGAGTTGGGACGCAAAGCGATAACTCAATATTTCGTTAGTTTTATCAAGGAGGCGTGATGACCCCCGCAATAAATTTATTGAAACAGCAGAAGGTAGACTTTGAAGTGTTAAAGTTTAGGCACGACCCTAGTCTGTCCAATTATGCTCAAGAAGCGGCGACAAAGCTTAACCTAGATGAGCAGCAAGTGTTTAAAACTTTGGTCATAGATGTCGACGGAGCGCTATACATAGGTATAACACCAGCGAGTCAACAAGTTGATTTGAAGTCTTTTGCAAAGTCGATTTGTGGTAAAAAAGCACAAATGGCTGATAAAAATAGGGCGCAAACTGCGACAGGCTACCTTTTAGGGGGAATAAGCCCCTTTGGGCATAAGAAGAATATCCCAGTTGTGCTTCATGAAACGGCAAAGAAATATCCCAATATTTATGTCAGTGGCGGACGTCGTGGTCTAGAAATTTCTATATGCCCGAATATATTAATTAAGATTACAAAAGCAACGCTTGCTACTTTTTAACCAGATTTGTCTATAATTCGCAATAGTCAAACAAAAAAAAGTTGTGTTCAAAAATTTCAGCGTACATGTGTAAGCTATTAATTCTGGGCTACTTTTCCGCATAGTTTAGCTAATTCAGTAAAAATATCGTTAATTTTTTCATTTGAGCAATTGATCTAATTTTATTTTTATGCCGTAATGTAGGTATATCTATCTGGTCGGATGAGTTTATTATGAGTTTAAGAACACAGCTAAGAAAAATATTGCCAAGCATTTCAACCACAGAACAAGAGGCGTTAGACGCAGGGGATGTTTGGCTTGAAGGCTCTATCTATCAAGGAAAGCCAGATTTTGGCACATTAAGAGCGGTATCTGAAGCTAAGCTATCAGCTGATGAGCAAGCATTTTTGGATGGCCCTGTTAAAACTTTAATGTCGATGATCGACGAAAATCAGATCCAAAATTCTAAGCACTTGCCTGATCACATCTTAGATTTCTTGAAACAAGAAAGATTTTTCTCGCTAATTATACCAAAACAATATGGGGGCCTTGAGTTTAGTCCTTATGCAAACTCAACAATCGTTGGTACGATAGCTACGAAGTCGTCAGCAGTTGCTGTAACTGTTATGGTACCAAATTCACTAGGTCCTGGAGAGTTATTACTTCATTACGGTACAGCGGAGCAGCAAGCCCACTATCTGCCAAGACTTGCTAACGGACGCGATATCCCTTGCTTTGCCTTGACTAGCCCAGAAGCTGGCTCTGATGCAGGTGGCATTCCAGACCAAGGGATCGTTACTAAAGGCATGTACGAGGGCAAAGAAGTACTGGGCCTAGAAGTAACTTGGGACAAGCGTTATATCACACTTGCACCTATTGCAACGGTACTTGGTTTAGCATTTAAAGTATTTGACCCAGAAGGTTTGTTGGGCGGTAAAGAATCACTGGGTATTACTTGCGCGTTAATACCGAAGTCCCACTCAGGTGTCGAACTTGGAAACAGACATGACCCGATGGGTATCCGTTTTTACAACGGTACAACTCGCGGTAAGAAAGTATTTATTCCAATGGATTTCATCATTGGAGGTCAAAAGAATATTGGTCGTGGTTGGCAAATGCTGGTTAGTTGCTTAGGAGCGGGCAGAGGGATTTCTCTTCCAGCACTTGGGGTGTCATCTAGTCAGGTCGCCCTGAAATCAGCATCAGAATATGCCGCGGTACGTGAACAGTTTGGTCTTGCAATTGGCCAGTTTGAAGGTATTCAAGAAAAGCTCGCTGATATCGCTGGTAAAGCGTATTTACAAGAGTCTATGCGTGTTCTGACTACCGAAGGTTTAGGCATGGGCTTAAAGCCTTCAGTCGTCACTGCAATTGCAAAATATCATATGACTGAACTCGGCCGTGATGTATTGGACTCTGCAATGGACATCTTAGCGGGTAAAGCTATCCAAAACGGTCCTCAAAACACATTGGCCAGTGGCTATGTAGCTCAGCCAATTGCAATTACGGTTGAGGGAGCTAATATTCTGACTCGAAACCTGATGATTTTCGGTCAGGGGGTGATGCGTTGTCACCCATATCTGCAAAGTATGGTCGAGTCAATTCATAGCGAGTCTCCGACGGCTGATAAAGAGTTTAATAAGAGCCTTAGAAAGACCATTGGATATAGTGTAGGTAATGGGTTTAGAGCCTTTAAGCTAGGTGCTTTTCCATTCTTAGCGTCAGGTACATCAAGATTACCTGAAGTAGTAGAGTACGAAAAGGCTGCCCAACAGTTATCTGCAAAACTTGCTGTTTATGCCGACTTCTCACTGCTTGTGCTAGGCGGCAAGTTGAAGCAAGCAGAGTTATTGTCAGCAAGACTTGGTGATGTGATGAGCTTTGTGTATGCAGCTATGGCGTCCATTCGCTACTACGAGCAAAAAGTGTCTGAGAGTGACAGAGCCCAAGCAGCACCTTATTTCCATTACGCGACGCGCTACGCACTTGCAGAAGCTGAGAAAGCGTTACACAAGTTCTTGGATAACTTCCCAAACGCTGCAGCTAGACGATTTATGCGAATCGCTACGGTGAACTTTACACATCGCATGCCTAAAATTAGCGATGACATGATCCGTGAATTAGCAAAAGCTGCACAACTAGATACTGCGTTTAAACAGCAAATTACTCACTTAGTTAAGCCAACGCCAGACGATGGGCATGACATTAATGAGCAAGCTTATAAAGCAAAAATGGCTTGCTTAGAGTCACTTGCAAAAGTCAAAAAGGCATTGAAACGCAAAGAAATTAAAGCAGGTGTTAGCTTTGATGAAACGCTAAATAATGCTTTTGTTGCCCATGTAGTTAATGAGCAAGAATACATCAAGCTTGTCGACTATAACCGCAAGCGTGAAAAAGCAATACGCGTAGATGAGTATGATTTTGATTTAAACCTTATCGCCGATGAAAAAATTGACGAGGGGCTAAAAACAGCAATTAATCAGTAACCTTCCTTTTTCACCCGCTTATATCTATAAGCGGGTGTTTCATATAAACTGCACGAAAAGTTTCAATGATTAAAACAGATGCAGCCCATTCTTTACGAACAATTTCTTAATACTCGAAGTACCGATCAGTGTTTAGCGCTTTGGAATGGATGTGGCACGTTAGAAAAGTTTTCGATTGGCAGCCAATGTTATGTAGCAAAGGTGACTCAAGTTCCAGAAGACTTGCAGCATAGTAGTATTAAGCAAACGCGTTTTTCTCTTAATCGAAAAGTTAGAAGCTACGAAAAAGAGCAAATGTTTTACCAACATTGTGCGGATGCTTTGAAAGGTGTCTGTAACGTACCAAAAATGTTTGAGCTACATGCCGAACGCGGATTGTTTGTTACATTGCTTGAAGATTACGAAGCTAAAGGGTTCATAAATAAAAATTCTGCATGTACAGAAGATATACTTAAGATAATTGAGTGGCTGGCGAATTTTCATGCTACTTGGATGGAAAACTCTCAGGAACACTCGAAATTTGAACAATATGGGGCTGGTAATTATTGGCACCTCAAAACTCGGCCAGATGAGTTTAAAAAAATGCCTGATGGGTTGCTCAAGCAGAACGCTCACATTATCGATGATGCTTTATCGTCGACAAATTTCACAACTATGATCCATGGTGATGCCAAGCTTGCAAACTTTGCTTTTGATAGCAAAGGTGTGCTCGGTTACGACTTTCAGCATGTGGGAGTCGGGATTGGGTTGTCAGATGTAATGTTATTGCTGACTACCGTACTGGATAATCAAGGTTTAGAAGCGCGATGCGAATCGATGTTAGACGCGTATTTTAGAGCGTTAACAACGCAATTGAGAAAAGCGCACGGTGAAATAGACGGAAAACAAGTCGAAAGTGAGTGGAGACCTTTGTGGCCAATAATCTGGGCTGATTTTCATCGTTTTTTGGCTGGATGGAAGCCAGAACATCATAAAATCAATAATTATATGACGGCGCAGTCTAACCACATGCTAATTAAGAGGCGTTAACTATTCATGGAGTTTGCTCTTGTAAGTGCTTTATTTTGGGTAGGGTTTGACTACACACGCAAGCGCTTGGCTGCCTTTTTCCCAGCTCCTCTAATGTCGGTCGTTTTTAGCGCCTTAGTATTACCGTGTTACTTGATCTATTGGTTTTATGCAGATAAATCCGTCCCTGCTTTTCAATACTTTTATCCAGCGACAATCAGTGGCTTATTAGCAGGCATTGGCAGTGTCAGTTTTATCCGAGCCTTAGCTGTTGGTAAAGTAGCAGTGATGCTACCTATGCTTTCTTTAACTCCCGTAATTTCTGGCGTTTTCGCTTGGATATGGCTAGGTGAGTCATTAAGTTTTATTGAGGTTTCAGCCATTGCTGTTTTGGTGAGTGCTTCATTTATTCTGCAAGGTGGTAAGCTTACTTTTATAGAGCCGGGCAGCGGTTATATATTGCTAACGTCAATGTGTTGGGGTTGTTGTATTGTGTTTGATAAGCAGGCACTGAAGCTCAGCTCCATAGAGTTTCATGTTGTTTATATCACTCTTGTTGTGCTCGTTTTTAATGGATTGCTATTTAGACCAAAAATTGATCTGTCTAAATTGGTACAATATGCGGGTCTATGGGTGAGTGCAGCAGCTTGCTTCTCGTTTGCTGTTACGCTTCAATTTGTCGCATTGTTAGAAATCCAGCCCGGTATTTTGGAAGCGTTAAAGCGTGCTATTGGCATTATCGGTGCAGGCTTGATAGGGGTATATTTGTTTCAAGAAAAGTTAACCCCAACACAGTGGTCCTGCATTGGGGTTATTTTAGTAACTAGTGTAATCTTTTCTATTTGATTAGTTACACTTAGCTACTTTTCTCCATACATTTGAGAATACATCAGGGTGTGCGCCTTTTGACCACCAAGTAGAGTGATACTCGTATCCATTGTAAGATACTTTGTCGCCAATACGGTAGAACGTCGAAGCACTCCAAGCTGATAGGCCACTACAACCAGGAGGTGTAACTACGTCGTCAACAGTTACTTGTTTAACGATGCTGTCAAAGTCACCTGCAGAGTTAGTTACTTTAAGTGTTACATCGTAAGTACCTGCTTGCGCGTATGTGTGACTTAGAGAACCCTGAGAGCTTGAGTTTCCGTCACCGAATGTCCAGTTATAAGTGCCAACTGTCGAAGAGTTTGTGAATGTCGCTTTCAGACCTTCAGTCGTGAAGCTGAAGTTTGCAACAGGAACAGGATCACCGCCGCCACAACCTTGTGCTAAGTAATCATAAGCTGCTTTTGCTTGAACAATACCGTAACCGTATGAAGTATCACGACCTGCTGCACCTTTGTCTTTAGCAGTTGCATTAAGCGCTGCACGGATATCTGCGTTTGAACATTGTGGGAAGTTACTCCAAACTAGTGCCGCTACACCTGAAACGTGAGGCGTTGCCATCGATGTACCACTGATACTTCTGTAGCCACCGTTGTTCCATGTAGAGTTTACACTTACACCTGGGCCTGCAATCTCAACTTGGCTGTTATATTGTGAAAATGACGCTTTGTTTTCAGAGCTGTTTACTGCGGCAACAGAAACAACGTTGTTATAAGAAGCAGGATAGCTTAGCGCACTATTTCCGCCGTTACCTGCGGCAGCGATGTGCAGCATACCACGCTGGTAACTTTGGTCGAATGCATTGCGCTCAGCAGTTGAGCTGCCACTTCCACCTAAACTCATGCTAGTAATGTGAGAGCCAGCAGCTTCACATTGGTTAATCGCTTCAATTAGATCAGAACCATATGCCCAGCGACCAGAGTCATTGAAAACTTTAACAATATGAAGGCCAAGGTTACCAGATGGGTTAACACCCACAACACCAGTCCCGTTTTCACCTAGTGCAGCGATTGTGCCCGCAACGTGTGTACCATGACCGTTACCATCGTTGTACCAAAGACCTGTGTCATTAGAGCCGTAACCATCATCACCAGTTACGCCAGCACTAACTAAATCTTCGTGCGCACGATGATAACCGGTATCCATGATGCATACTTTGCGGTTAGCAGCTGCAGCGTCGCTTACAAGCTTAGCTTGTACCATATTGATACCGTAAGGAGTAGATTCAGCAAGTGGAGAGATACCCGCTTCAATTACTTCAGGAACGTAACGCTTTGGATCCACTTCAACCGTTTCAACATCACCGTTTTTCTCAAGCTCAGCCAACTGCGCAGGCGTTACCTCCATTACAACTGCATTAATATTTGGTAATGTTTTGATTGCAGTCGTATTTAAGTCATTTGCGAACAGCGATAATGACTGTGATTTAAACTCTGAAATTTCAGCGTTTGACATTGCAACAGGCAACGTATTTGTCATTGCTTCGCTTTTCAGAGTAACGATCATACGCTCGGTATTAGACGCGTGTGCTGTGGCAGCACCAAGCGCAGACGCAACGCCAAGGGCAAGTAAAGTACATTTAGTGCTTGTTAGAAAGTTGTGTTTCATTTTTGTTTGTCCTAGTTACATGTTGTTAACCATTTTAACTAAAACAGGTATTCGACTCACTGTCAACTGCGTGAAAAACATTCATTTTATCATCTTGATTAATGTATTTATAACATAAGTGTAATTTGAATTAAATTTTTGATTTTTTATTTGGTTTTGGATTGAATTTTAATAAAAGAGTCATTAAAAGATTAGAAATTTAATTCACTGTTAATGGTCATAATATTGTAATCTTTTTTATCATTGATGAATTGAGAAAAGTCCACTTGGCGCAGTTTATCTTCATGAATAGCTTTGTAGATAGGGGCAAATTCTTTTTTATATGGCCTAAAAATTGCTATCTTTTGAGTACCAATATATTTCACCAGTCCAAGTTGGAGTTTTTTGAGTTCGATCAGTAAATAGCCGCCCAATAATACATGTCCACCAATGGATACATCCAATTTAGAGTCATGTTCGTCGTCCCAATTTATACCGCCAATTTGTAACCTATCCCTGATCCCTAGTTCGACAGCTGCCTGGCTAACCCCAAATGCAATTGCATCGTTTGCGCACCAGATCAAATCTAAGTCTCTATAACGACGCAGGAGCCCACGTGATAATTCCAAAGCTCGCTGCTTTGACCATTGAGCATCTACCTTGTCAATTAAATTTATATTGGACACTCTGTTGGTATAGCTGAGTAGGCCTTGCTCTCTTTCTGTCGCTGCATTAGTCGCTATATCACCCAAAAATGCAAGCATTGACTGAGTGTTATCTTGTACTTCTTTTTGATTACCCTTGAGTGCTAACTCACGCGCTAGCATACTGCCAGCTTGGTAGTTATCGGGTAAGATTGATGCTTTTACGCCAAAGCCTTTGGCTGCAAGCCTTTTCTGTGCAAGTTTATCAGGACTGTTTAACAAAAAAAGAATATTCGGGTGGGATTTTTCCGACAACAAAAGAACCTCGGTAACAACGCGTTTTTCATCAACGAGTATTAGGTACTCTGCATCGGAATTTAGTGCCTGCTTAGTTAGTTCTTTCATTAAAATATGATTGCGTTCTGCGAATAACGTTGTTAATTCGATATTTGTGTCTTCTGCGACAGCATTCATGATGTTTGAAACATTGAACCAGAAATTACCAGTTGGGTTGTCACTGTTAAAGCCTGGGTTGATGAATGTTACTTTTAATGGCTGTGAAGCATGAGCGTTTATACTCGTTACACCAAGGACCAAAGGAAACATACTGAATACAAGCAAATATAAACAGATATAAATTTTCAAAATGTTAACGCCCTTTACACGTGGTTGCTCTTGTGCAGTTTGCATATTTATATATACTAGCGCAATTTAAGAAGGGGGGATTATGAAGTTTATAATTATTCTAGCAATTTTGTTGTCTGGTTTTGCACATAGCGGCGAAGTGCAAGATTTAAATCAGATCATGAAAAAGATGGGTCATGAATATAAACTTGCAGTAAAGGCTCAAGCCCCCAGTGAAATGTCTTTACACATTGGTGCATTTATTGAACTAGTGGAACTAGCCAAAACTCAAAGGTTTCAAGAAGGTAAGGCGAATGAGTCCATAAAAGGCCTTGAACAAACGATAGAACTTGCAAAGCAAGCTCGAAGTTTGGCCAGATCTAAAAACCTCGTTTCAGCCAAAGCAAAGCTAAAAAAAATAGATGACCTGCGTATTGAGTATCACAAGCTGCACGAGCCACCAAGTATTTGGGACTTGCTATTTGGGGGTTAATTTCGCCAGTCTAACTGCAAAGATATTTGACGCTGTGAAACAAAGGGGGCGTCTTCATCTGCTGTAGTTCTAAACTCACTATTTAACGCGTTTGATACTCTAAGGGTACTACTCAGCGTGTCAGTAAGTTGCCACTTTGCATAAGCATTAACCAGTGTTGAACTGGGCAATGGTTGCTCCGAAGAACTCACTCGGTGCTTTTTAAATCGGTGGGTAACTTCTGTTGATAACTCTATCTCACGCAAATTAAATTGATAAGTCACACTCATTTTTAGCGGCGCTACTCCCTGCACGTAATTGCCATTGTGTTGTTGTGCATGCTGTTTTGCGATATTCCATTTTAGGCTTTGTTGTGATGTGGGCTTAGTTTCCAGTGCGAATTCATACCCACCTATATTTACCCGGTTCAAGTTAATGTATGTCCTATCGTCATTCTCCAGCTTGGTACGTTCGATAAAATTATCTAGAGTACTTTTATACACATTTAGACGCCCTGAAAAAGAGGGGTGGGAGTAAATATAGTTTAGCTCTACTGTCCGACTTTTTTCTGGTTTAAGAAATTGGTTGCCAAACGTGTCTCCCCGAGGGGTAACACCGTTAAAATAAAGCTCTGTCATAGCGGGGAACCTAAATGCACTCCCATAAGATACTCTTAAAAAGTGATTTTTGAACTTCTGCTCTACCGAGCTTTGGTAGGAAAGATGATTATCTGAGCGATCACGTGCTTCATTCATTGCTTCGAAATAGTCGTAACGAGCACCTATGTTTACTTTAACATTATCGAGTTGAATGGCTGTGTCTACAAAGGGGGCGATATTCAGAGTACTGCCATCTATCAATACCTGATTTTGCGGTGCTGATGAAATAGGTGTTTCTCGGTCAGAGATTTTAATGCCTTCTCGTGCTAACCAATCGACCCCATAGCGCCACGAGGCAGTTTGTGTGTGGATGCTGGAGTATATATTGCTTCCATACGTGTGAGACTGATAACTGGTCAGATTTTCTCTGCTGCCAATACGCTCTACTTGGCTATCCCAATTTTGATAATGATGAAATACTTTTAGAAACCAACTGTCTGAATTTAGCGTGGCTTGAAATAAACTATGATTGTCCTTCGGGTATATTGCGATTTGCGAAGAAGGGTACTTGGCACTACTTTTCCCGATATCTTTACCCACAGCTGGTAACCAACTTAAGTTGTACTCAAGCCCTCCTGAAAAGCTACCTTGTTGATAAAGCAATGCTGCAAACTGTTTATAGCCAGTATTTAATGGCACTCCTGATGCAGACTCTTGATTGTCAGCCCGACGATAACTCACTAGAAAAGAGTTCGAGATGTTACCACTGCCAATGGAAAAGCTTGTGCCCTGATTGGGCGCTTGACGCGTTGCGCTAAATGTAGGGTGTTCCGGTTTTTTGGTCGTGAGATTCATCACTCCACCAATAGCACCAGAACCATGCATCATAGAGCTGGCACCTTTCTTTACTTCATACATTTGTACAAGTGACGGCGGCAAAAATGAGGCCGAGTTACCAGCTCTTCTGTCTGTGATGATAGGAATTCCATCTATATGGGTTCTAATTCGCCAACCTCCTAGACCACGAATACTATAACTTTGGAATAAACCACCTTGGCCCACCTTGTTAAGGCCAGAGAAACGTTCTAATTGTTCTGCAATATTTGTGTTAGATGAACTAAATATACTTGGAGATAATGTCTCTATGGCGCTATCAGTAAATATCTCTTCCTGTAGTAGGTTTTTTCCTGCATATACCTCAACAACTTCAATGTGGTTTAACGCAACAGCTAACCCCAGTAATTCAATCATATATCTCCATAAACATTGTTTTTTCCGTGGATTAATTGGTATTTGTTACTACACTTTGCTCGGATACCTATCGTTCTGAAAGATGTTAAATGTGTTCGTGTGAAGATTCAAACAATTTTGACGCTATGCAAATAGGTGTGTTTTGAAATCTGTGGTTCAACACCAGTAGTAATATTTAGCTGACCCGATAGGACGGCAATTTGTTACGAAAAAAAGGGATAAAACCAATGACACTTCTCCACCCCGTAAGTCTTGCTGTGGCAATAGCGCTCGGCGGAGCTGCATATTTAGCCTTTGAAAAGAATACCCAAGTAACCCCTTATGAAAAGAAAGCAGGCTTTCTAGAGAAAAAAGCAGCTAGCAAATCTCAGACACCAAAGCGGTATGATAAACCGAAAGAAGCCCATGAATTTTATGTACAACAGAGGCTACCAATAGGTGCTTCAGCACTGCCGACGGAAAAGTATTCAGCTGCACTGGCTCAAATAAAAAACATGCCGCATTATTCAATTGCCGAAAACTCAGTTCTATTTGATTATCAGCCTCAGCTGAATGCGCCTGATGGACAGAATCAACAGCTTGGAGATTGGAAAGAACTTGGCCCTGGTAACATTGGTGGCCGAACAAGAACACTTATTATTCATCCAACCAATCACGACATAATGTACACCGCTGGAGTTGCTGGAGGGGTATGGAAAACAACGGATGCTGGTGCATCTTGGCAGCCGTTGAGTGATCTTGCAACGAACTTAGCGGTGACAACTCTAACTTTTGACCCCAATAATGCAGATATTATCTACGCGGGTACTGGGGAAGGCTTTTTCAACTTTGATGCACTGAGAGGCGACGGGATATTCAAGTCTTCTGATGCGGGGACGACATGGGAGCAGATTGCTAGCACTGCAAGTAATGGTGATTTTCAATATATCAACAAGATAGCGTTTAGCAAAAATGATGCGAGTACAATGTATGCAGCGACGAGAACTGGTGTTCAAAAATCATTGGACGGCGGTGTTACTTGGAGCACTGCATTTGTTCCTGTCGGCGCTTCAGTAGGGTGTACAGATTTAACTGTTTTAAGCGAGTCTAGTGTCGATGTTTTGTTAACTGCATGTGGCTCTTTTAATACAGGTGGCGTACACCGCAGTACAGATGCGGGCGCAAATTGGGTGCAGGTTATTAATGGTGCAAACCAAGGGCGAACAACCATTGCCGTTGCGCCATCTGACAATAATATAATTTATGCCTTGTCTGCTAATAGAAACTCGCATGCGATGGACGCGGTTTATAAATCTACAGACATGGGCGCCACCTGGGTAACTACGGTAACACAAGATACAGGCGATTCATTCACCAAATTGCTTTTAAGTAATACGGTATTTGGATTGTTTGATCAGTGCTTTGGAGGTACGGCTCAGTTCTTTAATCAAGGCTGGTACGATAACATTATCGCTGTAGATCCAGTGAATCCTGATGTCGTTTGGACTGGGGGTATTGATGTATTCCGTTCTGATGACGGTGGTCAATCTTTCGTACCTGCAAGCGTTTGGTGGTTTGACCCAACAAATCCACAATATGCGCATGCCGACCATCATGAAATCGTGTTCCACCCTGATTATAATGGGACAACGAATACCACAATGTTTGTCGGTAATGACGGGGGTATTCAAAGAACCGATAATGCTCTCGCGGGCCGCTTGACCCTTGATGAGGTGTGCGGTAATACAGCTGCTGATCCTGCCCAAAGAGTAAGTTGGTCAACATTAAATAATGGATATGCTGTAACTCAATTTTACCATGGTACTGTTAAGCCCAATGGAGAAAGCTACTTTGGGGGGACCCAAGATAATGGCACGTTATCTGGTCAAGATGGCGGGTTTAATAGTTGGACTGAAATACTGGGTGGTGATGGTGGTTGGACAGCAATAGATCCGACAAACCCAGATATTATGTTTGCGGAAAATACGGGGCTTTCGATTCAAAAGTCTACCAATGGTGGTCAAAGCTTCAGTGCCGCAACGACTGGCATTTCAGGGGATAATGGGTTTCCGTTTATTACTCGATTTGAAATGGCACCTTCAAATCCACAAGTATTATGGATTGGTGGTAATCAACTATGGCGTACTAGCGACCAAGCTGAAAGTTGGTCTGCTGCTTCCGGAGCTTTAAACGGATCTGTGTATTCAATAGGGATAGCACCAAATACAGAAAATGCGGTTGCAGCTGGTACTAATGGCGGTTCAATTTACGTGTCATACAGTGCCGAGCAAGCTGACACTCAAACCCAATGGGTAGAGGCGACACCTGTGGTTGGCGCGACGGTGAGTTCTATCGCGTTTGATCCCCAAGACAATCAAATTATATACGCAACCTTATCTAATTTTGATGTAACCCATGTTTGGAAGACAACTGATGGGGGTCAAAATTGGCAAGCTATGGACAATGGATTGCCTAATGTGCCTGCTATCACAATTGCTGTAGACCCAGTGGATACTCAAAGACTGTTTGTTGGTACTGACTTGGGCGTATTTGTATCCGTAGATGGTGGCATGAACTGGATGGCTGATGGATCAGGTCTTGCTAATACTAATATTGCGAAACTTGCTATTAAGGGTTCTGAGCTATTTGCTTTCACTCATGGGCGCAGCGCGTATAAAGTTGCGATTAAGAACGAAGCAAATCGCATCTTAGAGATTGAAGAAGACACTGAGTTGATGTTAAGTGACGTGCTGGTCGATGAATTTGGGCAGGCCTATGACTCAATTGAAATTGTTCAAACTTCAGAAAACGGGATGTTACTTTCAGGAGACCAAGCATTAGAAGTGGGTTCGCAAGTAGCACAGGCTGATTTTGCGAGTGTTAAATATAAACCAAACGACAATTTCAATGGTGACGACGCATTCACTTTCAGAGGTACAACAAACGAACCAACGGATACGCCAAATAACGATGGTGTAGCGGATGAACATACTATCGATATCACGGTAAAAGCTGTTAATGATGCGCCAGCCATTCAGCAGTTGGACGATTTAAATTTATATATTGATGAGCTAGTTGAAATTGACTTCAAGGAGCATATTGAAGACGTAGACAATGACCAGCTTATGATTTCATTGGAGCCTTCAGTGCCAGGTATGTCGTTTATAGATGGCGTGCTCTCTGGAAGACCGTTTACAGAATTTACTCAACAAATGACGTTAATGGTGGGTGATGGTGAATTAGAGGCTACACAGTCGTTTAGGTTAGATATCGATGAGCCGCCTAAGCGCGCACCTATGATCGAAGAAGGACAGTCGTTTGAAGTGCAAGAAAATAACCAAGAAGGGACTTCAGTCGGTATACTAGAGTTTAGTGACCCTGATCCTGACATATCACCAGTCGAAGGGTTTATGGTT
This sequence comes from Pseudoalteromonas luteoviolacea NCIMB 1942, assembly GCF_001625595.1. Taxonomy (GTDB): domain Bacteria; phylum Pseudomonadota; class Gammaproteobacteria; order Enterobacterales; family Alteromonadaceae; genus Pseudoalteromonas; species Pseudoalteromonas luteoviolacea_A. The sequence goes on from NZ_AUXT01000010.1 coordinate 34,170, forward strand.
CTAGACGAAGTACCTTTTATGATTGACGCAACGGGTGAAATCTTTGCGACAGTAGAGCTAGATTACGAAATGGAGAATGATTACAGTTTCTTTGTACGCGCTATTGATACTTTAGGAAACAGCTCAGATTATACGGAAGTAAATGTATCTGTAACAAATGATCCTGCGGATGACGAGATTGTTGATCCAGTAATCGACGAAGGGCAAGTATTTGAAGTGGTTGAGAACCCAGAGATCGGTACTGTTATTGGTATGCTAGAGTTTAATGACTCTGATGACTCTCCTGTTGAATCGTTCGAAGTTTTGGGTAATGTCCCATTTGAAGTTAACACCAGTGGTGGTGTGACGGTATCAGGTGAGATTGACTTTGAAACGCATGAATACTTTGAATTCGCGGTGAAAGCGATTGGAAGTAAAGGCAACAGTTCTGACTACACGAAAGTTAACGTAACAGTTATTGATGATCCAAATGATCAGGGCGCCGACAATCAAGAACCAGCGATCCCAACCGGGCAAGTATTTGAAATAAGAGAAAATGCTGCTTTAGGTACTATTGTAGGCCAACTGGAATATTTTGACCCAGACCCAGATACAACACCTGTAAAAGAGTTTTTTGTAATAGGTAATGCGCCTTTCAGTATTGAACCAAATGGAGACATTGTCGTTCGTGGTAACTTAGACTTTGAATTCCAAAGTGTAATTAAGTTTGGTGTGAGAGCCCAAGATACCGATGGAAACACGTCTGAATATACAGAAGTAACCGTTAACTTAATTGACGTAAGAGGTAATGACGACGATGACAATGACGGTGATTCAGGTTCACTAGGATTCTTAACGCTGTTAAGTTTACCATTAGCGTTGTTAAGAAGACGTAAGCGTTAAACTTAAAAAGGTACAAATAAAGCGGCGATAGCCGCTTTTTTTTCGGCATTTTCTGTGAAATTAGGGGAGGTGAAATAATGGGTTGTTTTTGAGGTGTACGATTAGAAATATGGACAAGCACTTTGAGAATAAAGTGCTCGGTTTGATAAAAGCATTAAAAAATTAACGCTTTTTCTTTTTGTTACCTTGAACAGCTTTAAAACGAGGGTTAGTTTTACAGATTACATAAACTTTTCCACGACGTTTTACAACTTGGCATCCAGGTCTGCTTTTCGCGCTTTTTAATGAACTTAAAACTTTCAACTTATGCTCCTTTACTAGTGATTTAAATTTTACGTACCAAATAGCGTCTAGGCATCGCTACTAATGAAAGTAAGCGATGCCCAACATAGTGCTTTGTCTATTACTTAGATGTAGAAGCGATATTTTTAAAGCGGCGGTTGAACTTAGCAACACGGCCATCGCTAGCAACGATTTTCTGCTTACCTGTATAAAACGGGTGAGAAGCACTTGAAACATCGATTGGAACGTACGGGTACTCTTTACCATCAATTTCAACTGTTCTATCAGATTTGATAGTTGAGCCAACGATAAAGTACTTGTCTACTGCAGTGTCATGAAATGCAACAGCTTGATAATCCGGGTGGATATTTGCTTTCATATTAAATTAAAACCTTATGAAATGTGATAACGTCACAATATTATTCTATTTGAGAATAGTTTTCAATTAATTCCAATAATTATTTTTTTGGGGAGTTTTGCTTACTGTTTGTACTAATTAGCAAATTGTTACTGGATCTTCGACATCAGACTGTTATAACTAGGAACTAGATCGAGAAAGAGGATAACGCCGTGACTGAAGAATCACAACAATTAGACAATGGTGTCATTGCGGAATTGCAAAATAAGGATCATTCATCTTTAGCTCAACAACTAGATGGACTAACTTGCGATCACAGTGACATTGTAGAATTACTTGCGCAATATCAAGTTTTGAGTGAGCAGGACGATGATCAAAAATTTGATAATTGGTATGACAATTTATGTGAAGATCAACTGAGAGTACTGAAAAGCTTTGAAATATATCGTGCTCACTATGAAGGTACTAATTAGATAAACCACATCCAAAGCCAGCGTTGTTGTATTAAAACTATTTGTAAAGCCACATGTTGCTATAGTGGCTTTCTAATGCGCTTGTCATTTGATAATTTAACCTAATTGCAGGTTATTTATTGAAAATACTGTGATTTTCTAACAAATCGATAAATCATATTTTTGCATTAAACTCTCAATGTATTTTTCGCGCAGTGACGAACTTCTTTCATGGCTAGCATGATGGCTGAGTGCTCGATTTAGCAGTTTAATTGCATCATGAAGCTGGCCTCTTAATTCAACAGCAATAGTATGTTTCGTTCTATCATCAGTAATGGAGTCCACAATGGCTCGACCAAGATCGATAAAAACGACTTCTTCGATAAGTCCATTTAAACTTATTACGCCATACTTGCTACATAAAAATTGCTGCCAAACCTGCTGAATATGCTCCACGATATCTTCTGAAAACCTGTCATCTTGAGAAACAATGCCTTTTTGAGCGCATGTCTGTAAAGTCATAATATACTTTTGTTGGAAGAGCTCAAATGCATGGCTGGATTGAGTCACTGAATTCTTTACTAATATTTGTGCCCATTCAATAAGACCCCGGGGATAATAATCTGTAATCTCTATACATTCGTATAACCCAAGATAAGAACTACATTTGATCTGATTCTCGATACTATAGCTTGCATTTGGAAAAAGACTGCTGTCTTGCCATAGCTGAAGCTGTGATGAATCGATTTTCAATAAACTGCATAACTCTTGGGTGTCATAAAAGTTCGTTTTAAGGTACTCAGAAAGTCGCATCTTTGATACTGGTTAAATGTACAGTATTTTGATTGTGTATTAAATCCCAAGTTTACGCAAGAAAATTCGTAATTCTTTATTTTTGCTCTCGGCATACCGAGCCAATTGTGTTACAACATATCGTATATTCACAATCAGTTAGAATTTGCATGCGAAGTATACAAACCATAAAAAAAGCCAGCTTAATTACAGCTATAAAAACGCCATATAAGATGAATGGGGAGGTTGACCTAGTAGCTTATGATGCATTGGTGGAAATACAGATAGAAGCCGGTGTCGATGGTATTATTGTAGGTGGTACAACTGGCGAAGGTCAGTTAATGAACTGGGAAGAGCACTTAATGCTGATAGCACACAGTGTTAGTAAGTTTTCTGAACGGCTGATTATTGTAGGAAATACAGGTAGTAATAATACTCGTGAAGCTATTAAGGCAACAGAGTATGGTTTTGCTTCGGGTATGGATGCGGCGCTTCAGATAAACCCTTATTATGGCAGAACTTCTATCGACGGGGTGATGGAGCATTTCAATCGTGTATTAGAAATTGGACCTGCATTTGTTTACAACGTACCAGGTCGTACAGGACAAGACTTAACCCCTGATATTATCGAACCACTATCAAAGAGTAAGCACTTTATTGGTGTTAAAGAGTGTGCTGGTAATGAGAGAATTGCGCGTTATGAAGCACAAGGTATTGCGTGCTGGTCTGGAAACGATGATGAAGCCCATGACGGACGACACCTGTTCCAGTCACATGGGGTAATTTCTGTAACTTCAAACCTAGTACCTAAGTTGTTTAGGCAACTAATGGATGAGCGCAGTGATGCATTGAACAAAGAGTTAAACCCCTTGGTAAATTGGTTGTTTTGTGAGCCAAACCCAATTGCGATCAATACAGCACTGATCATGACTGGTGCGGTGAGCCCAGTATTTAGGCTGCCTTATGTGCCTTTGAATAAAGAGCAGCAATTGCAGGGACAAGCACTCATCAATGCGCTTGATGAACAATATATCGTTGGCGGAAAAGCAAATTTAGTAGATGATACGCTACTTAAGCTTTGTTAAAGTCAATTAATGACGTATAATCTGCGACCCTCATTATTGGTCGCAGGTTTGTCGTTATGAATTTTAAATCGTTTAGTTTCCCAGAGCCTATGTTAGAAGCCTTAGATGATATTGGCTTCAAAGAGCTTACTCCTATTCAACAAGCGGCCATTCCTGTTATCAGAAAAGGGCACGATGTACTGGCGACTGCGCAAACAGGAACAGGTAAAACAGCTGCTTTTGCGCTACCTGTGATCCACAACCTTTTAAAAGGTACTTCATTGTCATCTCCCCGCGCACTTGTCCTTGCACCTACTCGAGAATTAGCCGAGCAAATTGCAAATAATTGTGAGTCTTTCTCAAAAAATACAACTTTGCGCACAGTTGCCGTTTTTGGTGGTGTAAGTGTAGAAGGGCAAACACAGCGTCTAGCTCAAGGCGCAGATATTGTCGTTGCAACGACGGGTAGGTTACTTGACTTGGTAAGACTGGGCAGTGTTGACTTGTCAAATATTGAGCATTTAGTGCTAGATGAAGCTGATCGTATGTTAGATATGGGCTTTATCGACGAAATGCGAAAAGTGATAGGTCTTGCTCGTGAAGATAAACAACTATTACTCTTCTCCGCGACTTTCCCGTCAGAAGTAAAACAGTTTGCTAAGCAAGTTCTAAAGGAGCCAAAGCTTGTTCAAACTGCACCAGAAAATACAACTGCGGAGACGGTACGTCATGTTGTTTACCCTGTAGAACAGCAACGCAAAAAAGAGTTGTTATCTGAACTAATTGGTAAGAAAAATTGGCTGCAGGTGCTTGTTTTTGTGAACATGAAAGATGATGCAGATGATATTGTCAAAGAGCTTGAGCTTGATGGGATAGCTGCGACTGTATGTCACGGAGATAAAAAGCAAGGTGCGAGACGTCGAGCTTTGAGAGAGTTTAAAGAAGGTAATGTACGTGTACTTGTTGCAACTGAGGTTGCTGCGCGCGGTATCGATATCGAAGGTTTGCCACGTGTTGTTAACTTCGACTTACCATACCTTGCAGAAGACTATGTACACAGAATTGGCCGGACTGGTCGAGCAGGTAACTCTGGGCAAGCTATTTCATTTGTAAGTAGAGAAGAAGAACAATTCTTATTGCATATTGAAACTTTGATTGGTCAAAAAATCAAACGTTATTATTTGCCTGGCTATGAGGTTGCGAATCGAGATAATCTCATCGAAAATCTCAGTAAAAAGCCTAGCCATCAAAGACGAAAAGCGCGCACAAACCGACCTAGCAATCAAGCAAGCGGCGAGGCGAGAGCAAAAAACCGCAGTAAGGTGAGCTCGGTTAGAAGCCGATTGAAGGGTGTAAAACTGAAATTGGATAAATAAAGCGTTAATTGTTAACGAATAGTAGATAGTGGTTTGAACTTCATACCACTATCTACTTAACCTTGCCTGCTTTTGTGTTTAATAGCCAAGACTGCATTTCGACCAACCGGCTTTGCGTACGCTCAAACTCGAACGACAATTGCTCTCCTACATACAGTGAATCTAACGAGCAGTTAGCTGAAATAACAACAAGCTTGTTACGATCATAAAACTCGTCTACCAGTGCAATAAATCGCCTTGCCTCATCATCTAAGCTACGAGTTTTTAATGCTGAATTTTGACGCATGTATCCATCTTCAACCCCCTGAGCGACTTGGTTTCGGGCGGGCGATGAGCCCATCTGTACAACTGACTGAATAAAAATTACTTCATATCGGTTCGCTAACTCAATGTAATCGGCTGTTGCCCTTGGTGAAGAGCATAAAGACATAAAGTCAAATAGAAGCGCAGAGGGGGAGGTGCCAATTATTGGAATTAAACGGCTCAGTAATTCAATGTCAGCGTGAGTTCTAGTACCTGAAAGTTCGGAGAATAACGCGTCAAACATCTCTTGGTTATCGTGAAAATAAAAGCGGTTGTCGAATCTATTTCTAAAACGATGATCAATGTCTCCTGATATTCCAACTATTTCACAGTGTGTTATGAGTAAGTCGATAGTCGGCTCAAATCGAATTCTTTGTAGCCCATTTTTGTATAGTTCACTAGGGTGGGAATTAGAGGTAGCAACAAAAATGATACCGGATTTGATAAATGCTTCTATTAAACCTGCCAATATCATCGCATCCCCTATGTCTTTGACAAAGAATTCATCAAAGCAAAGCACCTTGGTGTCTTTAGCCCACACCTTAGCTATTTTTTGTAATGGATTGGTCGTTCCTTGAATTTCTTTCAGCTGCTGATGCACTTGTGCCATAAAATGATGAAAGTGTAATCTTCGTTTTTTCTTAGAGTTAATTTCTTCGAAGAATAAGTCCATTAAAAAAGACTTTCCACGGCCCACAGGCCCATAGAGGTATATGCCTTTTTTAACTTTTTTACGTTCGATTTGAAGTAACAACTCATCTAATGTGGAGATTGCGTAACTTTGAGCCTCATCAAAGGTTAACGTGCCTTGATTAATAAGCTGGTTGTATCGAGTTTGAATGATGCGCATTTAATTTATAATGGAATATACATTGCAGGCTATATTAGCTTGGTATAAAAAGAATATGAAGAATGAAATATGCCTTTGTCGTTATATGAGTGCTAGGTTTTGATATTTACATGGTAGAAAAGGGCATTAATCTAGGAAATTCATCCGCGCAAAAAAATGACTATGTCAAATTGACCATCATAATTCGATTTACCTGTTATTGATGCATTAAATTAAAGGTGATAAACATACCGCCTTTTAAAAATCTTTATTTATAAGAACTAAGATCGGTAAATTCTGTTTCACATACCTTCTTAATTACCGGATGTTTAGCCATCGACTTCAAGTAGCTCGCTAAGTGCTCAAATTGGAGAGGTGGTTTATTTAATTCGTCTGCCCAAATGCAGAGCATAAATAAGTAACAATCACAAATGGTGAATTTATCGTTCACAACATAGCTTTTGCCAGCCAGATGACGGTTAATTATTTCAAACATACTACCTAGGCGACTTTGCTGCGTTTTAATTATGTCATCGTACATTAACGCACTTTGAGTATGGCGCTCTGGGTAGAAATAAATCATCAACTCTGCTTGAACTGTGGTTGTAAAGTACATAAGCCACTGGTAAAACTCGCCTTTTGTTTTTGGCTCTGAAGGTATTAATCTAGATTCAGGGTGCTTTTCAGCGAGATATAAGCAGATGGCACCACTTTCAAATAATACAAAGTCGTCGTCTACTAAAGTCGGGATCCTTCCTGTTGGGTTGAGTCTTAAATACTGGGCAGATTTGTGAGCATGTTTTTTTCTATCTACAAGTTCAAGTTGGTAGGGTACGTCGAGTGCTTCTAAAACAAAATGTGGGGCTAGACTGGCGTTACGTGGGTAATAAAACAAAGTGTACATAGCTGGCCTTATCATCTAATTTTATTGACTGGAAAGCTCCTTTTATGATTATTCCTTAAGGACTTTAGGACAGCATTTGAATAATAACAAATAAAACCATCTATTTTTATTCAAAAATTTATATCCAGCAAGAGTCGTTTACAAGATTAACCATTACTTTCTTAAGCGTTAATGATTTTACCTTAACTAGGTATTTAATGTAAATAGGAATTGGATGGTGGTCCTAATTAATGAATATCATTATGTATAAAATATATGCATTGATTAGGAAGGAAAATCTTAAGGGCACAATATGATTTCACATATAATGCCCTTGTTTAGCTACTAAGGAGTATAGTAGATCGGAGAGTTAGGGCCAACTGGAAGACCGAAACCCGGCGTTTTTCAAGGTAGTT
>NZ_AUXT01000011.1 GCF_001625595.1 Pseudoalteromonas luteoviolacea NCIMB 1942
TTAAAGTGGGTGTCAACGCAAATTTTACTGGAAATAGACCTACTAATACAAATGAAACCTCTAGCAACTCTAAATTTATATCAACATGACCTGTCAAATTTAATGCAGGTTAGTAGCTCTAAAAATGAAACTAAATTGATATATTTTGGCTAGCATACGTAATAGCGACTAGATCAAAGTTACCGTTCTTAAAAAGCGCAGCTTTATAAAATATAAGCCTGCGCTTTTATGCTTGCAATTAGAACGGATTGTTCACTAACCTATTATCAAGGTAGTTGAGCATATTTTATTTCAAGCTTCGCACTGGTAATCGTGGCAAAATAGCTTCGCTCATAAGGTGAAGCAGTTAAAATAATACCGTGATTATTATTTTCACCTTCCACCCATTTTTGTACTAAATGGCTTAGCTGTTCAGACTCTACGACATAGCTATTATTAGCCATTGCAGTGGGGATCGAGCCTAAGCGTTGATCCCAAGCAGGACACACATTAAAGCTTTGGCAAAAATCATCATAACTCACCGCTTGACCATCTAGTGTACGCTTGTTTTGATTAAATACTTCTATCGTATTAAATGGCATCATTAGGCTGGACTCACCCACTTCGATGATCAGTTTAGCTTCCAAAACATGGCTACCTGAGATCTCTGGGCTGAAAGTTAATAATGTCTCATAGTCATAAGGAATTGAAGCACCTGATCGTAAGTAACCGCCCACTCTCGTATTATTAGAGGGTGTCACTGGTGATGTTTGCCAGTTGCTGCGCTCTAAAGCATATTGCAGTGCATCGAGAACCACCGTATACACAGGCATAAACTGCTCTTTTTTATACGCTCTGGTTTCACCCAATAAATTCAGCCTGGCGGATACTCTGCCCTTGGTAACCAGCAGTCCGACAAAGCGATATGGTCCATCCGCTTTGACAAGTGCCTTATTGCTTACATTAAACATCACCTCATTATCACCAGCAGCTAAGTTTGATGAAAATGTAATAAGGCCCAAATCTGTGTTATCTGCAGCAAAGGCTTTTAAAGACACTTGATAACGACCAGATTGCTTCACAAACACAGGGAAGCTGACATCAATACCAGAGAAATATCCGTCAGCTAACACGGGTTCTTCGGTGATTTCAGGCATGATCTCTATATCATCTCGGCATAAATCAGCATAAGAGGTACCTGTCGATAAGACATGGTCAGGTAACAATGCAGCTAAATGAATACCCTCTGAGTCTACTTTATTCACCCAGAACTTAGTAAGTTGATATTGAGATGTTTTATTTAAATTGGCTTTGAGCTCATCCCGTGAATAACTTAAATTAATGACTGATGCACCCACTGGCAAAGACACATTTTTATTGCTGAGTAACTTGCGCTCACTGTCAGAAATATCTAGATTCACGACGAATTGACCCGCTTCCAGCACTTCTAAATTGACTTTTGCATTGATTGCTTCAACACAGCCTGTGCTGTCTAACACTTTGTCATAGGTGATGTCATTAACATCAATAAAAGGGCTCTTCACATCAAGCATCATACCGTCTGTACGACGAACAATTCCATTGCTGGTGTTAATATCGACCGCCATACTTACTTTATATTGACCGGGTTTACTGAGCAAAAAGTCAATACTGTAGATCCCATCCGCTTTTTGTGCGTCAGCTTCTTCCCCATTATCTTGTGCAGTTAAAACGGTGTTCAGACCATCTGGGTCTGTTATGGTGAACTCCGGTGTAGCGCCTGCGATCGGTAAGCCCTTATCTAAGATAATCACAGCTAAAGGTGCCACCTCATCTACCAAGTACTCGGTGCGCGCAACGGCCATCCCAACTTGCAGGTTAGATCGCATAAATACCGTACTCATCACCACCGTATCATAGGTCGCGGTAGGAAAACGAACAACGGCTTGCCATTGGCCTGATTGCGGTTGCAGCTGCTCAGGGAGCAAGAAAATACCGCCGGGTAATGGATTCACAGCATCTAGTTCCGCGCCTGCGATAAACTGCGTTTTAGGATCATTGGCATCAACAACCATGTTACCCTGTGGATCAAACAGTTGAATACTGGCTCCCTCTACAGGCACAACTAACTCGACCCGAAAACTCTGTGCGCCTTGTACGTCAAATTGCAATGTCGCGCTTTCATCTCCTGTTTTAATCGCCACTGACGGCGTAGTCGGCGAATTTGCGACAATTTGTCCTTGAATACTTGCAGAAGCGGACGATGCCAAAAGCATCACCATCAGTATTAAACCTTTAGCAACTATGTTATCTATCCAGTATTTAAACGTTTTAAATCTCTTTATCATCTTTCAAATCCTTTTATTTAAGATGTATTGTGTTGTTAACTATGCGAGTAATGTTTTGTGCATTTTTTAACGTTGAATGATTCGCCATTACATTGCCTATAGCTTGACCATAGTTGGGGTTTGCACTGTTTAACGTCACAACAATATCATTATTTTGCGGTTGAATAGATGAGGTCGCAGCATATTTCAAAATAGTGATGGTGCGGCTCCGTTTCTTTGGCCGCGCAGGCAGTCTTTTAGTGACAATTTCTACGGTATGTGCAGAAGAAAAGTCTCTTAACACTCGCCATGCGCGCTCAGCACCATAGTGCGCTATACCGGGGAACAACCCTGCGGACTCATTGGTGGTCAGGTCGTTATCGCCATTTAAATCTGCATCAGCGCCAATGGTAAAGGTTTTACTGATATTACCACGCACCCCAGAGGCAATTGCTTGCAATGCTCGTTGGGTGGTTAAATCTCCAAGGCCCGGGTTTTGAGGTCCTTGTCCAAACGTCCACGTATTGACATATTTCGCGGCATAACCGTTCGGATCATCGCCAATGTTTTGATACCGATTAGCCGATGTTTTTTGAATGATGGATAGATCAGCTGCCACAGATCCCAAATGCGGAGTCGATAATGTCGACAAACTTAAAATATCAAACGGAGGGGCGAGTGCTTGTAAAGCTTGACTATCCAAACCTCCTTTACTGTGCGCAATAATATGTACCTTATCGGCTTTAAGCGGCTCCAAAAAGTCACGAATGTGGCCTTGTAATAATGCAGCATTGCCCGCACTTGTCCCGTTAGCAACTAGGCTAAATCTATCGTATAAAATACCTTGCTCGTCTAAATACGCCAGTACACCTGTTGCAGCATCTTCATCCCAAGTGGATGAGTCTGCACTGATCCCGTGGGCAAGTACATACGGTGCTGCTACCTCAAATTCAATTGCCACCCAATCAACCGACATACACCAGTTGTCACCGGCATTAGCAGTATCTATATCTATTTTTATTTCATTGATTTGGCCAAATTTAATCTCTTCAATGGGGATAGAGATGACATCATCAGTCCATTGACTATCCTGCCCAATTAAGGTTTTTTTAAAATGACCGTTAAAATATAAGTCATCAACCTCAGGATTAACTCCAGGTATATTGGCACTACTGTCGATATCATACACAGGTAAGCTCAAGGTTGCCGTTGCACCCAACATGCCATTGCCAACCAATTTACCTGGGTCTAATAAATAACCTTGGTTGTCTAGTACTGCACTGTTCACAACCTGAGGGACTTCGAGCTGAATAACAAGCGGGCCACCACTACTAAACGTGCACCCAGTGTCTAGACCTTGACCTTGGTCAACGACATACACACCCAGCTTTTCTTCTGGAGGAGCGATTGGTGAAGAAGAGGTACTAATAGATAATACGTGGGATAACTCACTATCTAGCTTATCCATTTGGTGTTGCTGTGCGGCGGAGTGTCCTTCACCGCCCACAGAAGTAAAACTCACCCCAGCCAAAGCAAGGGCAAACAATCCATGTTTGGAGGCACTTTTTAAAAAATGCCCCGCCGTGTCTTTAAATTCCATATACGCATCCTTTTTTCCATATTTTAAGTGTGCTTGTCTTTGCTGTAATTAACCAAATAGCGAGGTGATTTACTTCACCGCCTCTTACCAATAAATTCATAATTAGAGAGTTATATTCAACAGACTGAGCACGTAATATTCCATCACTACTGTGATCAATTCAGTCATGCAAGCCGCGACATGCTCACACACCCAATCGAGGAACTCAAGTAAGCAGCACTACCCTGTTAGCTGAATAAACACCGTATCTATCGACCGGAATTGGCCCTTGCTATACCTAATAGGTAAAAAGCTTACTTATCTTATAAATTGATTTATAAAAGAAAAGTACACATATTAATGCCAATGGAGGCCCCTCTTTACTTGCTCTTGTTAATTGCAAAGTTCTGACTTAAAAATGAAACGTATAATACTAAAGTTTGATGAAAACGCGTTCAAATCGAAAAGGTTTAAATATGTGGTGTAATTTCAAGCTATCTCAACCCTCTCGCGAATCAACAGGTGGATTTACTGAGTCTGATTTATCGGTCAATTCTGTCTGGGCGCGCTGCCATAATTAAAGAACATGTCTCAAATTAAACCCGAATTCAACATGCAAG
>NZ_AUXT01000012.1 GCF_001625595.1 Pseudoalteromonas luteoviolacea NCIMB 1942
AAGTGTGCTCGCACCCTGATCTAAAGCTTTACTATCACTATTATTTTTCAAAGTAATTCTCCACTATATAAATCGAAGAACTATAAAGTAAAAAAAACAAGAAACCAATCACAACACCATATTATTAATAAATAAGAAAATAAAAATCCAAAATTTGGCTAAGTTTGCGAAATTTTTTTGAACTGTATATACCGCAGTATAAGAAAGCGTAGGACTGGTAAGGCGGAGCAGAAGATAAAAGTTGTGGTTGAAAAAGATAAAAGTGGGCATATCTTCGATAAAACGATGATGCCATTTAAGCTCAAATAATTAAAGACAGATTCATTACCAATTACTGGATACAGATAGAGTCTTATGTAGTGACGGGCACCTAAGTTATTACTGGTCCGCAGAAAAATAACATCTTAAACACGTGGTATTAAATGCGAGTAAAAATGAGTGAGTCAAAGATAAATTATTTCATATACAAAACATCAATAACTATCACGGCAAATTAAAAATCTGGGTGTCGCATTTTAGAAATGTAGCGACTAAGAACTTTCATAAGTATATTTTTTTGGATTAGTTATTTTTAGCAAACAAATAATAGTTCACAATAAATATGAATTTTTATTCACAACATTATTGTAAAATCCCGGCTTCAACAAACCTTATGAACTTAGCCCTTAAAATATATAGAGGCGAATATATTATTAAATAAAGATTTTATAAAAAACGTTAGCCACTGTATAAAATAGGCTAACGGAGCTTTTTATATTTTTAAAAGTCTATTAACAGACTATGGAATTTTTACTATTTCATCTCTAAATGCTAGTGGATGATTGTCCGTGCTTTTCAGTTTATCCGCCTCTACATTTATGTACTGAGTTTGTGCAATACGATATTCATCCATTTTTCCTGTCGGTTTAAACCAAGTGACATCGCAATTAAAGGAGTCGGGACATGCTTGGTCTACCCAATTTAAAAACTCTAATACTTTGGTTTTCCCGTTGGCTGAGGTACCAGAATCATTATGTGCTGCTTCCATCCTTTTAGTAAGATACGGAGGAACGGAATAAAACTCTGGTTGCACATCGTAGTAACAGGCGTACCCATTTGAGACGCCCTGCTTTATGGGCACCTCAACGGCATGCAAGTGGCTATCTGACGCGGAGTTATTGGCTCTTTGGCTTCCCAGAAACATATTTGATGCATCACTAGGACCATGAAACACCCCATTTACTTGATGCATTCTGGTAAGCTTATTACTAGAAGTACTACCCGCATTGGGGTCAATTAGCCCTTTATATGGCACCCATTTCTTCAAATCTTTGAGATCAGCTGGACTAGATTGCTTTTTAGTACTCGTGATAAAAACATTGTTGCTTTGTGCCGTATTGGTAAGACTGTTTATACTTCCGGATGACACCTTGTTTGCGGTTAACTTTTTTGTTACCGGTGAAATAAGAGACCAGTTTATTGTAGTGGGATCAACCACTTTGTTCGCCATCATAATCAGCTGCCTTTTCAAGCTTTAAAATTTCTTTTAAATACTTCTAATAAGACGGCCTTTATAGGCATCCGTGAACCTAGGTTAGCTCACTTTGACTATGGCATCTGTTTTGCCTGATTGACTAGCTCGTTTAAGACGTTAAACATTTCATACATTGCAACTGGTTTGCCGATGTGATTCACAAAGCCTAAACTTTCGTAGTGCTCTATATCCTGAGGCATGACATTAGCAGTCAAGGCTATGACAGGTACACTCGGATCAAGTTTGTGGATTAAGGAAAAAGCCTCAATACCATCCATTTCAGGCATTTGTATATCCATTAATACAATGTCATAAATGCCAGCTTCAAACGCTTGCACTGCCAATCTACCATTTTCTACCAGCTTTACCTGTGCGCCAGTTTTTTCAAACATCTTTTTGATAACTATTTGGTTTATTTCATTGTCCTCTGCAATGAGGATTTTGACCCGAGAAAAATTGGGGAGCTTGTCTTTACTCGCTTCTTTTTCAACACTTGGCGGCGCTGTTTTTTGCAATGGCAAAGTTACACTGACGCAGGTCCCTTGGCCTTCCACACTCTCAAGACGTAATTCCCCCCCCATTAACCTTACTAAACTAGCTGTGATGGCTAAACCTAACCCCGTACCACCATACTTGCGCGTTGTTGAAGAATCAGCCTGTTTAAAGCGCTCAAATATAGAATCTTGAGTCTCTTGTGCCATTCCAATACCAGTGTCAATAACATCTATATGCAGGGCTTGTTTTTCATCATTTTGAATTGTTGTCACCTCAACTTGAACGCCTCCAACCTCCGTGAATTTGATTGCGTTTGATATCAGGTTAAGCAAAATCTGCCTGACGCGTACAGCATCGCCAAGCCACCCTTGAGTTAACGCCATCTCAAACTGTGTCTCAAGTGAAATCGACTTTTTCAGCGCATCGCCTTTTAAATCCGAAACCACCGACTCAACGGTATCATGTATGGAAAAAGGAGCAGCTTCTAACTCCATCTTGTGAGCTTCAATCTTCGAGAAATCCAAAATATCATTAATGACGGTAAGCAGAGACTGTGCAGAATATACCGCCTTAGAAACTAAATGCTTTGACTCACTATTGAGTTTTTCTTGCTCTAGCACTTGTAATGCACCCAATATGCCATTCATAGGTGTTCGGATCTCATGACTCATATTCGCCAAAAATTCACTTTTGGCGTTAGATGCTTGCTCGGCCTTTATTTTGGCCTCAGTCAAATCTTCATTTTTTTGCCGCATTTCATCCCGAGAACGCTTAATTTGTCCAGCATACTTTCGATTGAAAAACCCGACATTACAACAATATAAATAAACACTTACGGCCGCGACAATTTTGGTAAGGAGTGGTGATTGATCAACAAACTCAAACCCAAGCAATAAGCCACCTGTTATGCAACCCAATAACAACACACCTGAACAGATGTAGTATCTCTTGATGCCTCCCAAGATTAGGCTATTTAATGAGTTGACAATTAATAGTGCGAACACCACCCAAATTTGAAATCCAGTAGCAGCACACCAGATCCCGTAAAATAGCGCATCAAGATACAAGTTGATGTATTCAGCACCCATGCGCTCTGATGCAAGCTTGCTATGTAAACGCGCCAAATGGGGCCAAAGAGCGCAGTTCAAGAAAATAAAGCAAATGGCGGTTAACGTGAGATCGTTATACAATGCGCCAATGAGCATCACGGCCATTAGCACACATCCGATTATACGGGGCGCATAATTCAGTTTGCCAAGAGATGGTTTTTGTTTTGATGTATCGTTCGTATATTGAGCAGACGTCATGTCAAATACTTAAATCCAAGCTCAGCTATCCTCTTAACTTTATACACCAAAAAACACTTTTTTATTTGTTTTTTAACCCAACAAGTTAAAAAAATGCAACAATATGAAATTTCAACACCATCAGTACTTTCCTCAAAATGCACCTTATTCCGCCAATCTAAGTTCAATACCTGTTGGTATTCATGCCTTAAAGTGAGTTGATAAATAAATGACTTTTTATTGAAATAATCACACGGGAAACTCCTTTCCAAGGCCCTGTATTTAACCTGTCCCTGCCGATATTATGAGTTTTTTAATTGAAAAATCAAAAGCGCTAGACTTGTATAAATCCAGCGCTTGGGGTAACACTATGACTAAATTTTAGGCCTGAGGCTTTCTATAATTTGAGCATCTACCCAATAACTTTCCCCACCCCAATTTTGACTGCCATCTTCCTTGACCTGCCACTCACCTCTGGAGAAAAACAAATATTTACCATCATGTGTGACTTGAGGAGAGCTTTCATTCAAGTCGGTATTTATCAATGGCCCCATATTTACGGCTGGTAGCCACGCGCCCTGCTTACTTTTAAAACTGATATAAATGTCTGATTTTCCATGTCCATCGCCACGCACTACATCCCACATTAAGTACGACTCGTCAGGTGCAATATAAGGATGAGCAATCCATTCACCCTTATTGATTTGAGTACCGAGTTTGACTGGGCTCTGGTGCTTCCCATTGACCATACGTGAATAACCTATATTTCCTTTACCCTTGTCTTCTTTTTTATAAAATGGAAAAAAGTAAGTGCCTTGCGCTGAAATAGAAATGCCATGTCCTTGCTCTTTTAAAAACGCGCCCTGTTTTTTTGCTTAGACCACCCAGTTTTTGTTTTACTTCTAAACCACTTGCCTCCATACATCATGCGGCCATCTAAAGAAAATTGTGGCCATCTAATATCGGTCTCAGATGCCTTACCCCAACGTCCATTTACATATCGAATCACAAAAAATACGCGTTTTTTGTACTGTCCATTTTTCCTTGTGAAATAAAACGCCTTCATATTTGGTGAAAATTTACCACCTTCAAATCGGCCATCTGGTGACACTATTTTGGGGTCAAAAAGCTTAGGTGTTAACCCTGGTGGCGTTTCTCCAAAATAATGCTGTTCGGTAACTGCTGAAGTTTCTTGAGCAAATGTATTGCCACTCACGCTCATCGCAAACAGTAGAAAACAAGTTGACATATAAATACGGTCCACAGTTCACTTTAATTATTTAAATCAATGAGTTAAATAATTTTTTACTTATATGACACTAAGGTCAAAACCTAATGTAGGTGAATCCGATGTAAAAAACCTGACGGCATTATGATTTTGAAATGATTTGAATATGACGACTTAGCGAGACTTTTACAGTTACTTAAAAGACTCATGATTATTTTGGTAATATTTGAAGATAGTGAGCGTAAAAGATTGTGGAAAATAAATTTATACCATAAAAAATCAAAGTCTTAATAAAAAAACACCCAGATATTTAATTTCTCTACTTAATAGAAAGGTGGGCCACTTGATAACAGTCTGAACATTTTTACGATCGCTCTTTTTCAATCGAGTCAGATAGTTCAACCCTATGACCCACTTAAACAAGCTTAAATATATGCCAGAGGCTCACTAACTCCACAACACACCGCGACTCTTCGCTTGCTCTCGGATCAAGTCCAGTGTGTTGCGTATCATAACAACTATGTCGACTAAGCACCCGTTAAGTCAAAAATATATGAAACATGTAGGCCATAGAAAATACAAGGCGTCAAAATCACACTGGCAAAGATAAATGCCTTAGTTAGTTGTTTGTTATTCTTTTCTCTAACGACCTTGAGCCCAAAAGCAGCAATAATTAGCAGTGGTAGCAAATAGTGAATTCTAATTAAAGGCATTAAAACAAACAGTCGCTTAACTTCTACAGACAGTGTTAAATCATAGGCCTCTATCATCATAGGAGCCCCAACAAAAACACCAATAACCAATGTGGTGATGTATAAAACGATTAAGAACCACCAAGGCGTGGATTCTACAAATTTGATCATATGTATGTGCACTTAACGCCTAAAAACAAGGCTTTTGAATGCTTGACTAAAACAAAATAGGAATGAGCGTCAGCCAAGCTTTAGACGCACCACCCATAACTTCTTTGGTATTTTACAACTTTTGATAGCGCAAAATATAGCAATTAATTTGCCGCTTCAGATAAACAGCTAAGTACACTAGTAATTTTTGATTTAGCTAAAGGTTTTTTATGTTCCGCAGGGACTGCAAACAGCCCATGAATTACAAAATCCACCAATATTAGAGACTATATTGCTTAATCTTTTTTGTTCTCCAGAAACGAATTCATGGGTTACTTTATTGCTCACTGTAAACAATACATGACCTGGCAATTCATCTTCTTCATTTGGCTCAACGTAACTAGCCTCTGGCAAGATGTTCGAAATTTCTGTTTGCTGTTCGTAAGTTAATGGCCATGAGGCAAACTCTACGTAAAATTCAATGTCATGGGCAGTATCAAAGTCAAAGTCTCTTTCTGCCAAGATACGCAACATATCGCCATCAGCATCCAAAGGCCAAGAGGTTGTTTCAATCATAAGTCTCTTCTCTAAAAGTTGTGTTTACACTACTAGTCGTATGAAGGGACGATAGATTTACTTATTTTTTATCATTACTTGGGAAAGTTTAGGGTTTGCGATACCAAACGTGCCCTGTCGATAATACTTTAATGCGACCTAGGCTGATAGAAGCAGTCTAAAACCAGTAGCGCACTGCGCAAATAATCTGTGGTTTAGAAGTAAAGTCGCGCCTAATGCGCGACTCAAATGACATTACACCGTTGTTTACTGCTTGTTTTGTTTTAATAACGCATCAAGCTTTTCTTCAACGCGTAAAATATCTTCCTTTGTGGCAAGCGCCTGCTCCGGTTTAGCCTCTTCATCATGCATAATTTGCATTGCATCGACGATAATACCAATGAAAAGGTTAAGTACAGCAAAACTGGTAATGATTATAAAAGGAACAAAAAACAACCATGATTGTGGAAATAGCTCCATGGTCGGGCGAACAATCCCCATAGACCAACTCTCTAATGTCATGACCTGAAACAAGGTATAAGCTGATGCCCCGATACTGCCAAACCATTCTTGCATGTTAGGATCAGGGTGCTGACCAAATAGCTTAGTTGTGAGTACTGCCGACACATAAAACACGATGCCCAGTACTCCAATGACCGAAGCCATGCCTGGTAATGAGTGGCCTAGTGCACCTATCACTCGACGCATTTGTGGTACAACCGAAAACAGCCTTAACACCCTTAAAATTCTGAATGCACGCAGTACAGATAGCGCCCCGCCCGCCGGCACCCAAGCTATTGAGACGATGATAAAGTCAAAGCAATTCCAACCTGATTTGAAAAATTTAAAACGATAAACAATGAGTTTTAAAACAAGCTCCAATGTAAATATCAATAAAATAACAAGATCTATTTTATGTAAAACAGCTGCATTATCTTTACCAAATTGGGTTGTCTCTAATCCCAAAGTTACAGCATTAAACAAAATAACGGCAATTAGAAAATTCTGGAACGTCTTAGCTTCTACAAGCGACGTTAGTTTTAACATGAAGTTGTTTGAGAATGTCATGGCTCTTTTTTAGGAAAATAAAAGATAAGCAATGATTTAGGGGGAAGTCATTTTTGTCAAGGAGAAATACACATATCCACAGTACAGCCACTCCTAAATATTTGAATTAAGGGATACTCCCCTGAACCATCTTTTTGCTAATTAACCCAACCCAGCCTTTGACATTACTTTTTTTGCGCTTGAGTGTCGCTTTATCTTGTCTCTACGACTTTGCTTTTTGATTCTCAAATCAATTCGCAAAACCCAAAAAAAGAGTAAAAGGCGCAATTACAAGCATTTAAATGATACCAACAACTCTATAACACGTTGAAGTATAGTTACATATTAGATTAATCAAAAAATGGCACAAGTTTCGCTACGTAGCTGTTGAGAAGATATAATTGCGACCAGTAACACATACGACTAGCTATACAACACACGGCCTTTCTCAATGATGCTTTGCAAGCTGACAAAGCGCTGTGCCATCTGTGCGGTTAAAACATCTGCTTTCCTTCAAACGCTTATGCTGTAATACCAGAGGTCTAAAACCAGATATCTCTCACTGAATTGGACATAAATTAGGAGTCTGTCATGACGAGTCTAAACAAAAGAGAGATGTCATTGCGAACGATGTATCAGCATCACGGACTTTTGCGTTTTCAAAACATGTATTCTCAAGCGACATTAACCAAATGGAATAGAGTGCTAGACCCGGTGTTCGAGCGCCTATCCTCAAAAGCTCGTAGCTATGTAAGACCAGATGAGCTGGTAAAGTTAGGTATTCTCAAAGAGGTGATGTGTAATCGGTTATTAAATGTAATCAGCATACTGGATCCTTGCCCCATTTTGTTGCACTGCCATTG
Source organism: Pseudoalteromonas luteoviolacea NCIMB 1942 (assembly GCF_001625595.1). Taxonomy (GTDB): domain Bacteria; phylum Pseudomonadota; class Gammaproteobacteria; order Enterobacterales; family Alteromonadaceae; genus Pseudoalteromonas; species Pseudoalteromonas luteoviolacea_A. The sequence continues at coordinate 7,830 of NZ_AUXT01000012.1, forward strand.
TTTTGAAATAGGTGGTAACTGCCATGAAAACCTATTTGATTTTAGTGGTTTAGATGGCTGGCATCGAGAGCCTAGTGACCCTAGTATTAGGTCGGTTCGTGGGTGCAGACCCTGCTCTATCTATATCTATCTGACAGACGTAGCACACTCTGACTTTGGCTCCTTTGAAATCGTGCCTGGATATGAGGAAGGCCTGCTGAAGAGCAACATGAAAAGTTGTAATATAACAGGAAATAAAGGAACTTGTTTTTTGTGGAATCCTGACCTTTACCATCGCCCCAATGCAAATCGTTCACCTTTGAAACAGCGAATTTTGAAAATCTCTATTCAGACTAACGGTTGGGCTAATGCGAGCATTCAGCTTAGCGAATTTAAAAATGCCTTAACTATTTTGGGTGATGATGATCCAGCTCTCGCATACCTCTTAGGTAGTCACTTCGGAAACAACCAAGCAATCAAAACAATGCCTTATACTCGGACAGGGGATTTACCTCGAATAAAACCTCTTGATTGTTCCGAAAAAACACAAGTGCCTACCAAAGCCGAAACGATGCTGCGCAGGATAAAATACAAATTAGATAAAGCGTTAGGTATTTAGATGTATCTTGATGATGGCGCTTGGACGAGCAATACAATCACCTTATTTCTGCCTGTATTTTTCGCTTTATATGATTTGGTATCGGCTTGTTTAAGCATGCTATCAACGATAGTCATCAGTATCAGTCAGTTGTGCAACACCACAACTAACTGTATTAGTTAAATTATTACCACTTATAGGTGTATCACTAATAACAGAACAAAGCTTTTGCGCGTTCCATACCAGTGCCAGTCAAAACGAAAACAAGCCCCTCTCCCGTAACCCTTGCAATGAAATCATTTACTCGCTGGTATTGCTGCGTAATCTTATTGGCGACTTCAATTAAAACTTCATCACCAACATCATGACCATAGATATCATTTACGTTCTTAAATTTATCAATATCTAGCAAAATAAGTTTTGCTTTTATTTGCATTTCGGTGTCTTGCCACTTTACAAAGCTATCAAACGCGCGCCATACATTTGCTTTCGCCACTCCATTCTGCCTTGCTCAAGTTACTGCAAACTTAAATGCATTAGTAGATATGCATGGGCACAGCTATTCGTGTTTTCTGATGTGTCTTTGGCAAGTCTGTAATGTAAAGTAATTTTATCAATGTGGCCCTTAAAAAATAAAGTTGCCCCGATAATGCAGGTTGCTTTACGCCTTTACTCTATTTTAAAGTACTGCGAGGCTCTCCCCGACGGTAAGCCAACGCTCCACCATTTATCTAAACTGCATTTTCTACATGAAGATTGAAGTAAACTCTCGGTACAACAACCTTTCACCATTGCCCATTTCAAAGTAAATGGTATTGCCAGTATTCTGCTGGCATATTACTTATTTCTAAACTAGTTCTATTTCTAAGCACCCTAACAACCTGATTGCCTCAAAACGGTCAAACTTTGCTTTTTTAAGGTCATTGCTAAAAATATCGATATCAAAGTCAGTTGCGTTCGAAAAATCAGCCCCTTGAAGATTCGTATCCGCAAACAATGAGCGACCAAAATCCGTGTGTTGAAAGTTAGCGTTACTAAAATCCCCAGTCCTAAAGTCAACGCCACGAGCTACACAGCTTTCCATCAATAGATCTGGCAACGACAATCCATAAAACGAACTATCACTTACCAAACAATCGTAAAACTGGATTGGGGCGCTAAATATTGGTCTGGGCCACGCGACTTTGCTCCAGTCAATACCGAGCGCTTTTGAATCTCGAAAGACCACATCTGAAAATTTGCTGTACTCCATTTTTGCGAGGCTCAAATTACATTTTGAGAACTCACAATCCACAAATTTGCACCTACTAAAAATGGTTTCAAAAAAATTGCACCCGAAAAATGTGCAGTTTTCAAACTCCTTTGAAGAAAGCTTTTCACTAGAAAAGTCCTCTCCCTCAAACGTCTTAGACCAGAATTCGTTTTCTTCTCTAATACCCACTTAACCTCCTTATAACTCTGCCTCGATTCTATTTGATGAAGCGAATCGTCTTATAGTAATTTAAACTGTGATGCTTAAGCCCAAAGTGCAGTAGTTTACTGATACCTGATTTAAACAGCCTTTCATGTATTGAACATGTCAATGACGTCGGGTTATATCAATTTTCAATTATGTGGCTAAATCGTTGTTCTAGCAGTGCTGCATGACAAAAGCCGAGCGTCAATGGATATGCTTGATTTTCTTCGTTAATGTAAAATAGAGCAGGAAAGCCACTTACTCTCAGCTGCTGCGTAATACTGAGGTGCTGTTGAAATAGCACCTCAGTCTCTTGATAATTCAATGCTTTTAAAAACTCATCGCCGTCGATTTCAATCGAATACGCACAAGCAACCAACGTTTCTTGTAATGAAGGATTTTTAGCTTGTTGATAGTAAGCTGACTGAATAGCTTTAGCCATTTTCTGTGCACTGTTTTCCTGAAGCCTTTCAGCAGCAATAACGGCTCTACAGGCCAAATATGTAGCACGATAAGGTGTATTCAGTTGCCAATAGTCATGATTAAAGATTACTTGGCTCTTCTTTTCAATTTCATACCAATACGAAGAGATCGTTTGCCTCAATTCTTCAGGCATGGGCTGATCTGTATCGGGCGCCAAGCCGCCCATTACCCAATTGTTCTCTGCAGCTGGGTAATTACTCAAAAACTGTTCTAATTCTGGTTGGAACCCAAAACACCATCCGCACATCGGGTCCATCACGTATAAAAATCGCATGTTTCTCTACTTTCCATCTAGTAAATTAGCGCAAATAACTCGTCCAATCACATCAAGCTTAATTATTTTATCATGCCATTATACACAGAGTAGTGAACATTCAACCCTTGAGTGAATTACCGAACTGAGAGCACAAACCTTGGCAAACACTTTGAGTATTCAGTTTTGAGGTTATTTGTGCTATTGAAGCTAATAAAGTTTAAAAGCGACACCGTGCTGCATCGCTTAGTGACCTATTTAGAATTCAAAATTAACTTGCACGGGGTAATGGTCAGACAACTCATTGTAGTAGCCATTATGATAGTAACGACCATCACTTAAGTTCCAATTTCCTTTTAAGTAGCTCCAATACCAGTTATTTTGCGATTTTGGATAACGTACTGTCATTTTAGGCGTGTTTGTAGGTTGTTTGTGATCGGTGTGCCAAAACACGTAATCTAGTGTGTCATTGTAATCTAGACTATAGTCAAAATAGTAGGCATTAGCTTTGGTAAACCAATTGTACTTTGCAGAGAAGGACCCAACTTGAGGAGTTTTAAAGTTCAGCCCTGCATGTGCTGTACTGAGCATATCTGCTACTTCGGTTTGTTTGCTCCATTCTACATTCATATCGCCACCGATAATCACTGGCTCATTCGCTGGAATATTTTCAGACTCGATAAAAGCTTGAATTTCACCTAACTGGTCTATGCGGACGCGATGTTCTTGCTCTGTATAGCCATCGTGGGTTGCTTGCAAGTGAGTGCCGATTAAGTGATAACGCTGACCACCTTTTTCGATCTCTACATAGGCGAATCCTTTGTTTGCAAAATAATCCCAGCTTCCGCTCAAGCTATTGGTAAACACATGTGCTTTTTGCGAAACAATAGGATGTTTGGAGAGAATCACCACGCCACCACGGATCACAAAAGGGCTGTTGGAACAATTACCCGTTAACCCATCCCAACCACTGCCACTGCAATCTTGGCCGACATTCGGTGTTTGATATGGGTATTCATTAGAAAGTGCAGCCAATGCTTGCTCAGCATCATTATTAAAAACCTCACTCACCAAAATAACATCAGGGCGGTTAGTTAATGAGTTCAGTGCTACGGGCAACCGCTCAGCTCGATTGCTTTGATCCCAGTCTTGTACACTTAATTGCATAATATTATAAGCCATCACTTTTAGTGAATCGGCCATTATATGTGTACTTGCCAACATTGATGCACATAATAGAGCATGCTTTATTTTCATTTTTTCTCCAATACTTCATTATTTTTTTGAGGCTTTAGTGTGTAACCACACTTATTAGACTCAATTTAAATTAGAAATCTTGGAACATGAAAATAGTCATACTAAATGACATTTCAATGTCATTATTCTTTCTTTTAAATTAATTTTTAATATAATACATTTTTAAATTTTATTTACATTTAAATGCAAAGCCATTTGTAACCTGCGTTAAACCGTAGCTAATTCATTAAATATTAATGCGCTAATTTTTATTTTAAATGTTAAAATAATCAAAGGTGATCATGGTAACAACCAAAATCAGCGACTACTTAACTATGCGTGCGACACTCACCCTTCTTGTCGAGCGATTTGCTCATAGCGATCAAGCTGAGACAAATAAGCTGATTTGGCTGGATCGGGTTTGATGTGTTCAGCGTGAGATCTCAACAACTCGATATATGCCTTAACGGTTATATTCAATTCAGCTGCACCAATATTATTGAGGATCAACACCTGTTTACTCTCATCTGCCGCAAGCAAAGCGTTTGACCACTGCTCTGGATTTTGAATCATATGAAATTGCGGATTAGGGTTAAATTTCATTTTAATTATTATCCACCACCCGTGTACTTTATATGTTAAAAATATTCCAACCAAACACAGAGGAACGAGCAGTATTAGTACTGCAACAAAATAAACCCAGTTACCATGCAAATTAATTACTTTGTAAATTAAACCCAAACCTAGTTTCAAAGCCATTGGAAATACCATTAAACCTCCAATAGCGACAAAGATATACACGAATGGACTTGCTTCACTATCGCCTTTTATCTTTGAATAGGTAAACATCAAGCAGGCGATAAATAAAAACGCTCCCCCCGTCCAAGTGATCGCTTCCCATGGCAGCACCTCGATGGTTTCGATGCCTATAAATTTCACCGCCACTAGAGCAAGAATTGCAAGTCCCAATGGCTGCCTCGCCATCAGTAATACAAGCCCCAATACAATCGCAATGACCCAATTGTCAATTAAGAATCCTACAATTGAAAAAAGACTTATCGACTCACTCGACCACGGGGGGAATAAACCAAAAAAGAAGTTCGCCAGCATGACAGAAAAAAAAGCAAAAAGTACTACTGCACCAACTATGTCATCTCGTAAAAACGAAAAAATGCCTTCTCGAAATGGCTTGCCCCATTGATGTGGCACCACATAACTGGCAACAACAGACGCGAGTATGTACGTGCTAAAACATAGCACTAGTAATGGATACAATAACGATATACTAAGTAAGCAGAAAAAGATCCCGCCTATCACATTAGGAACACTGCTCTCCATCGACCAGACAGTCACAGCGTAGACATAGATATGTATTGAAACTAAAGTACAGCCTAGTGCCACTAGATACACACAGCTTTTCGTCAAAAAAATGAAACCAATAAACACTAAAGTACAAGTCCAGTAAAACCATGGGCTATCAAATAGTTCAGCAAGCTTAGTGCGGTACATATTTCGCGTGTAGTTATTTTCTATCTGCCTTAGTTTGTATTTAACAGCTTGATGCCATTCGTTATATTCGAAGCCGTTTTCACCTTGTCCTTCCTGTTCATCTTTCATTATAGCGTTGACATAATAACGGTCGTCGAATGAAAGAGTCGAATAAGGCCTGTTTCGCCCTAGCTCACCGAGAACCTTTAAACGATTGTATTCTTTATGATCAATTTGATAGTCTTCGGCGGTATGTTTAAGAATGGTATCGACACTTACCCCAATCAATCCAAACGAGACGATAGCACACAGCAGTGTAAAAAAGCTGAGCATTAAACTGGCTTTGTGTACAGCCTTACATTCGCGGCTTTTATTTTGTTCTGCAACTTTGTTCAATGACGCCGCGCGTTTTAATAATTCACCTTTCTCTACTGCTTTGGAAATTTCAAAATTAAATGCTTCTGTTGTGTGCCCCTTACGAAGGTCTTGTGCGGTCAGTAAGTCAATCGCTTGTATCTTGAGCCAAGCAACATCAGCGCTTTGACAACGCTTACTAAATGCGTGTAAATCTATATCAGGTACCACAGCCAGAGCACGCAATGCACGAATATGTAAAATTGGCTCGGCATAATGTACCAGCGCCCAAGTACTTTCGAGTACTAGCAATCGCAATCGCACTTGCAGCTCATCGGCCTTGATACTGCGTGCCAGTAACCGTGAAGCAAGTTCAACTAACTCAACTAATTCACTACCGTGCGCATATGTTATTTGCGTATACTCTGCAGAAGGATAATGGCCTGTAAAAGACTTATTAGTATCTCCTTGCATATCGTTTAGCGCAGATAAAAACTGAGCTTTTCTCGAATTAAAATCTGAACATGCGGATTCTGAACTATCTTTATTACCAACCCTGATATCATCAAGGCAAGGCTTAAGCTTTTGTGCAATCACTTCTATCAGTTGAAGTACACCCGCCTTTTGATGGCCAATCATCATTAGATTGACCAAAGTTTCTTGCCATCTGGGGATGGTAAACAGCGCTGACCATTGAGGTGCTATATCCCCTTTGTGAATATAGCGCGCGGTTAGATATTCCTGAAACCTATGATGCTCGAAGCGGATCATTTCGCCGTTGTCTTGCTCACCCAAAAAAGGGTTCACATCACGACTTTTACTGCTGATTAAAAGGCCACATTTCAATCCATTATCAATTGCTGTTTTACTAATTAAATTTCTATCATTAGTCACGATTTCCAACAGCACAGCCCCACCACGGTTACGCTCCGTAAGGTAATAAGCCAAGGCACACCATTGCTGCTCATCACGATGAAAATCATCAATTGACGCTTCTGGAAATTTCCTTTGATAATTGAGACGTTGATAGTGCTCGAAAAGCGCTATTCGATTATTTGGCCAACAGTGGTTGTTACGTAAGTAAATAGCCAAAAGCCAGAGATTAAAAGGATTAGAGGTGGCGATTGAACTATTGGGCCCAAGCAGAAAATCAGCCATCTCATCTACTGTCCAACTCTTGTTTTCAACACATAAGGTTTGAGCTTCACGAAAAACATGTTTTTTCAGGTATGATTTGACCTGCCCTTCTTCAAAAGGCAACAGTACTAGCCTTTGGTGGACAAAATCTGGCGAGAAATCCGTGATACGGCAGCTAAACAGAGTTCGGACCCTATTGACTTTGCTCTGAGCATACACACTGAGCGCACGGGTGTGGTCGTTATATTTATACCGACTCATCTCGTCCATTCCATCAAACAGCACGATTAACCGGTTATTTTCCTCCAACGCACTCACTAAATGGCCAATGCCAGCCTGCCAAGCATGCCTATAGACCAACTGCTCTACTGCTTGGCTATCAGGCGTTTCAGCAAAAAAATCCCCTAACCTGATCAACAAACATGCTGTAGGCAATTGTTTGACTTTCTCTTGTTCACACAAGCGCCATGCAGCCTGTTTAAGCGTCATAGATTTACCACATCCAGGCTCACCTAACAGTACCAAAGGTTTGGTGGCTACATCCATTGCGCTTAGGATATTACGAACAATTTTACTTTTGCGACTCAATAGTGCCATTGATGCAGAAGCGTTATCTCCCCCTTTCGCATGACCTGCTAACTGCTTGATCAATTGCTGATAAGGCGTCAGCACAGTCCTAGCATCATATTTTGTAGGGGCTACACTTTTGGGCGCTTCTTGCGCTCGTAAAGGCACATAACCAGACACATCACTGGATAGATTGGTTTCAAAGTCTTGAATAAGATTAGCGGCAAGATTAGACAAATGCGTCACTATCGCCTGTCTTTGTGGGGGTTCTGGAAGCACGCCAATACGTGCTAAATAGGTATGTAACCTTGGCGCGGTTGCATCCATTACCCTTCGCATAAATGATAACGAATGGTACCCGGTCATGGCAGACGAATTTGCTATATCAGGAGTTATTCGCACGTTGATAAGATTGATATCTTCAACTAGCGGTCTGAAAAGGTTTAGTGGGATGACAACGGCAGTTTTTCGGGTCTCATCCGCTACACTCACAATTCCCGCTACCGCTTGTAAAATCGGGCACCACAATGGCGCCCCACTGAAACCACCCCGTATGACCTCGCCGCCGTCATTTGTTTGATAAATATCATACCAACCATGTTCATTAACCGAATTGAATTGATAATCAGCAGTCGCCGAGTCACCGCCGGTATCTTTGGGAAATCCACTCACTCTCACCGCTATATCGTGAATATCAGACGGAACAACCAGCTTGATATAATTCGTATTAAACGGCATTTTTTCTAAGCTGTGTAAAAGAGCAATATCCCGCTCCACACTCTCATCACTGTCAACAAGGTTAGCAAGAAAAACCTTTTCCCTTCCCTCAACCCAAGGCCGAGTAAAATAGATTTTCCCCCTTGTGAACTGACTACCTAAGACGACATGCGCGCAGCTTAAAATACGCGTTTCGTCAATTAGTAATCCCGCGCCCACGCTCACCCCAGCGTCAGTTTGAAAACGAACTATTCGTTCACAAAGCCAAGTAGGGTAACGTGAATCAGCCATCTTTTCGGTAACCTAAACTAACTTGACGCTTGGTCTTTTGGTTTCCAAGTAACAGACACCTTGAGGTTACCTTCCAAGGCCGTTTTAGCAATGACTACGCCTGTCTCACCACTTAGCTTGACACCTAGCTCAAGCTTGACTTCACTTACCCCCTCCACTGTAACAGCCGTCGCATTGACTACATTTCCTAGCAACACACTAAGATTATCCATGGCATTTTCTAGCTTAACTGTTGCCTGTTCAATTATCCCATCATCAGTAGAAACTTGTCGACGACCACCTGTAGTTTGAGGCGTTTCAGGGTCAACCTCAACATATATCGCTGCACCATTTTCCGAAGGAAATTTTTTAATTATCGGCGGCATGTAAATACTCCTTATCAGCCCTTCCAGCCTTGTTAAAATATACCAATACAACAAACTTTTACAAACTCTTTATCCAATACACCAAATATATTATTCACCTTGGTCGCTTGAATTATATTTATTGATTAACCATGCTCTACTTATACTCAAAGAAGGACAACTTAAAATTTGCACGCTTAGTCTAAAATGGAAGTAAGAATCCAATCGTTTAGAGTCAATGGGCATTCGCAGCTTAGTTCTTAAGCCACACAGAGGGACTCATTCCCTATACAGAATCGACTGGTTTTACAGCCCTTTTTGATTTTTTGTCGTTGGCAATTTGTACTGAGGCGCAGTGTGGCGCTTACACCGGGAACACGCTAACCACGGCTATGTTGCCAAGCCTTGTTGAAGTCGTGCTTTGATAAACATATCACTTAAAAACTGTTCTACCGTTTGATTTGAGTGCTCTGTTTGTTCAAACCACCGCATCCAACCAATATACTTGTATAGGTTCTTTGTGGCCACACCGCGAAAGCGTGCAATCCAACTCTTTAATTTACCATGGTAGTTATTGACGTTTTGTATATGAAAAACCCCATCTTTTACTCGCTCTTTATCACACCCATTAAAACCACATGCTTGAGTATTTCTTTTTCTGCTAGCCAGTAGTAGTTCAGGTGACCATCACTGCAAAGAACGATATCTGGCTCTAGCCTTGGTAATAAGTCTGGCTTTAACGCGTCTAACTTAAAACGTGTCATGACTTTATCAAAAGTGTGTCCACTTCTATCTTTTGCAATTACAACTTTGATTTTCGCTTTTCCCTTGTCCGTACCGCGTTTTCTGGACGCTCGGGTTAATTCACGACACCCTTTTTCTGATAGTTTGAAATGCGTTTCGTCAATCTCAACTATCCATCTATATGTTGAGCCATCAGGTTATTTGTCAGTTTTAAGAATTTATGACGCCACCGAAAAGACGTACTTAATGCTATCCGCATTCACTTGCAGCTTGACGTAAGAACTTACCATCTAGCATGGTTTCAATGTAGTGTTCCCACTTTTCTTGATGGTGAAGGCCATTCAGCTCTGTGCACGTTAATCCGTTAAAGGTTCTTTTGCACCCTTTGCAGCGATAACGCTGTCTATTACAACTCGTGCCTCATTTGAGTAGGTCGCTACATTGACAGTACGGGCAGTTATTAACAATAGAGTCGAGTTGTTTGGTGATATATGAGATCCCATCGGGGTGAGCTACAGTATGCTCTAGTTGCTTCCTCTGATTTGGAGATAATTGGCTAATGGATTGTTTTAAAGTAGAAAACTCTGTAGCGTTCATGTTGGGTCTCCCAAAAGGAGAATTGATGTAACTATAATTATAGTAGATCAACAAAGTTCCCTAACTTAGCCCTAACCACGATTAATATCGATAAATAGAAACGCAGTATCACGTCCATATTAGCTCCGCAGGGCTTTATATAAATTTTTGTATTATTTAGTTAAAAAGAGATATTCATCGTTGTTATTACAGATCAAGGCCACTTTGAGTTAATTCACCGGTAACGATTTATACTCCGAATACAATTAAACAAGACACTTAGAAAGGCTTTTACCTTCAAAGGCACACTCAAAAATCAACGGGTAAAACAGGGCTTAATTAACTGATATAAATATACTATATAAAGTTATACTGCCTATTAAATCACGATCTTTTTAGTGCTTTTATATCAATTTGAAGCAAAGCAGTCGTGTTCACACAACCCCCCGTCACCCTGAACTTGTTTCAAGGCCCATTACCCCATCAAACATGGATTGCCGGAGAGACAAAAGCGCTATAATTTAAAGCTCTGTAATCGAGAACACAGGCTTACTTCTTTTTATTTCGTAACCAAAATAAACTCCCCTCAACACTTAGCCATGCTTTTTTACCGCCCATTTCAATATAGGTTATTACTTCTTCTTTAGAGCCAAGTGTGTAACCTAACACATCGTAAAGTTTAACTTTTTCTTGTCCTGTTAAAATTTTTACAAAGTGTTTGTTAGCTTTAATCAAGCTTTGTTTAATTGCATTTAGCTCAGCAGACTCTCCTTCTAAAGCAAATCGCATCAAGGCTTCGGCAGACCTCATAAAAATTCCCCCCTCTTGATATTCAGTCAGCAACACCTTTAACTTATCCCATTGCTCTAACATGACTAAGCAGTTTGCATACAAATAACGGCAGGCTTGATTATCATTTGGGTTAAGTATTAACAATGCCTCTAACTCAGTGCATGCTTTTTGGAATTGGTTACTTTCAAACAATAACCTAGCTTTGTGAAAACGCACGGCCATATAAGGCCGAGTTTCATGAATAAGCCAAAAGTGCCCTTCATTTTGCTGTTTGAACGCGGGAGTGATAAAAGCTTGCTCTTCTATTTTAATAAATTCATCAATTATGTGAAGAGAGTTAACATCATCTAATTGAAGCAATAAACTGACTGCATCATCTTTGGCTTCTAGCTCTTCGTCATTAAACTCATTGTAACCAAAACCTTCTAATTCTGAATCTCCAAAGTCCTCAAGATCAAACGGTAACATACCTAACGTGTCGGAAAGAGCATGTATTGTTGAAGCCAATCTTCTTTTAGCCAATAAAGCTTCTTGCTCAAAGGTTCGAGTCGGTTCAGAGTAAGAAAACGTACGCTTTGCCCTATCAAAGCTAGTAAACCCGGCAAATAAAGCTTGTGTTTCGAAAATCGCCTCTTTGTGCTCGGCAGGTAATTTTAAATCATTTAACACAGTGCTCAGGCCAGCTATAAAGCCTGTGCAAAATCTAGGTAGAGGAGCATCTTCAACTAGAGACGCCGCGATATCTTTTTTTGATAGCGCACACTGTTTTGGTAACTTGTAAGTTGCTTCAGCCACGGTTACCTTGCATTGCTCATGCAACTCCATCAGGGCTTGCAATTGATACCTATCTATCGATAGGTAGTCACCAAACAAATTAACTAACCATTTATCAACCCGAACCTCAGTGCCAAGAGTTGCAAGTCCGACCAAAAAACCTTCAATATGGTAATAATCAGGCTGATGCTGTGTATTTTGCGAAAAAGCTAAGATAGTTTTTCGGGTCATTGAGTGTATCAAAAGAAGTCCCTTTTAAATTAGATAAAACTTGATGCTTAAAGTTACTCTTTTACCCACTGGTACGCAATACCATGCGCTGTAAGTGCATCCACTTGTTACCATTCTTTTTGCATAGAAATGAAGAACGTATATTTGTGTACTTCCTGGCCCATTCACATAAAAACGATAAGATACATTCGCTATCAATTAGTTAGAATAAAAACAACAGGATTTGGCCGTGCAGCAGATTGGCATTTATGAGGAGCTAATTAACCAAGTGGTAGAGCAAAACTTAAACAGCGAACAGTTACATTGGCGAGCGTCAGCTCGAATCAGGCGAAGCGTCTGTGTGGCTATCACGCTTTCTCTCAAAACTTGTGGCCCATGCCATAAATGCAATACCAAATAGTGATGACAACCGCATCGACAAATATTTAAAATTACTTTCATGGACACTCAGTATATGTCAAGCCGAGTAAATCTATCAAGGCGGTAAATACAACCTCGTTCTCTTAACCCACACCAGCCACAATTAGATGATTAACCACATGCAATAAAGCGTTGCTCTGACATATATCTGGGCTAACTGTTATGTAGTGCCCTTCCCGAATTCTTCTTTTGTCATTTCTATTTAAAACCCATTAAATAATGGATATTTAAACAGTAGTCAAAAATCCTAATTTAAGCAATAAATTTGTGACTGCCCCCATTCTAAGCTCCATGTGCGTGCTCTAGTGCTAAAAAAACCGCCCATGTGTTAATCTTTATCAGAGCATAAGCGATTTTTTATTTACAAATTGACATAGGTGTTATGTCAATTACTTTATCGTGATGAAGTCCACATCTGATAACCCAGGATAGATGCTACAATTGCTTCTAGCATACACGTCTACCCGGGCCTTGGTCGTATGCGCAGTCAGTGCCAATGAAAGCAATGATGATCCCATCGGGGTATCACCTTTAAACTGCATTCGTTTGGCGGGCAAAGTATGGCAGCTTCCTTCTTGTCCGTGCAAAGTCGTATCCGCAGTAAACAAAATTGAGCACATGTTGTAGGTATCTACATAACCACAATAAACACTCTCTATCACTGCATCTTTTACATGCACTACTGCATTGGCGGCTCCAGATGCAATTAGGGCGAGTGCAAACATAATGTGTTTCATAACTTTCTCACTTGATAATTTCTATTTTGGAATTGACATATAGCAGCCCACTATAACCTAGTTCTGTCTTACAAGCACATTAAAAACAACTTTATGGCCATGATAAAAACCATAAATTTTACAAAGGAGGAGAGTTGATAGAAATGGCCACACAGTTTAATTTTTTGCTAAATTTTAGAATGTAATCACCCCATATTAAGCAGCAGTTATTTGTAGAATATCTTTAAGCTGCTCTCAATAGTTGTTTAGGTGGTCCCCCCTCCAATCGCCATATTAGGCCGTTCATTGTTATAAATCCAGAGCCAGTTTGTTGCTAATTCTTGGGCTTGCTCGATACTTCTAAACATATGTAGCTCTAACCATTCATGTCTTGCTGTCCTATTAAAGCGCTCAACATAAGCATTCTGTGCTGGTTTTCCTAGTTGAATATAAAGTATTGTAATTTGATGCTTGTTAGCCCAATTGACCAATTCTCCGGATATATATTCCGGGCCATTATCACAGCGAATCGCAGCAGGCTTACCTCGCCATTCTATTACTTGCTCTAGTGACCTTATAACCCGCATTGTTGGCATAGATAAATCAACATCTATCACTAAACCTTCGCGGTTATAATCGTCGACCACATTAAAAGTTCGTAATTTACGACCGTCAATTAAGCTATCGGATATAAAATCCATCGACCACACTTGGTTTTCCGAATCTGATACACTCAACGTGTCCGGCTTGTCACGCCTAATCCGGCGTTTTGGCTTTATCCGCAAGTTTAATTCAAGCCCTCGATAAATTCGATATACCTGCTTATGATTCCAATGGAAACCTTTCACATTACGTAAATATAGAAAGAATAAACCAAATCCCCATCGTCGATGCGTTTGAGTTAATCTAAGTAGCCAATCGGCTATCAATGCATTGTCGCTGTTTAATTTAGCCTGATAATGGTAACAACTGGTGCTGATGTCCAAGCTCTCGCAGGCTAACCTAACACTCACGTGATAATGTTTCACTGCTTTTACCGCCATCTCCTTGCGCCGGGATAGCTTTACAACTTTTCCTCAAGCGCATCCTACCTAACCTGGGCTTTAAGGAACTCTTCGGCATACATCTTTTTTAGGCGACTGTTTTCAGCTTCCAGCTATTTAAGTCTCTTCATCATTGAAGCATCAATTCCACCAAATTTAGCTCGCCATTTATAAAATTGAGCCGAACCCATGCCATGTTCACGGCAAAGCTCTGCTACTGGAATGCCATTTTCGTTTTGCTTGATGAGCGCCAAGATCTGGCTATCGGTATATCTAGATTTACGCATAGAAACTCCTTTGTTTTAGTGTAACGGAATTTTCTACTTATAACTGCTCCGATTTTTTGGGGGGATTACAGTTTAAGCACCTGTTAGCATAGCTAACAAAGGCCTCGGAGGCTGACTAGAGGATTATCAGAGTAAATGACTTTTTATATGCATTGCTCTTATCCCACAAGCAACTCTCCTGACTATTGCGAAGGCGCTGCGTAATTAAAAGCCAGGATCAAATAACCCTAACCCTGAACCATCCCCTTTGATTAGGTAATACACTACCCAATGTAAAAGTCGAATCGCGTAAGGCCGCCAAATACATTTACCCCTGCTGTCATAAACAAATGCTGTTTATGGGTTTTCGTGCACAACCGAAAAGCTTAAATCCTATTGGCGCAATAGATGCACCAACGCCGGGCCAAAATGACAACTGACCCCACCAAGGTGATAATTGAGAAAGAGGGAAAGTAAAAACCTAAACAACTGATTGAATTAGAGATTTAAATTATTGCACTGCACTAAGGGCTGACTGCGCAATAAAAAGGGGAGCGACTGTAAGCCATCCACCATACCACTGTATTTTTACATCGCTATTTACTATGTAGAAGTATCACACAACGACTCCGAGCTTGTTGAACACCCAGATAAGGTGCCGGCTTAGCGACACCTATCCTAATTTGTTAGTATTAAATTCCACGCACCTAAAACAGACCACATGGGGATGTCGCAACTTTTAACCAACCTCCGGACTTTGCATTTTTTACACTATATTCTTCCCTTGGCTTTGAGGTAATTATCACGCAATCACCGTCAACAAGAACAAAAGTTTTCGGTTCGTTGCTACCTTTTCCACTTCGAAAATTTGCGTTACCAACAACACGCAATTTATCTCCGACTTCAATCTCATTGTAATAACCTGTAGGTGATTCTTTTAAGAGATAAAAGTTACCATCTTTAGTAATTTCTCTTTCTTCACCAACTTCATAGTAAACCCAGCCATTAGCGCCATATATCTGAGCTATCTGTGACTCGGCTACTTTCCATATAGAAGAAGGTAAAAATAGCGCGCATAACGCAAAAATTGATGCAACTATCCCTGTAGTCTTCGAGATAATCTCTAGTTTATCGATACAAGTTTTGAAGTCCATTTCATCATCCTTTAATGCTAACGCCGCTATAAACGACAGAAAGTAGCTGGCTACACTCCGAGCGAAGCGAAACAAGCCAGCTGTTTTGTGTCCGCTTTTATGGCCTTGATACTTTTTTATGACCTTGATACTTATTGAACCTTCTCCCCCGAAGTTTAGCAAAAAGCTAAACTTCAAGGCGACCAAACCAAAAGGAGAAAGCGCGATGAAATTCTATACTACTTTTCATAAATATTATTATGGAATCGACCTTCATGCACGAATTTTATTTGTTTGTATGCTTGATTAACGAGGCAACAAAGTTGTCCATCAAAAGATAAAATCCGATAAAACTGAGTTACCTAGGCTGATTACCCCTTATCTTAGCGATATCGTTATTGGGGTCGAATATATGTATTGTTGGTATTGGGTCAGTGATTTATGTTCAGAACATAATATCAATTTTGTACTTGGCCATGCGCTGTACATGAAAGCTATTCACGTTGGTAAAGCAAAACACGATAAGATTGGATTCTTATAAAATTGCCAGCCTATTGTGTGGTGGCAATTTCCCGCTTGCCTATAATTACCCTGCTCACATGCGTTCACACGTGATTTACTCCGCCGACGAACGCGACTTGTACAACATGGCGCACAACTGAAAGCCCACACCGTTAACACAAACAGCCAATACAATTATCCGCCTCTTGAACCGCATATGAAAAATAAATGTGTTCGCAAAGAGTTCCAAATACGCTTTGAAGACCAAGCTGTACAACGAAATATGAATTTCGATTTAGCCATTCTTGATGCTTATGCCAAGGAGCTTAAACGGCTTGAGTATTACCTTGAAGGCAGGGCCAAAAAGCACCAACCTAACTATTACGCCCAACTACGAACTATACTTGACATTGGCCTTATTTTAGCGATGACTATCTTGTATGAAATTGCCGATATTAATAGCTTCGAGCCTGTACAAAAGTTTGCTTCACATTGTCGACTCGTTCAATGTAAAACTTAGTCCGCAGGTAAAACCTATGGTACCAGTGGAAATAAAATTGGTAACAGCCATCTTAAGTGGGCATTCAGTGAATCCGCTGCGTTTTACCTTCGTGGTAACGATAAAGCAAGACGATACTTAAACAAACTACAAAAACGTATGAGCAAAGCCAAGGCATTATCTGTCCTAGCCCACAAACTTGGTCGCTGTGTCTATTTTATGTTGAAGAATAAAACCGTGTTCCATGATGACAGATTTTTAAAAAGCTAAGTTGCACAATAGGGTGAGCTATACACCTAACGAGATAGGCATGAACAACCACCTATTATCTGTGTTTAAGTCAGCTAAAAGCTACGTTTTACAGGTAAGTATTGTCGTAGTAATAAACTATTTCGCCTTGATTACACACCTCATTGGTGCGCATTAATTTAAGCAATGAATTAAATCGTTTACACCTTAGCTGAGCCTTTAACTCACTGGACGAACGAGCCATCGCCTTGCGTAGCGCCAGATTAAGGTTAACCGATGAATGTCTAATAGCCCTAAACGACAGCGGTATCGACCGATTTAGGCAACGATGAGTCGCATTAATAGACCCTCAATATGTGTTTGCCATAAACGATTTTAACGGTTAACCGACATAGCGAAGTAGAATAGGTTTAAAACATTGCTAAGACAAATTAGCTGCTTAAAAGCAGCTAAAAAGAACCGTTATGCCTACTTGACCGGAGAAGGTTCATATGTGTTATTCACTTGCCACTCTAGCTTGTTTATCAAAATGGTCAACTGAAAAACTAAACAGGACTTTTATCATAAAGAACATGCTAACCATCAAAAACCACAGAGGAAGAGACAAATAAATTAATAACAATATACCGTAACACATTAAGTTTGCAGCAATAAAGCCCTGAATGGATTTTCCTTTTAAGGCATTGACTAAGAATGCTGAAGCAATAGTGAACCCCCAAACAATCAAAGCAGCACCCATTGGCTCAGAAAGTAACCAAGCGATAACCAATATATGAATATGAATGGCAATAAATATAAGACGGTTTCTAGGCCTTTTTGAATAAAATTCATTGGTGCCGAAACTGAAATTTGCAATACACCCTGCTAGTACATCAACTATTAATATAAAAGCTATAACTGTTTGCCACCCTCCCAGTTCAATTCCTGAGACGGAATAAATAACCCAGCTACCAAGTAGAGCAAAAATTATTGTGCAAGAAACTTCTAATAAGGACTGTTTCTCCCCAAGTACTTCGAAAAGAAACTCGGGTGTTTTAAAATACTTCATTACTTAAATATGTCTTCCTGATTAAAAACTTAAACAATTAGTTTTCACCAATACTTCCGTGAAATATAACGCCTAATTCAGGTACGCCGTAGGCGTCACTTGGAATTACCTAGGATACGGCTAACCAAGCGCACCTAAACTATTTTTATGAACTATTTTCCAATCACTTTTTGGAGAAAAGCCTCGCATATATCTAATCTCATTCTCTGTAAATTTAATTAACTCTTCATCAGATAACTCTAAATTTACAGCAAACTTACAAGGTTGGTTAACATGCCATGGTGTATCTGTGAAAATTTCAAATCTATTATTTTCAGGATCACGAAAATATATGGACCAAGTAGTGCCGTGAGATACCGTTTGCACACTGATCCCAGAAACTGACTTTAATGATGAATTGAAAAGCTTCAATTCATCAATATTTTTCACCCTAAAAGATATATGATCAATTGGACTTTCAAGAGTCCTGCGCGATTGTATTGGACTTAAAACAATTTGATGGTGCTCTTCCGGGCTACGGCTTAAAAAAACCATACCATTTTGCCCTTCACCTCTATCAGTGACAACAAAGCCTAATTTACTCGTATAGAAGTTTTCCATCTTAGCTAGGTCTTGAACGTATAATTCAATATGACTTAACTGCATGTTTGAGAAAATAATTTTATCCTTAGTTTCCATTATCACCCTTATATCCTAACACCGTTGTAACCGGCTAAAAATAGTTGGCTAAAATTTTTTGAGGCACGAACAAAGCCAACTGTTTTTTGTCCGAGTTGACAATCTTGATACTCATTGAGCCTCCTCACCAACATCGCGATTATTCGTTACGCTGAAAAGACAACCAACCTGACAGGAGAAAGCTCAATGAACTTTTACAATAACATGCATCCATATTATTGTGGAATCGATTTACATGCTCGATTACTTTATGTCTGTATCATTGATAATACTGGACTTATTCTTGTTCACAAATAGATTAAATTAAAAATGACCTAAATCGCCCCGGGTTTGCCAGAGACTCAATAACTTGAGAAACTGGAACAATGAAAAAATCAAATCGCTATACAGCAGAATTTCGTGAACGTGCAGTCAGGCTGGTTACCACACAACAGCATGAGTACCCATCTCTTTTGGGCTGCACTAGTATCCATTTCAGATAAACTTGGCTGTACGCCAGAAACACTCCGGGCATGGGGTTAAAAAGTCTCAAGCACAGCCTTCCGACTCATCTTCTAATTCTCAATCTGCTGAGGAGCGGTTAGCTGAGTTAGAGCGCGAAAATAAAGAATTAAAACGAACAAACGATATTTTGAGGCAAGCCGCCGCTTTTTTCGCCCAAGCGGAACTCGACCGCAAACAAAAATAGTCGTGGCCTTTATTGATACTTGCCGTGAGCATTTCAGTATCGAGTCAATCTGCAAGGAGCTGCCAATTTCGGCTTCTACTTATTACGCCCATAGCGACTACAGAGGCAGCCTTAACGCATGTCTAAACGCAATAAGCGCGATATAGAACTTAAGACACTCATTCGCCAAGTGTGGGAAGATAACATGGCTGTTTATGGCGCTAGAAAAGTATGGAAAAAACTGAAAAATGACGGTCATCAAGTAGCACGTTGTACCGTGGAGCGGTTAATGCGAAAAATGGGTATTCAAGGTGCTCGGCGGGGCAAGGTATGCAAAACGACTCTGCCAAACGAGCAGCAAGATAAGCCATTAGATTTAGTTAATCGCCAGTTCACTGCTGAGCAACCAAATCAACTCTGGGTTGCAGATATCACTTATGTAGCCACTTGGAGTGGGTTTGTTTATGTGGCATTCGTCATAGGCGTGTTTCAACCACAATGCATACGGAACTTATTCTAGATGCATTAGAACAAGCAATTTGGCATCGAGGTGACACGCGGGGCCTTATCCATCACAGCATCAGAGGAAGCCAATATCTCTCAATCAAATACACTGAACGCCTTATGGAA
>NZ_AUXT01000013.1 GCF_001625595.1 Pseudoalteromonas luteoviolacea NCIMB 1942
TAAAACGAACGTTATTTGTACTTACTATTTTGTTGCCCTTTTCAGCTATTTGCGAAGGCTATGATGACGAAACACCTCCTTACTCTTTTAGTGAAGAGAACCTCGCAAATCACTTCTTAAAAAAAGGGCGGCCCACTTATTACATATCGCCTCATACGGTTAATCTGGCCAATGAAAAAATTGACCTAAACACAGGCTCTGTACATTTTGAAAGAGTAGATGCATTTTTGCCGGGGAATTTCGATTTGGAAGTGGCATATCGAACACGATACGACATCTATCAACCAGACTTTTATGGTTGGGTACAGGATTTTCCTAGAATGGAGTATATGTTACCAGATGGGGAAGAACCCGAGGCTTGGCGAAATGGAAGTGTTAAGTATTGCTCTGGGAAACAAGACCCAGGTGTTTTGATTTATCGATACTATTCAAATGTTAAAGATAAATACGTATATGCAATAGTAGATGCGGAGTTTTATACCTCGGGCTTAAAGTTGATAGTCCCAGGACAAGTCAGTTCTACTTTGGCTTACAACAATGAGGTACTCGTTGATGATGAATATAAATACGTCACAAAAGAAGGCTGGAGGATAAAGTGCTATAAAGAAAATGACAAAGAAGGCTTCTTAGCTGTCTCGCCCACTGGCAATAAATATTACTTCAATCGCTATTTAAAAAAATCCATTAGAAACAGGCATACCCGCGAGATTAAGTTGATTAACAAGACCTACTTTAAACGCTTACATCAAATGCTGGTATCAAAAGTCGAGGATAGATTCGGGAACAGCGTCGACTACACATACCATGCTTCTGGCTTGTTAAAGGAAATAAGCGGTAGTGATGGGCGGTCAATCAAAGTGACATACCCAGTGGCTGGGCAGGTTAAGGTGACTGCGGGAAATAGGAGTTGGCTGTATGAGAAAAAGTCAACGGGTGCTTATGAGGTCATACAGCCCGACAATAAAAAATGGGTATACAACCTAAGTCAAGTTAAAGGTGACATAAATCCACAATATGATGATGAAGCATGTCCACCCATGCTAACTGATACTGACGTAATGAGTGTTATACACCCTGACGGCGCAAAAATAGAGTATCAGTTTGGACAGTTCGAAATATACAAAGCAAATGCAACGCGACTTCTGCTTAAATCAGTTTATGAATACGAAGGTTTACCCAGTTCATGTACAAACTTTTACGCACTGGAGAAAAAAGAAATCACATATAATGGTACGAACAAATATACTTGGACCTACGACTACTCAGCAACTTTAGGTACAATAAGGCGGGAATCAGAAGATCCAGCTAAATACAACCATCATTACCTGCTACAGGGAGATATCCCTGAAAACATCAATAGACTACTGCATGCTAGAACAACGGTGGTCAACCCTAACAATTCAGTTGAAAAATATTACTTTAATAGAAACGCAAGTTCCTTTAAAGAAGGGCAGCTTGAGGCCATTGAGCACTTTGATGCGGCTGGAAATCGTTTGAGTGTACAAAAAACTTACCATGTAAAAGGACATTATTTTGGTGGATCTATTGCCCGAAATGGATTCAACACTAGATTAGGGCGAGAAAAAGTCCTGACCGAAAAACGACAAATTATACAAAATGACGATACTTATACAAGTACGTTTAGCGAACTCAATAGTTACAATGTGTTTGAAAAAGCGGTGTACTCAAACACGATTAACACAAAAAAGAAGTACGTAAAATATAAGCATACATCAGACACAGACAACTGGGTGTTAAACTTACCAACTGAAAAACAGGTTTCATCCAATGATACGCACTACTTCACCGTGTCTAAGAGGGATTACAGTCGCTTTTCGAATGCCAATAATCAATTATTACCCTTTAAACAATACATCAATGGCTTACATAGCTATTCCTATGTTAGCTATCACGATGACGGTAAATTGAAAAGAAAAGAGATGAATTATGCACGCAACACTGGCTCTGGCAATATATTCATTGAACTTGCAAATTATAAAAGAGGATTACCTCAAAACATAACCCAGCCAAGCCCTGAGCTTGCGAGCAACATTACTTTTCTCAGAGAGGTGGATTACAACGGTTGGGTGACCAAAGAAACAGACTTTAATGGCGTAGAAACAAACTATACTTATGACTCAATAGGCCGATTAACATCAATCGACTTAGCCAATGACAGTACTTTTGGCAATTGGCAAGATACGCAATTTGTTTGGGATGATACGAAAAATACACGCACCATCAAGCGTTGTACCTTAAATACTTCCAGAGCAGCATGTATCGATGATGTAAGCTTTGAAACGGTTGAAAGCTATGACAGCTTACTGCGTCTTAAGTCGACCACTTTAAAAGACACAGTAAACAGCATCACACGATATCAGAACTTTGCCTATGATTATAGAAACTTACCAACTTTTACTTCTCACTTAAGTGACAGCCTGACAGAAACAAAGGGGGTTACGACAGTCTACGACGCACTGGGTAGAAAAGAAAAAGTCAGTACAAGTGGTTTAGGCTTTGTTACTTATGAGTACTTGAGTGGTAACCGTATTCGTTTCACAGACGCGGGCAAAAATACAGCGAATACAACTGATTCTACGACGACGACTTATCAAGCATTTGGCAGTCAGAGTTACGATATAGCAATAAAAATTGAATCGCCAGAGGGCGTGACCACAGACATGAACGTAGATGTTTTTGGACTAGTTCACAGCATTACTCAATCAGGTGATGATAAGTCTGTTACAGAAACCAGAAAGTATGACGCAAACAAACAACTTTGTTTAATCCAGCGCCCTGATGTAGGTAACACACTGCTAAAACATAACGCGTTAGGTCAAGTTATTTGGCAGAAGCAAGGTGCAAGCAACACAGCCTGTGTTACTACAAAGCCGACTAACAGTACCGTACTATCCTACGATAATTTAGGTGGTTTAAAGTCGATTACTTACCCTGATTCAACACCTAATGTTACCTATAGTTATGACAATAATAGTAATTTGACTTCAATTAAATCGGGTGATGTTGAGCATGTTTACAACTACAATAATCAAAACTTGTTAGAAGATGAGTTGTTGTTTATTGATGGCAATAGTTCTCTAAGTATTGATTATGAATACAATGCGCTGCAACACCGTAAATCTATCACCTACCCAGACGGTACGTATGTTAATTTTGCGCCCAATGGTTTTGGTGAAGCGACACAAGCAATCTACAAATTAGGTAGTACTGAACATCAAGTATTTGCCAAAGATGCGGTTTATTATCCTAACGGTCAGATAAACTCATTTACGTACGGTAATGGTGTAGTGCATAAGACTGAACTTCATCCTACATCACTGCTACCTACATCAATTTCAGATACGCGTAACAGTGTTAACCTTGTCAATCTAAGCTATACCTACGACAACAACATGAATGTGATGTCAATCACAAATGGCGTACAAAGTACTTACTCTCTTTCTAACTTAACCTATGACGGTTTAGATAGATTAATAAGTACCACTGGTGGGGCTGATATCGGCAACTCTACAATGACTTATGATGCAATTGGTAACATTAAAACCTATTCATCTAAAGACCGCAGCTTAACTTATACCTATGACGATGAGGCTAACCGCTTAACGAGTGTTGCCGGTATTACAGGTAAATATGGCAGTATCGCTTACGACAGCAGAGGTAATGTCACGAATAATGGTAGCTTTGAGTTAAGCTATAATTTAGCGAATCAAATGAGGTCAGCAAAAGGTAATGCCTATTTGTATGATGGTCATAATCGCAGAGTTCAGAAAACTGATAGTGATGGTCATACCGAGTATTCAATGTACAGTAAAGGCGGTACATTGCTATACAGAGAAAAAGGCAGCGCCTCAGGTAATGGCACAAATTATATCTACTTAGGTAAAAAGCTCGTTGCAAAATATGGTGACGTTACTCCACAAACATTGGCTGAAAGTCGTCAGCACTATCGGCCGTTTGGTGAAACAATAAACGAGCCGAAAGATGATGTGGGCTATACGGGCCATAAGTTCGATAAAGACATCAACCTAAGTTATATGCAGGCACGATACTATGATCCAGTTATCGGGCG
>NZ_AUXT01000014.1 GCF_001625595.1 Pseudoalteromonas luteoviolacea NCIMB 1942
AAAGCAGCGTATATTGTTTTTAGTGTTGCTTGTTCCTGTTTAGAAACTTGTTTAGTACTGTGGTAAATTAATAATTAAGTTGGGTGTCAACGCAAGCAATTTCCACAAAGCGTTATGTTGCTGATATTGCCAGTGAAGATAAAAAACTACATTGGATGGAAACTGAGTTGGCGTCGCCTTATCATCAATTTAATTTCTATGATCAAGATGCACAGGTCAATGAATCAATTGCGCAAGCGAGCAAGTGGTTTAATACCCATATTTAAGCGGAAAATGCCACCATTCAGTGATGGTGGCTAAATAGTGATGCTTAAAAGTACTTCACCCAAGCAGACTGACTTGAATGCTTAAACTGAGAAAACTTTTTACATGGCCAATAGAGTAGAGTTGCAAGCACAATTGCTGCTAGCCATACTAACCAGACATTTGGAAAACCCAAGTAAGGGTAGTCGTTAGGGCCAATTACGGTTGTTGCACCAATGACTTTTGACAGCACAAAGTACGTTATGAGCAGCACGTATAAATGCAAGATGTAGAAAAACATCGGCACAGAACCAAAGGTTTTAAGTACGTCACACATTTTATTCTTTGCGGTCTCGAGATAAGCTAATACAAACGCACCGATACCAAGTGTAAAGAGCAAAAACATCAGCGATGGCGGGTATTTGGTAAAGTTCAAAAATGACATCATACTGCGAATAGACTCATCATACATTTGCCAAGGCTGTGACTCGCCATAAATGTTAAAGGCTCTGAGTAGTACCAGTACAACAAGGCACGCCGTGCCACCCATTACTAAGGTTTTACGTCGTGTTACTTCGTCTACTTTTTGGCTGAATAGCGGTCCTGCTGCATAGCCTACGGCAATCACGCCTATCCAAGGCAACACAGGATATGATGCTCTTATCTTTAATGCGCCTTCGCTGACTAAAAATGCTCTGTCATGTAGGATAGTCCACAATGTGTAACCCGTTTCATGAGGCGCAAACTCAATAAAACCAAGCGCGTTGTGGCCAAATACAATGGTTAATCCGATGGCTGCTATCCATAAGCGGGGTAAGTAAAGGAGCGCGGCTAATGCAATCATGCTCACGCCAATGGCCCAAATTACCTGTAAGTAGAGGGTGGTATATGCTGCAAACCACGAAAAATTAACGAGTGTGACCTCAATTAAAATCAAAAATAAGCCGCGTTTAAGTAAAAAGCTCTGTGCACTGCGCGGTGCTTTATTGGCTGGATGGGCGTACAACCACGCAGATAAGCCAGTTAAAAAGACAAAAATTGGTGCACAAAAATGAGCGAGTAACCGTGTGAAAAATAGGTCGGGATCGGTACTATCAATATTCATCGGATCAGCGACGTTTTTGTGCAAATAGAACTTTTCACGCGCATGGTCGACGAGCATGATTAAAATGACCAACCCCCGAAGCATATCGATGGAGTCGATGCGTTTTTTTATAGTTGTCTCATTCATAGTTTAAAAGGCCTGCAAGCAGGCCATTCCTAGTGATTAGAATTGATATTTAAGCGTTGCGCTATACTTTGATGGCTGACCCGGCATCGTCCACATATGAGAATAGGAGTTTGCGTAGTAGCGCTCGTCAAATGCGTTATCTAACTTCAATTGCAGACCAAGATCTTGTGTCAGTTCAACATTGAAAAACAGATTTACCAGTGTGTATGCTGGCAGGGTATAGTCTGGGTTGATGGTTTCACCTAAACGCGTGCCGACATATTGAACGTGAGCACCAAAGTCGACAGGGTAACCGACTAGCTCACGGTTGTGGCGCAAGATGACATTGGCACTGTGCTCAGGAATATTAATCAACTGACTGCCTGCGGGTAATTGCACACCCCAATCGAGGTTTACCATATCGTTGGCTGTTTCGGCTTTGGTATACGCATAGCTGACAGAAAGTTCGGTTTGATTACTTATATCCCAAGCTAAGTCGAGCTCGACACCCTTACTTTGTGCTTTACCAAGCGCCGCTGAGAAACCTTCGTTGACGGGGTCTACCGTCAGAATGTTAGACTTTTCAGCTTTGAAAAGTGCGGCATTTATACGCACGGTATCGTTTGCTGTTGTGAGCTTTATACCCGTTTCTAGCGATTTACTCTTTTCCGGCTCGAAAGTGTTACCTTGGAAATCAGCTCCCGCGTTAGGTCTAAACCCTTCTGAATAGCTTGAATACCAATTCAGCTGCTTATTGATGCGATACACAACGCCAGCACGAGGATTAAACTCCGTTTGTGATTGTTCACTGGCCGTTTGTTTAAGTTGATTGGTTACCGTTTGTTCAAACTTATCAATGCGCGCGCCAATAAGTAGTTGTAACGCATCAGTGACATCAATTTGATCTTGCAGGTATACGCCCCAAGCTTGTTGCTCTTCGAGGTTGTGAATAGTAGGGCTCACTGCTGGTTTTGCTTGCCCATATACAGGGTTGAAAACATTAACACTGTAGGTTGTATCACCCTTACCCCAAGCTACGCGGTAACGTTGTTGTTCAAAGTCCAACTCATAGTCATAAATATCGGCACCAATGAGCAGGTTGTGGGTGAGGTCAAACAGCTGTACATCGCCACTGAGTTCAAGTCGTGCCGATAAATCTGTCGCATCATAATC
This sequence comes from Pseudoalteromonas luteoviolacea NCIMB 1942, assembly GCF_001625595.1. Lineage (GTDB taxonomy): Bacteria > Pseudomonadota > Gammaproteobacteria > Enterobacterales > Alteromonadaceae > Pseudoalteromonas > Pseudoalteromonas luteoviolacea_A. The sequence goes on from NZ_AUXT01000014.1 coordinate 2,627, forward strand.
ACGGTAACGACGTTGTCGATTCAGTGTTTTTCCATCTATGTACAATAGCTGGCGTCCAGGTGAAAGCTCGGTATCTGATGAGAGTCCGGTTAGTGAAGAGGTACGGTAGCCCATACCTGCATTGAACATCCAAGTGCTATTCAATTGGTGTGATACTTCAAACTGGTGACCTGTCGCTTCTACTTTAATTGGGCCATCACTTGGCTCGCCTAAAAAACGCTCGAGAGGCAATTCAAGTCCCGGAATGACGGGGATGCCGCGATCAAACGGGATCTCTTGTTCGACATATTCAAGCTCATAGTTAATCTGTGTCGAGTCAGAGACATTAAAAGTAAAGGACGGAGTTAATGCGAGCTTTTCAGAGTTGATGGTATCTCTGTAACTATTGGCTTTTTCATAGGCGCCATTAATGCGAAATGCCACAGAGTTAGTGAGGCCATTAGTGTAATCTGCTTCGACTCGACGCTGGGCAAATTCACCCGCAGTTAGGGCGATATAACCGCTTTGTTCAAACTGAGGTTTTTTAGTGATGATATTGACTGTGCCTCCGGGTTCACTGCGACCATAAAGTGCAGACCCCGGGCCTTTCAAAACTTCAATAGACTGAATGTTAGAAGTATCGCGCAAGCCGCTATAGCCTCTACCAGCGCTGAACCCGTTAATTAAATAGGCAGATGGTAGGTTTTCATCACCAGCGAAGCCTCGAATTGCAAAGCTTTCCCAAAGGCCGCCAAAGTTATTTTGTCGTGAAATAGAGCTAACCAAGCTCACCGCGTTTTGAAAGTCTTTCACACCAATATCGTTGAGTAAATCGCTAGAAACGACTGAGACTGATTGCGGTAAATCATTTATAGAGACATTTCCGCGATAAGGAAGACGTTTTTCAATCACCTGAATGGTTTCAATTTCTTTATTTTGCTCGTTGGCAAAAACAAAATTAGGGACAAGGAGAGAAGAGATAATAAGAGCTAGATACTGCTTAGACACTAGAATACCGTTTGTTATGTTATAAAGTATCAATATAGTATTGGTAAAGCAGGTACAGCGCAATCATTTAAGTTAAGTAACAGGTGGCGCCGACGAATTAATAATTTATTTTATAAAGTAATGACTTGTAGCGTGTTTGTATAGTGCGTCTTGATAGACGGCTATCTCCATCGAGTCAATTGCTGCAGTCCATCTCACGACCTTACTCATGCTCATTATTTAGCCATCGTCTGTTGTTGAGCTCAAATACCAGCTTTACATCAAAATTAATTAAAAATTTCACAATTATATAGTTTCAGGCTTTGGTATCTCAAAATCGCCGAAATATTTCATCATAACTCTATGCTCTAATTGATATTTTAATTAAATCAATGAGTTTTTAATGGTTGTTTTTAATCTTAAAATCTGAGATGTGTATTAGAGGAACGTTATTTAATTAACCAATAAAGGTAAAAATGAAAGCGTTATGTAAAATTTTAGGGTTAATTTATAAGTGTTGCGCAACATTTATAAATTTAATAACTCAAAAACATGAGGAAAACCATGAAATTAAATTACGCTGCAATACTTGGCGTCATCTCTGCTATCACATTGTCACCAGCCGCTGATGCATATCTATATAAAGATCCAGGTTATGTTGAGCGCAATGTGCGTTCAATTCAAAAAAATGACGTTATTGGGCAGTCTCATCAGTATCGCGATCAACAGGGGTGGATGTATGTTGATCAAGTTGAAAACGGTGCAACTCAGGGCTTTTATCAAGCTGAGAATTGGCTGAAATTACACAATCGTAATTTCAAAAATGTCGATTGGTGAATGGGAATTTGCGTTTAACCCAAGCAAACTAGATTGGACGCAGGGCATGAGCTTTAACTTTACAGTTGGTGATGACACGGTAGCGAGCTTTAAGCCTAATTGTGACGATCTTTTGAATGCGTCAATTACTTACCCTGTTGAGTATTACTTTGATTTAATCCCTGAAGTAATTAAGCCAAAAGTTGAGTTGCCACTTGACCCACTTGGTTTACTGAAAGTAGGCGTTAAGTTTGGTGCGGGAATTGAAGCAGGTGCTGAGTTTACGGTAGGTGGTGTTGTTGGTGGACATGGTAATGAAGAGCCATTTGAAGTAGATGGTGTAAGACGCCCAGACTATTTATACGCAGCTGTTGAGCCGTATGTGAGTGGCTTAGTATCAAGCTCAGCCTATGGCAATTTTGGTCATGGTATTTCTGAAGCCGGCGTGAAAGGCAAGCTGAACCTATTGAAAGTAAAAGGCAAAGGGTATGTTGAAGCCGGTATTCGTCGTGTAGTTCAAGATGAGCAGGTTATAGAATAAGGCTTCTTAGAGCTTAAAGTGAGCACAAAGCTAACTGGTGGAGATGGAAAAATCCAAGCCTATTGCAAAAAGCTTTGGGGCTTGTTGCAGTTTAATGTTGATGTAATGAAGTGGGATCCACTTTACACGCGTGAAACTGTGCTATACGAATACGCAAGCCCTGTTTGGGAAGCGCTTTAATATTTGACTGTGGTGGGCTAAGCCACCACTTTGAGATAAGAACATGAAAAAGATAACGATTATTGCGATATTTGTAATTGCTGTTAGCGCAGTTTTGGTATTAAAGAATTCAGATAGTAAGCCCAAGGTGCAAGTGACATACACAGCCCCTAAAACATTACAACGAATACATAAAGATAACCAAGAATATGGTTATCAGGTTGAGATTCATTCAGCGGTTTTAAGTGAGAAAGGCACCGCAATTACATTTTCAGACCTCAGCTGGCAGATGTATTTTAAGCCAAAGCATGAGGGTGCATCAGATTTGGTGGCGGTGCTCACGAATATACAGTTCACGTCAGACAACAAAGCACAAAAAATGCCTTCTCAGTTGCCATTTTACATGACCTACGATGATGGTCGGTTTACCAAGTTAAATTTACTCGGGTTAAATGCGCAACACACGTTATCTGTATTACCTAAGGTGCTGGACTTGATGAGCTATTCGCTTAGCGCTTCTTTGACATTTGAAGATGCGCAAGGGGTGAAAACTTATCGATATACCCAGAAAGATAACGCGGTAAGTCGCTCGAGAATAAACACAGCATCCAACCCAGAGCGAGAAGAAGAAGAGCAGTGGCAGCTAACGCTCAGTGACAACGGTTCTATTTTGGTCGGTATTCGCGAGCTTAACTATCATAATCAACAGGTTTGGCAGCAAGATGAGCAACATTATGATGTCGTACAATCGGTTTTTGTAAGGCCTATCGACTTTTCAAAATTTGATTATGTTGGCTGGAACAGTAACCAAAATGCGAAAGTTTCCACAATTAAATCAAAGGCCGAACAAGTCTATGACATCACAGACGAAAATTTGCTTTCTCATTTAACTGAGCTCAAATCGTCTTTGGATGCGGACCTTGCCGCGCAGTTGGGTAAATACTTGCTGGCCAATCAAGACCAAAGTGATATTAAGTCGTTATTGATGAATCATGTAAGACTAAACTCGGCATTGATTTACGCGTTACAAAAAGCTCAAACCCCGCAAGCAGAACAAATGCTGTCTGACCTGATGAGTGATGAAGAACTTGGTCAGCAAGTGCTACAAAAAATAGTTATGGCCTTCGGGCGATTTGAAAATGCCACAAATATTGCGTTTTCGAGCTTACAAACTGTGGCAGATAACGGAGAAAACACACCACTGTCGAATATGGCCCTGCTTAGCATCGGCACCATGAATCGGTTTTCACCAATGCAGTCTCAACAGGTTGCGGGCTTTTTAAATACAAAGCTCTCTGATCCAGCTCAATTACCCACTGCGATTCTGGCAATTACTAATAGCAAAAACCCTGAACTGGTCGAAAAGCTGCCCAAATACTTACATCATAGTGACACTCAGGTACGCAATAACACGATTAAGTTCTTGTCGCATAAAGCTGAGTATCAAGATCAAGTGATTTTCAGCTTAGTACAAGCGCCACATATCACCACAATAGACACTTTTACTCGGGTATATCAACAAGCGAATTATAAGCTGTCTGATAGCAATCTTGATAGGTTGCAAGCGCTTTACCATGAACAAAATAATCCGCTTATTAAAAAGCGTTTGGCGGTTATTTTAGATATTTAATCAGCCCTAAGTAGCCAATGTAATTGGCTACTTCCTCTGCCAGTTTTAAATAAAACTTAATCAGACAAGTACGGAGCGTGAGTTGTTACGTGTAAAGGCTTATCTGTTGTGTTTATTGTAATGAACTTTTCTCTCTTAATTAATTGTATTCACATTTTTTCTGATTTAAGGCTGTCTTATCTTGTTATTTACGCTTTTAACATTTTAAGTGTAATTAATTGTAATTTACTTGATGCTTTTATATTGATAAAAACACACTATTCAAGCTTGGTTTCGAGAGTTAGGTTTGAAAAACGCAATAAATGTAATCATTCGGAAGGATAAAGTATGAATAGTCAATTGAGGTTTTTGCTTCTACTGATAAGCGTGATATTGCCTTGCTATACAATAGCAAGCTCAATGAGTGCGGAGGAAGAGGGTAAAGATAGGTTTGGTGGAGAATATCGAAGCTTCGTTGTGGAACTGAATGATCTAAATGTTTGTAAAGCAGCATGTGAAAATGATGGCATTTGTCGTTCATGGACCTATGTTGACCCAGGCGTGCAACACACCAATGGGATGTGCTGGTTAAAAAAATCTGAAAATACACCTGCTCCTTGTGCCCATTGTTCCTCAGGTTATAAGGTGGTCACAAATGTAAATGTAGCTTCTAATAGCATGAGTGATACAGAAGTTGATATGGACAGATATGGTCGAGAGTATCTGAACTTTGCGGTAGAACAAAACGATCAAAGTGTTTGTTCGGCTGCTTGTAAAAATGATAACCGTTGTCGCTCATGGACTTATGTTGACCCTGGTGTTCAACATACTAACGGCATGTGCTGGCTAAAAAGTGCGACCAATATCAATCAACCTTGTTCAAGTTGCACATCGGGGTATAAATTAGCCCCGACTAATGAGCATATGGGTTCTGAAGAGTCTGAAACTGATAGGCTTGGGAATGAGTATCACAATGTGGCATTGAATGCGGGCGATCAGGCATCAGTGTGCAAAGCAATGTGTCAAGAAGATGGCTTATGCGGTGCTTGGACTTATGTTGATGCAGGTATTCAGGGCCCAACCCCACGGTGCTGGCTGAAGAGCTCAGGTAACGCGCCAACAACCTGCAACGTTTGTACCTCAGGTGTTAAAGAAAAGACTTTGACTTTAAGCCCAGTAGCTAGCAATCAACAACGTGTTGGTAATTCATATAAGACACTTTCTGTGACCTCTGAATTAGCATGTATGCAGCAATGTGAAGATGATAATAAGTGCATGTCTTGGAATTATGATTCTGCCCTGACTTCAAACTCGTGTGAGTTGAATGTGACGACCAATGATGCAACAGCAGGTACGGGCACATCGGGTTTTAAGGTTAAAAGAGATACCACTTTAGCTGCGGGTCAAGAGCATACGTGTTTTGTACAAGCAAATGGGTCAGTAAAATGTTGGGGTACCAACACCTACGGGCAACTTGGTGATGGTACAGGGAATGACTCAAGTACGCCAGTGTCAGCAGGTTCGCTGAGTAATGCTTCGCAAATTGCAGCAGGCAATTACCATAGTTGCGCCATTTTGGCGGATCGCTCAGTGCAATGTTGGGGTCGAAATGATCACAAACAGCTGGGTAATGGTAGCTCAACAGATTCTTCGACACCGGTACTAACTAACTCGGTTACGAATGCGATTCAACTAGCAGCAACCGATAATTTCACGTGTGCAGTACAAGACAGCGCTGAAATTACGCTTAACAATGTAGAAAGTACCGAGCGAGGTGTTATTAAATGTTGGGGTTCATTTCCGATTCTAAACAACAGAAATAGCTGGATTGGCAGTGATCCTCAAAATATTGTCAGTTCTAAACTTGAGAACGTGAAACAAATTGCGGTTGGTAATCCGTTAGGTTTCGGGCATATCTGTGCTGCCATGAATACAGGTGAGGTAAAGTGCTTAGGTAAAACCATCTTAAGTGGATCTCGTAGCATGAAAAATGAAATTTCTACGATTTCAGGAATTAGCAATGTCGTAGACTTGGTCAGCAGTGATGTTGTTGCGTGTGCCATTGACGCAGGTTCAGAGCCAAGCGAAAATAAGCTAATGTGTTGGGGGTTCATTAATGGTGCACAGCACCTAGCGCCCATTGAGTTTGCTTATCTAAAAGGTGCGCAGCGCGTAGCCATAATCGGTGGAAATGAACCGACGTCGAGAGTATGTGCGGTGATGTACGATGGCACTATAAAGTGTTCAGCGTATGGTGACGGTGACTACACAGTGAGCGGGATCGCAGATGCGATACAAATCTCGAATGCCGATGGAAAATCATGCGCGTTGATTGCCAATGGTGAAGTAAAGTGTTGGGATGATGCGGCAGGTTCAATGCCAACTACACCGGTAAATATGAGCTTTTAATAATTAGTAAAGCTATGCGCCACTGAATGTAAAAAAGGTGTGGCGCATTTTCACCTTGATCTAATCACTATTGATAATACTTTTTAGCGCCGCAACATGATTGTTAAATGCTAATTGACCTAGGTCTGTCAAGATAGGTCTGTCAATGACACCCAAGTACGTGGGCGAGCGTTGTAACTGCGCTTTTTCGCTTCAATGTAATTGGCGTCTTCCAAAGCTTTGAGTTGTTTAGAAAGTACAGAGTCGCTTACATCAAGCTGCTCTCTAAGGAGCCTAAAATCTAGCTCGGCATTGGTTGTCAACATTGCGTAAATTCGCAACCTGTTGGGTGCATGAATAATGGGTTCTAGCTCAGGCATTTCTAGTTTTCCTCTACCACAGTTTCTGCTGAGGGGAGCTTGATAAGCAACCAGAACATAGCTATCGAAGCGGTTGCAGCGCAGGGATGTGGCGCCCAATCGATGCTCATTTCGGTGCGTAAAAAATGACTACAAAATCCAAGTGCAGCAAACCCAATTGCTGTGTAAGTATTTATTTTCTCGGATTTAACGGAGCTGGGGGCAACTTGATCAGCCAGCTGCCATTGCGGCGTTAATTAACGAGTTTCCAGATTCAAACTATCATTTAATAGGTCACAGTGCTGGTGGTCAGTTAATCGGCCTTGCCTCCAATGCTAAAAAACTGACATCCATGTTTAATTTTGCCAGTTCCTCTGGTCGGTTGTTGAATATGAAAGTACGGGATCAATTTAAGTCTCACTTTTTTATGAACATGTTTATTCCATTTTCCAATTTATTGTTTGGTCATACCAAGTCACAGTGGTTTGGTATGGGTGAGCCACTACCCGCAGCTGTAGGTCACCAATGGCGAACATGGTGCAATGGTGGTGGCTATGTTAAAACCGCATTTGGCAAGACCATTGATAAGCACTATTTTGAAGAGCTGACTTTACCCGCTATGTGGGTGAATGCGGTGGATGATTTTATTGCAAATGACAAAAATGTCAGAGACATGATGTCGGTCAGTCCCAATATAAAAGTGCAGACATTGACTCTAGACCCGAAAGAGCATGGTCTAAAAGAAATTGGTCATATGAAATTTTTTAGCCGAAAATCTCAAAAACTATGGCACATTCCTTTGCAGTGGCTGGATAGTCGTTCAGATGAGTGCTCAAGTTAAGCCGTAGTAATGGGTTCATTGAATTGAACCCACTTGAAAAGACTTACTTTGCAGAGACGTTATTTCCAATCAGCAAATTGAGCCAGTAAAAAATCAATAGCAAGCCTAGCACGCAAAGGCATAAATTGTTTATTTTGATAAACAATCCAGCTAGTTGCACCACTTATGCAATAGGGTTCTAAAATTGGCACTAAGGTTTTTTGTTCGAGTGAGTCAGTAAAAGTACTTTGCGGCATGTAAGCAATGCCGAGGCCTTGCTCGCAAGCTTCTAGTACGACATTGGCGTTGTTGCTGCGCCAATGACTGGTTACTTTAATACTTTGCTTAGTGCCGTCAATATTAAATGTCCAGTGATCATTATTTGCAACAATACAGCGATGACTTTTAAGTTGATTTGGGTGGTTGGGCATGCCATGTGCAGCGAGGTAACTTGGGGCGGCAACCACCATCATTGAGCGGCTAATTAGTCTGCGAGCGATTAAATTAGAGTCGTTGAGCTCACCATAACGAATCGCGAAATCGATACCATCTTCAACAAAGTTAACCATGCGACTATTGAAGTCTATTTCAATATTTAATTCTGGATGTTGTTTGGCAAAAGCCATCAATGCTGGCGCGACATAACGTTCAGCAAATGCGCCAGCAGCACTGACTCTGAGCGTGCCACTTAGATTAAACTGTTGCTGGTTTAACTGTTCGTTGGCCTGTTGTAACCCAGCAACGAGTTGTTTGCATTGCTGATAGTAAAAAGCGCCATTTTCAGTGAGGTTAATTTGCCGTGTGGTTCGAGCAAGCAAAATACTGCCAGTGCGATTTTCCAAGCGTGCGACTTGTCGACTAATATGGCTAGTAGAGCAGCCAAGCTTTTTAGCTGCAGCCGAAAACCCGCCGCTCTCTGCAACTGCAACAAATTCAAAAATACCATCAAAGCTATCCATATAGTTCCTCTACAATCTATCTAAAGGCGACATCGTGCGTGCCAACATTTAACGCCTATTATTGCCAAATAGCAAAAGAGATTCACAGATTTAGATAATTATAATTCATACGGTAACAATATAGAGTTGAATAATACAACCGAAAAGACAACATTTACTTAAGGTATTGATCATGAAAAAAGTACTTATCCCCGTTACAAATCACGCAACGTTAGGTGACATAGATCAAGCAAATGGTACCTATGCGCCTGAGCTGACACACGTAGTACAGGTGTTAAATGAACATAATATCGCGTTTGATATTGCCTCTATTAATGGAGGAAAAGCGCCACTGTACGGGACCGATATCGCCGAAGATGCAGTAAACAATCAGATATTGGGCGATGAATCTTTCCAAACACAGGTCAACAACACAGTACCGCTTTCGCAAGTAAATATGGAAGAGTATGACGCTATTTTTTATCCTGGCGGTTTTGGCTTGCTGTCAGATTTGGCAAGCAATGAAGAGGTTGGCACACTGGCAGCGCAGCACTATGAATCAGGCGGTATTATCTCTGCGGTATGTCATGGCCCAGCAGCATTGCTATCAATTACGCTAAGTTCAGGCGAACCTTTGCTTGCGAGTAAATCAGTGACAGCATTCACGCGAGAAGAAGAAGTTGACTTTGGCACCATCAACGACATTCCATTCTTATTAGAAGAGGCCTTGGCAAGAAAAGCGGCCAAATACAGCAAGGTACAGCCATGGAATGAGCTGGTGATTGTGGATGAACGAGTTATTACAGGTCAAAACCCTGCGAGTGCGCACGCAGTAGGTGAGGCGTTAGTAAAGCAACTAGCTAAGTAATAAAGACTTTAGAGCGAAAAGGAATAAAGGTTTAATAATGAATCAAAGTACCCATGTTAATCGTCAGATTACTCTGGCTGCACGTCCAAATGGTGCACCAATGCCAAATGATTTTAAGCTGTTGGAGTCGCCCGTACCAACCCCTGCTAACGGCGAAATGTTGCTAAGAACACTCTACCTATCGTTAGACCCGTATATGCGTGGCCGTATGAGTGATGCCAAGTCATATGCCGAACCAGTTGGAATTGGGGAGGTGATGGTAGGAGGCAGTATCTGCCGAGTTGAAGTTTCAAACCATGGTGACTTTGAACAAGGCGATTTGGTTGTCGCATTTGGTGGCTGGCAAGATTACAGCGTGTCCGATGGCGTTGGTGTTATAAAGCTTGATAAAACGATGCAAAATCCATCGTATGGTTTAGGTGTGTTGGGTATGCCAGGTCTGACGGCTTACATGGGCTTGCTTGATATTGGTGAACCTCAGGTTGGTGAGACATTAGTCGTGGCGGCTGCGACTGGCGCTGTAGGCAGTTTAGTTGGTCAGATAGCTAAGCTTAAAGGATGTAGGGTAGTGGGTATCGCAGGTGGTCAAGAAAAGTGCGATTACGCAGTTAATGAGCTTGGCTTTGATGCTTGTATTGATCATCGCTCTGCAAATTTAGATGAACAGCTCGCACAAGCTTGCCCCGATGGCATTGATATTTACTATGAAAATGTCGGTGGTAAAGTCTTTGACGCGGTATTACCGTTATTGAATACCAAGGCACGAGTTCCCCTGTGCGGCCTTATATCCCAGTATAATGCGACAGAGCTACCAGTGGGTCCTGATCGAATTGGTTTATTAATGGGTAATATGTTAGTCAAAAGAATTAAAATGCAGGGTTTTATCGTGTTTGATGATTACGGCCACCGTTATAAAGAGTTTCAAGATGCTATGGTACCTTGGCTAATATCCGGTCAAATCAAATACAAAGAAGACAAGGTCACTGGGCTTGAGCAGGCGATAACTGCGTTTATAGGATTGTTACAAGGTAAGAACTTTGGAAAGTTAATCGTGCGAGTTGGCCCTGAGCAATTAGATTTTGGGGCAAAGTCATGATCAAAGTACACCATTTAAACCAATCTCGCTCCACCCGGATAATCTGGCTGCTCGAAGAGCTACAAATGGAATATGAAGTTGAGCATTATCAGCGTGATGAACATACCCGTCTTGCACCAGCTAGTCTAGGTCAGACACACCCATTGAATAAGGCTCCCATTATTGAACATAATGGCCTTAAAATTTGCGAGTCAGGTGCTATTGTGGAGTACATCCTAGATCAAGCCAAACAAAGCCATCTGCGCCCTGAAAAAGGAACTCAAGCATACTACCAATATATTGAATGGTTACATTTTGCAGAAGGGTCATTGGCGCTGCCTGTGATTGCCAGCTTATTGATGCAAATGGAACCGCGGGATGGCTCGCAAGCTATGGATGGTTATATCGCAAAAGAGCTTAATTTAGACTTATCATTTATCGAGGCAACGTTGTCAAAACAACGATACTTTGCTGGCGAGCAGTTCAGTGCTGCTGACATCATGATGACTATTTCATTGGAAATCGCGCTAAATGCCAACCTTTTTGAAAATAGACCACATATTTCACGTTATTTAGAAGCTATGCAAGCGCGTAGCGCATACCAAAAAGCGCGGGCTTATGGTTAACTAATAGCAAAGCCCGATTTCTATCGGGCTGTATTCTTTGCCTTTACAGGCGTTACAGAGATGACTTATTTTGCAAAAGTTGGATGATATCGTGGTATTGATATCGCTTGGCCAGTTCGGACGCGCCAAGGTAATGGCTATTACGTCGATTATTTTTGAATCGTGACTGGCATGAGATAAAGCCGTCGCTATGTTCCCTTTTCAGATGCGTAGTACCACGAACTCGGCTGATATAATACCAGCTATTGCTTTTTACGGCTTTGAGCCAAGGGACTTTAAAACCAGTGTCCATCACAATCACGGGCCGACAATAACTCGGTAAGAGCAGCTTGAGCATTTTTAAGCAGTGTTTTTGTACTTTTGAGCAAGGATACTGAAAACTGAACGTGCTTTTCTGATAAAGGGTCAGAGCGCGGCCTCACTGACAATGTTGACTCGCAGAATACAGCGCTTGGTCTGTGTATCCGCATGGCTCCAGTCAACCAGAATGACGGAATGCTTTTCAGTGACAACAAAGCGGCTCAAGCTGACATAAACAGATGTTGATCTACGCAACCGCTCATGGTTGCTGAATAAACGGTCGATGCGTTTAATATCATGTTTTTCAGTTTTTTTTGAATCTAGATTGCGACCGATAGAAGTCAATGTGCATTGCTGACAACGCAAAAGAGACTTCACAGAAGCGAATAAAGTATTAAATCTGGCTTTGTGCATTGCTGGCAACGCGGAGCGTATTGTGCAAAATTGTAAAGACATTCATGGTGTTTAGTTCGGTTGTTTTTGGCGATCCATAAGATCACAAAACACCATGAATGTTCCCTCACTCTCCAAATTTTTAATGTTTCTAATTCTTTGATATATAGGCTAATTCTGGGGGTTCTTTAGGCGGTTACCCAGGGTAAGAGCATGAAAAATCACTTGCTATTTAGTACCTTTTCTAGATAGCTCTCATTACTAGCGGCCTTTAAGTGCTTAGCGCGTCCACCTTTCTTAAAAGCTGTTTCTTTTCTCAATAAATTCAGAGCTATATGTCTTACATCAGCTAATACTTCTGGCGCACCGTCTCGGCGTATACGACGACCATCCTCATTCATCGCGACATCTAAACACCAATGAAGGCTATTGTCGATACGCCAGTGAGCCCGTGTGGCTTGCGCTAACCTTTCGGCACTTATCTTCATTGAACTAATGTAGTAGCGGTAGGTTAACTCACCTCGCTCGATTATCTGGTTTTCGATAGGATACAATAACTCCAGCAGTCTGGAGGTTGGGTCAACTGTGGGTTTCTGGAAGTTGAGCCATATCATGAGACACCACGGCAGCTCTAAATTCTTCACGCCCTCGTTGATAATCAACTTCGCTCAACAAGGTACCTGACTGTATTCTCCGTGTCACTTCAGGTAATAGAAGTTGCTTAACTTGCTCAAATAAACCGCCCTGATTAGCTTTTAATGCCAGTAAATAGTCTGCTTCTTTTTCCAGAGTTTTCTGTGCAATCTCTTTTTGGCATCCCATCGCATCTATGATGACCAAACAGCCTTTTAACTCAAGCAGTTGTAGTAATTCAGGGATGGCTGTTATTTCATTGGATTTCGCATCTGTCTTACAATGCCCCAAAGTCACACCATTTTCACAGGCAAAGGCACTAACTATATGGATAGCATCTTGTCTATCGGATTGTTTAAATGAACCTTTTAGCCTTTTGCCATCAATGGCAACAACGCTGCCGTGTGTTAGTTCGCAACAGTTTTACATCCATTTAGAG
>NZ_AUXT01000015.1 GCF_001625595.1 Pseudoalteromonas luteoviolacea NCIMB 1942
GTAAGCGTCTAGCTAACTACACCTAGTCTTGTTTAATGTTCCAAGGTAACAATGGCTCTAGGTTATTAGGTTGCTCGGCAAGGTGCTGCAAACAAGTTGCTATATAATCGTGCACTACAAGGTCATTGGCTTTTGCCGTTTCAACAAGGCTATAGAGTATGGCACTGGCATGTGCACCATTACAGGTGTTTGAGAACAGCCAGTTTTTGCGCCCTATAACGAACGGTTTTATTGCCCGCTCGGCGCGGTTGTTGTCAATACTGAGCCTGCCATCTTCTAGATAACGCCTGAATTTCTCAAA
>NZ_AUXT01000016.1 GCF_001625595.1 Pseudoalteromonas luteoviolacea NCIMB 1942
AAAGTCAACTAGAAAATTTAATTTTTTAAATCAACCTTTCAATTTAACTTTACCCTTCACTTTGGTTTGCGTTTTTCGTTGCATCCCGCCGTGTCAGTGGGAGCGCATTATAGGGAGTTCCCAAATTAGTGCAAGCAATTTTTTAAGAAAAATCACAAAAATACACCTTTCGAATAAAAACCGTACTGAAACGGCCATTTTTGTATAATTAGCATACAAACAAGTTCGTTTTTATTTTAAGGGATTAACGATAGCAAGTACTTGTCTTTTGCGTAAGTAAGGAGCACCAGCCTAATGACAAAGCGCACAGCGCCGACATTATCTTTGCGCAAGGGCGATGAGAGACCGAAGCAACGCTTCGCAGTTCGAACAGGTGAGCGTATGGATGCGCGAAGGGACCCAGCTTTTCAGTGCCAAGTGTTAATGACCGTGAGCGAAGCGAGTTCATTTGCTTTGCGCAAGGTGAAATGAGTAGTTTTAACAAATGCTGAGAGATTTACGATTCAATTAGAAAAGGTTCGTAACTGTGAAACTTGCTCCCTTCTCCGTAAGCGTCTAGCTAACTACACCTAGTCTTGTTTAATGTTCCAAGGTAACAATGGCTCTAGGTTATTAGGTTGCTCGGCAAGGTGCTGCAAACAAGTTGCTATATAATCGTGCACTACAAGGTCATTGGCTTTTGCCGTTTCAACAAGGCTATAGAGTATGGCACTGGCATGTGCACCACTACAGGTGTTTGAGAACAGCCAGTTTTTGCGCCCTATAACGAACGGTTTTATTGCCCGCTCGGCGCGGTTGTTGTCAATACTGAGCCTGCCATCTTCTAGATAACGCCTGAATTTCTCAAACTGATTGATTGCGTAATTGATGGCTTTGCCCAACGGCGTTTTCGGTGGAATTTTA
>NZ_AUXT01000017.1 GCF_001625595.1 Pseudoalteromonas luteoviolacea NCIMB 1942
ATTTTTTTATACCGCGATCCGGTCGATTTTAGAAAATCTATCGATGGATTGGTCGCTATCATTGAAAACGAAATTGCACGAGATGCTTACTCAGGGGCACTGTTTTTGTTCTGCAATAAAACCAAAGATAAACTCAAATTGGTTTACTGGGACAGAACGGGGTTTGCATTGTGGTATAAGCGTTTAGAAAAACAAAAATTCAAATGGCCTTGTAAAATTAAGCTACAAGAATTTGAGCTCAGCGCTTCGCAACTAGATTGGTTATTGTCGGGTTATAATGTGCTTGGTCATGAGCCGCTAAGGTATCAATCTATGATCTAATGAGCAGTAAAAGATCATTGCCATACGCCTGATTTTATTTGGGCTACAAACAAGAAAAACAGGTCAAACGCTGTTAAATTATGAGCATGAAACTAGATGCTCACGCACTCCCTGACGACCCAGCACAACTCAAGCGCATGCTACTTGAGTTGCAACAAGTCGTTGCTAAAAAAGATGAAGAATTAGCTGAAAAAGATGCGCAAATTCACGAACTGCTACAAGCTTATAACGCAAAACTCGCCAAAGAATACGCTAAGAAATCTGAAAAGATGCCCGGAGCAGGCGAGCTCTTCAATGAAGCCGAAGAGCTCCTTGATGAACACGATAAAGCGCTATTAATCAGCTCCCCTTCAGTAAAGAAAGAAAAAGCAACGCCTAAACGCAAACCATTGCCAGCGCAGTTAGACCGCGTTGAGGTGGTGGTTGATCTGGATGAAGGTGACAAGGTGTGTGATTGTTGCCAAAACCCACTCCATAAAATGGGTGAAAGTAGCAGTGAAGCCTTAGAGTTTGTACCAGCACATATTAAGGTCATCAAAACCATTCGACCCAAATATACATGCCGTCACTGTGAGCGAGAAGGCATTGAAAGTGAAGTAAAAACCGCACCGCCACCGGCAGCGCCTATCCCAAAAAGCATTGCTACGCCCAGTTTGCTGAGTCAAATCATCACTTGTAAATATCAGTTTGGTTTACCCCTTTATCGACAAGAAACGGTCTTTGCAGAGATAGGGATAGAGTTAAGCAGACAAACCATGTCGAGCTGGATGTTACGTTGTGCAGCGCTGTTGTCACCTCTGTATCAACACTTAAAAAAGGCCTTGCTAGCTCAACCGGTTATTCATGGTGATGAAACTGTACTTAATGTGATTAACGCAGATAAATCGACAAGCTATATGTGGCTCTATTGTTGTGGCGATGATAAACCTGGGCAAGGCACTAACATCGTTTTGTTTGATTATCACAACAGCCGAGCAGGTCAATGTGCCGTTGATTTTCTTGACGGTTATCAGGGTTACATGCATGTTGACGGCTACAAGGCATACGAGCAAACACAGGCCACACTGGTTGCGTGTCTTGCCCATATACGGCGTAAGTTTATCGAGGCAAAAGGCAATCATAAGAAAACGGGCAAAGTTGATGTGGCACTTAACTTAATTGGCAAGCTTTATGGTATAGAGCAAGCGATTAAAGATAAAACGGTGCAAGAAAAGTACAGAGCAAGACAACACAAATCGAAACCCATTGTTGATGAACTTCATCATTGGTTGATAAAGCATCAAGATAAAATTCCACCGAAAACGCC
>NZ_AUXT01000018.1 GCF_001625595.1 Pseudoalteromonas luteoviolacea NCIMB 1942
TCGGCATTAAGCGTTACGCTGACTTTTTTATATCTAAATGCGGCTAATCCTAGCTGGTAAGGCTTCCCCAAAGTCTGCCTGCTGGGTATACTGACTCGCTTTTAATGCATAGTTAGTCAATATTTACTTTGCATGTAAGCAATTTGGGAACTGGCCACCCGTTCAAAGTGTGCGCTAATTTGGCTTCATGAAGCTGTATTTACTCACCAATAATATTAAGGCCACAAAACACATTATGATTAAGTTTAGGAAGAAAACATGAATTCATTACCTAATCGAGGCGAGATCCTAGGTCACCCTAAAGGCCTATTCTTGCTTTTCGGCACGGAAATGTGGGAGCGATTTGGCTACTACGGCATGCGTGCAATCTTAGTACTTTATCTAGTAGCGCAAGTACAAAATGGCGGTTTTGGTTGGACTAATGCAGACGCATTAAGCCTATATGGTACATTTACAATGGCTGTATACCTAACCCCTTTGTTCGGTGGTTGGCTAGCAGATAACGTACTCGGACAACGCAAAGCCATCATCATAGGTGGTATTCTCATGGCTGCAGGTCACTTTATTATGGGTATTCCTCATAGCATTGTTGCAGGCCAAGAAGAAAACGTTTTTTATATTGGTTTAACCCTACTTTGTATTGGTAACGGTTTATTCAAGCCAAATATTTCTACTATGGTTGGTGATCTGTATGAAGAAGGTGATAAGCGCCGTGACGGTGCATTTACTATCTTCTACATGGGTATCAACATGGGTGGTGCCCTAGGTCCACTAGTCGCAGGCTATGTCGCTGCTGTTATTAGCTGGCAGGCTGGTTTTGTTGCCGCTGGTATCGGTATGGTGATTTCAGTTGTCATGCAAATGCTTCTAAGTCAAAAATACTTAGGCGACATAGGTGTTGTACCATCAGCTAAGCTCTCACAACAACAATCTGCATCAGGCACTAAAGAGCCGTTGACCAAAGTAGAAAAAGACAGAATCCGCGTAATCTTCACTATGTCTGTATTTAGTATCATCTTTTGGATGGGCTTTGAGCAGGCGGGCGGCTTAATGAACCTGTTTGCGAATGACTATACTAACCGCATGTTAATGGGCTTTGAAATCCCAGCTTCTTGGTTCCAGTCTTTAAACTCGCTCTTCATTATTATATTTGCTCCAATCGTCGCGATGATTTGGCTCAAGCTAGATAAAAAAGAGCCTAATTCACCAGTTAAATTCGCCATCGGCCTCGTATTTCTAGCACTTGGTTTCCTAACTATGATGCTAGCACTGATGACAGAAAGCGCAGAGCCAGGACAAACATTACAAATTAGCATGATGTGGTTAGTACTATTTTACCTTTTCCACACGCTTGGTGAATTATGCTTGTCTCCAATTGGTCTTTCTATGGTAAGTAAATTAGCTCCGCTACGTCTTGCTTCTTTGCTTATGGGGATCTGGTTCCTATGTACTGCCATTGCCAACAAGATCGCAGGCTTTGTAGGTTCTTTCTTGGGCGAAGGTCAAGAAGCGATGAACAATGCGATGGGCATCTTCATCGGCTTAGGTGCAACCGCGTTACTATCAGCACTTGCTATGTACTTACTAAGCAACAAGCTTGTTGACTGGATGCATGGTGCAGAAGGTGATAACGAGCCACACACGCAAGAGCACTATCTAGAAAAAGAGCTTGAAGTGAGCGGTGAAAGACAATAAACCGCAAATAAAATTTACTAAAAGCCGCGCCATATAGCGCGGTTTTTTTATATTCACTCAAAAAAATGTATAGATAATTTTACACTGAACTGTGCTTTACGTAGATATGAATCAAAGCTATTTGCAAACCTACATTTATTGAAAGATTTATACAAAACATTAAAAATATAATATATTCATAAAGTTAAACTTAAAAAAGAAATGCAAAGAACAGCTTTTTTGTGCAATTTTTCAGTGTAATTACACATTTTCAATCTAAAAAAATTGTCTGTTTTCGTTTTGTGTCTAAACGCCTGTAAACGTGCAGCTAAATTTACAAAATGCCGTTCAGCCAATTGGGCACCAAACCTTCCACTTTAGGCAAATTTGATTAATCATCCACTGCATAAATTACAACAAGCAATCCAGTGCTTAATGCAGGAGAATGACAATGAGTGAAGTAAATAATCCTCTTGGCCTTGTAGGTATCGAATTTACTGAATACGCAACCCCAGACACAGATTACATGGACAAAGTCTTTGCTGATTTTGGTTTCTCTAAACTTAAAAAGTTTAAAGGGAAAGACATCGTTCATTACAACCAAAACGATATCCATTTCTTACTAAACAACGAGCGTGACGGTTTCTCAGCTGAGTTTGCTAAGTCACACGGCCCAGCTATTTGTTCGATGGGCTGGCGTGTAGAAGATGCAGCAAAAGCATTTGAAGTAGCCGTAGAGCGTGGTGCAAAACCAGCTACTGATTCTGCGAACAAAGACTTACCATATCCTGCTATCTACGGTATTGGTGACAGCCTAATTTACTTCATCGATGTATTCGGTGATAAAGGCTCTATCTTCGAAAATGATTTTGAAGATTTAGCTGAACAGAACATTGTTGAAGACAAAGGCTTCCTTCGCATTGACCACCTAACAAACAATGTTTACAAAGGTACAATGGAAAAGTGGGCTAACTTCTACAAAGGCGTATTTGGTTTTGAAGAGGTACGTTACTTCGACATCAAAGGTCAGAAGACTGCACTACTTTCATACGCGCTTAAGTCGCCTTGTGGTACTTTCTCGATTCCAATCAACGAAGGTAAAGACGACAACAACAACCAGATCGATGAGTACCTAGATGAGTACAATGGTCCGGGCGTACAGCACCTAGCGTTCTTAACGAACGACCTTGTTGGTTCTCTAGACAAGCTAGACAAAACAAACATAGCGACTTTAGATATCGTTGATCACTACTACGATACAATTTTCGACCGTGTTCCTTGGGTTGCTGAAGATAAGCAAAAGATCAAAGAGCACCAGATCTTAGTAGATAGCCAAAGCGAAAACTGTTACCTACTACAGATCTTCACTAAGAACCTATTCGGTCCTATCTTCATTGAAATGATCCAGCGTGTAGACGATGGTGGTTTCGGTGAAGGTAACTTCCAGGCTCTATTCGAGTCAATCGAACGTGACCAAGAGCGTCGTGGTGTGATTTAATCACTTACCAGTTAATACAAAATAAAAAGCAGCTTTTCTAAGCTGCTTTTGCTATTTAAACTTGGCCATATTCTGGCGAAAGCACAAATTAAAATGCATAGTCATATGCAGTTTGTATAAAAAAGGAAAGACCATGTCTTTTATCAATGAAACACACGATATAAATTTAAAAAGCTGGGTAGCAAGCGCAAACCAAGCGGGTACTGATTTCCCTATTCAAAACTTACCTTTTGCGTCATTTCGTCGTAAAGGAAGCAGCGAAGAGTTCCGCGGCGGTGTTGCAATTGGCGATCAAGTATTAGATCTTGGTGCTGTAGCTGCTGCAAATATCTTTGACGGCGTTGCACAAGAAGCGGCTGAAGCAGCAAATGCACAAGCACTTAATGAATTTATGGGCCTTGGTAAAGCACATTGGTCAGGTCTACGCCTTGCACTTTCTCGTGTATTGCGTGAAGGCTCTGAGCACCAAAGTACGCTTGAAAGTGCACTTGTAGCACAAAATGACGTTGAATATGCATTACCATGTCATATTGGCGACTACACAGATTTCTATACTTCAATCTATCACGCGACTGCGGTAGGTAGTTTGTTCCGTCCAGATAACCCTCTTCTACCTAACTATAAGTGGGTACCAATCGGTTACCACGGCCGTGCATCATCTATCGATGTTTCTGGTCAAACTTTCCCTCGTCCAAAAGGTCAGACTAAAGCGCCTGACGCAGAAACACCTTCTTTTGGTCCTTGTAAGCGCCTTGACTATGAATTAGAGCTTGGTATTTATCTAGGTAAAGGTAACGAGCTTGGCGATACAATTGGTATTGAAGACGCCGAAGATCACGTATTTGGTTTCTGTCTATTCAATGACTGGTCAGCACGTGACTTACAAGCTTGGGAATACCAGCCACTAGGTCCATTCCTTGCTAAAAACTTTGCATCAACAGTATCTCCTTGGATTGTTACAACAGAAGCGCTTGCACCTTACCGCACTGCATGGCATCGCGATGAGAACGATCCTCAGCCTATGAGCTACCTTGAGTCTGCACAAAACCGTGAAGCTGGTGCATTTGATATTCAGATGGATGTACTTATCGAAACTGATAAGATGCGCAGCGAAAATGCAGTACCTAGTCGGGTATCTGAGTCAAGCTTTAAGCATAGCTATTGGACAGTCGCACAAATGGTCACGCACCACACCGTGAATGGCTGTAACTTCCTACCAGGCGACATGTTAGGATCTGGCACACAGTCAGGTCCTGAGCATGAAGAAGCAGGTTCACTACTTGAGCTTTCTCGTGGTGGTAAAGAGTCAATCACTTTAAGCAATGGCGAAGAGCGTAAATTCCTTGAAGATGGTGACAAGGTTATCATGCGAGGCTGGTGTGAAGCTGATGGCTTCAACCGTATTGGCTTCGGCTCTGTAGAAGGCACCGTGCTTCCAGCAAAATAATTGAATATTATAATTCTATTTAAATCAAAGGCGTGCATAAACACGTCTTTTTTTTGTATTTTTATACTGGCTTTTTGTATAAAAATTGTTAGAGTTAAGCGTTATCTAAATTTTTGAGTGTTATGTTAAGCGTTATCAAAAGCCTAATGGTTCAGCTATTTCAACCTAAACAACTAATGTTGCGTCAAAACGGCAAAGTGTCACTGGTGACTGTGCCAACTTGGCTACAAATCACTTTAACAATAAGTGTTTTTGCAACTTTGGTTTGGCTCGGTTTCGCAACTGCTCAATATTTCAAGCAAAAACATGGCATATCACAGTTAAACGAATCAGTTGCCTTACGTGAGCAGGATTGGCAATCGCAAAAAGCTGCATTAGAAGCCAAACTCGCACAACAAAATACCCGCATCGCACAGCTAGATGCTCAGCACTCTGTATTAAATGAACTTATGGCTTCTTTGCCAAGTACAATAACCGAAGAATCTGGGGTTGAATTAGAAGTGCAAGCTGAGCAACCTGAAGCCGAACAACCTATCGAAGCAGAGCATACACACGATGGTGATTTTCATCACCATGCTGTTGAGCTTGATGACGCTCAAACTAAGTTACTTAATCAGCTACATGGGCTTATTTCTAGACGTAATGAAGTATTAATTGCCAGTATGCAAGAGGCAGGAATTCAAGCACGGACGTCGACGCAGGCCCAAGGTGGTCCATATCATCAAGTGCAAGGCAGGCTGTTACCACAGGCCTACTTACAGGCGATCGATAGCTCGGTAAAGCTTAACCAGCTGGAAAACTTGGTTCAAACACTTCCACAAAGCATGCCGGTAAAAGAAGACAAGTATTATATCTCTAGTGCCTTTGGTTACAGAAAAGATCCAATAACAGGCAGGCGCGCTTATCATAAAGGGGTAGATTTAGCTGGTTGGCATAAAACTCAGATAATCGCCCCTGCTGACGGAACTGTGACTCGAGCCGGGAAAAATGGCGGCTATGGCAAGTTTATTGAAATACAACACGCCAATGGCGTCACGACCCGTTATGGTCATTTACACACCATAAAAGTTAAAAAAGGACAGCTGATTAAACAATCTGATGTCATTGCATTAATGGGCAGTACAGGAAGAAGTACCAGTACACACTTGCACTATGAGGTATTACAGGATAAAAAGCATATTAACCCCGTTAAACTTGCAAGAGTACTGGAACGTGTTCAATAAACTTAAAAACAATAAATCCACTGCGCCTTATGTCGCAATGATCTCCCCCAACACCCAAGTCATTGGTGATCTCAAATGTGATGGTGAAATCCAAGTCGATGGCATCATTACTGGCAACTTAGAAGTTGAACACTTGGTGATCGGCGAGCACGGCACGATAGAAGGCAATATCACTGCAACGCAAGTAGAAGTCAAAGGCACTGTAAATGGCTGTATCACAGCTCAGAAAGTGCGTTTAGAGCCTTCTGCCAAAGTCCATGGCGATATCATACATGATACGCTCAGTATCGAAGCTGGCGCGCATATTGAAGGCCAGTTAAAGCACAACACTGACCTGTCAAATGTCACCCCGATTGAGACGCAAGAGCAAGCTTAGCTTTTTTCCGTAATATACATAGTGATGTCGGCGTGAAATACTTTGACGCCTTCATTATTAAACACCTCAACAGGCACGATGAGATCCTCTTTGTCTTTCCATTCACGAGGCATTGGGATTTGTGCCTGCGCTTTTAAATCCGAGTCCGCTTTTTTCAGATACTGCACTGTCATCCCTTTAGGGATCCACCTATGTGTATGGTTTGGTACCGTTGCATCGGTCACCACACCTGCACATAATTCCGCAAGGTTACATTGTGCAATTGCATGCACAGTCCCTATATGATTGTGAACTGCGCGGCGATTTGGCATTTCAGCGCAAATACGACCACAGCTTAAGTGCGTCACCTTTGGCTTTATGGTGGCAAAGTAAGGCGCTCTTTTACATATTGCTTTACTGAATAACCAATTACCAAAAGGGAGCCACTTAAATTTTTTATATGTTTTTAACAGTGAGCTAGCCATACGTATCCTGCATAGTGTTTTAGAACAACCTAACACATCAGACCAGTTAAAACTAGCGCCAGACAGTATGTTTTGATTTGCAATATCAGCGCCCTCTCACCTATGTCTATTTCATTAGGGACAAGATAACTTCGATAATTTCTAACAATGAATAAATTATTTCCTGATTTCGGCGTTTTGTCCTGTCTTTTTGTTGGATGCGCAATACAATAGCGTCGAAAAGGAGACACTATGCAACACCGTACCAGCAAATCTTTAATTTTTATTCTCGCCCTGCTTGTCATTTTTTGCCCGCTAGGCATCGATTTATATCTGCCCGCTTTTGTCGATATGCAAAAGGCGTTGTCCGTTAGTGAAGCTAAAATACAACAAACCGTCAGCGTATATATGCTGGCTGTCGGCCTAGGGCAATTAATTGCTGGCCCGCTTGCAGACAAATATGGCCGAAAGCCCATTGCGATCAGTGGTATCACCCTGTTCACCTTTGGTGCTGTTTTAGCGACACTTGCACAAACTTGGGAATGGATCATGATAGCTAGAATACTGCAAGGCCTAGGTGCATGTGCTACATTTGTTAGTGCGTTTGCTATTGTGAGAGACAGCTTTGGTCACAGGGGTAGCGGCCAGATGATTACTTATCTCAATGGTATTGTTTGCTTTATTCCTGCGCTCGCCCCTATTTTCGGCGCTTGGTTAACAGTCGAATTTAGCTGGCGAAGTAACTTTGCTTTTTTAAGCATCTTTGCGATTTTAGGTTTGATAGTTATTTTTCTAATGTTTAGAGAAACCAAACCTGAAGAGTCAATTTACCAAGGTCACATATTAGATTTTCGCCGATTTAAACCTATGTTGAGCAGCTCTAAGTTTATGTTTAATGCATCCATCACCATGGTTTGCATGTCTGCGATGTTAGTTTTCGTCGTTGGCGCACCAGGCTGGATCATGTCTCATTTGAATATGCCTATGTCCGATTTTACTTTATGGTTTGCCATAAATGCCGCGATAAGTATTATATCGAGCTTTATTGCCCCACAGTTTATCAAGCGTAATAGCCGCAGAGCACTACAATTTGGACTCACTTTATTCTGCGGTGCTGGTGTCATTAGTTTTGCCTTGCCTCAAACAGATGTCATCACCTACATGTTGCCTATGTATGTGGCGTCCATAGGGTTTGCATTTACCTTAGGGGCCGCTGCTGGTAATGCCCTAGCTGAATTTCCAAAACAAGCCGGAACCGCATCTGCACTGATTGGCTTAATGCAAATGAGTGGTGCAGGACTGCTAGCCGTTGTAACACAACCTTTGGGTATAATTGCACCTTGGCAGCTGGCGCTACATCTAATTATGGCGATTCCGTTTCTACTGTTGCTGTTTTCTAGATATCGCTACACATTGCATAGCACGGCTTAATATAAATAACCCTAATAAGTCGTAAAAATGTCACATTGTAGAGGCATACTGTACCACAGTAACTTACAAGCTGTTGTTTATAAGACACTAGACTTCTTTTAGCATTATTTAAACAGATATACTCAAGATCCCCCAACCTTGATATGCGGGCTTAGCGGCCCGCATAATTTTTATAAATTTTAATAAAACATTTTCAATTTTTTTTTAACACATTAAACTAGCCCTGAAGTTAGAAAAAGAACAATCCTCTATGCTGAATCCCGAATACTTGATTTCTTTTGCTGTAGCAAGCCTCGTTATTGCTGTCGCTCCTGGTCCCTCAAATGCATTTTTAATGGCACAAACTTTCACCAATGGAAAAAGTGCTGGTATGCAAAGCGCACTTGGCTTTGCACTAGGCGGGGTTGTACATACTTTATTTGCGGTTATTGGCCTATCTGCAATTTTGAAAGCATCGGAAACCGCTTACACAACAGTGCAGTACTTAGGTGCTGCATATCTTGCTTATTTGGGTGTTATAACACTGAAAGATACGCTTACTTCCTCTCAAAACCATCAACAAGAAGCACAAATAAATACAAGTAAACCCAATAAGAATGTCACTTTTCAAGCTATGATGACTGAAGTGCTAAACCCAAAAGTGGCGCTGTTCTTTATCGCGTTTATCCCTCAATTCGTTGATACCTCTTTGGATGCCTCAACCACATTGCAACTCGCTTTATTTGGCCTGCTCTATCCTATATTAGCTTTTCCGATAGACTGTGCCTATGTATACGGGGGAGATAAAATCGCGGGGTACTTTAGAGCACACCCACAAGCACCGATCTGGATAGACAGAATATCGGGTGCCATATTTATTGCACTGGCAGTAAACCTCCTGCTATAGAAGAGCTCGCTTATGGAACAGAAACATTCAACGATTCCAGCAAAAAAACACATTGCCTTAGTTGCGCATGATGGTAAAAAACAAGCGATGGTAAATTGGTGTGCAAATCATACAGGCATATTGAGTTGCCACTGTCTATCTGCCACAGGAACTACAGGCAATTTGATAGAAGCTAAAACTGGCTTAGAAGTCACAAAATTGCTCAGTGGTCCCATGGGTGGAGATCAACAGCTAGGGGCGCAAATCGCTGAACAACGTGTAAATATGCTGATTTTCTTTTGGGATCCGCTTTCATCTCAACCCCATGACCCAGATGTCAAAGCATTACTGCGCCTTGCCGCTGTTTGGAATATTCCGGTCGCTTGTAACGAAGCAACCGCTGATATGTTAATAACATCATCATACATGGGGTGTGAGTTGCTAAGGCAGCAACCCGATTATGACGAATACTTCAAAAGTCGACTCAGTTAACGGTAAATACGCTCGGCCCACTTTGTAAGACCGGCTGTCACACTGCCAAAGTTATCGCCATTTAGCATTGGAATGTTACCCAATGCTTCGCGTAACGCTTGCTTTAACAACGGCGACTGAGCACTGCCTCCTGTCAGGTATATTGCATCTGGTTGGACACCGGCATCTGTAATTGCTTGTTGCGCAAGGTGGGTAATTTGCGACAAACTAGAATTTACCGACTCCTCTAGCTCTGTGACATTTACCTGCTGCATCAACTGCGCTTCAACAAATGAAAGGTCGGCACTGTATTCGCTTACTTCACTCAGTGCTATTTTGGCAAGTTCAGCCTGTCTAACAAATTGATGTGTCATTTTGTTTTCATGGATCACTTGCAAACGAGCAAGTTTGTTGGCTTCCTTCACATCTCGCAACATCGTTACCAGCTCTCTGCCAAAAGTACTACTATAGAAGTCACTTTGCATTTGAATATCATTGATTTTGCAGGCTTGCCAAAATATTTGGTGAGGGAGTGGTAGGCCCGATTTAAATTCACCACCCAGCCCACAGGTCGGCATCAGCTTATGAAACGCCAACGCAATATCTAAATCGTTTCCGCCGATCCGTTTACCTGTATGCGCCATAAAATCGCCGCTACGGTCAGTGTTATCTCTAAAGCTCGGCCCCATTTGGACGAAAGAACAATCACTCGTTCCCCCGCCGATATCAACGACCAATACTTTTTGGTCATGTTGTAAATTACACTCAAAGTCAATGCCTGCAGCCAACGGCTCAAACAAAAACTCAACTTCTTTAAAGCCAGCTCGATGGGCTGCTGTCGTCAAAATATCAATTGCCTGACGATTGCTTTCTTCACCCCCGACGGCTTGGAAATTGACAGGACGACCTATTACTGTGTGAGTAAGTGTTTTTCCTAAGTGGCGCTCTGCACGACGCTTTAACTCAATGATCATTGCGCTTGCGATATCTTCGAAAAATGCAATTTGCTCTGGCTTCAGACCAATGGCACCAAAGAAAGATTTAGGAGACTTAACAAAGTAACCCTCTTCTGGCATGGATATATATTCTTCGATCGCTTCTTGCCCAACAAAAACACCGCTTTCCGTGTTTTCTAAATCAAGGTCATTACGGGCGAGTTTGGCACTTTTCAATATACCTGCACGCGCTGAACGATATGCTGTCTGGTCACTACCATTTAACTCTCGGGCAACTAAATCTGATATCAATGAGTTGTGAAGTGCATACAAAGTAGAAGGCAAGTAGTGTTTGCCTTGCTCCAATGGGACAAGACTCACCCTATTTTGTTGCCATACACCCATTGCACAATTTGAACTACCATAATCAAAACCGACAACCATCGTGACCTCACAACTGTAAAGAAAAAGGCCGCGAAATGTAGCATAGCCAGCACGTAATTTAAAGGTAAATTGAGATGACTTCCTACACTATAACTGCGCTTTTATTCTTAAAAAGCTGGCGAATCGGGGTTTGCCATATTTGGTTTTCCCTTGGTATTGAAAAGTGATTGTACTGCCAATCGGTGGGGGAGTTTCACGCTGCTTATCACTAAAACCGGTACCGATATTAAATGTGATCCCAGATGGCATACGAACTTTGAGTGCGCCCATCATACCTTCATATTTACCCCTTCCAGGTAAGTGTGCAATCACTACAGCCTCTGCATCAAATTTTGGTTTATATTTTAGAATTTGCGCCGTTCGGCCACTTGCATGCTTAGCACGCTTTTCATGTAACATCACGCCCTCCCCACCACGCGCAAGCACATCCTGATAAAATGAGTCTAGCTCTAACTTATTTTTAAAGTGAAACTGCTCAACGGTTTTGACGTGAATACTAGGCAGCTCATCAATCAACTTTTTATAAGTTTGATATCGAGCTTCAAAAGACTGTTCACGATCTGGCGCATCAAAAATAAGGTAGTTTACCTGCTGCCAGTTCTTGTGGTCGGGCACTTTCCGTCGTATCAAACTACTCACAAACGCAAAGTTGTTATACCCAGCCCAAAGCTCACCATCCAGCCAACGGTTTGGCAAGATAGCTGTAAACCAATGCGGTGCATGTATGACATTCCCTTTACGCGTTTTAAGTTGCTTGCCATCCCAAATGGCTCTTACTCCATCGTATTTTTCGCTGACTAAGTAATGGTTGACTGGCTGTTGCTGTGCGTAAACTTTAGCAAGCTGAACATGAGGAACTTGTTGAGCCAAAAGGGGGAACGTTAAAAAGGCGAAAAATATGGCGACAAGCCAGACGAGAATTTGTTTCATGCTACTTTCCTTTGCAGATAAAAAACGTATATTCAATCTAAAAAGTAGCACTTTTAGCTCATTTGTACAGGCTAGCCGCTTGTTATTACATTCTTATAAGCAGTTTCTAAACTGTCGCAAAGCCACGTCGCTTTTGAAAAGTCTTGTTGTTTTGAATGCTGATGGGGTATCACAATGGTCCTTAAGCCGGCTTCAATTGCAGATGTTAACCCCGTATGGGAATCCTCTAATGCAATCGCTTGTTGTGTCGGTATATTTAACTGGCTCAGGGCCTTTTGATAAGGCTCAGGGTGTGGTTTAGGATGCTGCACATCGTCTTTGCAAACAACACAATCGAATAACTCAAGCAAGCCGTAATGTGATAACACAGGCATCGCCTCCGCGATTGTACTACCCGTAACTAGTGCCAACTTAAAATTCTGAGAACACGCCGATAATACATCTCTTGCATGAGGCATCAAAACTGGTTTATGTGTTTTTGCTGTTTCTATAAACTGTAGGTTCTTTTCTTGGGCTAGCTTTAATCCAGCTTTAGAAAGAGAGTAACGCTGTTGTAAGATATGCCCAGTTTTAACTGTGGGCACACCAGAAAACTCATTGCAAAAGGTGAGTTCATCAATAAATACTTGAAACGGCTTGAGCACTTCACACCAACTCAAGTAGTGAAGTGTCTCTGAGTCTACTAACGTGCCATCAAAATCAAACAATAACGCCTGTATACTCATAAACACTCCTTATTTATTAAATTATTTTAGCCTTTTAGTGCTGTTGGTGGCTCTGCATAGGCCTCTTCGCCCGTTTCGACTTCCACTAATTCGTAGCCGCGTTGCTTTCTAACTACTTTTAACACTGGTTTCTCGAATGCTGACTTAAGTCTATCTGAATCAGCTTGTAACTCTTCAATGGTATGTCCAAAAGGAGCTGCGCCAGTCTCTGACCAATTTGTTACTTTTCCGTTGATGTTGTACTCAACTTCATGAATTTGGTATAGCGCTGAATCGTTGTCTTTATCTTCACAATAAATCACGCGGTAGTTCCAAAATCCAGACATATTTAACTCCTCTTACTTTATACTACGCTGCGACTGTACCAACTTATTAGTACAGTTGCATTAAAGAAATAAAAAACCCGCGTTATTTTATCAATAACACGGGTTTATAACGGTTTATTTCACTTCACTCTATTAGAAGAAGCGAACCTTGAACTCAGCACCGATGAAGCGTTCTTCATTCAACATACCTGTGTTGTTATTGAAATCTACGCCACCAATAACAACTTGCTCATCAAACAAGTTACGTACGAATACCGATGCTTCGTATTCGTTATCACCAGATGCCCAAGCATAACCTGCCCTTACACCAGTTTCGAATAACGCTTCGCCTTCAAACTCAACTGATTCGTATAGGAAGAAGTTGATTTTGCTACGATAAGAGGTATCAGCGTATACGAAGAAGTCACCGCCTTCTAGCTCTTTAGTATAACGAAGTGTTGCATTAGCAATCCACTCTGGAGCATGTGGAAGGCTATTGCCATCTAGGTTATAAAGACCGGCATCATTCTTTACGTTTGTGATCGTACACTGAGCACAACCTTCAATAGCCAAGCTTGGATCGTCGATTTCTGTTTTGTTATAGCTCAGATTGAAAGTTGCGTTGAGCTCGTCAGTAAGCACCCATTCTGTATCTAGCTCAAAACCATAACCAGTTGTTTTATCAGCATTAACTAAGCGGTTAAAGTTTGCACCACCACCTACAGCAGTTAACTGCTGATCATTCATCTGATAATAGAAAACAGTACCGTTTACACGACCTTGCCCGTCTAACACATCAGACTTTATACCAAACTCAATTGAATTCGTTGTCTCTGAATCAGCAACAGTTACTTCATCACCAAATAGGATACGACCCTGAACACTCGGAGCACGGAAACCGTTCGCTAAACGACCAAATAGATTGATATCATCAGTCAGCTTGTAAGTAGCACTTAAGTCCCAGCTTACATGGCTGTCGCTTGGGTTTGCACGGCCTTCTAAGAAATCTGGCGAACCATTCCAAGGCGTTGGATTGTCAGTTCTTTTCGCATAAAACTCTTTTTCATCGTCAGAGTAACGAACACCAAGAGTTAAATCCAGTTTGTCTGATAGCGTGTAATCAAATGAACCAAATACAGCCCAAGCTGAGGTATCTTGATTCTGGACTGCATAACCGTTTTGTAAACCATACTGGCCCGCTGCGGTGTCGAATGCACCTGTATCAAAGCCAAAGCTTTCAATGGTCATCTCTTCTTCAAACAAGAAAACACCTACTTGGAAATTAAAATCTCCTGAGTAGTTACTCGATAGGCGTAACTCTTGCGTATATTGATCATGATCAGGAAGAGCATCAGCAGTTTCAGATGAGAATGGAATCAGACCTGGTCCCATTGTTGGTGCAAATTCATTGCCATATGCACCATCGACATCCGCACGCGAGTATATTTCTGCACTTTCCCAAGCTGAGATTGATGTTACCGTATGCTCGGCAAGATCCCACTCAAGTTTTAAGCTTAGACCTTGAGTTTCTACTTGCTGTGTCGCACGAGAAGCTGCGTCGTGATAAACAACATCATTATCATAGATTGGGTTGATGTTATTTGAGCCTTTCTCAATCAGGTTTGCACGAAATGGAATTGGACGACCGTCAAGATCACGAACGTGATAGTTTAACAAACCTGTAAAATCATCACCTTCATATAAAAATTGAACACGTGCAGCCTTTTCGCTGTAACCGCCTAAAGAGTCTTCTTTTGCGAACTCATTGGTTACACCTTCTGGTGAGCGAACATCTATGTAGTCTGGCTGTTCTTGCCATAACACAGATACACGCGTAGAAATTCTGTCAGTCAGGCCTGTACCTACAGCACCTTCAAAGTCAACAGACTCACGGCTACCGTATGAAACTGATGCATAACCATCAAATTCTTGACTCGGCTTTACAGAATCAAATTTAACAAGACCGGCTGGTGTATTACGACCAAATAAAGTTCCCTGAGGACCACGAAGCACTTCAATACGCTCGATATCAAAAACAGGGAAGCCTTTTAGAATAGGGTTTTCTTGAACGACTTCGTCAACAACCAAAGAAACCGGTTGCGAAGCATTTAGATCGAAGTCGGTGTTACCAAGACCGCGGACATAAAAGCGCGGGAATGTACGTCCAAACGAAGATTCAACCGACAAGCTCGGGATCTTAGCGTTCATAAAGCGGATATCCATACCAGCTGAACTGTAGGCGTCAAGGTTGTCGCCTTGTAATGCAGACACTGAAACTGGCACTTCTTGTGCATTTTCAACACGCTTACGTGCGGTGATTTGAATCACTTCCAGTTGATTACTTTTCGCTTGCGTTTCTTCAGCAAGCGTTGTGAATGAAGTACCTGCTACAGCAGAGAACAACGTTGCATTAATTAAAGTTGCTAACGTAGATCTTTTCATTGCTTTCATGTTGGTTTTTGACCTTATTTATGCACTCTTTGAGTTCAACGGTAAATTGGGCGCCGTTTCACAATGGCTATGGCATTCAATTTTGCGCGTCAATGACAAACAACGCGGACCTCATTATCGAGAGTGCAAAGCGAAAAACGAGGCTGAACGCAACGGGCGTAATTATAGCAGCAAATTTTTAAAATGCTCCAAATAAACACATAAATTACACACATTTTTACAACGTTCGACGACGTTAGGTCAAACTTTACGAATTTTAGCAACAAAAAGCGGACATTTGTCCTTATAAAATAATAAATATTGTGGTCAAGAAATTGTTTTTACCTATTAACTAAACAAAGCATCAATATTCTGTTGATGTTTAAAAAATTAACTGAGATATGTACAAAAGGTACACTCTCGCCAAATTTATAGTCATACCGGTTACAATCGCCCAAAATGGTAACCGGTGTCATGAAAGCCTGCGCATTCTATCTAAGCCTTTTCAACTAAGGGAGGACATTAGACCGCATATCAGAAACATAGCCAAAGCACCATTAAATAGAGTGCAAAACTAAAAAGAAGTTCAAAAGAAAAATGGATTTAATAAGAGTAATTGGCAAATAACTCATCAAACTTTACCGAAGCAAAGTATTTCATAGTTAGAGATACAAGCACCCGCCTTGATTCAGCAAGTGCTGATTAATACAAAACTTAAAGCTGAGGAGAATGCATTCCTGCATATGATGCTTTGTGAGTTGCTGGTTCGTACTGTATTACAGCTACACTTGCTGTGGAAAAAATAGGCATCTCACCAGGAACCAGTTGATCGACCATATAACTGACTATCGGCATGTGCGCCACAATCAACCAAGACTCAATATCGTTGTTCATACTGATTAATGTTTCAATATAATCCACCGCAAAAGAGGCACTGCCGCTTGGTACGATATCCGAGCACGTTTCTTCGAATACAAACTGATTATTGTGCTTTACCTCAAGCGCTGTCTGTTGTGCACGTTGATATGGGCTTACCAATAACGCTTGAGGTTGGTGACGCTCCAAAAGCCATTGACCCATTTCAAAAGCCTGTGCTCGCCCCCTTTTTGTTAACAATCGAGCTGCATCATCTGCTTGCATTGGTCCTGCTTCACCGTGTCGCATAATCAATAAGGTTTTCATAGCTCTCCGAAAAGTATCGAAATTTTTATCTTTATCAGTAGTAAACCTAGTTATTTGTCCGCTATATTAAAACAAAAGATTCATAACTGTTAATAATTTACGTAATCGACAGACTATCTCACTTATTTATATATCGGCGGCGCACATTTGAAATTAAGTAATAATGATAATAAACAATATAAGCACCTGACACTGGACAATGGTCTTAGGGTACTACTTGTTAACGATCCGAGCAGTGAGAAGTCTGCATCTTCTTTGGCAATAAATATAGGCCATTTTGACGATCCTATAGATCGCCAAGGCATGGCACACTTTATTGAGCATATGCTGTTTTTAGGTACAGAGCAATACCCAAACCGTGGAGAATTTTCCCAAATCGTCAGTCAATTTGGCGGTAATTCAAACGCATGGACTGGCACAGAACATACTTGTTATTTTTTTGATGTACGCTCAGAAAAATTCTCAAATGTCTTACCGCGCTTTGCCGACTTTTTTATTGCGCCACTATTTGAAGAGTCTGCTCTTAATGATGAACGAAATGCCATTGACTCT
Organism: Pseudoalteromonas luteoviolacea NCIMB 1942; assembly: GCF_001625595.1. Lineage (GTDB taxonomy): Bacteria > Pseudomonadota > Gammaproteobacteria > Enterobacterales > Alteromonadaceae > Pseudoalteromonas > Pseudoalteromonas luteoviolacea_A. Next base: position 16,932 of record NZ_AUXT01000018.1, read on the forward strand.
GAATTTAACCTCAAAGTAAAAGACGACAACAGAAGAATCATTCAAGTTCACAAAGAAACGGTCAACCCAGCTCATCCATTTACGAAATTTTCGGTTGGTAATCACGATACGCTTGGTGATAAACAAGGGCATATTCGTAAAGAAGTTGTAGATTTTTTCACTGCTCACTACCAAGCACAGTGGATGACATTAGTCTTGGCAGGGCCTCAATCACTTGAGGAACTAAGCGCATTGGCACACAATCATTTCAGTTCTATTGCGGGTTCAGGTATTGAAAAGCCCCCCATTTGTAAGCCTATGTACCGCCAAGAAGACTTAGGGTTGTTACTTCATATTCAACCCCGTAAGCATTTGCAAAAGCTTATAGTGAGTTTTGCGATGCCTGATATCAAAGACTTATATCGATATAAAAGTTTAAGCTTTCTCGCACACCTTTTAGGCTATGAAGGTGACGGTTCTTTATACTCAATACTGAAGAAGAATGGCTGGATCAATGCTCTGTCAGCAGGCGGCGGGGTAAATGGCAGCAACTTCAAGGATTTTAATATTAGCTTCGCACTTACAGATGCCGGTATTGAATTTTACGAAGATATTGTTGAAATGCTATTTGAATACATCAGCTTAATAAAAGACAAAAAGACTTCATTGCCTGCACTCTATTTGGACAAGAAACGACTACTGGAACTGGCTTTTGACAACCAAGAAGTTAATAAGCTAATCGACTGGGTGAGCAACGTTAGCGTCAATATGCATCACTATGATGATGACAACGTGCTCTATGGCGATTACTGTATGGCAGGTTTCAACGAAGTACTTCATGAGCAGCTATTAGAGTATTTATCACCTCACAACATGCGCTTAGTCATGATCCACCCAAGTGCTACGCACGAAACAGAAACAATCAATAAAATTGCTCAGTGGTATAATACCCCCTATCAGGTTGAACAAATCAGTACTGAATGGCTGCATGCCTTGGCAAACATCCGCTCTCCCCTGCCTGAGATGTTGCTACCCAATGTAAATCCGTACTTGGCTCATGATAATGAGTTGTTTGAAATTGAGTCAACGGCGCAAACGCCAACACAGCTAAAAGACAAACCAGGGTTTGAGTTTTGGTTTAAACAAGACGCTACTTTCAGAGTAACCAAAGGCCACTTTTACTTAGAGTTAGATTCTGAAATATCCATTGCAGATAATAAAGCAATGGCACTTACACGGCTTTTCGCAGATCTATTTATGGACAGTGTGGCTGAACAATTCTATTCCGCGGAGCTAGCGGGACTCAGTTATCATTTAACATCCCATCAGGGAGGTCTAACTCTACATACCGCAGGCCTATCTTCTTGCCAGTTAAAACTCGCCACGCAGTTGGTAGAAGCGCTGCAAAAGCAACCTATTAGTGCCACTAGGTTCGCTGAATATAAAAAACAACTCATAAGACATTGGAAGAACCACAATAAAAATAAACCTGTAAGTGAGTTATTCAGTATACTGGGCGCCAAACTTATGCCGTGGAACCCAACGCCAGAGGCACTTGCGAAAGCACTAAAAAATGTTTGCTTCAACGAGTTCAATGCATTTCGCTCAGCATTTTTTAGCTCAATTCATGCAAAAGCATTTTTGCACGGCAACTGGCAGCTCAAGCATGCAAAAGCGATTCAACAGCAACTGTTATGTAACTTTGCTACCAGTGAAATATTAGAAGATTTGAAAAAGCCACTTAACACTATTGAGACGCCCGAATGCGAAATATTTTGGAAAGAGAATAGTGAGCATGCTTTTATTCACTACATCCAAGCACCTACCAAAAACGTTGAAGACAAAATAAAAATCATGGCATTTAACCAATTAGTAAGCCAACATTATTTTGAGCAGCTAAGGACGCAAAAACAACTGGGATACTTAGTAGGGGCAGGCTATGCGCCATTTAATACCAGAGCTGGAATAGCCTTTTATATACAATCCCCCAAATTTACGAGCGCCGAGCTAGTTGAGCATCATCATCAATTTATGCAGGAGTTCGTTACACATATCGATGAACTTGAACAAACCCAGTGGTCTGATATGAAGTCGGGCTTAAAGTCACAAATTGCAGAGAAAGACAAGAATCTACGGTTGCGCTCACAACGTTTCTGGGTCGCTATAGGTAATGATGATCATGCTTTTTCAATGCAAGAACAATTATTAGAAAGCCTTAACGCACTGACTTTCGAGCAACTTAAGCAATTCATTATTGACGTCACCGCTCCAGATTTTCCAAATCTTACCTTGCAGATGAATTAGCACATTACATTAAAACGAACTGCGGCATAAAATACGTTTTTATGCCGCCGCCATGGGCCCGCGCAGCTTCATCCTTGAAATACAATAAAATACTCTCCGTTGGTATCTGACCTACTCTTTTCGTGTTTCATCAATTTTGCTTTGACTAAGGCAGGCTGTTTCGATTAGATTAGAGATGATTACTTCGAACTCTTGCACTATGGTACATAAAAAAAATATAAGCATATTCTCAGCTATTATTGCCCTTTTTATTCTGAGTACTTCAGTGCATGCGCACCCGTATGTAGAGCCTATCTTCAATAATCCCATGACATTTGTGGCTGTCGCTATGGTGGCGTTAACACCTTTTTTAATTCTGCTTATTTTAAATCGTAAAGCCTCTCGCTCCTTGTCCAGCTTGCGAATGTCAGAGAAGTGGCTCAAAAGTACGGTAGAAGGCAGTGGCGATACCTTATGGGACTGGAACATTCAGTCAGGTGAAATTATCCGCATCAATGATAAATATGCGCTTAATGAAGCGAAATGCGAACACTTTATACCGAATGCTAGCCGAATACACCCACAAGATATACCGATAGTCGAAAAGCAACTAAAACTCCACTTTGCAGAAAAGACAGCTTTTTTCGAGGCATCTTACCGCCTTAAGGATAATTTAAATCAGTATCATTGGGTGCTGGATAAAGGAAAAGTAATTAGCAAAGACGATAATTTAAACCCACTCAGAATGACGGGGACTGTACGTGATATCAACCACTTAAAAAGCACCGAAGAGCGCTTGAACCTATTTGCCAAGTGTGTCGAGTCATTAACAGATGCTATTGCCATCTATGATAATCATTTTAAATTAGTCGATTTAAACCCGAGCTACTTGCGGATATTTGGTGGCAAACGCAAGCAATACCTTCATTCAGAGTTTCAATTGCCTGGATACGATAGCCGGTTTATAAGACAGATAAAATCCGCTTTAAAAGAAACTGAGCACTGGCAAGAAGAATTAAAAATATACAACCAACAAGGGTTAATGTTGCCTATCGAGGTAACTATAGATGAAATTAAAAATAGCCATGGTCATATCACGAATTACGTTGTGGTTTTTTCGGATCTAACCGAGAGGAAAAAAGCAGAGTCACAATTGCACAACCTCTCAAATCGAGATCGTATAACAGGCTTGCCAAACCGAAACTTATTTTTTACTAACTTAAAAAAGCTGTCTCAGCAAGGCACACACCATGCTTTATTAGTATTCGATCTAGATAATTTCAAGAAAATCAACGACTCTTTAGGCCACCAGCTTGGTGATAGCTTGTTATCTAAGCTTGCCATGAGACTCAATAAACTATGTAGGCAGCAAGACACCTTTTATCGACTGGGTGGGGATGAATTTGCATTGGTGATGTCTGGTACAAATGATATACACACCATAACAAAGGTTGCTAAACAGTTTTTAGCAGCCATCGCCACACCGTTTAAAATGGCAAATCATGAACTAGTTATTACGTCATCTGTAGGTATCGTTCTCTTTCCTGAAGATGGGAAAACCCCAGAAATATTGCTCAAAAATGCAGATACAGCAATGTATCATGCAAAGCAAAAAGGAAATCACTACCTATTCTTCAACGACTCAATGAACGAGCAAGCAGTAAAACGTCTACAAATAGAAAACTTGATGCGGTTTGGGCTCAAAGAAGATCACTTCGTCGTTTATTACCAACCCAAAATGGATATTCGCACTGGTAAGCTTGTCGGAATGGAAGCACTCGTTCGTTTTATTACACCAAAGAAAGGTATTATTAGCCCGGGCGTCTTCATACCAATAGCCGAGGAGACAGGCCAAATAATCGAGATTGGTGAAGTTGTGCTAGACAAAGCGTGTAAGGATGTTAAGCGCTGGGTAGACAAAGGTTTGTTTAATGGGCGTGTTGCGGTCAATTTATCGGCAAAGCAATTCAGTTTGCCAGACTTAACGGCGCGCATCGATATTATCTTGCAAAAAAATCAACTACCATCGTATTTTTTGGAACTAGAGATTACCGAAGGAACGGTTATGGACGATCCTCAAGAAGCAATTTCAATTATGCGTTCCCTAAGTTCAAGGGGGATCCACCTTGCAATGGATGATTTTGGTACAGGTTATTCGTCATTAGCTTACTTGAAGCAATTTCCACTTAATACCCTCAAAGTAGACAAAGCATTCATTGACGATATGGGCAGTGATAGAGGCCGCAATATGGTTGACTCTATCGTTACCATCGCACACAACCTTGATTTACACGTGGTGGCAGAAGGCGTCGAGGAAGAGGAGCAACTTGCGCTGCTAAAACAACTAGATTGCCAAACGCTGCAAGGGTATTATTATTCAAAACCGCTATCGGGCGAAGAATTTGAGCGCTTTTTGGAATCTGAATCAGAACACAAACCAAACCTTCAATTAGTTAACTAAAATTGATTAAAAGAAGTGCCAAAATACTCAATGATTCATCACAATTCGGTCTGCACACCATGAAAGCGCCCCCAGCCAAACGCTAAGCTCACTTTTTAATCAAAACGACCATTAATCATGCAAACCACCAGATTTTAGCGTGGAAATCAGCCAAAATGACATAAATTGTTGCAAAATATTGCATTATTTAATTTAATACCAGCCTTGAAGATACAAGTATTTGCACGTATTTAGTTCTAAAAATAGGTATTTCAATAGCGAATTCAAGAAAAATCTATAAAAAACAACTTTTTAGATCTTATTCAATGAATAACCTGTTGAAGTTGGCTGTAAATCACTACTTTTCCATGACGGGCGCTTTATCTCAATGACATTGAGTCAATGATAAAAATGTTTGGTGAAGCTTTGAATTGCTTAAGTTGACGTAAAACTTATCTTTGTAAATCTAAATAGTGAAATTGCTTATACTAAGCTAAAGTTAGTAGTAAGTAGTCAACGCAGTACTTGTTAGATCAATTGGTCATGGTGTAGTTTGCAGCTAGGCCGTTTTGTGTAGTGTGCTTTTTGCACACTTGAGTTGATTTAAAGTAGATAAAGGCGGACTGAGTAAAGTAACCAATATTCACTTGATTAAACAATGGTTTTTCAGCATATTATGAAATTTACTTGTTTAATAAGATTGCTAAAGTGAAGTTTTGAATACTTATTGAGCTCACACATTACATCAGTGGTGTGCAATCAACCTTACATATTACAGAAATCTCTCAATAGCTGCTAAAATTAGCCCCATGTTGTATTAATTAATATAGTTTTTTCAAGGACACGGGCTATGGATCAGAAGAGTGTACATACGTATTTACAGGCAAAGCCTGGAACCTTTATTACCAAGCCGTTTGCCCAAGAGGTAGACGTCTATAAAGTGCAGCATAAAATGTTTGCGACCCTCTATGAGGGTAAAGAAGGTCAAACAGGTGCAAACGGCGAACCTGTTTGGTGGTTAAACTTAAAATGCGACCCTGATGAAGCTTTGTTACTTCGTGACAAATATTCGTCTGTCGTACCAGGCTATCACATGAATAAGCGCCTTTGGAATACCATAGTGCTTGATGGCAGCATACCTGAAGATGAGCTTAGGCAGTTAATTGACGACTCCTACAACATTGTTGTAGACAATTTACCGACAGCTCAACGCGAAGAGTTAGCTCGTATCACCTCAGGTGATAATTAATTGGCCCCCCTCGCACATTGTGCGAGGGCCATTTTAGCGAATATCAGTATTTCCACTTCCCAGTATTAAAAACTTCACACTCAAGCGTAATTTAATTGCTAATCAAGCAAGATTGTAATCCTTTCGTCAAACCCCTGTGATTCACTACTTAAGTAAATTTTTGCTTTAGGAAAAAATCTAACAATGAATAAACTAATACTGCCCCTAGCACTTTCTACTTTACTTATTGGTTGTGCGCTGGATGGGGGCGATGGCTCAAATGGCAAAGATGGCGCGGCAGGCGCACAAGGACAAATTGGCGCAACGGGGCCCACCGGTGAAAAAGGAAATACCGGGGAAACAGGTGACAAGGGGGAAACGGGAGCAGCAGGCCAACCTGCAACCATTCAATTAGTGCCTACACTAGTTGGACGCGCAGTATTGAATGCTCAAAGCCCAGAAGGAGCTGCGGAAATAGTTGCTTATCATGCACAGAGTCAGCGTATTTTTGCCCTCAATAGCTCAACATCACCAGCAACTATCGAAGTGATAAATATTGCCCAACTAGATGTAGAAGCATTAGTTAAAAATACAGAGGGAGTAATCACTAATACAAACTTACAAAGTGGCTCTACAATTAACCTCAGCGAATTCGAAACGGGCGATGCAAACAGCGTAGCAATACATGGTAATTTAATGGCCGTAGCCGTTGCCAAAGAAACGGGTCAAGCCGGTAAAGTTTTGTTCTTTGAGATAACACAAGACGCTGTCAAGTTTATCAAGTCGGTGACCGTAGGAGATTTGCCGGATATGGTTACATTCTCGCCTGACGGTAACAAAGTCATTGTAGCCAATGAGGGCGAGCCAGAAAGTGACTACAGCATAGACTCTGAAGGAACCATAGCTATTATTGAAACGGTTAATGGTGAAATTGCAGATAATGCGACTATGCTCAACTTTAATGCTTTTGACAACCAACAAGCCACACTAGAGGCACAAGGCGTTGTATTTGCCAACCCAACAGGTAGAACGATAAAAGGCAAAACGATTAACACTACGGTCTCCATGGATTTAGAACCTGAATATGTGTCCGTGAGTAAAGATGGACGATATGCGTATGTATCTCTTCAAGAAAATAATGCCATGGCGATTGTCGACCTTGAAACCAACACTCTTGATGTAAAGGGGCTTGGGTTTAAGGATTGGAGTAATTGGACACTTGATGCGTCGGACAAAGACGATAAAATAAACTTTGCATCCTACCCGGGTCTTTATGGCATGTATCAGCCTGACTCTATAGCGACTTACCAATGGCAAGGTGCAAACTTTATTATCTCAGCCAATGAGGGCGACGGACGAGAGTATTTCTTTGACTCCCAAGATGAAACAACCTGCCTTGCACAAGGTGGTATCGAGTTCGACGAAGATGATGGGTGCTTAGCATATACAGACGAGTCGCGCGTAGAGGACCTAACGCTAGGTGGTAACTTTTCATACCTAAATAACGATGACCAAGATATTGGCCGTTTAAAAGTTTCCACTGAACTAGGTGATGATAACAATGACAACCAGTATGAGGAGCTATATACATACGGCGGACGCTCTTTCTCAATCTGGGACCACAATGGTCATAGAATATATGATTCTGGCGACGATGTTGGCAAAATCACAGCGGCTATACATGGTGAAGCGTTTAACAACGATGAGGACGAAAACTCAGGAGATACCCGCTCTGATGCTAAGGGCGCTGAGCCAGAAGCGCTGGCAATTGGAGAAATTGGCGACCGAACCTACGCATTTATAGGGTTAGAACGCATGGGGGGCATTCTCGTCTACGATGTTACCAACCCATTTAATGTCACAATGAACACGTACATGATCAATCGTGGGCTGCAAAAAGACGCAGAGATTAGCGGCGATTTAGCCCCCGAGGGGATGGTATTTATCAGTGCTCAAAATAGTCCTACAGGCAGTCCATTGCTTGTCGTTGGAAATGAGATCTCTGGTAGCATTTCTGTGTGGTCTATTACGCAACAGTAATTGCTAAATCATTGACATTTAAGCATCGCTGTCTAGGATAAGAGCTAATAGCAAGCAATAGACTCACTGGAAGTTTGCCATGCAAAGGTTAGCAATTATTACCAGCGGCGGCGATGCGCCTGGCATGAATGCAGCCATTCGTGCCATAGTATTATCCTGTCACTCAAAGAGCATAGAGTGATTTGGGTTTTGTCATGGTTACAACGGACTGATGAGTGGTGAATACCAAATTCTTACTCCAGACATGGTTAGGCCAATCACACAATATGGCGGCACGATTTTAAAAAGCGCACGCTGCCCTCAAATGCTTCATGATTCAGGCCTAGAGACAGTCGCAAAAAATCTGCGACGACATAATATTGATGCGCTTATCGTCATAGGTGGAGATGGTTCGTTTCGTGGCATGATGGCGTTGCAGTCATTTTGGTCTGGACGGCTTATTGGTGTCCCCGCAACCATAGATAACGATTTAGCCTGTACAGACAGTACCATTGGTTTTGCGACTGCCGTGAATACTGCAACGCAAGCTATAGATAAAATTAGAGATACCGCAAATGCTTTTGAGCGTGTTTTTATTGTAGAGGTAATGGGACGACATAGTGGCCATATTGCTTTCAATGTCGGCCTAGCGACAGCCGCTGAAAGCATATTATCTTTTGAAAACTGCCCAACTGACAATTTAAAACATGTAGAACGCGCACTTATTGCGCAAATCCAAACTCAGCAACAAAATAACCATAGCAGCTTTGTTATTGTCCTCGCTGAAAACCTTTGGCCAGAAGGCCCACAAGGGCTAAAAAAAGCCCTATTTGACGCAGCTAAAATCGAAAGCGCGGTGTGTGTATTGGGTTATATTCAAAGAGGTGGCAGCCCTTCACCTGAAGATAGGATCCTTGCAACTGAGCTTGGTATTGAAGCCGTTAGCGCTGCCATTTCAGATTCAGGTGTTATGATCGGCAAAACAAACGGCACTTTGACAAGAAGCAGTATCATTCGTGCAACCGAGCAAAATAAGCCCGTAGACCAGGCCCTGCACTCGGTCTACCAGCAATTGGCCTATTTCTAAGTGCGACAATAGCTTAGCCATAAATATCAAATAGGTCAGCATTCAACCACAAGTGCACCATAATACTGGCTACATAACCCAACGCTATCACCGGCGTCCACTTTAAATGGCCAAAAAAGGTGTAGTAACCTCTCGCTTGACCCATTAATGCCACGCCTGCAGCAGATCCTATCGACAACAAACTGCCTCCTACACCTGCTGTTAGCGTAATCAATAACCACTGGCCATGAGACATATCTGGTTGCATAGACAATACAGCAAACATAACTGGAATATTGTCAATTACAGCGGAAATGACACCTAAGAATACGTTTGCCCCCGTTGTTGACCAACCGCCATATAACATATGAGACATTAAGTTTAGATAGCCAAGAAAGCCAAGCCCTCCAACACACATTACGATGCCGTAAAAGAACAACAGCGTATCCCACTCTGCTCGAGATACTTTACTGAAAACATCAAAAGGTACCACACTACCCAGCTTCTTAAGTCTGTCCTGATCGCCTTCTCGCTCAGCCATAGCTTTTTTGCGCGCCAAAGAACCGGGAAGTGTCACACGCAGAAAGTACCCAAAGAATTGTAGATACCCTAATCCCATCATCATGCCTAATACAGGCGGTAAGTGAAGTAAACTATGGCACATAACCGCTGTAGCTACGGTAAGTAAAAATAAGGTCAAAATCCGTAATGCACCACGTTTTAATTCAACGACTTCACAACTCGAATTAGGCTTTTTATCAGCTACAAAAAAGCTCATGATTGCCGCAGGCACAACATAATTAGCAACAGCCGGGATAAGCAGTACAAAAAACTCATTAAATTTAACCATACCTGCTTGCCATACCATCAAGGTAGTGATATCGCCAAACGGGCTGAAAGCGCCACCAGCATTCGCTGCGACAACTATATTAATGCAACTTAAGTTGATAAATTTTTTATCGCCTTCAGCTACTTTCATTACCACGGCGCACATTAATAGCGCAGTTGTTAAATTATCGGCAATTGGCGAGATAAAAAAGGAAAGAAAACCCGTTAACCAAAACAGTGTTTTATAGCTAAATTCTTTACGCACCATCCAGGTGCGCAGTGCGTCAAACAAACGCCGCTCTTCCAATGCATTGATATAGGTCATCGCAACAAGCAAGAATAGCATTAACTCTGCAAATTCAAGCAAGTTATGGCGAAAAGCATGCTCCGTAGCTTCCGGCATGCCTTGCTCAACATAATAAGCGCCTATTAATATCCATATTAAACCAGCTGCAACCAGCACAGGTTTTGATTTACGCATGTGAAGCTTTTCTTCGAGCATCACCAATGTGTATGCAACAGCGAATATTGCTATGCAAATAAACCCTAGCATATTTGCAGTTAAATCGAGTTGAGAAGTAGAGGCAAACGCTGAAAAACTCGTTCCCAGCAGACAGAAAAATAGCAGGCAACTTATCCCTACAAGTTTCATTTCAAGGCTTTTCCTAAATAAGTGAGCACATCTCCGCCAGAAAGTAACACACTTTTTACACCTGTGGCATTGTACACAAGTCTACATTTACAGTTATTTTACGATATGGCATATAAAAGACTGAATTTAAGCAATGCGACGCAGTTTGCCATTATCATACATGGCACATATGAAAATTAGATTAAGGCGGGGAAATCTGAAAGTGGATTTGATACTCCGCAGTGCCGACCATAGCAAAAGAAATCAAAAAGCCGCAAATAGCGGCTTATTTGCGGCTTTTCTTGTGTATTAGGCAGGAATAAACCTCACACAAAAACTCAATCTTTATGGCTGATGCGATCCAAAGTAAGGATTAAGATCAGGCCAGCTACGGCCAAAGCAATGCAAACTGTTAATTGCGCGTCTTGACCAGTCAATTGCGTGAATTCCATCGGTGAAATGTTTTTTTGCATCAGCGGTTTTTCTATGCCGCTGGAGTTCACATAGGTCGTTACGACTTTTTTCCAGGGCCACAGCATATTTAATGAACCTATCAAAAACCCAGACAATAGTGCAAACGTTACTTGCTCGTACTTACTTAATAACCAAGACAAAAATCTCGAAAAAATCATTAATCCGCAAATACACCCAAGTAAAAATAGCCCAATTAAAATCAGTTCTTTGTTGTTTAGAGCAGTTAGAACATGTCCATACATACCAAGCAAGAGTAAAATAAAGCTCCCAGAGATCCCAGGTAATATCATCGCGCAAACAGCAATGCTACCTGCGACAAAATAAAACCATGGTTGTACCTGTGCTTCGGCAGGGCTCATTGCAGTAATCACATAAGCAATCGCTGCGCCTAATATACAACTTACTATGTGTGTTGCCTGCCACTTATCAACTTTTTTGGCGATATAAATAAAAGACGCAATAATCAACCCGAAGAAAAACGACCACACCAATTGTTGATGATGTTCGAGTAAATAAGTGATTATTTTTGCCAAAGACAACGCGCTTGTGATCAAGCCTCCGAATACTGCCAGTAAAAAGCTACCGTCGACATGTTCCCAAGCCTCTTTAAATTGGCCTTTCAGTACCATTTGGAGCGCACTCAAATCAACACTTTTAATGGCTGCCAATAAGCGAGCATAAATGCCTGTTATAAATGCAATAGTGCCGCCTGAAACACCTGGTACGACATCCGCCGCCCCCATGCCAGCCCCTTTAAAAAACAACCATATATAATCACGTTTGCTATCTGTCGTATTTGACACCGATATACCTCCAATACTATCAACATTCTCAGTGTATCAAATTCCCTTACCAAAATACTAAAGTTCGTCGTTTTACTGTCGATAGGAAAGTACAGCAGTTCATTTAAGCACATTACAATGAAGGGTCTCCGATTTTATCTCGTATCTATATGCTTCGTATTCTTGATTTTTGTCAGTACAGTTTGCCAAGCAGTTGAACATGTTGCTCCTATCGCAAAGTCTGCTGTGATCGGATCAGACCTAAACCACTGGCTACCGGCCGATTCGTTTATCACAATTAAAGATGATGAAAGAGAAATATCCGTTCTATATTCTGAGTATATGAGTAGTAGCAAACGCGGCATCGTCGTCATGTTACCGGGCATAGATCAGAGCCCGGTTCAGGGAAATGGATTGAGTTACTTAAGAGAAGCACTGAATGACGATGGCTATGATACGTACGTTATTCCTTCTCCGAGTTTCAATTATGGGCCTGATCTCATGAAGAGTGCAATTTCTAGCACAGACAGTGATGATACCCAAAAATCAGCAGATGTTGCTGTAATAAGTGAAATGGCGCTCAATGACTATAAATCTGAGCTTGTTGCTCGGTTTTCTGCACTTTACAAAACCCTGGCTCTACGAGAAAGCGAACATATTGCCATTCTTGCTTTTGGCAACAGTGCTGGACTGATCACAGAATACCTTGCTACTTTACCCAATATTCGCGTAGATGCTCTCATCACGGTAAGTGCTCAGTTAGCCAACCCAAGCAGAAACAAACACCTACCAGCTAGCCTTTCGCTCGTAAGCCCTGCGCTTTTGGACGTATATTACTCATACGACAACCCCGCGGTACTACACACGATTAAAGCACGCCGCAGGTGGGCAAAACGCAATAGCAAGTACGACTATCGCCAAAGACAATTATTTGGCCAGCATACCCAAGAGCGACAACATCAAAGACTAAGAAAAGAACTGTCGGGCTTCCTAAGGCAGCTCTGAGGTTACCTCTTTTTTAATACCTCATACGCAGCTTGAATATTCTGTGACTTGCCTTTCGCTATTTCCATCATGTGCTCTGGCAGTCCCTGAGATACTAATTTATCCGGGTGGTGCTGCGCCATTAGTTTCCGATAGGCACGCTTAATGTCCTTTTCATTCGCTCCCTGCTCTAGCCCTAAAACAGCCAAAGCCTGTGCTTCAGATACCTCTGGTTGAGATGGCGGCATATGCGTTCGCTTTTGACCATGCTGATTTTCACGATTGCCAGAGTGAGTACGCTGTTGAGATTGCCACTGAGCACGCTGCTGCCTAAACTTAAACTCAGCTTGGTAACGCTTTAAAATAAAACGGAAATGCTTTTCATTAATACCTAAGTATTTACTTACCAACTTCAAAAGCTCAAGCTCTTTTGTCGCTAAATGCCCATCGGAAAAAGCCATTTGAATTTGAATTTCTAAGAATAATTGCAATAAGTCATACCGTCTTGCAAAGGCTTCTTTGAAATCGCCAACCGACTCTTCGATTGAGAACTCATTACTTTTTCCGGCATTGAAAGCACTCTGTGCCTCCCTGCGCTCTTCACCATGAAGCCGCATTTCGTCCATAAATGCCGAAGCTGCTTGAATATGAATTTCACTTACTCGGCCATTGGATTTTGCAATATGACCCATGACTGAAAAACAGCTTGAAAAGAACAGTGCTTGCCTCTCGTTTAAATCATCGCCGCTGAAAAAGCCTTGGAATCCACCCGCTTTATCAAAATCTTGCTTTAAACTTTTGTCAAACAAATGACCGAGATAGAAACCTAAAATAGCCCCGAACCATTTGCCAAACAAAAACCCAAACCCTGTGCCTAGCAGCTTACCCCACATGTTCAGACTCCATTTCTCGATTGATCTCTTCTAGCCTCTGGGGTGTACCAATGTCATACCAAAGGCCCAGATATAATTCACTGGATACTTTGCTCTCATTTATCCCCTCACGCAACAGTGGCCCCAATGGCACTTTGCCGGTTTCTAAGTCATCAAAAAAAGCTTTGTCGTAGAGGCCTATACCAGAAAAAGTATATTTGTGTTCATTCAGCGGTTGATGTGTTAGGCCAAAATCACCTTGAGGGTTGTGAGCGGGGTTTTCGACCAAGACAATATGGGCTTCTCCTGCATGTAATTGCAGCTTGGTTAATGCGTGGACATCATAGTCTGTAAAAATATCACCATTTATTACGATAAACTGTTCTTCTTTGCTACACAACTTAGGGAGTGCTTGCTTGATGCCACCAGCCGTTTCTAGGCCACCCAGGGGCTCATGGCTATATTGAATTTGCATTCCCAACTGCTCACCGTTGCCAAAAAAACTTTCTATTTTATTTCCCTGCCACGCTAAGTTAATGACCACTTCGTCAATACCAGCCACTTTTAAACGTTCAAGATGATAAGTAATCAATGGCCTACCTGCAACTTGTAAAAGCGGTTTTGGAAGGTCTGAGGTAAGTGGCATCATACGCTGGCCACGACCAGCCGCTAAAATCATGGCTTTCATATTAACTCTGTAATTTAACCTGTATCAAAGGTATTATCTCGGATTGCAACCAAGTTGCAAGCCATTGAAACTCTGAATAACGATTTCCCACTTCGACAACATATTCCAAAGTAGGAATAATGCTTTGTAGGTAACCCGCTTTACCATCACGTAAGTGCAACCGCACAAATATACCCGCCGCTTTTAAGTGTCTTTGTAATCCAGTTAAATCAAAGTGATAAACATACTGATCAAACGTCATATCGCCAAGCAAACCAGCTTTAAACAGCTGTTGATAGCTTTCGCTCCGCAATTCAAGAAACTCTGTTTGTGGCAATCTAATGTAACAATCTTTAAGTAAAGATACAGCGTCGTAACACACAGGGCCCATCACGGCATCTTGATAGTCAATTAATCGCCCAGCATTTTCGCTATACATTACATTACGGCTGTGAAAATCACGATGCATCACCGTTTGTGGTTGTGCTAACATTTGCTCGGTCAGCTTCGCATTTAATTCCGTCCATTGCATGCTCATTTCTTCAAATAGCGTAACGCCCAACCAAGACTCAAGTAACCACAAACGAAAGATATTGGTTTCTTGCTGAATAAATTCAGCGTCATAAGGGTTCATCCAAGGAGATGCTTTTACTTGTGCAATTTTAGGTAACCAGCTTATCAGCTCTCTATACTTGCGCTTGTCAAATTGATGGTCAATTAAATCCGCAAGGTGCGTAGAGCCCAAGTCTTCTAACAATACAAAGCCTAGCTTTTCATTAAATGCATGAATTTCCGGTACTGCTAAGCCATTTTTTTTAAAATTTTCGTTTAACTTAACAAAAGGCACAACGCTCCCTTTTTCTGGCGTTACGTCCATCAAGATGTAGCGCTCTTGCCCTACCACAACTCTGAAATACAAGCGAAAGCTGGCATCCCCTGTGATGGCCTCGAATTTTAGCTGTTCAGGCGTATTTTCTTGTTGTGTCAAATATAGCTCGATAAATTTCAACCTGTCTTGACTTCTTTGTACTATCTCGTCTGAGTTTAACCTCGTCATTTTTCTCACCAATTACTGATCTTAATTACTGTATTTAACACGGTTTTCATTTATCATGTCTGGCTTGAATAGTGGTGCTAGGTAGACAAGGTTGATAAATGAGTAAAAATTGGGGCATTCTAGTCCTACCCCTGATTAGTACAACAGCTATAGCTAATTCGAACACTGTTGGCGGACTCTGTAAAGAGTATATTCAGCCTAAAAGGTGGCAACCAATACCTGATTTGATGCCTAACACTATCGATATTCAAGCAAACAAAGTTGAACTGCAAGGTACCAAAAGCGCAGAATTTTCTGGCAATGTTGCTGTATATACTGCCGCAATGACAATGAATGCTCAAAGCGCATTGATTGATAAAAGACAGGGCTTACTCAATGCCACAGGGCCTTTGTTGTTCCAAGATAGCTACACCCTAGTAAACAGTTCGGGTATGTATGCCGACCTCAATAATAATGAATTTAGCTTGCTCGGTGCTGAATACCGCCTCACGCAACAGCAGGGCCGCGGTAAAGCTGAAAAGTTACACGCCTCTCAAAATCAAGTTGGATTGTTCAATGCTAGCTTTACAACTTGCCCCGGCGATTCGCCGTTTTGGGCAATTGAGGCAAGCTCCATTGTTTTAGACAAAGAAAATGGGTGGGGCGAAACCTATAACACAGTGCTTAAAATACTAGACACACCCGTTATTTATGTCCCTTATTTTACTTTCCCGATTGATGACAAGAGAAAGTCAGGCTTATTGACACCCACCATATCAAGCTCGAATAGATATGGCCTTGAGCTCGTCACCCCTTATTACTTCAACCTTGCTGAAAATTATGACGCGCTGTTAACACCTCGCTATATGTCTAATAAAGGCCTACAAATTCAAGGCGAATTTAGATATCTAACAGATCAACATTACGGCCTAGTTGCAACTGAATTTTTAAGCAATGACAAATCTGAAGCTAACCTGGATGAACGTTATTTGGTTCATTGGCAGCAACAAAGTTACTTCGATGATTTTTGGCGAGCTAGCGTAGATATCACGAATGTCAGTGATGATAACTATTTGACGGATCTCGGCTCTAGCTATGCCAATCAAACGGATACACAGCTGACCAGAAAAGGGCAACTTAGTTACCTTGGAGAAGATTGGCTCGTTGATTTACAAGTACAAGATTTTGAAGTGTTAGGTAATCACTCTGAGTCCTACTCCACTTTCCCCGAAATTACGATTAAAAATCGTACTGCGGAGCAGTACCTCGGACTTGATTGGCGATTTACAGGCCAACTCAGTCACTTTAAAAACAGCAATGCAGAAATAACGGATGCTACTCGACTACATTTAGAGCCAAGTGTGACATATAACTTGAGTGAGCATGCTTGGTCGTTTGATTCTCGCTTTGCACTACTGCACACACATTACGAACAAAACGGCAACTTTGGTACTGATAAATATCAAGAGTCGATTTCAAGAACATTGCCTCAAGTCAGGCTGCACGGCCAACTAAACCTTGAGCGCAGTATGCGAGGGATCCTAGAAGGCGGCACACAGACGCTAGAACCTCAGATACAATACCTATATACACCGGAAAAAGATCAAAGCAAAATCGGCCTATACGACACCGTAAAAATGCAAGATGACTTTTTTGGTTTATTCAGAGAGAGGCGCTTTTCCAGTGTCGATTATATTTCAGAAGCAAATCAGTTTACGCTGGGTGCCACAACGCGTCTTTTGGACAAAAAAAATGTTGAGAGATTCAGTTTTAGCGTTGGCCAGATTATTTATTTGAGTGAATCAGCCAAGCCAACCGAAGCGACTTTTAATAACACCTTCCGTGAAAATAACTACAACGCGTTATTTGCTGCGGAAACAAAAATCCATTGGCACCCTCGTTGGTATTTCTCAGGTGGCTTACAATATGACGCCGATGAAAAAGATTTAATCCGTTCGCATATGACACTAGATTACCGAGGCAATAATAAAAAGCTAGTACAGTTGAACCATCACTATGCAAACGATGTCTCAGGTAACGAGATAGATCAAGTTGGTATTTTTACTAGCTTACCAATTGATGAAAACTGGCAAATGGTCGCAAGCTATCATCGAGATCTGACAGCCAAGCGAAGCGTTGAAGTTTTCGCAGGCTTTCAATATGAATCTTGCTGTTGGGCCATTCAGATCACGGGAAACAGAACCATTGAAACTGACTTAAATAATAATTTGCAAACTCAAGATCCGGTTTTTGACTCGAGCATAAATATCAATTTTGTGTTAAAAGGGTTAGGAAGCAAGTCAAGATATGATGCAAGTCAGTTGCTAAAACAAGGTATCTTTGGTTACCGTAGACCATATTTTTTAAATAATTAACAACAAAGACTCTTATGAATTTCAAAAAGCTGTTACTAATTCCAATATTGAGTGCTGCCCTTTGTCAGCAAGCACTTGCTGAGCGCGTACAAATAGATAAAGTTGTTGCCACCGTCAACGAAGG
This sequence comes from Pseudoalteromonas luteoviolacea NCIMB 1942, assembly GCF_001625595.1. Classification (GTDB taxonomy): domain Bacteria; phylum Pseudomonadota; class Gammaproteobacteria; order Enterobacterales; family Alteromonadaceae; genus Pseudoalteromonas; species Pseudoalteromonas luteoviolacea_A. The sequence goes on from NZ_AUXT01000018.1 coordinate 34,720, forward strand.
CGTAGTTTTACAAAGTGAAGTAGACCAAATTGTAAACCGAGTAAAAGAACAAGCCAATCAACAAGGCACTGAGCTTCCTTCTGATAAAGTACTCAGCATTCAAGCCACTGATCGACTTATCGACCAAGTATTGGTATTGCAACTAGCAAACCGTATGGGTTTAGAAATATCTGATGCACACTTAGATCAAACCTTAGCCAATATTGCTAAAGAACAAGGCGGTACTATTGCTGATCTGCGCCGTTCAATTGAGGCCTCGGGTGAAAGCTTCCAAGCTTATAGAGAAGATGTGAGAAAAGAAATCACCATGAGCCAAGTTAAGCGTGGCGCTGTTGATAGAAGAGTCTACATTAGCCCTCAAGAAGTCGAAAACCTAAACAAAATATTAGCTGAACAAACTGGTCAAAGTGAAGAATATGATATTGGCCACATTTTGATTAAAGTGGATAGCAAAGCAAACCCTGAAGAAATTGCAGAAGCCAGAGAGCGTGCAGAAAAAGTCATCGAATTCTTAAATGAAGGCAGAGAATTTAAGCGCATTGCGATTGCTTCATCAGGCGGTGCAAATGCGCTGGATGGTGGACAGCTAGGTTGGATGGGCATCAATGAAATGCCAACGCTTTTCGCTGAAGCCATCAAAGGTAAGAAAAAAGACGAAATCGTCGGCCCATTGCGATCTGGAGCTGGTTTCCATATTGTGAAAGTGCAAGATGTGAGAGGTAGAGAAGTCGTAGAAACTATCGAAGTTCGCTCACGACATATCCTATTAAAACCTTCGATTATTCTAAGTGAAGAAAAAGCGAGAGATATGCTTGCCGGATTCATAAACGATTTACGCGAAGGCAAAGCTGATTTTGCCAAGCTTGCAAAAGAGCATTCAGAAGATCCAGGCTCGGCGCTTAAAGGTGGTGAGTATGATTGGACAGACCCATCGACTTACGTTCCTGCATTTAGAGATACGCTAATGGGTCTTGAGAAAGATCAGATCAGTGAACCATTTCGTACAACTTACGGGTGGCATATTGTACAGTTGCTTGATAAGCGAGTTGCTGATAAAACAGAACAAGCAAAGCTCAATCGTGCTCATCAGCTTTTATTCAGAAGAAAGTTCAAAGAAGAAAGCTTTAAATGGATGAGAGAAATGCGTGAGCAAGCTCACATCCAAGTATTAGAAAGCCAATAAGAAGACGCCATATGTGCTTGAGAATAGCAATTACACCAGGCGAGCCAGCAGGAATTGGGCCTGATTTGGTTCTGAAGCTAGCGCAGCAAAGTTGGCCTGCGCAGCTTGTTGCTGTGGTCGATCAGACCATTTTAGTGCAGCGAGCAAAAGAGCTGAGCTTAGATATTGAGTTGCTGCCATTCAGTACAGAGCAACCAGTGCAGCCAGCCAAAGCAAAGCAACTATATTATTTGCAAGTTGATAAAGGGGCTGATGTGACCCCAGGTCAGCTGGATGAAAAAAATGGTCAGTACGTTTTAGATACGTTGCGTATAGCGTCAGAAAAAAATATGGATGGTACCTTTGCAGCGGTTGTCACCGGCCCTGTTCACAAAGGTATCATCAATCGTGCAGGCATCTCTTTTAGTGGTCATACTGAATACTTCGCACATCAATCTAACACGCCTGATGTGGTGATGATGCTGGCGACTAAAGGACTGAGAGTAGCACTCGCAACAACACATATACCCCTTGCTTATGTATCTAAAGCAATTACTAAAGAGCGCTTAACTAAAGTCGCCAACATCCTTTATCACGATTTGCAAACTAAGTTTGGCGTCGCTGAACCAAGAATTTTAGTATGTGGCCTTAATCCTCATGCGGGAGAAGGTGGGCACTTGGGTAACGAAGAGATCGACACGATTACACCTGTGCTAGAGGTGCTGAACCATGAAGGTAAAAACTTTATTGGTCCACTACCTGCTGACACACTGTTTCAGGCTAAATATTTAGATAATGCGGACGCTGTACTCGCAATGTATCACGATCAAGGGTTACCTGTGTTAAAATATAAGGGATTCGGTAACTCGGTTAATATTACCTTGGGTTTACCTTTTATTCGAACTTCTGTCGACCACGGTACTGCACTTGATTTAGCAGCATCTGGAGATATAGAAGTTGGTAGCTTTGAACTAGCAATACACGAAGCAATTAAGCTTGCAAGCAAGAAATTAAAGAATTCATGACAGATAAAGTACATTTAGGGCATCGCGCCCGCAAAAGATTTGGCCAAAACTTCCTTAATGATGACAGTATTATCGATAAAATTGTCACCGCTATCGATCCAAAGCCAGGCGATAACCTAGTAGAAATCGGGCCTGGTTTAGGTGCGATTACCGAGCCAGTGGTTGAGTTAAGCGGCAAATTAACGGTTGTTGAGCTCGATAGAGATTTGGCTGAGCGCCTAATCGAGCATCCATTTATGGGCAGTAAACTCACTGTTCATCAGGGCGACGCAATGAAGTTTGACTTTTCGAGCTTGGTAGACGAACAAGCCAAGCTGAAAATCTTTGGTAACCTACCCTACAATGTGTCTACCCCACTACTCTTCCATTTGTTTGAGTTTGCAGACCAAGTTGAACACATGCACTTTATGCTGCAAAAAGAAGTCGTTAACCGTATGGTTGCAGGACCGGGCAGCAAAGCCTATGGTCGACTCAGTGTCATGACACAATACTACTGTCACGCGATGCCTGTCATTGATGTGCCACCGACTTGCTTTAAACCTGCACCAAAGGTTGACTCAGCTGTTGTCAGGTTAATACCAAAAGGTCCTGATAGTCGTAATGCGAAAAGTACTAAAATTCTCAATACCGTTTGTTTGGAAGCTTTTAACCAACGACGTAAAACATTGAGAAACAGCCTGTCAAACTTGCTTACAGTAGAAGAAATAACACAACTGGGTATTGATCCGTCACTTAGAGCGGAAAATATCTCTCTTACTCAATTTATTGAAATTGCAAACTGGATTTATGACAACAAACAGTGAGATTGGTTCGCCGATAAAAGTATCGGTAGAAACATTTTATGTAGAAGCTCAGTCACAACCTGAGAAAGATAAGTACGTATTTGCCTATACCATCACAATCAAAAATCACAGTTTGTGCAGTGCTAAGTTGGAAAGCCGGTACTGGTTAATTACCGACGCAAATGGTAAAGAAACAGAGGTAGAAGGAGATGGGGTTGTCGGTGAGCAACCAACTATTCGTCCAGGGGAGAGCTATCAGTACACCAGTGGTGCGGTACTCGACACGCCTGTCGGTACTATGGAAGGTTACTACCTTATGCGCAATGAATTTGGTTCAGAGTTCAAAAGCCCAATCAAGGTATTTCGTTTAAACCGACCAGATATTTTGCATTAAGAAATGGCAACTTACGCAATAGGTGATCTTCAGGGGTGCTACGACCCCTTTAGGAGCTTGCTTGATGAAGTCGGGTTCAACCCCAGTCAAGACCATCTCTATTTGGTAGGAGACTTGGTTGCTCGAGGGCCAGACTCCCTTTCCTGTATGGAACTCGTCTATCGTCTAAAAGATTCTATTACCGTCACATTGGGTAATCACGACCTACACCTGTTAGCAACGGTTTTGACAAACAAACACCCCAATCCAAAAGATAAGCTCGAACCACTATTAGCGAGTGATAAACTATCCTGCTATGTCGCTTACCTGCAATCGCAGCCGCTATGTTACTATGACACACAATTTGACAGTTTCGTTTCTCACGCGGGCATTTACCCTTTGTGGGATATAGATACGGCAATTGAACTCTCAAATTGGGCTAGAACATGCTATCAAGGCTCCGAAGCGGCAAACTACCTTAGTGCCATGTACGGTAAACAACCCGCGATTACAATTGAAACTCATGACAAGCAAGTCAAATTTAATTCGATTCTCAATGTATTTTCTCGTATGCGATTTTTGACCAGTGACTTACGTCTTGATTTTGATAATAAAGGAGGCTTAGCGAACACTGAAGAATTACAACCTTGGTTCTCACACACGAGATTCAAAGCAGCGAGTACGCAATTTATATTTGGCCACTGGGCTGCCCTCGAAGGTAAAACCACTACCGAAAACGCTGTCGCTTTGGATACAGGTTGTGTGTGGGGAGGTCCGATGACACTGCTAAATTTGTCAACAAATGAACAAATATCCAGCAAATAATCGAAACCTGTCCATTTTTACTGAATTTTCTATTCACATCTGCTATAAAATACTTAACTAATGCGCAATAAATCCGATAAGTAGTTGTACTGCTTTAACTTGATGGTATACCCGTATGAATTTAACCGTTAGCCAACGTATTTGGGGTGGCTTTATAATTATTACCCTACTCTTATTATCCATCGGAGGGAACTCACTGCTCAGGATCGCAAATATAGATAGTTCTACTCAGCTCGTCAACACACTTTCTGTGCCTGCTCTGGATCGTAGCGCTGCACTACAAATTGAGTTTACTCAAATGAGTAAGATTGCTCAGGCAAGTTTTTATACTCAATCTAGTGGTGATTTAAATAACCTTAAGGCTGCTTTTAGCGAGCGCCAAAAAGCATTCGAACGGAGTTACTCTGATTTAAACGATATCGTGAGTAACGAACCTAGCTTGGCCAGCAGTAGTAAGGAAGTCAGCTCAAGCTTTCAGACTTTTTCCGGCTCAGTTGGCTCTCTTTTCCAAGACAAAGCGCTGGAACTTAGTCTAAACAAGCAGCTAAAGTTGCAACTTGAAGAAACTGAGATTGCGGCAGACGATGCGGCTACCGTGGTTGTTGATATTCTAGATTTAGATGGTTTTGAGAGTATTAACCAAAGAGCTTACCGCGCTGCCAACAAGCTTGAAAACTCATTTAGCTCTCTGGCCACCAGCAGCGCAGATATGCTGACAATTAACGAAAAAAGCACATTAGATATCGTCAAGAAAGAGCAAAGCTATGTCTTTGAAGATATTGATAGAAATATCGAGTTAATGCGCGCTACCATCGCTGAACTTGACGAAGACTTGTTAAACGACCTAGACACTTATTATCAAACGCTTTCAGAACAACTTTTGGGCAGCAATAGCATACCCAATAATCGTGAGCGCTTGATCACTGCAAGAGAGAACACTCAAAATGAGCTGAACGTTGCTGAACAAGCAACTGAGAAAGCACTTAAACAATTGGGCGATTTAGTCGCACAGTCTAAGCAGTTGGCATTTGAAATCCAAAATGAGGTGACTGAAGATGTTTCCTCTGCCAATATCGCTACATGGACAGGCATGATTGCTGCTGCATTACTTGCAATCGGTATTGCTTTCGTCACAGTTAGCCGTATCACCAAACCACTTGCAGAAGTAAATAGAGTACTAGACATTGTTGCCAAAGGTGACATGACACACTCTTTAGATGCCTCAGCGCAAGATGAATTCGGCGAGCTGGCGCAAAGTTGTAATACTTTAATTGAAAGCTTAAAAGACCTTATTGCTGGTATTGTTTCACGCTCTACTCAGCTTGCTGCTGCTTCCGAGCAAACATCGGCGATTACATCAGAATCAAGCCATGCAATTAAGAGCCAACAATCTCAAGTTGAGCAAGCCGCAACAGCAACCACAGAAATGAGCTCTACAGCACATGGTGTGAGTAACAGCGCACATCAAGCGCTTGAAGAGATTAAGAATGCCGACCAAGAAGCTGAGCGCGTTAAAGGGATCTCCCATGACAACAAGCGCACTATTGAGCAGCTCGCACATGAGGTTGAGGAAGTTTCGACGGTCATCAATAAGCTTCATCAAGACAGCTCCGCAATTGGTGGTATTTTAGACGTGATCCGAGGTATTGCTGAGCAAACAAACCTACTTGCGCTTAATGCTGCGATAGAAGCCGCACGTGCTGGTGAACAAGGGCGAGGGTTCGCAGTTGTCGCCGACGAAGTTCGTTCATTAGCCAGTAAGACACAAGAGTCTACCCAAGAAATTCAATCCATGATCGAATCTCTACAATCAGGCGCAGAAGAAGCAGTTAGTGCTATGTCTAAAGGTCAGCAACAAGCTGAGTCGTGTGTAGCACAAAGCGATATTGCCAATGAAGCACTTAACAGCATCACTGACGCGGTATCTAGAGCGCATGATGTTAGTGAAGAAATTGCGACTGCTGCAAATGAACAACAGCAAGTTTCTCAAGAGATCAGTGAAAGGTTGGAGTCTATCGTGACAATTGCCGAGCAAACTGCTGAAGGTGCGAATCAGACCTCCATCTCTAGCTCTGAAGTTGCTAAACTCGCCGAAGAGTTACGTCAGTCAGTATCTCAATTTAGAGTTTAAATCTAAATTAGAAAGGCCATAACGAGTTATGGCCTTTTTCTTTTCTAAAAGATCCCAGCCTATTTTTTTAGGAGTCGCCTAACACCTATCTGCCAGCTAAGTTGAGCTATTATAAACTGATATGTTATAGACATAAAAAAACCACCTACAAGTCATTGAGGTGGTTTTTTTATGAATATCACGTGCACGCTAGAGGTAACACATAACTTTTGACATGCTTAAAAAAGTGCTTTTACTTTTTCTACTACATTTTCAACAGTGAAGCCAAAGTGTTTAAACAACTCACCAGCAGGTGCTGACTCACCAAATGTGCTCATGCCAACAATTGCGCCATTTAAGCCAACGTACTTGTACCAGAAGTCTTCAATACCCGCTTCGATTGCAACTCGACGAGTCACCGCTGCTGGTAGAACTGACTCTTTGTAGTCAGCCGACTGCGCATCAAATACATCCGTAGAAGGCATTGACACAACTCTTACTTTCTTGCCGCTTTCGCGTAGCTGTTGCGCAGCTTCGACAGCCAACTGCACTTCTGAACCAGTTGCAATTAAAATTACTTCAGGATTTGAATCACAGCTCAGTACGTAACCACCACGTTTAATCGCAGCTACTTGCTCTTCTGTACGGTTTTGCTGCTCTAGACCTTGACGCGTGAATACAAGAGATGTAGGGCCATCTTTGCGTTCAATCGCTTGCTGCCATGATACTGCAGACTCAACTTGGTCACATGGGCGCCAGCTAACTAAGTTTGGCGTCAAACGCATATTTGCCAGTTGCTCTACTGGTTGGTGAGTTGGTCCATCTTCACCTAGGCCAATTGAATCGTGTGTATAAACGAAAATGCTTGGTTGCTTCATCAATGCCGCCATACGAACAGCATTTCTTGCGTATTCCATGAACATTAAGAAAGTAGCGCCATAAGGTACGAAGCCTTTGTGAAGCGCAATACCATTCATGATCGCTGACATACCAAACTCACGTACACCGTAGAAGATGTAGTTACCCGATGCGTCTTCAGCTGTAAGGCCTTTTGAGCCCTCCCAAATAGTTAAGTTTGAACCAGCTAAGTCAGCAGAACCACCCATAAATTCAGGCAGCATTGGGCCGAAAGTGTTCAATGCATTTTGAGAAGCTTTACGTGTTGCAGGGTTTGCTGGATTAGCTTGAAGCTGTGCAATGTATGCTTCTGACTGTTCCGTCCAATCTGCTGGAAGTTCGCCTTTAGTACGACGCTCAAATTCTGCCGCAAGCTCTGGGTAGTTAATCTGGTATTCCGTAAATTTAACTAACCACTCACTTTGGATTTGCTGACCATGTGCTGCTGCGTCCCATTTAGCGTAAACACCTTCAGGAATTTCAAACGCACCGTGCTCCCAACCTAAGAACTCACGCGCTGCTTTGATCTCTTCATCACCAAGTGGTGCGCCATGACAGTCATGGCTGCCAGATTTATTTGGTGAGCCGTACCCAATTACAGTCTTACAACAAATTAGCGTTGGTTTACCTGTCTCAGCACGTGCAGCTTCAATTGCAGCTTTGATAGCTTCGCTGTCATGCCCATCTACCGCAGGGATAACATGCCAACCATAAGACTCAAAGCGCTTTGGAGTATCATCACTAAACCAGCCTTCAACTTCTCCGTCGATTGAGATGCCGTTGTCATCCCAAAATGCGATTAGTTTACCAAGGCCTAATGTGCCAGCTAAAGAACATGCTTCATGGGAAATACCTTCCATTAAGCAACCATCACCTAAAAACGCATATGTATAGTGGTTTACAATATCGTATTCATCACGGTTAAATTGTGCTGCAAGCGCTTTTTCAGCGATCGCCATACCAACTGCGTTAGTAATACCTTGACCTAGTGGACCAGTCGTTGTTTCAATACCCGGCGCATAACCATATTCTGGGTGGCCTGGCGTTTTTGAATGCATTTGACGGAAGTTCTTCAAATCATCAATAGAAAGATCGTAGCCGCTTAAGTGCAACAGAGAATAAATTAACATTGAACCGTGGCCATTTGATAATACAAATCTATCACGATCAACCCATTCAGGGTTATTTGGATTGTGCTTTAAATAGTCACGCCAAAGTACCTCTGCGATGTCAGCCATTCCCATAGGTGCCCCTGGGTGGCCTGATTTAGCCTTTTGTACAGCGTCCATGGATAGAACGCGAATTGCGTTTGCAAGTTCTTTGCGAGATGGCATGGATTCTCCTACCTTTAAATGTTTGCACGGTTGTTTTAAAGGCCCATTCTTACCTAATAAAATTACCACTGCAATTAAAATCATCAGAAAACTAATAAATTCACATTGTTTTTAATTCATTAAATGAATGGATGTAAAAACAGACGTCTAGGCGTAAAAAAGCTATGCATAGTTCAATGTTTTAGTTAGAATATCTTCTTAATTTTTTAGCGCTGTTTTACGCATGTTCGCGAAGCGCTCTATTGTGAGTATAAAATAATGGCGAAACACTTATTTACTTCAGAGTCAGTTTCTGAGGGCCACCCGGATAAAATTGCAGATCAAATTTCAGATGCAGTACTAGACGCAATTCTTGAACAAGACCCTAAAGCACGTGTTGCTTGTGAAACCTACGTAAAAACAGGTATGGTCATGGTTGGTGGTGAAGTAACCACGAGTGCTTGGGTAGATATCGAAGAGCTAACTCGTAAAACAGTTCGTGAAATCGGCTACACTCATTCTGACATGGGCTTCGATGCGGACTCTTGCGCAATCCTAAATACAATCGGTAAGCAGTCTCCTGACATTAACCAAGGTGTTGACCGCACTCGTCCAGAAGATCAAGGTGCGGGTGACCAAGGTTTGATGTTTGGTTATGCATGTAACGAAACTGATGTTTTAATGCCTGCGCCAATCACATATTCTCACCGCTTAGTTCAGCGCCAAGCAGAAGTACGTAAAGACGGCACGCTTCCTTGGTTGCGCCCAGACGCTAAATCACAAGTAACATTTGCTTATGAAAATGGACAACCTGTAGGTATTGATGCAGTTGTACTTTCTACCCAGCACTGCGATTCTATCTCACAAGACGATCTTGTTGAGGCAGTCATGGAAACAATCATCAAACCAACGTTGCCAAAAGAATTAGTCACTGAAGCAACTAAGTTCTTTATTAATCCTACTGGTCGTTTTGTTATCGGTGGCCCAATGGGTGACTGTGGTTTGACTGGTCGTAAGATCATCGTTGACACCTACGGTGGTATGGCTCGCCATGGTGGTGGTGCATTCTCTGGTAAAGATCCATCAAAAGTTGATCGCTCAGCTGCTTACGCAGGTCGTTATGTTGCTAAAAACATTGTTGCAGCGGGCCTTGCAGATAAATGTGAGATCCAAGTTTCATATGCGATCGGTGTTGCTGAACCAACTTCTATCAGCATCGATACTTTTGGTACTGGCAAGCTTGAAGAGGCACGACTGATTGAACTAGTTCGTGAGCACTTCGACCTTCGTCCATACGGTTTAATTACGATGCTTGACCTAGAACGTCCAATCTATAAACCTACAGCTGCATACGGTCATTTTGGTCGTGAGGAGTTCCCGTGGGAAAAAACAGATAAAGTTGACACACTAAAAGCGGCTGCGAACTTATAACCCTAGTGATTTAAGATAGTTGAAAAAGGCGCATATAGCTGTCTCTTATACACAAATCCCTGCTAAGAAATTAGCGGGGATTTTTTTGAACTTAACCTCAATCTCATGATCAGATCTTCAAATACTATATGGAGACACATTGTGATTAACGCGCATACTCACTGGGCAGAGCAGCAATTTGGTCAATCGGACTT
>NZ_AUXT01000019.1 GCF_001625595.1 Pseudoalteromonas luteoviolacea NCIMB 1942
ATTCACGATCTCACCCTGGGTGTAGAAGAATTGTACTTCTGCAAATTTTCCGATACTGTTGGAGGTCAAAATGATCCGCGAAATGGGTGTGGAGAGCTAAATAAAGTTCACACATGTGAGATACACTCACCTCGCCAAACGAACTTTTATTGTGATTTTGAAGACACCCAATCGGAGTCTGGGCGAGCTTTATATTCCTTATATGTTAAAAACAAACAAGGTCAAGTTAATGCTTCGATAAGGAACGTTCTGTTTCAAAGTGTCCTTGGTGTAAAGATCGACAGTTCAGGGACTCAAACGATCACCGATGGGGGGACGTTTAGATTTCCTGTGCAGGTTACAACGCCTGTTTCAGGTAAGGCATCTTACAGCGTAGATAGTCTCGAGTTGAGAATTGGCAATAAGGTAGTAAATCCTGCTTCATACACGGTATCTCCTACGTTGCCACAACGCTTTTCCAATGGTAGTGTGATTTCCTCAGCACAAGGGACTAAGCAAAGAGCCATTAATTTCAATATTGCTTGGACGCCAGAGCGAGCGGATTTTGCTGATACAATCCCGCTTACTGTTGTTGCTAAAGACAATTCAGGGAACGAAGCTTCAGCAACTAGTTGGGGATTTGAAGTTCTCTATCATGCTACACCAAGCACACCGAATGTTGCGATTTCAAACCCAGAAGAGGGAATCTACTCAGCGACAATTACAGACTTTAATCACGCCCATGCTTTAGAAGTCTTAGTTAAAATTGGTGACGAGTATATTCAGACTGTACCTAGGTGGGTCAGTGTACGAGATAAGCTTCAGTACTATTTTGATATACGGACTCAGGCGCATCATCAGAATCAAACTTTGGAAGTTAAAGTCAGAGGTGTACGTCATTCGAACTATGGTCAATGGGGGTTAGCAACTAAAGATGGCATAAAACACACAATTCAACCTATGCCAACGTCTATTACCAATACTGAAGCACAGGTAAGCGGTGACTTTACACTCAATTGGGTCAACCAAAATGATGGCAATACAACTTCTTATAAAGTGCTATCTTGGCCTGGTCTTGCGAGCGATAAGTCAAGCAGTATGGTGACTACTCATATTAGCGGCATTCGCTCACTTTCTTTTGGTATCAGGAACCTCGATATTGGGCTTCGCACTTATGAAATAGTATCGTGTGACAATGGAAATGTTCGCTGTACAGGTGGGCATCAACTAACTATTGAGCATATACCACCTAGCATCACTGATGTGTCTTTTTCGAAACCGACTCAGGCGGCGAAAAACGTTACTTCGAAAAGCACAATGACAATCAGTGGGTTTGGATTACATAGCTATCAATCGGCCGCAGAAATTAGAATTAGAAAAACAGGTGAAACACTGTTTTTAAATCCGAATGACTTAACATTAGAGAGTGGAAAGCTCACTGCAGAAGTTGACGGTAAGTTCAATGATGCGCTAAGCCAAGGCGGTGTGATTGTCACTGCAAATAATGGAGGGAAACGAAATGGACAACCTGTTTATAGCAGCATCACGGTGGATGACTCTGGTAGCTCAACTGCCGTAAATCTAGATAGACCTTATACCTATAGTAATAATGGTTATCTTTATATCGGCGGTGAAACAGGCCTTAAATCATTCTTTGTCGATATGTCCAAGCACAATAATGGATTGATTGCGACCACGCCATTTGCAAGAGATTTTGCAGTGAAGTCTAAGCCTCTGGTTGAGAGTCAGGACGGGCGAGATGCAGTTTATTTTGGTGCACAAAACGAAAACTTTTATAAAGTAGAGCATGTATTTAGCCAAAATAACATGATGCTTAAGTGGTTTTTTAAAACAGCTGGTGTGGCAGAAGCCCAAGCGCAGTTAGATCAACAAAACAACTTATACCTTGGCACGCTAGGTGGTGCGCTTTATTCAGTCAATCCAGACAATGGCGATGTGCAATGGCACTACAGCTTCCCACACAGTGGTGGTATCACGAAACAACCTCAAGTTTTTGCTCCAAAGTGTGTTGATAGTCAGGGGCAGCAAGTGAGTGCTGAGTTATGTGATTCAAGCACTTCTCAAGACCCCGACTTAGTCCCATCCATGGTCCGAATTGAAACAGGCGATGGTGAAGTGCATGACATTAGCGACCGTATGATGGGCGCAAATGCATTTAAATGGCACGAAATTGATACGCTTCTCGCTGACAACTACCAAGATGAACTTGCTAGTTGGCAACCGACAAAATGGCAACCAAGTCAAGATAATGCTGGGGTCGCCGACGTTGCCAAGGCAATCTTTGTCCTATTGCAAAAAAATCCTTCAAAAGCAGAAATTAGCTTTTTGACGTATTTGCTAGCGCATGGTCATCCTTTTAACGAATTGGTCAATGCATTAATTAATGCTAACGAAAATCTATTAACTGAACCTGACAAATATGCTGAATTTGTCGAACAATTATTTAAATACCTAGATGGTTCATCATCCCTTGCTGGCAAAACTCAAGCACAGTGGGTAAGTGAACTTGAGGCTGGTACAACCCATGCCGATGTTGCAATTGCGCTATTAAATAGCAGTCGCAGTCAATATACAGATGCCGCGTATAACATACTGTACTATTACTACGACTTCTGCTTGGTAGGAAATAATTGTAGCTATGACATGGACAGTGATAACGATGGGATCAGCGACTGGGTAGAGATCAACGCGGGCACTTTGGCATCGGATAGCTCAGATATGCTGATGGCTCCTGATTTAACATTGGTGAGTGATAAAGGCGATACGATACTTTCTGCCTCTTCTGATGTCAGAGTAGATAGCTATTATCTAGAATATCGCACAGGTACATCTCCATATCATGAGCTAGCTGTCATTGACGCGAACCAAAACGCTGAGCGTTACTTGACCACATATCGCAACCAATTTGGTGAAGGTATACACTGGTTTAGAGCTAAAGCTTGCTTAACGATTCCAGCAATCGAAGGTAAAGTCGTGCAAGTTAGAGCGTGTTCGGCTAATTTCTCGCAAGAGGTTAACTTAGATTTAGAAGACACATCAGCAGATGGACCTATCGGTGTGAATTTAGGTGTAGGTGCAGCCAGCAAGCCTTCGCTGAGCTCGTTTTTATTGGAAGATAATGCAGCGCAAGGGGCAACGCTTGGTAGCTTTAGAGTCACTGAAGGGGGCGCCGCAAGTTATAATATTCCAATTTCACTTCCGAGCGGAATTGCAGGTGTTACACCAAGTGTAAGCTTATCTTATCACTCACAAAGCCCTGAAAGTGCCTTGGCGCTTGGTTGGAGTGTCAACGCGGCAGAGAGCATTGAACGATGTCGACAAACGGTTGCTCAAGATGGTCAGTTTAGACATATTAATTTCGATGAAAATGACCGCTATTGCTTAAACGGTCAACGTTTAATTGAGATTGACGAGCAAGATCAGGATTACGACGGCCAATATATTGCTGTATATAAAACTGAAATCGATAGCCATATTAGAGTGCTGCGCAGGCAAGGCCAAGATGGTGACTACTTTGAGGTGCTAGGGAAAGATGGCTCGGTAAAAGTGTTTGGTGACACAGCGAATAGCCGTGTTGAGATCACGGATATGAGCGACACAGCTCAAATCACGACTTGGTTATTGCGCAAGGTGACCGACAATATTGGACGCGAAGACAATGCTATCACCTATACCTATAAGCACGTATTTAGCGACGCAAGGCAGTCTCAGCCTGCTTTAGAGGAGATCAACTATAGTGGTAATACTGTAAAGTTTGCACTGTCTAAAGCACTGAAATCCCGTTCGGTATCAGTGACTGAATACTCAGAAGTATTTGATGATGCGCAAATTGATGGTATCTCTATAACTAATCACAATAATGTATCACTGGGCCGTTACGACTTTGTATTTGACGAAGCGGCAAATGGCGTTAGACAGCTTAGGGAAGTTGCGCAATGTATTGAGACGCAGAGCGGCAATGAAGTTTGTAAACAGCCAATCAGGTTTGATTATAATCCGATTGAAACTCAGTTACCTTTCCAAGAATATTATGGTGATGTGTCGAGCACGGGTCATGGCATGGCGGCAATGACACTTGCTGATCTCCAAGGGGATGGCGCTACTGAAATAATCACACTTGAAAAGTTACACAATAAGAGCTCAAGGGAGTATCGACTGTGTGCGTCAACGAGTGATACGCAAGAAATCGATTGTATAGATATCACGCGGGGCATCGAACCAAACCCGGAAGACTACTTTGGTCCTGATGGCAACCTAGACATGACCGCGTATGAAACAGACTACCGTCTGGGTGAAGATGACTATGTTTCAATATTAGCAGTGGATGTTGATGGCGATGGTAAACAGGCTATTTGGGTAAACTATATTTCTAAAAAGTCTCTATCGCCAAAAGCGCACTACTGGAAGCAGTTTGAATTTGTAAATAGCCGTTTTAGTGAAGCGACAGATCTACCGCTGTATGACCCTGCTGCGCCGATGTTCGAAATTAAAATGGCGGACTTAGATGGCGATGGTCATGCCGACTTAGTGTATAAAACTCATGAAGATGATAAAAACCTTCACGCCAGCTTCTGGGATCACAACTTACAAAGCTTCACAAAGGGCTTTGAACTTGATACCGAATTAGCGAGTAAATGGGGACGTTTCACCCAAAAAGGCACTGACTGGCAGTTGCTAGACATGAACTTTGATGGCTTGGCTGATATTGTCGCATTAATGTGCCCAACCTTTGGTGATTGTGAAGAGGCCCACGCTAACAGGATCATGGTACATTACAACCAAGGCGTTGCGAGTGCTGCAAATGGCGAGAGAACTTTAGCACGGTTTGAAAGCAGTAATATTACAAATCAAGGTCAGACGCTCAACGCGCAGTACATTCAATTTTTAACTCCTGCTGATATTAACAGTGACGGATTAATTGACATTATTTACATGCGTAAACATGCAAGCCTAGATGAAATAAGTTGGCATGTGTTGCTCAATCGCAGTGGACGTAAATCCTACTTTGATGAAGTTGGCAAGTTTTCAACTGAGCAAAGCGACAGTGATTCAGTATCGGACAAAATTCCACCTATGATCTCTGATGTCGATCGCGACGGGCGGGCGGAGTTATATTTCTGGAATGAAAAGTCCCGTATATGGCGTAAATATGAGTGGCAACCTGATGGACTTCATTTTAGTGATCAAGGCTCAAATGCACTGACTGTCAACTATTTTAGTATAGACCGAGGAGACAACGCCTTTTTAGCTGATGTTGAAGGTGACGCCAAATTGAATTTGGTTCACAAGTCTAAAGGTGCCGTAAGGGTGTATTTCAATTCGATTAACAAAGCCCATGAAGGCGCGCTTTCGACCATATATCAAGGTGGTAATGACAAAGGGCAAAATAAAACCCAAATTGAATATCGTTTACTAAATGATACCAGTGCAAGCGGTTTGTTCTCGCAAGTTTATCTTGAGGCGCAGGCGCCGACAGACCAAGATACTAATTTATTTGCTAATCAAAACTTAAAGGTGTCTGAGTTGATGGGGGCAATGCCGCTTGTTAGTAAGGTGACATCTGATAGCCCGGCATTGGCAAGTGAACTCAACGCAACAACCAGCATAGAGTACCAGTACCAAGGCGCTAAAGCGCAGTTTGGTGGACGAGGCATGCTGGGTTTTCAAGCGGTTTCAACAGCCCATGAGAAGGGTGGCAAAACCTTTAAAACAACGACCCGTTACCATCAAGCATTCCCACTTACAGGCATGCCACACTCAACTCATCAATGGATGGACAATACGCTAGTAAGTGCCGCGATTAATGAGTATGACATTGATTCCAATGAAGTTGGCGTCGAGAAGGTATACCAAAAAGAAGTAAGAGAATGCCAAGGGCTGTTTAATTCTGCTCTAGAGGCAAAAGATTACAACTGTACACAAACGATCATAGATCAGGATAAATATGGCAATGTGGATACCCTGTCAGTATCCAACTATACGCTTACTGGTACTACATCATTTATTGACGGTACGAGTAATGCTTCGCCCCTTAAAGTGGTAAAAACGGTGAACGAATACCCGAGCGACCCGATTGCAAAACGTTTAGGGCGCCTTGCATCAGCAAGTGTTACACATACGCTAAGCAATACAGAGTATTCAACATCGAAAAGTGAGTTTACCTATTACCCTTCAGGTAGTGACTTTGCCTACATGTTAAAAGATGAGATTGTTGGTGCAGACCTTGGTTGCGATCTAAAGCTAACTAAATCATATCAATACGACGTATGGGGGAATATCACTCAAACGGATGCTAAGACCACAGATTGTGAAAGCGGTAATGAGCTAATTCGCAGCACAGAAACCGTCTATGACAATGGCCGATATGTCGACTACACAAAACAACTGGCAGATGGCGGTAACAAAGTCATTGAAGGTGCGAAAGTGGAATCTCGTAACCGATTTGGTCAACCTCTAACCCTGCGCAGTATTGACGGTGTCTTATCTGGTTTAATTTACGACTCATTTGGCCAGAAAATAGGAAGCTATTCGGCAACTGGTGCGCATAGTTATTCGTATACTCAAGCGTGTACTGATTCTTCACAGACATATTGTGCTTATCAGTCAGTGTCAGTTGTCAATGGCGAAAAAATCAAATACGAATTTTTTGACAGATTGGGTAGGTTATACAAAACCCGCACTCGTACAGTGAGTGAGATTGATAAAGAAAATGCTTGGATAGAGGCACTAACTTTTTACGATAAATATGGCCGAGTTGTTGAGGTTAATGAGCCCGGTAAATTGGGCCGAATAACGACCAGCTATGATGTGTTTGATCGAGTAACGAGTATCGAAGATACAACTTCTGGTTTAACGACGACCCACGAATATGAGAGCTTGAAGCACACAGCAACCGTATCTGGAGAGAGCAAGTCAGGGTTAGATGCGAGTCAAACCACCATTACCTACACAAATGGGTTGGGTCAAACAGTATCCGTTGAAGACAATATAGGAAATACACTTACCTATGTGTATAACCCGACTGGCTTGCAAACCGAGGTATATTCTTCAGCAGAGTCTGATGCTGGTACGCCTCTTATTAAAACGCACTATGATGCGCTAGGTAGAAAGGAGCTTGTCGAGGACGTAGATCGAGGAGATTGGGGCTATAAATACAATGGCTTTGGTGACTTGATTTCTCAAACCGATGCTCGTGGTGTTACAACTCAATTGAGATACGACAGCTTTGGTCGAAAAGTCGAGTCATGGACTGAGGGTAGCTCAGGCGAACACCTTAAAATTGAAGGAAAGAGCGCTTGGCACTACGGAACGTCATCAAACGATCTGCATCGCTTGATTTCTGTACAACAAGGTGCTGACTGGAAGGAGTTTTATTACTACGATATCTTGGGCCGCAATGTGGCTACATTGACCTCGGTCGAGTCTGATCTTGTGTGTGAAGATAATGTCACTTTTGACCCTAAAGTGGGTGATTTGAGGCTAACATCGGATAGCCCGGCGTCAATGCACGATCCGCTCACAAGTCAGTGTGTTATCAGGCAAACCAGCTTTGACGAATACGGTCGTGTAGCATACCAGTTTGACGACTATAGACGTAAAGAGAACGGTGACTACATTGAAGCCCGAGGCACATTGCAGCGCTACCGTGCTGGTCACGTTTACCAAGTATTGGAAGCGCGTAATATTGCTAACAAGCAGTCTTATTTCTTAGTCGATGCGGTCAATGCAATGGGCCAAGTGACTAAGTACTACAAGGGCACTCAGCAAATGGTGGTCGGTTATGATCACAATGGTATGGTGTCGTCTATAAAGACTGAAGGAAATGCACATATTCAAAATGATGTGTATTCATTTGATGCGCTGGGCAACCTATTAAGCCGCTCACAAAATCTAATGCAAACACGCAATTATGCATATGATAGCCTCAATCGAATAACCCATGTAAACAACGTTAGGCTATTTGATTATGAAGCAGATGGCGCATTAAAGACGAAAAGCGATTACTACTTTGTAAAGCAGCACCAATGCGATAGCTTAATCGAGGATTTACTGGTTGTTAATCATCAGTGGACAAATGAATTCGGTGAAGAGGGGACTCCAAGACATGCCCTGAGCTCTCGCTCTGCGAGTACTTACAACAACGTTGCAAACGAGTGCGTTACTTCCACTTTGCCGACGCCATCAGCTGAGCGGTTTGAGTACGACGCCAATGGCAACGAAATTGCGATGTATAAAAATGGAGCGTCGTCAGCGTATAGAAGTATCGTATATTCAGGACGTAATAAAGCAGTTACGCTTACTGGCAACGGTGAAACTGTACACTTTGCGTATGATGTTAATAACAACAGATATAAACGCACTGACGGCACACAAACCATTTATTATGTGGGGGCGTTAGAGCTTACTGTAACCGATACTGACAATGAGCAAGCTCATATCAAACGTTATATCGGCAATGATGCGCTACAAAAATACTATGGCACAGATACCAGCTACACTAACTGGTTGTTCACGGATCATCAGGGCTCTATTATTGTTGTCACAGACAATAATTTAAATCTGATCGAACGTTTTGAGTATGATGTATGGGGTAAGAAGTCGGTTGCCAAAAAAGAGGAAATAGACAACTGGCAAAATACCTATTTAAATCAAGACCCCAGTGGTTTATTTACATCCTTGCCAAGAAACCTGCGCGGGTATACCGGTCATGAATCAGTATCTCTGTCTGATGATAACCGTATCATTCATATGAATGGACGGATATACGACTCAAGTACAGGGCGATTTATGCAGGCTGATCCTTTTGTGCAAGCGCCGGCTAACCTGCAAAACTACAACCCGTACACATATGTACTGAATAACCCATTGAGCTACACGGATCCGAGCGGTTACTTCTTTAAGAAGCTACTGAAAGGTGCTATGAAGATGACAGGAACATGGAAGCTTCTTCAGACAATTAGTCAAATTCCTTGGTTAAATGCAGCAATATCAATCGGGCTAAACTTCATCCCTGGTTGTCAAGCGTGGTGCTCAGCAGTTTATAGCGCGGCTACAACATTCGCCGTAACAGGTAGCTTAAATAAAGGGTTACTTGCCGGTTTCACTGCCGCAGCGATGCCAGATGGTGAGGGTATTGGAGCAATCGCAGCCAGCGCCGCAATTGGTGGTGTTTCGTCGAAGCTTATGGGTGGTAATTTTGGACATGGCTTCTTTTCAGCTGGTTTAGGAGCCGCCGCAGGTGGAATTGGCAAAGGTATTCAAAACCCTATTGGGAAAGTTGTGGTTGGTGCTATTGTTGGAGGGACTGTATCGAAAGTGACTGGTGGCAAGTTTGCTAATGGTGCTTTTAGTAGTGCATTCTCGGCTGCATTGACAGCAGATTGGAGTGGAAACTCTGATACTGTATCCAAGGTGAATCAAGTGGGTTCAGAGTCAGGTGGTGAGGGCAACGCGGCTTCTATACCTGAAGAAATTAAAGTTGAAGAATCTGGTTTTAAAACACTGGATGAAGCAGCGATTGCTGCGGGGGCGAAGTATGGAGAGATGGGTGTTAAAAACAAGCAAGAGCTACAATTGGCACTTGTTCGCTTAGGAAAGGAAAACTATGGGTATGTAACTCCAGGTTGGGGACCTCAAGGTGCTGCTATTATAAACCCTGGCGCACTTTTTGATGCGTATGTAAATGCCGGTTTTGATATAGCTGCTTGGATGCATGGTCATTGGGATGGGCAGTTAAACTTTTCATCAAATGATTTCGGATTGGTATGGGAGAAGAGTTACCCAACGTATATGGTAAATAGTAATTTAGAAGTAAGAAAATTAACGCACCGGCATTTGAAGAGAGCCTACCGAAAATTGCCTCACAACTATAAAACGCTCAAATTGAAAGGGCTTGTTAATTATTATGGTCATGAAGGTTTACCCGGGGATAAGTTATGAATAAAGGTTTATTTTCAATAGCATTTTGTTTTATGGCTCTGCTTTGTACGAGCCAAGAAACTGACGCAGCCGATTCAAAGGAAAACAAGTTTGCAAGCTTGAAAGAGCACTTCTCACTTACGGGAAAATGTACTTCCATTTGGGAGGAAGAAATAAGAAAGTGGAAGCTCATTAACGGTGACAGTTATCATTCAATCAATTCGTTAAGAAATGCCATTACAGATGATAATGTTTCACTATTTTCGTCAGTTGTCCGTAAAGCTTGGAGCTATCAAAAGGAAAATGGAAGTACAGAGACTGAGCAAAACATTGGAAGGTGGCCCATCTCAAGTCAAGAGTATAGAGTTGCAACACCACTCGCTTTTGTCGCAGCGCCTGATTCAATACCTGACGACTGCATGGCAGCGGTTTGGCTTGAGCCATCTATTTTGAATCTGTTCAGTACTTCGGAGCGAGAGGGAAAGCAAATGAATGGTGCAGACGTATCGGAACCACGTTCTAGTAAATGGGCCATATATTGGATCTTTGTAAATCTGGAAAGTGAAAGATAAGTTTAGGACAGGCCTGCTCCTGCTCCTAAACTGATTTTAGATTGGATAATCCTACAATCATCTATAAGCCCCAGCACTTGCTGGGGCTTTTTCATTTGTGGTCTCACCGAATACTTGGGATTAGGGCAAAGATGTGCCTGTCCTTATTACTCGTCATGAATTCATTCACTGGGCTAAACAACATGGAATTCGAATTGAATATATTCAGCCAGGAAACCCACAACAAAACGCTTACATCGAACGACATAACAAAACAATTCGATATAGTTGGTTGAGCAAAAACTTATTTGATACGTTGGAAGAAGTTCAAGAACATGCTACAAGTTGGCTGTGGTTTTATAATCATAAAAGACCACACAAAGCTAATGGAGGAAAATAGCCATTGGCTGTAGCTTAACTCTCTATTTTTGATGACCATTAAAAATGGGAGGATTACCCTATCACTGTATCTCTAGATGCGTAAGGCGAGCGTATTTATGCGGAGAAGATAAAGTATCGGGCAAGTCTTATGAGCATCGAAGAGGGTGGGTTGAAGATAAGTTATTGCAACTGGCCAAGGTGTTTTGTATTGATGTGTGTGCGTATGCAGTGATGAGTACAAGTTTCAGCAACGCAAGTTTCAAATGGAGTGTCCATCAACGCACGTTTCTGTCAAAAAGAGACATAAAGAGCATTACACTGCAAAAAATTAAAGCGTTATTTGATCATGAATTGTAGTTATTTACAAATTATGATCCCGCCCTGCTCACAAACGCCTTTAGAGTTCTACTTGAATACTGATTGTAAACCTTACTACCGAAACAGGTCTTTAAATTGGTCCCAAACTCCCAGTGATTCATCAGGGAAAAAATCAATACCTAACCAAGACTTAAACAAATAGAGAATAACAAATACAATACCAAGCAAAATAAACCCAATAATTAGCAGGGTGGTTAAAAATGCAATGGCTGCAGTAACGCGCTCTGCTGAGCTCAAACTACGTTTGTTCACCCCGCCGAGGAAAACAAAATAAAAGCTCCAAGGTAAAAATGGCAAAGCTAATGTCGGCCTAAAGTCTATTTTATGATTATTCCAGTCTCGGGTATTGATGACTTTTTGCAGTGCTTTTCTTTGTTTGTAACTAAAGCTTGCGGCGATTTCTGGGTCCATTTTGCTAAGCAGCTGCTTAACGTGGGCATGCCGTTGGTCAGGTTTATTTTCTGTCATTAAGCCTCCTTAGCCTTTGAGTCCATATTTCATGAACAGCGCTATATGTTAGCAGTTTACAATCTGCCCAAATGGTAGAAAGTACATTCTTTCAAAAACATGCCTGCTTTAATGGGCATACAATTTGCCGATGATGCTCTAAGTTTAGCTGGACATATAGGACTATCAATAAATGATCTGAACCAGTAAAACTGGACACTTCATTAAGCGATGTTTAATTGTTCAAATCTTTATGGGCTTAAGTAGCCCACGGCACTACGCCTTCTCTTCTTGTTATAATCAATTTCGATGTACTCAAATATGTGCTGACGCATAGTTTCACGATTCATAATTGTTTCATATTGAATAGCTTCAACTTTCATTGATAGGAAGAAGCTTTCAACGCAGGCGTTGATGCTCCTATGTCAAGGTCAACTTAATTTTGAAAGATCAGATCACCCATTGCAACGTGAGGGAAAGTGCATAGTAATGGTTAAGGTAGTCACAACATTGCTAGCTTTAAAGGCGGTTTATTTACCTGTGTCGAAGTCAAATAGGCTACAAGAAAGTTGGGCACACTTTTTACCCAAAAAAGATCTTTGATGCTGTATTCCATATAACAAAAAGAGGTTATGTG
This sequence comes from Pseudoalteromonas luteoviolacea NCIMB 1942, assembly GCF_001625595.1. Lineage (GTDB taxonomy): Bacteria > Pseudomonadota > Gammaproteobacteria > Enterobacterales > Alteromonadaceae > Pseudoalteromonas > Pseudoalteromonas luteoviolacea_A. The sequence goes on from NZ_AUXT01000019.1 coordinate 12,313, forward strand.
AATCAGGCGGTTAGAATTTAGAAAGCAGCTGGTTAGTACAAGAGTGCAGGAGGAGGTACAGTGTTAATCTACTGTGCTTTTCTACTTTGTAGGTGCTAAGGTAGCGCGAATTTCTTATGGAGTAACAAGCTTGGAATATATGAGTAATCAAAAAAGAATTTGGCAAGACATCCATTAAATTAATACTGGATGCCTCTTCATCTTTTACTTCGACCAAACAGCAGACAATCTTAGTTTCCAATCTCGTTTGGAATTGCTAAGAGAGCAGTCTTACGCTTAAGCTAGCTTTCTTTGCTTTCTTTTTCTTTCAACTTTCTGTCTTGATCGAAATGCCATTTGACAGCGAAATAACCAGCAACGCCTAACGCAATAACCTTAACTGCCATAAAAATATAAGGGAAAAAATCTGACCAATGATCCATCGCATATCTCCATGCTATTACATATCAAAAACTTGAATGAAGAGCGATGCTACAAAACTACAATGTTTGTCACCTCAAGTGCTGGAAAATTCAAAAATTTGTTTTGATTTTTCTGTTCCAAAGCTGAGGCTTGATTCAGATCATAGAAGACCGCTCACTCGTCGCGATAATATATTCAGCTGGAATAAGTTTGTCAATCTCTAATTAGAACGTATAGAACATTTAGAAAATAGTGAAAGATTGTGTTTAACACTCACTTTTTCTTTTTTGGTTGATGGGTAGAGCGAGCACTAATTGAAGCGTAACTGTCGTTTTAATCGCTCATACGTTTTAAATTCCTCCCTTTAATATTTGAACATTATCAGTCCAAGCTAGATGCTTCTGTCATTTTAATTGATTACCTGTGTAGTAGGGATATGCGCAATAAACTCACAGGTATGCGGTACGGTAGTGTGCCATTAGTGCCAGATATATTTCAGCCCTAGAAATGTGCAAAGAGTTATCACTCTATTAGTATAGGTGCTTTAATTCGTCAGGAGCCTGTGTCGAGATGTTAGCAACGCGCTCAGCTTTAGCGTCAATACCTACAAAGGTCGTTACGTCATTACCGGGAGCACATAACGTGGTTGTAACCGGGCCCGTAGTTTGATTTTCTTGGGTGAAGTTAACCCTTTTGATGCACGATGCTGTGGGTGTTTAGTACGGCTAAATTCATAGAGCTAGCCATCATCGAGAATTTGACACCATACTCGCTTGTGTATGCGGGAACTGCGCTATTTCAAAGCCTGTGTTATTTACATTTTTAGTTGTTTGGAGACTTGTTCGTACGTAATTACTGACCTGTAGGGAAGAGCGACGATACACGTTTAATGTGGATGTCGGTTTCTCTTTATTCAAATAATAAAAGTGTACGTTACTTGAAGGGATTAAAACTGTTGCAGTTGGTTCTTGAGCGTTTACATACATCCAGCTAGAGAACTGTTGAATTGAACCGTTGATCGAAGCTCTTTCCTAGTGAATGTTAGACAGAGTTACTGAGCCACTCATGTTTTCTATGGTACATGAATCTTGATAGTACAAAATAACGCATCGGCCGCGTTACTCTGATATTGATAGTCTAGTAATAAGTCAAATGAGAATGCATTCCGGCCCATAATCGGCATGGACACTGGATGTGTTGAACCGTCTGTAGTTGCAGCTAATTTAAATGTAATATCTTGCCCTGCACTTGCATCCAAGCCGAGTGTTAAAGTTGTTAGTGCGAGGCCAAAGAAGGCTATTTTTGAAGTCATTGTTTGTCCTTAATAATTGTTTTTGTGCGTGTCCTTATTAGGTCTAACCCTGATAAAAAGTATTACTAATTACCGAGAAAGTTAGATATTAATCAACGCTACTATATTTATCTATTTTGGAAACATAAGGTTAAGTATTAATCATGTTTCTTTAAAGTTAAATGAGTGTGTCAGTGTGGCTTTTTGCAACTACTTTTTTAAGATTGTAATTAAATATCAACAAAGTATAGTGAGTTCTAGTCTCTTATAAAGGAATAACATCATGGCGTTTAGTCGATTGCGTTTAGTCTTTACTTCGGTATTTTTGTTAGTAAGCACCCCCCTGATTGCGCAGAATGTGTTATTTAAATCTGCAAATGTGCTTGATATTGAATCTGGAAAATTTAACAAAAATCAAGATGTGCTCGTGCGTGGTGGAAAAATCGTGAGCATTGGTAGCCTCAAGGCGCGACCAGAAATGATAACAATAGCATCTACTGGGAAATACCTAGTACCTGGGTTTACAGAGATGCATGCACATGTGCGTCCTTCCTGGGGTGGGGACAGTAAGTTGCATGAGCATCTATTTCTTTTCAATGCATTTGGTATTACGACAATTAGAGGGATGCTAGGACATCCATCACATCTTAAAGTTCGTCAGCAGCTTAAAAATAACGAAATCTCAGGGCCTAGGTTGATTACTTCAGGACCATCTTTTAATGGGAATAGCGTAGTTAGCAAAGGGCAAGCGGCAAAGCGCGCGAAAGCACAATTTGAGAAAGGTTACGATTTCATCAAAATACATCCGGGTATGAGTGATGCCGAATTTCAAGGCGTTGCTAAACAAGCACGCGCACTAAAATTCGACTTTAGTGGTCACGTAACGGCTGAAACAGGCATACTAAAAAGTATAGAACTTGGCCAAGGTACCATTGAACACTTAGACGGTATTTTTGCAGAGCTTTCTCTTCGCTCTGGAAATCGAAATGTTTCCAGCATGGGGTTTTTTGGCACTGGGCTAGTCAATACAATCGATAGAAAGCATATCAAGCGTCTTGCCAGTGAGCTTGCACAATCTAACGTGCATTTAATACCCACACAAACCATGGTCTGGGGGTTCATGTCTCCAGAAAAACCATCTGAATTAGCTAAAAAACCAAAGTATAAACTAATGACTGATTCAGAGCTCAATAACTGGAAAAGAACTAAAACACGTATCCAAAATGATGAGTACTATTCTAAAGAGCTAATTGCCGAGTATATGTCAATTCGTTTGGAGTTCTTAAAAGAGTACATTCAGGCTGGAGGGCGAATTTTGTTAGGTGCAGATGCTCCTCAGGTATTTAACATACCAGGTGAGTCATTGCATGAAGAAATGATTTGGATGCGGGATGCTGGCATGTCACCCATTGAAATTCTGCGTTCAACTACCATACAGCCAGCGAAGTTTTTCAAGCGAGAAAGTGAGTTTGGTAGTATCAAAGTCGGAAAGTCCGCAGATCTAGTGTTACTCGATGCAAACCCTTTAGATGATATCTCTAACACCCGTGAAATTGCCGGAGTTATGACAAGAGGAATGTGGTTAAGTAAGTCCGAAATTGGTAAAAGGCTAGCGGATATGAGGCGCAGATAGTGTGATTAGTATATGCTGCACCGAGCAGGGCACGCGCAGTTTTAACAACTGGCGTGTCCCATTTTGACTAGAGCTAACGCTATGTTTGAGTTGCTAGCTTTTCTTTTGTTTATCATTGCGCAAAAACTTTGCGATTTCTTCTGCGTGCATACGAGCGATAATTTCAATAGTGAACTACGCAACGCCCAAGGCATTAAACAGTCACTGAAGAATAATGCTGACTCCCACACCTATATAAAACAGGATTAATAATGAAGCCAATTTTTGTGTACGATGAAGGTATAAACCTTTGGGAGCAATCAAAAAAAGCGGGTGATAGTAGCGTTGCTACTATCACTGTAATTCAACGTGATATTGATAGCTTAAGTAAAACTTGGTTTAGTTTTCTTCCTATTTTGCTTACTTTCTTACCAAATGTTTTTAAATGGTTCACCACGGGAAACGCATTTGTAGGTTCAAAAGTACAGGAGCTGAAACTTAAAAAACAATTAACAGAAGGTTTCAGCGATCAAGATTTATTAAAAAAGAATGAGTCTACAGGGATATATTCTTCAATAAAGAATGAGACAGGTAATATTAAAAGCTTGTCACTAGATTCACTATCTCAATATAGATATTCATCGTTAATATTTTGCTCCAAAATTCTATCTCAGCAATCCCTTTTAGATAGCTTTCAAAAGACAGAGAGTGGAATTAAATTAGAAAACGTAGGCTCTATTTTTGATAATGACCTAGGAATTGTACTTTGTAGAGCTTATGACGATGGTGAGACACATGCGGCAATGCAGTTTATCGGAAAAGTTAATCAAATCGAAAATATTAAAAGCGAGCTAAGCGCATCTGGCTTTGAAGAGATCGACGAAACTGAAGTAGCGGCCATTATTAATAGTTAGATGTTACAAACAATGTAACTGGGTACCATGGAACCAAGGCTAAAAACATAGACTCAATTAGAAGTGATGGTGCTATGAATCCAAATTCTCAAGGTGAGATTTTTCTTAGTGGTAATCAATCGGATACTTTTGTACATGGGGCAGATTCTTCAATAGGTGGTGCTCTATCTGCGAAAGTGACTATTGATGTAAGTAAGGCCAATTCTGTTAGCAAAATATCCGTTCCAGGTAACCCTAATGCAATATTAATTAAAACAGATGTACCGTTGCCTACAAAAGTAAATTCAGTAAAAGTCAGAAAGCCTGATGGTAATGGCGGCTTCAATTACGAAGACCTGTAATTTATAGGAATAAATATGTTTAATTTGTCATTTAATGAAGAACTTCTATCAATATTTGTAGCTTTTATTTGTATCTACTTAAAAAAGTCACCAGATACTAAAGATATTCTAGCGTTTATAGAGGAAAAGTGTGCAGAGAAGGAAATTGTTGAGTCTTTCAATGCTGGTTTAATCACTAAGGACGAGCTTTGTTCGTTTTTACTTGATCATATCTTTACGAAGTTTGTACTTAATGAAGAATATGATGACGCAAGCGTTGAAGATATTAATTCAATTAAAGAAAAATTGGCAGCGGTTATTTTTTGATAATTTGATGTTACAAACAGTGAAACTAAGCGCCTATGGCGAGCTGTAGAATATAATGAGCTAGCCGACGTTAAAATGTTTGGAGACTATAATATTCATCAGCGAAGCCAGGGCGTACATATACGAAAACGTACATTGATTTACCAACGGATAAGCAAAAAAAGAATATGACTCCTCACTCAGACCCCGGTGACGTTGGAAAAGCAACGGGAATTGATGTGTATGAAAAGCCTGAGTTTTACGATTGGTTTAATAAGGTAAATATCAAGAATGACTAATTATAAAGCTATAATTGAAATATATTCCATCGATAAGGGGGGGCGTCCATGTATGCCAGAGGGGAGTGGATACTCTCCTCTGGCGTGCTCTGTTGGTGGAGAAGAATACTTACCTATTGTTCTTCACAATGTGCCGAGTGCTGCTACTTTAGATACGGCCTTTGAAGCTTCAATTGAGTTTCTTTACCCAGAGCGCCTAGATTATTTAATACTGAGTTCGGGGCTGGAGTTCGACTTGGTAGAAGGAGTCAAGCGTATAGGGAAAGCAAGAGTTCAAGTATAGTTCAGCATAGAAAATCAAAGCCCCAGTCGGGGCTTTTTCTTTGCCCACAAATCCATTAATCACACCCGTGTTTAGTCACAAACTGACGGTGTCGATTGCCTTGCAGAGACGATGGAGCTTTCATTCTGGGGTGTGGCAGAAGTGACAAAAGCAAAGTATAGGGTCAATTTTTGAGTGTGCTTATACTAATAAAATCAAATAGCGGGGGAAGCCCCCGCTGAGAAGCTTGCTATTTATATGCGTAGTTTAACGTTACACCACTGTAGTTATTGTAACCATATAAACTAATGTGCCACTTTCCTGAACTAGGGTTGGTAAACACACACTGTTCTTCATTGCCATTTTTCCAAGGACGGCAGGCATAGTTATTTGCATCAGGGCGTGCATTATATCTCACATACAGGTCTGCATCGCCTGTTCCGCCAGTGATTTGTAAACTCATTTCTTTCACGCCTTGTGGGATATCCCATGTGTAATGCGTCCAGCCATTTTGCGTCCCTTGAAGGTTTGGCAAAGCGCCATTCACTGGCTGTACGCCGCCCGGGTCGCCACCGCCTTGACATCCATTAGCTGCAATATGGTCTGAGGCATCTTTGGCTTTAACAATACCGTGGCCGTAGTAGTTGTCCCGACCAGCTGCGCCTTTATCTTTGGCTGTGGCGTTGAGTGCAGCGCGGATCTCTTGGTTTGTACACTGGGTGTTGTGGCTCCATACAAGTGCAGCAACACCCACAACGTGAGGGGTTGCCATTGACGTGCCGCTTAAACTTCTATAGGTATTGGTAGGATAGGTTGAATTGACACTCGAGCCCGGTGCTGCCATTTCAACTTGGTCATTGTACTGCGAGAAAGAAGAGCGAGATTCATTTGACGTGACAGATGCGACAGAAATAACAGAATTGTAAGACGCAGGGTAAGACTTTGAGCTATTTCCGTCGTTACCCGCAGCGGCTACGAGCATAAGTCCGCCGTCTACGAAGTTTTGCATTGCCGTGTTTTCGCTATTTGAGTAGTTGCCACCACCCAGACTCATATTCACAACATGTGAGCCAGCGTCTTTACATTGTTGAATTGCTTTAACAAGGTCTGATGCATATGTCCATTGGCCATTATCATCAAAGATTTTTACAATGTGCAGGTCCATACCAGGATACACACCGACCACGCCCTGATTATTATTTTCAGCTGCGATAGTACCCGCTACGTGGGTGCCGTGGCCATTGCCGTCATTGTTCCATCTACCTACGGCATTGTTATTTGCATTTCCGGTCACATTACCATATGGCAAATCGGGGTGGCCTAAGTTGTAGCCGGTATCAATGACACAGACTTTCCTTGCGGAGGTGTTGGATTGCGATAACAGGTGACCCTGTACCATATTAATGCCATAAGGTGTGCTTTGGGCAAATGGCGTGATGGCCTGTTGGGATTTTATAGCAGGGGACAAATAGCGCTTAGGGTCTATTTCTATGGATTCAACGGACGAGAAGCCACGCAGTGTTTTAAGGCTGTATTCGTCTAGATGCGCAACCATCGCTTGTTGCTCACCCAGTGAAAATAATGGTTCAGCCCCGGCTGTGAATAAGTAATTTAGTGCAATGAAATCGTTGAAGTTTGTTTTTCCACCCGAAAGATCTTGCTTGAATCGAACAATATAGCGTTGATCATTAGCTGATTTAACAGCGAACTTTTGCGTGTCAGAATGGCCATCAAATACTGGGGCATCAGCTAAGGCTGACAAACTGATAGTAGATAGCATGACAGTGGAAATGGTCGAAAGTTTAAATCGCTTGTTGATACTCATGTCTGTTCCTTATGTTTTACATGTTATTTCCTACTGATTATTCACTTGGACATCTGCCCTGAATTACAGTGCATACAAGCGGTTCAACTACTTGAGCCTTTGATTGAATAGGCGCTTTACTGCAATAAACATATCAGCAATTTGGTGTGTGTTTCTCAATAACTTTAAGCTTGGAACGGTCTAAAAACAACATGTAAGAGACCAAATGCTTATAATATTTTTGTTTATAATTTGATCTAATTGACATAAATATTGAAATATAATGTAAAAATTTATTTTGTGGTGCACTTGTCAGAAGAGAACTTTGGGGAGTGATGCAGTAACGTGGCTTTTAAATAGCACTCATACTTACGTTTACTATCAAATGGCAGAATTCAGGCCCCAATAATCAGGTTTAGGATGGTCTTGGCTGCTACAGCTTATTTGCTAGACTGCCTCTATTCGATGTTTTTGGGGATACGTACGATAAACTTAGCGCCGGTTGGTTGGTGTTCATAGCTGATTTCACCTTTCAAAACATGTACAACTGAGTTGTAGGCAATGTTCAACCCTAATCCAAGGTTGCCTTGACCTAACTGACTTGTATAAAAGGGGTCAAATATATGCTGCTGATCCTCTTCACTAATGCCCACACCGTTGTCTTCATACATTATCACTACCCACTCGTCTTGCTCTTTCACTTCTATTGAAATATTGCCCGCATGTTGTGTTGCAAAGCCATGGGTACAGGAGTTGTTGACCAGTTGAGAAATCACCTTCAATAATATTTCAGGGTGAGAGTGGAGTTGTACACTCGAACCTATCACCTCTAGTTTAATGCCTTTTTCGAGGCTTTGGGCAATCAACCCACATCTTTGCGTGAGATAATCAAGTACCTCAAAATCAACCAGCTTCACTGGTATCTAAATTTGCGGCAATCATTTTAAAGCGTGCTATTAAATCAGCGGCACGGGCTGAGTTGTTGGCCGTCATTGCGAGCATTTCTGATGCGTCTTCAAGAAAGGTTTGCAATTGTTTGGCACTGAGCTTTTTACCTGCTAAAAGCGCAAGGATCTCCTTTAACTTATCTTCTAGGCATGATGCGGATGTCACAACCAAACCTAAGGGGGTGTTAAGCTGATGTGCCATGCCAGACACCAAAGTCGTCATAGCTGACATTTTTTCGGACTCAAGTAATTGCTTTTGTGTTGACTTGAGGTTTTCAAGCGTTTCGATTAATGCTTTGTTTTTTGCGTTTATTCTACTTACAAAATACAGTGTTAACAGTGCGATTATCAGTACGCCAACTAAAACTAAAATCAGCTGATTTCTTGCTGCTTGGGAGTTGATTTGGTGCAGCATGTTTTCTTGTGTGAGTGATGCTATGTCTCTCTCTTTTATCGCAAGGTTCATTTGGGCCGCATAAAAAGCGACGCCAATCTCCGCTTGTCGTTGCAAAAACTCAAACTTATTTTGCATAAGCTGTTGGGCGGTATTGAATGCACTTTTCCATTGTTGATTTTGTTGAAAGTAGTTAACTAACAATTCATATGCTTGCGCCTTCTCTTGTAGACGAGCATGTTGAGCGCTTAAGGTTATAATTCCTTCGAGGATAGACTCAATTCCCGTTTGCTCGCCTTTACTAATCCTAAGCCTGATTAAGTCAATTTTGGGTCCAATACTGTCTGCGATTGCATTGCTATGTTCCCTAATTTCAATCGCTTTGTTCAGGTGACTTTCTGCTAGCTCATATTGTTTGAGTGCTAAGTATGTGCGGCCTAAATTATGATGAGACCAAGAGCTATGATACGTGAGGTTATTTTCCTCTCTTAAACTGAGGCTATTTTTGTGAAGTTCGAGTGCCTTTTTGTAATCTTTTAAACCTAAATATACTTCACCTAAATTGTTTAGCCCAACCCCCATTTGTTGGGGGAGCTCTCTACTTTTAGCATCTTGATAGAATCGTCGGATCAGTAACTTGAATGCTCATTCTTTTGCAAATTGATAGGGTAGAAATGGCACTGTGTACATCATCGGTTTGGATTTGAAACCAAGCCTTTCCATACAGCAATCTGATTTTTTGTCTAACCGAAAGCTGTGTATCGTATCTCTTTAAAATATTGTCTGTGGTAGCAATAGCTGTTAATGGTGATTGCGCCGAAGCTTTTCTTATCTCTGTTCTGAGATCTTCGAACTCAGCTTCAGTGAATGGGGCTGCAAAAACACTTGCAGTAGCTAACCATAATAGCCAAATGGCACAACGTACAAACATCAATCGTTGACTCTCTGAATAAACTACTAGTCGTTAAGCATAGCAGTTGTTTTGCTATGTGTATTAACATTTTAATAATGTTTTTTATTTGTATAATTAAATTTTTTGTTGGTTTTAGGTCGATGAATGGTTTTTATTTTCTTGATTTAATTTATTTATGTTATTTGTTTGACTTGGTTTTTTTAATATATATAATTCGCCACGGCATAGAGGGGCTATGCTTATATTTAATAAAAGGACGACACATGCTTAATAAAGCAATTCTAACTTCAGCATTTATTTTTTCTATCTCGGCTCAAGCTTCAATTTCAACATATAATTTAACACCTGTGGTTAAATCTACTTTTCCATTAAGCTATAGTGAGCTGGACGCTAATGGTCTTGATTTAAATAATAAAGAGCTAGGTTATTTATCTGAGTTTTCTAAAGCATATGTAGATATTTCTAAACATTTTGACTCTGTTGAGTCGGTTTGTTTTGAAGTGGATACGGAGTATTCTGGTAACGGCTCAACGCCTGGAGAGGCTGGTATCACACTGTACAAGTATTTCGTTTATAGTGATACGTACAGAGGTGATAATCGCCAAAGTGGCCGGTCAAGTAGTTTAGCAAGGCCAACTTTCTCAACATGTTTTAATGAAAGTGAAGGTTTTTCTAAAAGTTTTATTCGAGAAGGTAAAATTGCTTTTACGCCATACACAACTGATTCAAGCGTAACAATTCGTGATCTGCGCATTCAGGTCAGTGGCGTGTCTAAAATCAAGGGTGATTTAGTTACCTTGAATGCACAATTAAATGCGTTAGGTGCGGGTTCAGGTGAAGTGTTAACACATAGCGTTGAACCAAATTTAACTTACTCTTTAGAAATTATGGAAAATAACGCTTCTTATAATAACTTAGGTGGTAAGTATAATTCAGTAGGGATGAGTTATATAAATATCGATGGCGATAGAGAAGTTAAAGTTATTAACGAATCAAGTCCTGTCTATATTAAGCCGCAAAGTGATATTTCTTTATTTTTGATTGGTGAATCTACATATTCTAGTGGCAGTGTTTCAATTAACATAAAGAAAGTTAATATCGACTAGTTTAGCAGCTTTTTATACATAGTAATGAGCGCTTAGCTCGTTACTATGTTTTTTGTAATTATGGTGTTAATTTTTATTCTCGGTTATTTATCAAGTAAGTCATTTCAATAATTCTGAATTTTTACATTCTATTACATTGTGCCGAATAAGCTTATTGATGTTATTTTTAATATGTGTTCTTGCCTAAATGTTGTTCGAAAATTTGGTCTTTCATGAATTTTATTTTGCAACATGAATATTTTCCTAAAAAGTTATGTTCTAATACTCGCCGATTACAAAATGATATAAAGTTAATACAGGAAGATATTAATGTTTAAATATTCAAAAGTTGCCCTAGGACTAGCTACTTGTTTTACACTAACTGGTTGTTTAGAAGTTGAAGACGATAGTAATAAAGAAGTTGCAGATCGTCTTGATAGCCAAAACCAGATTTTACAGCAGCAAGTTGACATACTAAAAGAACAGCAAGCAAACACAGAAGCGCCTGCGGTTGTTGTTGGTAAAGTAGCATCCGCTACTGAAGGTGTAACTGTTGCAGATGCCAAAGTAAGTGTATTTGTGAATAACGCATGGACTGCTGCCGTTTCAGTTTCTGAAGACGGTACTTTTAGTATTGATGGCTTACCAGCAAGTCGAGATATTGTTGTTAGAGTAGCAAGTGAAAGCAATGCGTTTTTGACTAGACACTTTATGACAACCACAAGTGGCTATGTTGCTGCAGGTGTAGACTCGACAATTGATCTACTAAACCTAGAAGTTTCAGAAGGTGTTACAAAAGAGTTTAGTATCTTAGACTCAAAGAGTGAAGAGGTTGTAAAAGGTCTGACTATTTGGGCTGATGACCTTATCGCAACGCACAACTCTTGGAAAAACCTTCAGTTTGTAAATTTTGCAAATGAGGAATTTGCAACAAAAGCGACATTCAATGAAGAAAAGGGCGTGTACCAAATTCAAGTCGCTAAAGACTTACCTGTTGATTTACTGTTTTCGGCAGATGTTGACAACGACGGCAACGTTGATTACAGACATGAAACGCTTCACACAACCAATAACGGACACGCTATGTTGGCGCGTGCAGCAAATGTAGACTCGACTCACCAGATTTATTTAGACGCTATCAACGCACATGAATTCACCGTTGCTCTAACAGTATTAGATGAGTCAGGCAATGAAATGAAAGTAAGACGTGTGGTTGTTGAAGGCAATGATCGTGGTGCTGACAATGCAGTGTATGATGAAGCGTCTAAGCAGTATGCTGTTGAAGCGAACTTCTTCGGTGAGTTAGCGCTAATGATCCCTAGCTTTGAAGCGGATGGGGTTGTTTACCAATCAAGAAACGTTAGAGTTAATTACAATGAATATAACTCGGCATATAGCGTTTACAGTGACAATGGTCATTATCAAGCTGAGTTATCTGATAATACCTTAAACATTGTTACTAGCTTAGAAAGTTTTATTCCTTCTGAAGCGAGCGCGCAGGCTGTAAAAACCGTAGCAGCTAAGAGCTTAGAAGACAATGCAGTCCAAATCTATTTCAACGTTCCGGTTGAACTTGTGGAAGGCGGTATTTCAACTCAGGCTTCAAACCGAGTTGTAGTTTCTGGCGGTGGCACGAGTTATGCCGAAACAACTTCAACAGATGTAGCTTATAATGCGGTTTTAGATTTGGATAACACGCGATTAACTATCACAGCAGATGGCGAGTTCGAGGCTAACTATGAATATCGAGTGAATGTTAGTTCTATCAAGAATCTAGTTTCAGGTGAAACTGAAGATGCTGGAGTTTATGTGTCACATTACTACCTTTCGAAAGGTACTGATTTTGATATAAATACCCTAACTGCAGATAACTTTAACTTTACTACAGACGGCACGCCAATCGTTGCTGCTAATAGCGCTGGTGTTACCTCAACAGCAACTGATTATTCTAATGACGTACGTTTGATTCTGCCGCAAAATCTTAATTCAGTAGAAAACCTTACGCTTAGAATTGATTCATATGTAATGAACAATACGTCAGTCACTAATGAAAACCCTATAGAGGTTGAGGTCGTCGGAAACGGTTATCAATACAACAATTATCGTGAGTATGTGGCCAATGTTGCACACAATGAAACTTATTGGGGCTTTAGTGCTGGTGCTAATGTAGAGAATGGCTATTACCGCATGACAAGATCTTATGATACTCAATATTTATCGCTGTCAGATAACAAAACTGGTAACGCAAACTCAGTGACAGTTTATTACAGCTATCAGCTTAAGAGTAATGCAGAAGTTAAAACGGGTACCCTAACTCTGCCTATTAACTAAGCTACACTCAATATTAATTAGAGCTGGGAAGGTTTTGACACCTTCCAGTTAAATTGAAAGCCCCAGTGAAATACTGGGGCTTTTTTACATCTGCTCTACAGCGTTTTGAATAATTTAAATCTGCAAAAGCTACTTAGTTATTAAATATGACTTGGGCGGTTCCATGCCTAATAAATGACGTACAAAATAATCCCAACGCTGTCTTACAAAGTATGGATTTTTGTCCAGTACGTGCCCCATATTTGGATAAATCATAAGGTCAAAGTCCTTATTGGCTTTCATAAGAGCGTTGTTTCCTAATTAATTGAACTAAATGACTAAAGTTAGTCATTTAGTTCTTTAAGTAGGTGCAAGAGTCTCTTATTCTTTCTAAGTTGACGAAAGCAAGTCATTACGAAAAGGCGCTTGCTTGATTAAACAGCGCCTTTTTAATTTCTGTTATTTGGCTCAACTACGTATAACTACTTTTCGTAGTGGGGAGAAGTCGCCAAAATACTGTTGCCAATTCGTTCGCTATTTAGAGTGCATTGTTCAATACCGTCAGACACAATACTCAGTTTACTCTTTAAGCCAGAAATTGATTGCCAACTCTCAAAAAGTTGGTGTATAGCCTCTTTTTGCTCATCTGAGCAGGCGAGTAAAAAGTTGTAAGGAAACCATTGCAAAGATTCGCTGGAAACTTTGTTGAAAATCTTATCTTTTCTTGCATTGATGAGCTGTACAGATGAAATTCTAAGAGCAGGATTAAAAATAGGGAACTGAAAGCGATAGTCTATGACCATACCTTGTGTTTCATCACTCAATAGTAAATCATAATACAGCGCTGTTTTGGATGCTGAATCTACATAACCAAGCCCAGACAAAAATGCCTCTTTTTCAGTTGTAGGTATTGCACTAAAATCCCGAATGAGTGATTTATATTCTTCATTTGTTGAGTTTTTTGCCAATGTCATGACGATTGCATTAAGGTGAGGGTGTCCAATGTGTTGACCTGATTGATAGATGCGTTTTGCGGTGTTTACTGCATTGGGGTCTTGCATATACACGCCATATAGCTTCATTAAATTATTTCCATACGGCATCTCTAGGGCTCGTTGCCATTGGATATTCAGTTTGAAGTGCTTTTGCAAGTAAGCAGTATAGTGAGAGACACTATTTATTTGCACATGTTCAAGGTATGCATCGATTAAAGTACTTACAATTTCATCCGCGCGAGGGGTGTCTAGTTGTAAAAGGTTGAGCTCAGCGACTAACGCTTGTGTATACCTCATGAAATCAACATGTCCAGTAATTGCAAGCGCTTGTAGGTTGTCGTTAAAGGATGAAATTTCCAGGTGTGATAGCTTATGTGCTGGTATGTTTTCATAAGTTGATTGATTTAAAAATCGGAAATAACCCACCCCGCCGGCATCGAGAAATACAGCCTTAACGTCTTTGTTGAGAGCCACTTTTTGCTTGTGCTTTGAGAGTATGAGTTTATGGGTAGATATTTTACTTCCGTCCCAGAGCTTCAGAGAAACTGGAATTGTCCAAAGCTGCTCGGAGCGATTAAATAAGTCTTTTTGTTCAATAAAAAACTGATTGTTGTTACGCGTAAGGGTTACTAACGGATAGCCAGTTTGGCGCGTAAAACTAGAGATTACGTTTTGTAGGTTGGGGTCCTCAAACAGTTTAATAAACTGTTTAGTACTGACGTTTTGACCGTGGTATAAATCTACATAGCGCCTCATAAGCGATTGAAATGTTTTTTCTCCAGTTGCTTGTTCAAGCATTTCTAATAGAGCACGCCCTTTGGTGTAATGCAATTGGCCATACGCGAGCGTATCTTTTCTAGATTTAATTTCAAAGACAAGTGTCATTGCTTTGCTGTTGTCATCTTTGAATGCGCGTGATTGTGGTGTGTAAGTACATAAATCGTGGTTTGGATACAGGTTTTGTATAACTTTCGCAGCAATAAATTCTGTGAAGGATTCATTTAGCCAATAATCATCGTACCAAGCCATTGTAATGTCGTTGCCAAACCAGCTATGCGCAACTTCATGGGCAATCAGTTTTTGAAATTGGCAATGTGCCATGTCTGTTGCGCCCGGATCGGGTATCTGATTGTAGTTTATTGAAACTAAACCTAGATTCTCCATTGCGGCCACACTGCCATAATTACCGACAATAAAGTCCAGCTTTTTAAACGGAAAGGGTGAGTCCAAATATTCTTCAATATGCGATACCGAGTCGTTCACAATCTGATTAAAATATGTTGGCAGAGTTACCGGTATGCTCTTTGGCACATAGACTTTTGATTTGAAGCGGCTTGTCCCCAATGGTTTTATATTAAACTGACCTATGGCTAAAGTCAGTATATCTGTGTTGATCCGTGGCGTAGCTTTAAATTGAGTTAATTTGGTTGCTTGCTGTACTGTAATAGAGTGCATATGGGTATTGTGCAGTACGTCATATTCTATTGGCGTTGATATACTGAATTTAAATATCGACTTTTTATTTGGCTCATCTAATGTGGGGAAAACGCCCCTCGCTTCCATTGATTGAAATTGCGTGAGTAGATATGCCGGTTCTTGCCCACTTTGAGCGCTAAACAAGCCCTCATGATGTAAAGACACTTTACCACTGAACTGTATATGCAAAGTAGCCGAGTCTTTTAGTTTTACAGGAACTTGGTGGCTGATTATTTCATATTGATTAGGTTCTTGTACTGTTAGGGGGTAACGCTTGCCTTGGTATTGCAGATAAACATCTTTAATATCGAGTGCTTTACTGTGATAAGAGATGACATGAGTAGGATTGGTGAAGCTCAGGTTAAGTGTCGTTACACCAGAAAATATCTGCTTTTTAGGGTCGATATTTAAATGCACAGCTTGTTTAGAAAGTTGAATATGTTGAGGCAGTCGAAAAGCATCGTTAGCAAAGCAGGGAAAGATGGCGAAGACGAGCAGTAATATTGCACATAAGCAAAAGAGTCGCTGTGGTTGCATACAGGCTATTTATAATTATTTGTGCTGTTAATCTACATTATTTTTTGTGCTGTTAATCTACATTATTTTTTGTGCTGTTTATAGCTCAGTTATACTATGAAGAGATTGATGTGCTGGTTAGGTGTTTAAATCACCCCCTAAACTTGTCTATTCTTTTGGTAGTTAACTATGCTCATGTAATCAGGGTACTTTTATTGGGTTCACAATGTCTTTTTTGTGCAGAGCAATTATTGCGGTAATTCTTGTTGTGATCTCTTATTGCTGTGCCGCAAACAAAACCGTATCTGTGATTACCTTACCTGATTATGAGCCATTTGGCTCTTTGGCCCAAGGTGACACGCATGTCGTTAAAGTCCCACCAGGAGAAGATAGCAAGCTTTTTGAAGGGTTTGCATGGGATGTTGTGCGCGAAAGCTTCCATTCAATGGGTTATACGGTAGAGCTGTGGGTTGTGCCATGGGCTCGGGCACTTACTTACATAGACTCTGGCCGTGTTGATTTAATTTTTCCAGTTAGTATTAGCGCAGAGCGACTCAAAGTTTATCGTTACTCTAAAGAGCATGTTAATAGTGTTTTTTACCGCTTGTATATCCTAAAATCCCAGCCAATTGAATGGCAGTCACTTGAAGCATTACACGGAATGACTATCGCGCAAATACGTGGTTTTAACTACGGAGAAAGGTGGGCGCTACTTAAAAGCGTGGACAAATATGATGTAGGTGAAATCATCCAGGGGTTTGAGATGCTAATGAGCAAGCGGGTGGAGGGCTTTGTTGGGTACGAGGGCGTTTGGGATACTGTGCTTCAGCAGCATAAACTCGAAAACGACATTATTAAGCTTCCTATGTTTGATAGTAATAAAGAGTATCTAGCGGCCTCCCTAAGGAATCCAATGGGTAGAAAGTTGTTAAAGCAATTTGATTTAGGGAAAAAGCGAATTATGGAGAATGGTAAACTAAAAGAAATACAGCTCAAGTGGTCAAATGTTTTAAGTGAAAATGGCACAGAGGGACGTAGTCAATAAATATTTTATAACCTCACAAAACCTATATCTACATTACCATTGAGTTTTCAAGTCGCTGCATTATTTTTTACTTTTACATGAAAGTATTTATATCGGCAGGTTATTCACAATGATATGTTTATATTTTTTAATATTTTATGATTTATAATGTCTTCAGGTGAGAATAATGATAAAAAATAGCCCTAACAAGTGCAATAGCGCTTATTTTGTCTGGTTGTGGGGGATCTTCAAGTTCTGAGCAACCATAAGGTCCAGAGCGGCCCACGCCAGCAACCAACACAGGACCAACTATTTCAGGTAACGAATCGGTTGATTTTTTAGCTATCAACGGTGGTAATCTCGAATTGTCTATTCAGGACAATGATGGCGACAACATTAGCGTTACTATTAAATCTGAGCAAACATGGATAACAGCAGAACAGGCCGACGCTACATTGACGCTAAAATTTGCGCCGACGTTATTTGATGTTGGGCAACATGATGTAAAAATCGAGCTTTCAGATGGTAAAGTAATCACTTGGTTTGACTTACAAGTTATTATTAATGAAAACCCAGAACAGTGGGAAGAGCACGCGCTCACAAATTAACTACTTCTGGGAGGCTGGGCAACTGACGACGAGAGTTTAGTTCTAGCGTTTAATCATAGCTTAGTTCTTAAGCCACAC
>NZ_AUXT01000020.1 GCF_001625595.1 Pseudoalteromonas luteoviolacea NCIMB 1942
CTTGTGATCAAGAGACAGCTAGATTAGCGCCTTTTTTAGAACTTACCCAGCTGGGTAGATGTAGCTTGATTGCAGGCCTAATGGAACACCTAGTCCCCAATAAGCTAGCAAGAAGATACTCCAACCAACTAAGAAAGCGATAGAGTACGGGATCATTAGAGCAATTAGCGTACCAATACCCGTATTCTTCACATACTTTTGGCAATATACGACCACTAACGGGAAGTAAGGCATGAGTGGTGTAATAATGTTTGAACTAGAGTCACCTACACGATAAGCCGCCTGAGTTAAGTCTGGTGACAAACCCAACTGCATTAGCATCGGTACGAAGATTGGACCCAATAGTGCCCACTTAGCAGAGCTGGAACCAACAAATAGGTTTACAAATGCGGTCAGGAAAATAATACCAACTACTGTTACTGAGCTGGGGAGTGCAAGCGCTTTTAGAACTTCAGCACCTTCAATTGCTAATAACGCGCCTAAGTTAGACTGGCTAAATGCAGCAATAAATAACGCACAGAAGAACGCCATAACAATATAGTATGCCATGCTTCCCATCGACTTGCTCATCGCGTCAATCATATCTTTTGAAGACTTGAATGTTCCGACCATGAAACCATATATGGCACCAGGTATCCAACATAGTAAGAAAATTAATGGTACGATTGATTGCATCAATGGCGCACTAAACTCTGTTAATGCACCACTAGGGCTGCGCAAGGCTGAATCTTCGCCGCTTGCAGCATGTATCAAAAGCGCAATACCCGCTAACATCACACCAGAAGCGGCTAAGAAAGCTTTTTTCTCTTTTGCGTTTACTTCATCAAAAGACGGTAAACTGTTTGTGTCGCCATCAACTTCTGTATTTTTAAGTCTTGGTTCAATAATCTTATCTGTGATGTACCAACCTAATAGAATGATGAATAGGCTTGATGCAGATGTGAAAAACCAGTTATTCAAAGGGTTTACAGCAATCTCTGGATCAATGATTTGCGCAGCACTTTGGGTAAAGCTTTGCAATAACGGGTCAATACTAGAAGGGATAAAGTTAGCACTAAAGCCACCGCTTACACCAGCGAATGCAGCACCAATACCTGCTAACGGATGACGGCCCATTGCATAAAAGATAATGCCCGCTATAGGAATAACCAATACATAGCCCGCGTCAGTTGCAGTGTGGCTTACAATTGCAATTAAGATTATTGATGGCGTTAACAATGCTTGAGGCGTTCTTTTTAGCATTAGTTTTAGGCCAGTATTGATGTAGCCTGAGTGCTCAGCAACACCAACACCTAACATTGCAACCAAAACAACACCAAGTGGAGCAAAACCGGTAAAAGTTTTTACCATTGAAGCTAGGAAATTAGCGAGCGCATCGCCACTTAGTAAGTTGTGAACAACAATCGCTTCCCCTGTACGCGGATCAATTGCGTCAAAAGTAGTGCCAGACAGCATCCAAGATAGTAGCCATATCAGTAACATAGCTGATAGGAAAATGATGGCAGGATCGGGTAGTTTATTCCCTACGCGCTCGATCCCATTGAGAAAACGTGCAACTGCCCCACTCGGCGGCGCCGTTTCTGTTGATTGATTCATAATAGTTCCCAAACAATAAAATTGTCTAACCTTAACTTAACAAAGCTAGCGAAAGCAATATTCCGTTCCTGAATTACCAACTGGTTGGCTAAATTGCACGCAAAATTGCATAATTCCTTACGCTAAATCACAAAAAGAAGAAACAGACGGACTATACTAACCTTATTTCAGTGCCAAAAAAACGCGTCTTATATAGTAACGCATCATAAGTGGATTAGTTATGATAGAAATCGATAATATTGTTCTCAATGACGTAGAGAAAGGCTTTTCGCTACCTCCAAAACCTGAGTTACTCACGCATTTACATGAGCTCTTACAATCAGAAGAGCCTGAATTAGGGCAAATCGCTGACCTCATTGCAACCGACGTTGCTACTTCTGCGGCAGTACTTAAAGTAATTAACTCGTCCTCCTATGGATTTTCGCGGACTATAACAGATATTAAACAAGCAGTTATGTTTCTGGGCTTAAACAGTGTCGCCAACCTCCTTACCGGTTTTTTACTTAAGCAAGCTTTCGATCAGTCTCAATGCTGTATCAGCTTAGAACGATTTTGGGATACTGCCAATGAAATTTCAGAAATAGCAATGCTAATTGGTAGAAAAATGCCTGTCCAAGTGCCCTTAGAAAGCTTGCATATGTTAGGGCTGTTTCATGATGCTGGCATTCCGGCCATGGCCCTCAAGTTTGATGACTATGTCAATGTTCTTTCCAGCGCCAATAGCAACCATGATATGCTGTTAGTTGATCAAGAAAGTGCTATCTACAATACCAACCATGCCACAATTGGTTATTTCCTCGCTACGAGTTGGAATTTACCTAAGCCTATTTGCAAACTTATATTACGGCACCACGATTTAGAGTTTTTTAAAGAGCCTCATGAACAAGACTTTGCGTGCACTATGGCGGCACTAAAAATGGCCGAACATTTAGTGCAAATAAACAAGCGCTTTGTCTCGGTGCCTGATTGGGAACATTTAAAAACGGACATACTACATGTACTGGAACTGGACGAAGATGCTTATCAAGATATTAAAGACGATGTTGAAGAGTTATTTTCCTAGTTAGATGCCCCACATAAATTAATTCATCCTCTTTTACTTAACACCGCAGAGGGATAATTTCTGTGGTGTTAAGTTATCTATTGAAAAATAAATATTCATTTCAATCGTCTAGTTTTTATTGGAACGATCGCACTTTTTAAATAAATGTAAATGAAAGTGAATTTAGCTCTATGATTGCGAACAGAAAGCGATTAGAATAAGCGTTCCAAATTTAAGTACAGCGTTATTTTACTCGTAGCTTTCTAGAAAACTCTCAGGTCTTAAAAGGGAAAATTGTGCAACATAAAGATCTAAAAATTGCAATAGTCGATCACAATAGTGACAACATAAGGTTTTTAGAAGCTTTGCTAAATAAGCAAGGAATATCTCACGTTCGCTCATACCGTTCCGGTAGTACTTTTGAACGCTCGGCACGACAAAATAACTACGATATTGTTTTCTTAGATAATCGTATAGATACAACTAAAAACTTGTATGACCTTGTTAGTGAACTTGTGTCAGACGGCACCCTTCCCGCGACAACACGTTTCGTATATATGGCGCAAAGACAAAGTGCATTTGATTATGCCTGTGAATACCCTTTCCACAGTAACCAATTGCTTGAGGTCCCTTATACGCTCCAGGATCTCGTCACCATCCTAGAAGAGCACACTTTACAGGTGAAGGAGTTTAAGCAAGCATATGCCTGTATTGAAAATAAAAAGTACAAAAGCGCACTGCTTAAACTCAAAGAACTGCGCAAGCAGGAATACCCGAACTATTTAAAAAAAGCACGAAACCAACTATTAGTTAACTTACTTCTGAAGCTGGGTCACTACTCTTTAGCAAAAAAGCTGTTATTACCCTTAGCAGAAAGAAACATTCAGTGGGCTAAATGGTCTTTGTTCCATATAAACTATGAATTAAGAGACTTTGAAGCTTGCAAACAATTCCTTACTGAGCCGCAAACTCGACAAGATTACCCTGTACGGGTGTTTTACTGGCAAATATATATCGCTTTTCAAGCCAATAATAGAGAGCTGGCTACTGCACAAGTATTAGCATTCCCTGTTGAGGATATGTCTCCGAGTATGTTTAGATTGAGCTTAATGGTACTTCATGTGTCTAACGAGCTTGATGCAGTCGACAACCTAATAAAACGCAAAGAAAGGGTATACCAAGAAGATCCTGCACTGGCCACATTACTTACCGCACTCTCCATTAAACTTAAGCTGCTCGAAACGCTCAATACACAAAGTGAATTTAAGCCCAAAGATTTAAAAGTTAGGCAATTAGAACTTAAAGCGTTACTTACACACTCCGCCAGCAATATTCAGAAGTACTGTCCTGAAGAATTCAATCTAATGTTCGTGATGATGATGCTATTAGAAGGAAAATCTACTGAAGCGAGCAGTAAGCTGTTGCAACTTAGTCAAACTCTGCATGACCCGAGTGCTATCATCATGATTGCTTATCTATTTCATCTTTCAGGTGAAATGGAGCAAGCTAAAGAAATGCTGTTTAACGCCCACAAAGCACTTGGCAAACAACATCGAAACAGTCATTACGTTTTGGCGGGGCTAATGCACCGCGAGATATTTGCAAAAATATACCGAGAAGAAGCAACACAACAGCAAGCTTATATACACTTCGCATCCAAGTTATTTCATTCGGGAGAATTTAAAGACACAATAAAAATGTGTAGCAAAGCACTTCGCAGCGGCATAAACGATAAAGAGCTCAATGAGTTACTGCTTCGCTCTACCAAAGAAGCAGGATTGAAAGAACAAGATTACCTCCACTACTTCGCCCTCATAAGGCCTGAACAAACTGTGGTCAGTTAATACAAACATCTGAATTTAATGGTTATATTAACTTCACTTATAAATCAGCAAGACATCAAAACAACATCATGTAAATGCTCCTATTTTTGCATAAATTAACGTCCTCAGGTCGTTTAAATTATAAAAATAGGAATACTCAATGAAAACAAGTCTGCACACGATCTTATTGTCAATGTCAGCAATTCTCATCAGTAACCAATCTATTGCGAGCGAGCAGATTAGCTTGTTGGCGAATATTTAGGTCAAAAACAGCCAGGAAACACACCGACCGTTTTTGCGCCGGGCCATGTTTCAGGTAAACATCGAGATGTTAACGCTTTTTTCTCCCCTGACATGACGGAGTTTTATTTTACTAGGATGGACCTTAAGCTAGAAACTTGGGACTTAATTTCTTACACCTTACAAGACGGTCAGTGGCACGAATCGGTCGTGGGGCCTCGGGTTGGCAGGCCACTTCTCGCCCCAGATGGGAAAACCATGCACTTAGGCCAATACTATATGACCCGTAATCACTGTGGATGGTCACAATTAAAACGCCTTGACCCACCATTTTCTAGAAGAGACTGAGGGATTATGCGATTAAGCGCGTCTAAGTCAGGCACATATATTCTCGATGACTACAAAAGTGGTGACATAATTAGAATTTCCGAAGTAAAAAATGGCAAACGCCAAGCGCACAAAGTACTGGGGTCTGAAATCAATACCGGTAAGTACATGCCCACCCCTTTATTGCGCCCGATGACGCTTACATTATTTGGGATGGTGTCAGAGAGTCCGGCTTTGGCGATTCAGATCTATATATTAGCTTCATAAAACCAGATGGGACTTGGAGTGACGCATTAAACATGGGAGAAACGATTAACACCTCAATGAGAGAAGCATCAGCCAGCGTCACACCGGATGGCAAATACTTATTTTTTAATCGTGCAACTCAAAATAACGACAGCGATATCTATTGGGTTGGTGCACAGATCATTAAAACGCTCAAGAAACGCGTAAAAATATAACAGCTGCTGCTTGTAGCATTGTAATGTCGTTATACATGTTACAAGCCTCTCCTTCGCGTGCCTCCAACCAAACTATACAGAGTTACAAGCCTACTCTGTTGAATAAGCGTAGCCATAAGTTAGCGAATGCCCAATACACGATCACAATAAAAGACCGTAAGCAACAAACTAAGAAAGAAGTATAACGAGCTTTATTCAAATGAGTCAGAAGTTATATTTAAGGCTTCGTTTTTAAATCTAAGCAAACTTGTCTTAAATTCGCTTAGGTATTTGCTTGTCAATTGTGTCACTATCAAATGATTGAACCTGATTAGGGAGTTATAGATAGTATTTATGCCAATGCGGATGTAATGCTTGTAGCTAGGCTATGTACTAAATGTCATTTAGAAATGGATTACTAAGGCCCCACGCATGAGGCAACAATCATTTCTTCAAGTATTATTACTCTCTTAGCGATAGCAACCGTTGTTATAGAGACTGCCACCCCATTGCTTAAGCACCAATTGTACAATGCTATGTTTCAACTAAACCTTGATAAAAACCGAGAACAAGCAGAAAGGCTGGCTACTTTGGTTTCTATCGAATTAGAAAGAGGCGAAGATTCAGCAAAGGTGCTGGCCGATGTCCAGAGTATGCTAGAAAATACTTTGTAAAGTAATGAGCATTTTACCTGCATTATTGAGCACGAAAATAAGGTCATTGCGCATCCAAAGCCCTCTAACATCAACAAAGGCACCACAGGGTGGACAATGGACAACGGTGTTGAAATCAAAACATTTACTCAATCTGCAGGAGAAGGCATTCCTTTTGGTGGCGTGCAAACTAGAACCGATGGTTCCCAAGACATTAACTATCAAATTCCTATAAGCACATAACCTTGGGCTGTATCGGTTCATACCAAGCTAGATATAGTAAACCAACAAGCAAATGTTGATAAAATGAATGGGGCAATTCAGTTTAGTAGTTCATCCAGTGGCACCACATTTACCGTAAAATTACCAAAATAAACACGCCACCTTATGAAAAATTTTCAATGATGATTGTGAAGACGATCGATACTTACTAAAAAGAGTAATTAATAAACTGTGCATTGCTACTGAGATATTTGAAGTCGATAATGGCGAAGCTGCACTTAACTTCCTTGTAGCCTATGACGAAAACTTTAAAAAATTTAAGGGTGACTTCCCGCCCCTACTCATCTTTTTAGGTATTAATATGCCACGAATGAATGGGTTCGAATTTCTAGAGTCTTTCTCCGAACTAAGAAACGGTAATCCTAACTACTCGTCATTGGTGTTTACCATGTTTACTTCTTCAGAAATTGAGGAAGACAAGCAAAAGAACGTTCTTATACCTTTGTTTAAGGATTTCTCAATAGGGGGGATTTAACCCCTGACAGTCTAAAAAAATTACTTGAGTCATGCTTGAAATAAAAAAGCGGTAGTGTTCAAAAATCTG
>NZ_AUXT01000021.1 GCF_001625595.1 Pseudoalteromonas luteoviolacea NCIMB 1942
GTAAGCGTATAGCAAAGTGCACCTGCTCATCATTCATCAACATGATTATGCTATTTCTGAATTTCAATTAGGAGATAGTCATGAGAAAAATGCGTAATCTTGAGCAGTGGCGCGATATTATCAAGCAGCAACAGGCCAGTGGTTTAACTATTATTGAGTTTTGTCAGCAACATGCTTTATCTAAAACCTCGTTTTACTCTGCAAAGAAAAAGTTGGCGGCTTCATCTGAGAATTTTGTGCGCGCTACAGTCACTCAACACATTCAACACACTGAGCAGCAAGCGCCCATTCTGTTGATGATTGGCAAAATAAAAATATCTTTACCACCCACCACGTCGGCATCTTACCTTAGCCAATTATTAGATGAGCTCGCCTGATGAAAATGTTCGTTGAGCCCGATCATATTTTTTTATACCGCGATCCGGTCGATTTTAGAAAATCTATCGATGGATTGGTCGCTATCATTGAAAACGAAATTGCACGAGATGCTTACTCAGGGGTTCTGTCTCTGTCTGGGAATAAAACCAAAGATAAACTCAAATTGGT
>NZ_AUXT01000022.1 GCF_001625595.1 Pseudoalteromonas luteoviolacea NCIMB 1942
GTTGAATTGAGTTGTCATGCGTCATTCCTATTTTTACCAGTTTACTGAAATGACACAGATTTTTGAACACTACCTACGGATACTTTGACAGGGCTGATTTTACATCCACATTAACTACCTAACGTGTTGTTTATGACGCCACCAAGCTCTGTATAGAAATCCAATGACCCGAGTTTACGTTACATGGGATATACCTTGCCAACCCATGAGTCACTGCCCGCTTGTGCAATAACCAGCGCATCTTCGCATTGCTTGACCTGTGCAATAAGGTTATTTTTGAACCAAATGGCGCTTTTGCCAGCAGTATCTAGGCCGCCACTCGGCTTGCTGTAATTGGCAATCGCCACCAACAACCCATATTCAGATGCATAACTAGACCACATTTTTGCATCTTTGTTATAACCCTGCGGGGTAACGAGTACGCCAGCAATATATACGCTTGCTCCCAGAGCTGCGCAAGATTGCGCGTGTTGAGGATTAATGGTATCTGCGCAGATAGCATTTGCAATGCTATGCTTTCCTACTTGAAATAAGTGGTGCTTATCACCATTGGTAAAATACTTCTCTTCACCGTCATGTAAAAACATCTTTTCGTATGTTTCGACCACTCCAGTGCCATGAATTAATATCAAACCTATCTTGGGCGACCCTATTGTTTTCAGAGGTGCACCAACACCAATCGACAAATTGCATTGTTTTGCTGCATCAATTAATGGCGCTAAACGGTCATCGTCTTCGGTAAAAGCTAACTCATTTGCCAATTCTGGTTCATAGCCCGTCAGAGACAACTCAGGAAAAACTAGGTAGTTAACGCCGTGTTTGCTTGCTTCTTGTATATATCTCAGGTGTTCATCTATATTAGACTCAACATCTCCACGAATTGAACCGCATTGCGCAACTGCAAGAATCATCTTTACTCCTTTAGATTAAGTTAGAAACATATATGTTTACTCTTTGAATCATAGTGATAATACCCTACCTATTTTACGCTGATAGCAGGATTTTACACTAACCGTGGTATGCCTGGACTAGGCCTCCACAGCAGCAGAAGCCTATTTTAATTTTGAAAGGGTTACAACCACTCAATGGTTATAAAAAAGCCGTTTATAGCTCGTGCCAAATCCTTTAATGTGAATTTGCTTTTGGCCTTGGCTGACAGACTTGTCGCAAGTAACAGGATAGCACTCAAATGCAGCTCTTAGCCCTTTGTAAAGGCTCTGATGTAACATCGACATATGATTCTCATCCTGAAATACCTCATAGGTGCCTTTTGTCTTGCTTGCAGCTAATAGCAAGTGACCTGTGCGAGCAATCGCTTGAATATGTGCTAAGTAGTCTGCTAAGAAATCACCGGCTCCATCATGGTCATGACCCGCAGCTACATAAATATTATATGCCTTTGAATTAAATAAACTCGCAGATAGCTCGACTTGATTTACGAGAGTGGCATTGTCCCACCACATGGAAGGGTCAAGTGCGATGTATGATTTGAAAGTATCTTGGACCTGCTCGTTAAGTGCAGCTGTCATTGTAAACAGGCCACCCAATGAATGCCCTGCTAGCACTCTAAAATCATTTGTGCGGTATTTATTGTCGATATACGGTACGACTTCACTGTGTATAAAGTCTTGGAATCTTGCACTTTGCCCCGTAGTGTTTGGTGTGCTATGGCCATCATTTGGTACTGTGGGGGTTAGATCTCTAGATCTGTTTTGTCGCGTATCAATCGCCACGAGTATTGCCTGTGGTATGTGCCCCACAATATTTGCAAACCACATACTTTCAGCTGTTATAAACTGATAAACCGCTCCATCAGTTATATACACAACCGGGTAGCGCTTTTGAGCGTTCTCTGGACGATGGTAGCCTTGGGGCAGCGCAACCCAAACCTTTTTACTCTCAGGCAAAATGTTAGGGTCAAATGTAAGTTCAACAGGTTCATGCCGATAGGTATACGGCTCATAAGCTGCAAAAGCCGAAAAACAAAGCAATGTTATTATAATGCCAAGTATTGTTTTCATATCAATCTCCTTTTAAATGGTCGACACTATAGACCACACCACCATGGATTTGTTCGAAATTTTTGTATGAACTTCACTCAACAACTACACTCAATAACTAATAGTCACCAGCGTTATTAGTCCTTCTACGCAAAAAGTTTAAATTAATACCTTACGTACTTTGGGCATTATTCTTCGACTTACAGGGATTTCAGCCCCTGTTGTTAAAGTGAGTATGCCTCCACCAGAAGTAGATTTTTCAAGTGACTGTACATAGTGTGTATTTACAAGGTAGGAACGATGAACTCGTAAAAACAAAGCGGGTAATTTTTCTTCCATTGTGCTTAAACTTTCACTATGTAAAATACTCTGTGCATCAGCAATATTCACTTCCACATAATCTCTTGCCCCTTTGCAAAAGCAGATCTGATCGGCAGAAAACCACTCAACTTTGCCGGAGTGATTCAGCATGATTTTAGTAGGTTGCCTCGCTTCAGAATAGTCGTCCAAAGCACGCTGCAGGCGGTCTGCTCTGCTTTGCTCTGAAAGCCTTTGTACTTTTTCATTCCTGTATGCAATTGCATGCTGCACTAGGAAATAAAGTAACAGTAAAGAGACAAAATAGTAGAAGTAAACATCAAGGAATTTACCAGGCATGAAAGCGATAAGCATTGAAAAAATAAAAAGAGCAACAGCGTGCGCTAACGCTGATTGACGCTTATAAAAAGTTGCATATACAGCTAAAACTAAACAAATAAATGCAGAGATCTGAATCGCAAAAATAGTGCTCTGCTCTATAGAATTAGATTGATATACGGCAGCTAATGTTAAACATAAAGCCGACAACACGAGTCTCTTTCTGCCTTTGTTTAGAAAAGCGTGCGCTAGATAGACAAGTAAGCAAACACCGCTGAGTGAACCTAATGCAAAAATCGACAAGACTCTAAATTCATGAACCGGATAGTTGTATGCTATTAACCCGCGCAAGAGCTCTGTTACTAGTTGGGCCATCACAACAGTCGTCAATAATGGTAGTAGTAGGTTATATTGAGAGACCGTACCAGTCAGCACTAATGGTAGTGTATAGACCAATCCAATTAATAATATTCCCAGTGGGATAAATGACGGCAAATAATTTCGAAGGACGATATTTTGAGGTGACGCATAATCGCTAATGATTATACGCTGTATTAGTTGCTCAAAACCTATCAAGTTATGGTGTGATGACAGCTTTATCACCAACTCATTATTGTGTGCTTTGAGTAAATTGGCTGGTAAGTATGCGACATAATCCATTGCCCCGGCAATCTCGTCAGAAGGGATTGCTGAAGGCAAACCATTTCGCCCAATCATTTGACCATTCAAATAAAATTCAGCCGCGGCTTTTGCAGAAATAACAACCCTAAGGGCTTGTTACGCTGCATCAATGACTCGTCTGCATCAAATAATGCACCTACCCATATAAGCTTGTCATACTCGTTGACCTCACTCAGCGACCTCTCTTCGCACTTTGTTTTGAAAAACCCGGTTACTTGTCCTTCTGTTTTACCTCCTTCACAGACTTTAACTGATTGAATAGAAAGCTTATTATATGTTGATGCATGCGTGTCTAACGATATTAAGCAAGCCATTGTGACAAATAAAAGGATAACTAATCGTGTGTTTGCAATCCAAACTCTTGTCGCTTTACTTTTACTTAGCAGGTGCTTAGAGTGCGATACCACTTGCAGAAAATTAGCTACCGTTTGCATATAAGTGCTAGAAATATAAAAAGTAATTGTTATTGTCCTTAAAAGTTATCAATACGCTTTAAAGAGGGCCTATATCAATGAACTATATCAAAAAATCAGTTTGCACTGGATTTATATTGTTGCAAACACTCTTGATACCACAAGCACAATGTGCAGGATTCAATCAAAATCAAGTGGATTCGTTAGTCAAAAAGGCGCAACGCGAACTTAATGTCCCTGGCGTGGCGCTCGCAATAGTAAAAGATAATGAAGTCATCCATGCAAAGGGATATGGGGTTAAATCTATAAATAATGGCGACCTTGTCGATACAGGCACATTATTTCAAGTCGGCTCTATCACTAAGTCATTCAGGACAGCCGCACTTGCCCTTTTAGTTGATCGTAATAAGCTTAATTGGGATGATAAAGTCATAGACCATTTACCCAACTTTCAAATGTACGACCCTTGGGTCACTCGTGAGTTTACAATCCGAGATTTATTAACTCATCGCTCAGGGTTGCCTCTAGGAGCCGGAGACCTACTTCAGTGGCCCGACGCAAAAGCCACACCAGATGAAATCATCGCTGCACTTCGGTTTTTAAAGCCTCAGAGTTCATTCAGGTCACAATATGCATATGACAATTTAATGTATATCGTAGCGGCAGAAGTCATCCGAGTTGCGTCAGGCATGCCTTGGGACCAATTTGTAGACAAAGAGCTGCTAGCACCTCTAGATATGGAGGACTGTGTGGCCCATTCCAAGCGTGTTGCTGAGCCTGCTCTGCGCGCCACACCTCATATGGAAGTTGATGGGAAGTTAAAAACCACATTTTTCAAAAACGCAGACTTAGTCAACTGTAATATCAAGGGCATGGCTAAGTGGGCGCAAATGCACCTCGCACAAGGTAAGCTGCCAAATGGAGAGCCACTTATTTCAATACAGCAACAACAAGAAATGTGGCGTCCTGTGACCTTACAACAAGTATCGAATCTCGCTAAAAAATACTCTCAAACGCACTTTCAAGCTTATGGCTTAGGCTGGCGGCTTATGGATTTTCACGGTCATTTGCATGTTTCGCATGGCGGTGCTGTACAGGGTATGACGTCTCATATGGCCTTTTTACCAGAGAAAAACATCGCTGTTATCGCATTGACAAACCAATGGTCCAGAGCGGCTCAAGGCCTTACGGCAACGATTTTAGAAAGCTATGTAACAGATCAACCAACCGATTACATTGATATCTATATAGAAGGCAGAAAACGCTATGCCGCAATGCAAAAAAATACAAAGACAGACAAGTACAAGACTACCGAAGCTTCAAAAAGGCCTCCTACCTTATCGCTCGACAGCTACACGGGTGTCTTCCATGACAGTTGGTATGGTGAAGTATCAATTGAAATAAATGACAACGCACTATTAATCAACTTTTCTCGTAGCAAAGCGCTCACTGGAAAACTCATACATATTGATGGAAATCGTTTCATCGCAAAATGGACAGACAGAACCCTTAATGCCGACGCGTACGTCAACTTTGAGGTTAACTTTAAAGGTGAGGTTTCAGGAATTAAAATGAAAGCCGTAAGCCGCAGTACTGACTTCTCTTACAACTTTCATGATTTAAATTTGAAAAAGTTAAATAAGTAGCGATGTCGCTAGGTGTTGTCTTTCAGCAAACCTGTACATTAGAGCCAATATCAACTTCTACTGTACAGGTTAATCGACTCTAAAGTGCTACCTTATTCGCTGTACAACCTGCCTACTAACTCTTTATTATTCGGACAAACATACCCTAGAGCCTGATTAAACTCATCGTTAGACAACACTCTTCCATGATGTGACGACACATATTTCTGCACATCTAGCCCCAAAGAGTTTATCTTCTGTTCAAGAGTTTCTGAACGGTAGTACACATCGCGACTTGGCCAACTGTTTGGCGAATGAAACCCTGCCTCCAAACTACTCCCATACATATCTTCTGCAAATAGCACCTTTTGCTCGGGCAAGTAAATGACTAAGTTATGATCAGCATGACTACTTGGTACATCAAAAACCTGAACTTTGCCATGCGCCAACTCCGTGGCATCTTCAACTAAAGTCAGCTTTTTTGGCGCCACTGGTAATCGTTGACTTGATTGCACCGCCTCAACATGCTCAGATAAAAGCAGCAATTGAGCGCCGTGTTTAATCACATCATGCAAGCCCATTAAATGGTCGTCATGATGATGAGTAACGATAAATTGGGATACAGGTTTCTTATTCCCCGTATATTGATGTAAATGCGCTAAGCGCTGCTGCCAAGTGAATGCGTCGTTGGGCATTTGCCAAGACCCCATGGAAATATACGACGCTCCAACATCCACAAACAAGGTAAACCCCCAATCCTGACCAACCAAATACACACCTTCTGCAACTTGATTGATGCTGGGTTCTACAAAATCCAAGAATTTGACTGCAGGCTTACGTCGATACTTTTTTGGCTTTAAAATCAATGAGCCGTTTGTATCGTTCACGGTCACTTTTCGAGACGTTACATGCTTATATGGGTGACCATCGTTACTTATCATGGTTTGGTTTGCCCAAACAATGCCAAGGTTGTTTTGTGTATGGTTTAGAAAATCGTAACGTGTTTTAGTATTACTTTTTTTGCGTACAACCCTCGATAACAGACCTGTTTTGCTGTCAAAAAACATCGTGTGTTGACTGTCGTTTTTCGTCATACTTAGTACATCGTGAATGCGACCTTTTATCAGCATGGTACCTTTACGTTCCATTTGTGTTGTTGACTCGGCCAAAGCTTTAACAATTAAAGAGTCTACAGCCGCTTCCATGTCGAGTGAGACTGAGTCCCAATTAATCCGAGTGGTTGGCTGAAATGTCTGCATGCAGTGGTCAATATGAAAGCCTTTTTCACCTCCAAACCGTCTGTCAACGACTGTCATATCATAGTAACCGTAGTTACCGATTAAGTTTTGGTCACTTCGCTTAAAGATTTTTGTTTTCGAAATGTAGTTGATTTTCAGTTGCTGATGGTAAGTATACAACTGAATGCCATGCGCACCGTGTGCTGCAAATCCGCTTTGACCTTCAGAGAATCGATATAACTGCTCTTCAATCTGCAACTGCTCAAGCGACATCAAAGTATCTCCGCCATAGGCTTCAACGGCACGTTTTATAATATTATTAACCGTGTCATCGGCTGTGGCCCCTTGACAATCAAAAGTCAATAAACAGCCAAGCACATAAGACGTAACGCCCAGTTTCTTTGTAAAGTTAGTTTGTGAAAATACGCACACAGTATGACTCCTTAACTTGTGCAAAATCAGAGCCTCTACTTTGTGCAAGGCTAACTAAAGTACAACAATGGGGGGCTGATGAAATCATGATTAATAGCTGATATCTATAATTAACAATGAGTTAGAATATTGACTGAAGCTCGACATCAGCTGTACATATCCATATACTCATGCTTATTCAGGCCTGCAATTGTTAATATATGACCTTACCTCAGCGTTTTATCATCGATGGTTACCTTATAAATATGTCTCTTTCAGAGGTAACGGGTGAAGCAGGTAGCATTAAAGTAGAACCCAAGGTGCTTCAAGTCTTACTTTTGCTCGCACAAAACGCTCAGCAAGTCGTCAGTCACCAACAGATTATGGATCAGGTTTGGCAAGGCTCCGAAGTGGTACCCAACGCCCTACAACGTTGTATAGCAAGATTACGCAAGGTACTTGGTGATAACGCCAAAGCGCCTCGCCTTATCGCGACTCACCCTAAAATTGGCTACAGGCTCATGGTTGATGTGCAATGGCAACAAGCACAAACAGAGCAAAGTGCAGTGACTAGGGTTCCACAAAAATTCAAAGGGATCTGGAAATGGCCAGCTCTTGTAGTTCTGCTCATTTCATTCGGGCTATTTTTCGCTGTTTTCATTACCCCCTTAGAACCAAAAATAAAATCGATAAAAACAATAACTCATACTGATTCATTTGAAAGTGATGTCTCATACAGCCCAAATGGACAGTACATTGTATTTAACCGTCAAACCCAATCGTGTTACAGCCATATTTGGGCCAAAAATTTAAAAACAGGGACTGAGTCCAGACTGAGCAAGCAAGCAGGGTTTTATAGAGACACTCGATTTACTTTTGATGGCCGAAGTGTCATTTTTACACAGCAACAAAACTGTGACCAAAAGGCAATAGAATTTGAGCCCCAAAGCGCAAACTGTTGGCAGATCAACAGCCTAGATTTTGCAGAATCGTTAAGCTCTCCACAACCCTCTGCGGTGCGCTATCAATGTCAAAATCAGTCGATTACGCGTCCAATTGCACTGCCAAACCACCAATATTCTTTTTTGAAAACAGAACAAGGCAACTCAGGGTTATTTATTTACAACGCACTAAATCAACAAAGTGACGTTTTGTTCGCTCCCTCGGCTCTTTCCATTTATAGCTATGACTATTCTCCTGTTCAGTCGCAATATGCAGTCATTGGTTTTAATCCTGATTCTGAGCATGTGTTGAGCATACTGAATGAGCAAGGTAGAGTTTTGCAGCAAAACACCCTAAAATTTCAATCAGATAAATACCCTCAAGCACAATTCGTAATTCGCTATTCAATTGATGGGAATACCTTATTGGCCGTGAGTGACGGAGCTTTGTATCACTTGAGTATGGACGGTGAGCTAAGCGAATATAAACCTCTGCTGCAAAACATCATAAGTGTCGACAAGCACCCTACAAATGTTCAAGTCGTTGCTATTACTGGGTACAAAGACACTGATATTGCCAACGTGCCAATTTATACACAACACAACCCCCCACTACAATCTGGGATCAATCAAAGTGTGCAGCCATACAAAAGTTTTGCACGCACAAAAAGCCCCGAAAAGTCTGCAAAATTTCAGCCCTTCGGCGACCTGATTGCATTTGTCTCGGCAATAAGTGGTAACGATGAAGTCTGGCTATGGGATGGCGCGCAGGCAATGCAGTTAAGTGATTTTGCGAATAATAGCCATATTGAGCAACTCACTTGGTCTCCTGATGGCAAGCAAATCGCCCTTGTGAGCAATGGGTTACTCAAATTAATCGATTTAGAAGGAAACACACAAAGCATCAATGCCCCCGTTCTGTTGGAGAAAGTTGCCGGCTGGCACCAAACTTCGAACTTACTGGTCACTGCAACAGCGGCAAACGCGCGCGCTCTGCTGACTCTAGATTTAAAGACATTACGCTTCACCCTTCTCCCAATTGAGGGGGTTATCAATACATGGTCTACCGACCACGCTCTATATTTTAGCCATTTAGATGGCAAAGTGTTTCGCATAGCTCGACCAATTGATGCTCACAAACCCGGATACATGCCCGCGTTAAATGGCAAAAGCTTAGAGCTATATCAAAGCAAGTTTTATAGCTATGACCCAACCTCAAGGTACTTGTCTATGTACAATTTGGAAGGTGAACTTATAAAACAAATACGGCCGCTTAAACCATTTGCATGGAAACTCTCAGACGTCAAAGATCAACATATGCTCTTAGAGCAAGTAATTGAAGTCAACCAAGATATCATTGAACTAGAGCTGTCTTATGGCCATTAACTCAATTCAGTATCCCGAACTCTTAAAAAAGTTAATGGCTTAATTTTTCGCAATTCCTACTGCCTAGACTCACAATTAGAGCTCTCGTACTGACTTATTTCCTTCAAAATAAACAACACACTCTGCTTGTATGTTATGTTTGCTTCGTTGCATTTCACACTCTTCAAGTGCTCTTTTATTTGCAAGCTGTTGGGTTGGAAAGCCGTAACTAAACCCACTCCCCCAAACGCCATTGTCATCAAGCGCAGCTGCATATGCCTTTTTGGCAGAGCTGCAAGACAGGTATTTTTCAACGTCTACTTCAAACTCACTGACATCCAAAAAGGTGCTAGTGCTACAGGCTGTCAATAAGCTGATAGAAAATAAACTCACAAATAACTTCATAGTATATTTATTCCTAAGTGGCATCGAACACTGTCAATCATGCACCTTTGGTAACCTGAGACAATGTGTTCAAATTTACAAGTAACATTATTAGGTACAATATACCAGCCGCAACAATTAATGTTAAGGCCAAGAACACCCCACGCCATTCGAGCTGTGTGCTTTTGGGCTGACTAACCTGTGAACAGTAACCCCATCAGGCGCCACTTTATGCGCTTTTACAGCTGCACCTTTTAATTTGTATTCTGGCTTCTCAATGCTAATAATTAGCTCCGTACCCACTTTATGCACGCTTCTATCATACCCCTCTATATCTTTTAGGGGTAAAAACCCATGCCTTTGTGCCCCAAAATCTACGAACGCAGCCTCTAATGTGGGCTCAATATGCGTGATTTGCGCTTTAAAATAGTTACCTTTCACAAACAAGTCTACTGAACTCAACTTTGCTCCTTTTCTAATATTTCCTATGAAAAACAATAACGATAACACTGAATAAGTACACTGTGAACTCAAATCGAGTTAAAGAAATTCGCTTATTTAGCATTTTCTATTTCATATAAGAAGTGCTCTAAGACCGTTTTGCTATGAGATAATTTAGCGACCTCCTCATTGACCATTTTAATTTGGTCATGCAACAAGTCGATAAGCTCATCACAAGGTTCAAATACGTGCTGGTCGCCTCTTATGCAAGGTAAGAATACGAGAATGGTATTTAAGTTCATGCCTGCGCTTGCGAGTAACTTTATTCGCTCTAAAGTGCGGAGCTCTTCTTCATCATAATCTCGATAACCTGAAGCTGTTCGTTTTGGCTTCAGTAACCCTCTTTCTTCATAGTAGCGTAGCATTCGAATACTCACGCCCGATTTAACGGATAATTCACCTATTTTCATACTTCCCTATTGACCCTCACAGCGC
This sequence comes from Pseudoalteromonas luteoviolacea NCIMB 1942, assembly GCF_001625595.1. GTDB lineage: Bacteria > Pseudomonadota > Gammaproteobacteria > Enterobacterales > Alteromonadaceae > Pseudoalteromonas > Pseudoalteromonas luteoviolacea_A. The sequence continues at coordinate 10,631 of NZ_AUXT01000022.1, forward strand.
TGTCAGGGCTTATGCTAGTTACATAAGGTACAGATTTCAACTAGGAAATAACTACATGAATACCCCAACTTCTCATACTCACCTACTTTTAAACGGACAAACAATCACTGATTCAGAAACATCAAGCTTAGCGTTTGGAGGATTTGCGCACTTCACATCCATACAGATTCGAAATAAGCAAATCAAAGGGCTAGATTTACACTTGGAAAGACTCAAGCAAGCATCTCAAAAGCTCTACGGTTATGCACTTTCCAATGACACCGTCCAGAATTACATTCGCTCAGCCATTGAACAAGGACCAGAGGATCAATCACTCACAATAACGATGTTCTCACCCAATGGTGAATTCACAGCATCCAGCATGAACATTACGCCTTCCGTGTTGATTAAGAGTTCGGCCCCAGAACAAGGTCCTTCAGGCCCACTTACCTTGTCTGTTATCAATCATGAGCGGCCCTTGGCAGAGATTAAACACGTGGGCGAAATTGGTAAAACTTACTATTTACACCAAGCAATTAAACGGGGGTTTGACGATGCGGTATTTATGAATAACGCTGGCCATTTAAGTGAAGGGACGATTTGGAATCTGGCTTTTTGGGACGGCGAAACAGTTATCTGGCCCAAGGCGCTCATGCTGCAGGGCACTATGATGTCCATTGTTCAGCGCCAATTATCGAACCTCAATATACCTCAGAGGCATGAATACATCACCCTTGCCAGATTATCAGACCTAAAAGGTGCGGCGGTAATGAACTCATGGACTCCGGGAGTATGTGTTTCTAAAATTAATTCTACATTTTTGCCCGATTCTAAACAATTAACTACCCTACTTCATAAGGCCTACAACAAAGAGCCCGCAAAAAAGCTGTGATTAGAAAAATAGTGCCTGCCTTTGTAATGCTCGCTCAAAAGTGAACTCGAAAAGAAAAAATGCCAGCTACAAGCTTAATGCCGATCAGTTAA
>NZ_AUXT01000023.1 GCF_001625595.1 Pseudoalteromonas luteoviolacea NCIMB 1942
GCTAACTTTACCAGACGCGCTATTCTTCTTGGATCGCCTAAGTCCGATTGACCAAATTGCTGCTCTGCCCAGTGAGTATGCGCGTTAATCACAATGTGTCTCCATATAGTATTTGAAGGTCTGATCATGAGATTGAGGTTTAGTTCAAAAAAATCCCCGCTAATTTCTTAGCAGGGATTTGTGTAATATAGAGACAGCTAAAAAGCGGCTTTTTGACACAACTCAATAGAGTTTTAGATTTCCATCAACTCAGCTTCTTTCGCGCTAAGTTGTGTATCCATCTCTTTGATATGTGTATCAGTGATCTTTTGGATCTCATCTTCTGCTTGACGAGCTTCATCTTCTGAAATCTCTTTGTCTTTTAGAAGTGATTTGATGTCACCGTTAGCGTCACGACGAATGTTACGTACTGCAACTCGACCGCCTTCTACTTCGCCGCGAACAATCTTAATAAGGTCCTTACGACGCTCTTCTGTAAGTGGAGGAAGAGGAACGCGAATCACTGTACCAGCTGACATAGGGTTTAAGCCTAGATCAGAAGCCATGATTGCTTTTTCAACAGCTTGTGCTAAAGACTTATCAAAAACACTGATAGCAAGCGTACGAGAGTCTTCAACTGTTACGTTAGCAACTTGGTTTAGAGGCGTATCAGCTCCGTAGTAAGATACTGAAATACCATCTAGCAAAGCTGGGTGTGCACGACCAGTGCGGATCTTAGATAGTTGGCTAGCAAGTGCTGCCACACTTTTTTTCATGCGCTCTTGAGCGTCTTTTTGGATATCATTAATCACAGTTGCAATCCTATTTTTACTGTTCTAACCAATCTACATCATCAAACAGATTGATCTGAGTTTGTTCTAAACAGATGGTGCCTACACGCTCCATCTGAAATTGCTTTATTCCGCTACTTTTTTCGATGTGATCAAAGTGCCTTCGTCTTCGCCCATGATAACGCGCTTCAACGCACCTGGCTTATTCATATTGAATACACTCAGTGGCATATTGTGGTCACGCGCTAATGTGAAAGCGGCTAAGTCCATCACTTTAAGTTCTTTGTCGATAATTTCATCATGAGTTAACTGGCTGTACAATGTTGCTTCTGGGTTTTTAACCGGGTCATCACTGTATACACCGTCAACTTTAGTTGCTTTGATCACTGTGTCCGCTTCAATTTCGATACCGCGTAAACATGCCGCAGAATCTGTAGTAAAGAACGGGTTACCAGTACCTGCTGAAAAGATAACAACACGGCCTGATTTTAACAAGCTAATTGCCTCTGCCCAGTTGTAAGCATCACACACACCATTTAGTGGAATAGCCGACATCAAACGTGCGTTTACAAACGCTCTATGTAGAGCGTCACGCATCGCTAAACCATTCATTACTGTTGCTAGCATGCCCATGTGATCGCCAACTACACGGTTCATACCCGCTTCAGCTAAAGAGCCTCCGCGTAAGAAGTTACCGCCGCCGATCACCAAACCCACTTCTACGTCGAGTTCTACAAGTTCTTTGATTTCTTGCGCCATACGATCCAATACTTTTGGATCGATACCAAAGCCTTCATCTCCCATTAAAGCTTCACCGCTTAATTTAAGAAGAACGCGTCTAAAAACAGGTTTTCGATTGATAGTCATAATTTCCGGGCCAAGTTAAAATTGAGACAAAAAATAACCGCGCTTATGATAGACATAAATGCGCGGTTATTTTAGAGAATTTTCTGCATTGACGCAAAAGCAAATCACTACTTTTATGTCAATAAGATTATTCTATTGCGATTATTCGCCTTTTGCAGCAGCAATCTGTGCAGCAACTTCAGCAGCGAAGTCTTCTTCTTTCTTCTCGATACCTTCACCTACTTCTAGGCGAATGAATGAAGAAACTGTAGCGCCTTTTTCTTTAAGGTACTCACCAACAGACTTCTTAGGCTCCATGATGAAAGCTTGACCAGTAAGAGAGATCTCACCAGTGAACTTCTTCATACGGCCAACAACCATTTTTTCTGCGATTTCAGCAGGCTTGCCTTCGTTCATAGCGATTTCAACTTGAACCGCTTTTTCTTTTTCAACAACGTTAGCAGGTACGTCTTCTGGCTTTAGGAAATCAGGCTTAGAAGCAGCAACGTGCATTGCAACGTGCTTAAGTGTTTCTTCGTCAGCATCACCAGTTACAACAACACCGATACGGTCGCCGTGACGGTATGCAGATAGCTTGTCACCATCGATGTACTCAACGCGACGTACGTTGATGTTTTCACCGATCTTAGCAACTAGAGCAACACGAGTCTCTTCAAACTTAGCTTGAAGGTCAGCGATTGTAGTTTTAGTAGCAACAGCGTCGTCAAGAACAGTGTTAGCAAAACCTAGGAAGTTTTCGTCTTTAGCAACGAAGTCAGTTTGACAGTTAACTTCAAGAAGAGCAGCAAAACCTTCACCTTGCTTGATAAGGATTGTACCTTCTGCAGCGATGTTACCCGCTTTTTTAGCAGCTTTAGCAGCACCACTCTTACGCATGTTCTCGATCGCTAGATCGATGTCACCGTTAGTTTCAGTTAGTGCTTTTTTACAATCCATCATGCCAGCGCCAGTACGCTCGCGAAGTTCTTTAACTAGGGCAGCAGTTACAGCCATTAGAATATCCTCAATTCTGAATTCGGTTTTTGGTAAGCGAATTTCCGCTTGTAAAGAATATCAAGTCTTCATCATTAAGTTGATGAAGACTTGATGACAGCTAATTACTCAGCTTCTACGAAATCGTCGTTTTCTGCTTGAGCAACGATGTTGCTTTCACGACCTTCCGTGATAGCAGTTGCAACAGCTTTAGTGTAAAGCTGGATTGCGCGGATCGCATCGTCGTTACCAGGGATGATAAAGTCAACACCATCTGGGTTTGAGTTAGTATCAACAACTGATACTACTGGAATACCTAGGTTGTTAGCTTCACGGATAGCGATGTGCTCGTGGTCAGCATCGATTACGAAGATAGCGTCAGGTAGACCGCCCATATCTTTGATACCGCCAAGGCTCTTCTCAAGCTTTTCCATTTCACGCGTTTTCATTAGCGCTTCTTTCTTAGTAAGCTTCTCGAAAGTACCGTCTTGGCTTTGAGTCTCAAGATCTTTAAGACGCTTGATTGATTGACGAACTGTTTTCCAGTTAGTCAACATACCACCTAACCAACGGTGATTTACGTAGAACTGCTCACTTGAGATAGCTGCTTCTTTAACTGCTTCACCAGCTGCGCGCTTAGTACCTACGAAAAGGATTTTACCTTTGTTAGATGCAACGTTTGATAAAAACTTAAGTGCATCGTTGAAAAGTGGAACTGTCTTTTCTAGGTTGATGATATGAACGCGGTTACGAGCACCGAAGATGAACGGCTTCATCTTAGGGTTCCAGTAACGAGCCTGGTGACCAAAGTGAACACCAGCTTGAAGCATATCGCGCATTGAAACGTTTGCCATTTGTATTTTCCTCTATTTAGTTAGGGTTAGGCCTCCACATATCCCATATCACCAACATGCTAATTGCGTATCTTTGACCGATACAAACATGCACCCAAGTGTATGTGTCGATATGTGTGTGTGTTAAAATTTAATTTTGCTTGTCTTAAGTACAAACAACCTCAACATCTACTAGAGAAGATTTATTTGTAAAAAGACGGCGCGCTTTATACCATATAAATTAAATTAACTCAATGACGAGAGCAAAATTTGCTCGTTATTGCTACTAGAAATTATGACTTGGAGTCTCAATGAGTGCAGTGATTAAAACCCCTGATGAAATCGAAAAAATGCGTATTGCCGGTAGGTTAGCGGCTGAAGTATTAGAAATGATTGAACCTTATGTGAAGCCTGGGGTTACCACAGACGAATTAAATACAATTTGTCACGATTACATTGTGGATGTACAGGGTTGCATTCCAGCACCATTAAATTATCACGGTTTTCCAAAGTCTATTTGTACCTCAGTTAACCACGTAATCTGCCATGGTATTCCAAATGAGAAGCCATTAAAAGAAGGCGATATCGTCAATATCGATGTCACCGTTATCAAAAATGGTTACCACGGTGATACCTCTAAAATGTTCTATGTAGGCAAGCCGAGCATTCAAGGTAAACGCTTGAGCGAAATCACCCAAGAATCACTTTACTTGGCAATTAAAATGGTCAAACCAGGCGTAAGGTTAGGTGATATTGGTGCAGCCATTCAAAAGTACGCGGAAGGCTTTAAATACTCGATTGTACGCGAATATTGTGGCCATGGTATTGGCGCTGAATTCCACGAAGAGCCACAAGTTATGCACTACGGTAAACCAGGTACCGGTGAAGTATTAGAAGCAGGTATGTGCTTAACGATTGAGCCTATGGTTAATGCGGGCAAGCGTCAGTGTAAACTACTAAAAGATAACTGGACTGTTGTAACTAAAGACCGTAGTCTATCAGCTCAGTGGGAACACACGTTACTCGTGACAGACAATGGTGTTGAGATCCTTACTCATCGTAATGATGACACCATCGAAAAAGTGATCGAGCACGCATAATTTTCAACTATACTGCTCTTGCTTGTCAAACGGCAAGTAACATGTCTACCACCTAGACCGCCGCATTGGGTTCCCTCACTGCGGACAACGTTGCAAATATTTTGAAAGCACAGGCCGTAAAACACGGCCTGCTACGCTTGCAGCGACAAAAACTACTTAAAGATAATAAGGACCCAAGGATATCCCGTGGCGTTACCGAATAAAGTAAAATTGTTGCTAGAAGAAGCCGAGCAACTTTGTGATTACAAGGGTTGTATGAGCTATTTTTACAAATGGCTGAACAACCAATTCTCTAAGCAACCCGTAAGACTCCTTATCAATGCACGTTCAGATTTCATTGATATCTTGCTAAAAAAACTGTTCGTTCAAACCGGCTTAGCTGATTTCGAGCAATTGGCATTAATTGGTATCGGCGGCTATGGTAGGGGCGAGTTACACCCCTTTTCTGACATAGATTTCTTGCTACTAACCGACGGCGAGCCCAACGATGAATTGAGACAAAAGCTTGAAGCCTTTGTCACTATGTTATGGGATTTAAACCTCGATATCGGCCATAGTGTGCGTACGCATGAACAAGTACTGGAGCAAAAGCGGCAAGATGTTCACTTTACAACGAGCTTGCTTGAAAGCCGTTTAATCTGTGGCAACTTAGTTGAGTTTGAACGTCTTAAAAGTCATATCGTCAAAACCCCAATCTGGCGCTCTGATGACTTTTTTATTGCCAAAGTGAAAGAACAGCGAGTTAGGCGTAAAAAATGTCATGGTACAGCCTATAACTTAGAGCCAAATATTAAAGAAAACCCAGGTGGCTTGCGTGATTTGCAAACCATTTTCTGGGTTGCCAAAAAACATTTCCACGCAGAAACCCTCGAAGAGCTCATTGGCCATGGCTACTTAACCCATGAGGAATACCAAGAACTCATGGAGTGCCTAGAGAACTTGTGGAATATTCGTTTTGCATTGCACCTCGCAGCTGCCCGTCCCGAAAACCGTTTACTTTTTGACTATCAGCCTCACGCAGCAGAGTTATTAGGATTTGGCTCAGAGGGCAAACCTTCAGTTGAACGCATGATGAAGCGCCTGTTTCGTATCATGAGTCGTGTACGGGAAATGAACCAGATGCTCTTGGCATATTTCGAGCAAAGTATTCTCCCAGACCAAGATATGCTCACTGTGGTGCCGTTAGACGCGCATTTTGAGCGAATAGGCAATAAGATCCGCGTAAAAGACCCGTCTGCATTTTTCTTACGTGAGAATTTGCTCGTATTATTTGAGCACATCGCAGACAATCCTGATATCACCGATATCGATCCCAATACGATACGTTCAGTAAGGCAGGTAAGACGCCGTTTATTGGGAGATTTACAAGACTATGCGGCGTGCAGAGATGCATTTATGCGTCTTTTAAAGCACCCTAATGGAATGGGTAGAGCATTTACGCTCATGCATAAACATGGTCTCATTGCCGCCTACTTACCACAGTGGCGTAGCATTTTTGGCCAAATGCAATTTGATCTATTTCACGCTTATACAGTGGATGAGCATACGCATAAGCTGATTAATAACATCCATAAATATCGCGATAAACAGTATAATAAAGAATTCCCGATTTGCTCTGAAATCATGACCCGCATGGATAAACCTGAGCTATTATATTTAGCTGGTGTTTTCCATGATATTGCAAAAGGTCGTGGGGGTGATCACTCAGAACTTGGCGCTGTAGATGCCACTGCATTTGCAAGTATGCACAAGCTGACTCCATCCGATGGCAAGTTGGTTGCGTGGCTCGTTGAACATCATTTGTTAATGTCAGTAACTGCACAGCGTAAAGATATTAACGACCCAGATGTCATCAATGAGTTTGCTTCCAAAGTGAAAAATGAGCGTCAGCTGGACTATTTATATTGCTTAACCGTAGCCGATATACGAGCCACAAATGATAATCTTTGGAACGACTGGAAAAATACCCTACTTAGAGAGCTCTACTTGCATGCTCAACGCGCATTGAGATTAGGGCTTGAAAACCCGATGGATATGCGAGACCAAATTCGCGACAAAAAAGCCCAAGCACGGCAGAGGCTTTTAGATGCCGGATATGGGGAAGAGCGTATTACGTTGCTTTGGTCTCGCTTCAAAGCCAATTACTTTACAAGCTTTAGTGAACAGCAAATCTCTTGGCATTGTAAGTTATTACTTTCACGTAAGGACCAAAGTCGCGCGGGGGTTACTGTATCTGAGCAACCAATGCACGGCGGTACACAAGTATTCGTTTATGCCCCTTACGAAGCGAGTCTATTTGCCAAATTAGTTTCAGTGATCGGCACTAAAAAAGCGCAAATACAGCATGCTCAAGTCATGACAACCAAAGATGGGTATGTGGTATTTAGCTTTGTTATATTGGAAGTGAATGGCTCTGCTATCAGTGGTAGCAGAGCCAAAAACATCCGCCGAGGATTAGAAAGCATTCTTGCCGATCCAAAAAAGAAGATACGACTGAAAAAGAATCGCTCGCAAAGATTTAAAGACTTTAATATCAAACCTAAAGTCATTTTGCGTCCACATGCTCGGGAGGACCGTAATTTACTTGAAATACAAGCGGTTGATATTCAGGGTCTATTAACGAAGATTGCGGAAGTATTACAGGTTAAAAACCTACATATTCATGCCGCGAGGATCACAACGGTAGGTGAGCGAGCAGAAGATTTCTTTGTCGTTTCAAATGAACAATATCAAGCACTAAGTGAAGATGAAAAGAGCGATCTTCATCTCTCTCTTATGAAAAAATTAAACGCCGAATCTGAATAACGAGGATACTATGTCGGATTTAAAAAGTATTATTGAACAAGCATGGGAAAACCGTGACAACATCACACCTTCAAGCGTTGCCCCAGAAATTAAAAAAGCCATTATCGACTCTTTAGAGCTGTTGGACTCTGGCGCTGCACGCGTTGCAGAAAAAATCAGTGACGAGTGGGTAGTTCACCAATGGCTTAAAAAAGCGGTTTTATTATCGTTTAGGATCCGTGACAACCAACCAATGAATGATGGAGTAAACCAGTTTTACGACAAAGTCCCGCTGAAGTTCAGTGATTATACACCTGAGCAATTTCAACAGGGCGGGATGCGTGTAGTACCTAACGCTGTTGCACGTCAGGGCAGCTTCGTAGGTAAAAACGTCGTATTGATGCCGTCATACGTAAACATTGGAGCCTATGTTGATGACGGTACGATGGTAGATACATGGGCGACAGTAGGTTCATGTGCGCAAATTGGTAAAAATGTTCATCTATCTGGTGGCGTAGGCATCGGTGGTGTATTAGAGCCACTACAAGCAAACCCTACAATCATTGAAGACAACTGCTTTATCGGCGCTCGCTCCGAGATCGTTGAAGGTGTTATCGTCGAAGAAGGCGCTGTCATTTCAATGGGCGTATACATTTCTCAAAGTACACGTATTTATGATAGAGAAACCGGTGAAATCCACTATGGTCGCGTGCCAGCAGGTTCAGTTGTTGTGCCTGGCTCGCTTCCAAGCAAAGACGGTACACATAGCTTATATGCAGCGATCATTGTTAAAAAGGTCGACAAGCAAACTCGCGAAAAAGTAGGTGTCAACGCCCTACTTCGCTCTGTTCAGGACTAAATTCTGTTCTTTTACCGTACACCGCACTTCGGTGTACGGCTTTTATCTTCTACTGACTTTTCAGTCCCAATTATGCTACATATATGGCAGATATTAAAAGGACTGAAGTGATGATCAAAACAATAAACACACACCTTCTGCTTTACACCCTAAGCTTCATGCTTTTAGGCTGCACCCACACCACCACAGTACATGTTTTTGGTAAGTATTTACCCCACGAAGAACTCAGCAAATTACAATCGGCATTAGATGAGCAGGGTTTTGAGGTTGAGATTAACAGCCTTGATTTTCCGACCAGCATCTCCCAAAACACGATTCTTCACTCATTAATGCTCAGAGACGCCTCAGCAGTAGAGTCCGTAAAAGCAATTGCCATAGAGCATGGCTTTAAAATCGCTGATATACAAGGCCTCAAAGAGGGAAATCACTGGTATACCAAAGACGCCATTGCCATATACCCTTTTCCTAAAAATAGTGAGCACAGCCCACTCTTAAAGCAAGATTTGGCTCGTCGATTTAAAACCGCAAACTGTGATCTCTCATTTGATCTCAAACTTTCTTCCAATGGTGCTTATGAAATTTCGGGCAGTCCAGTTTCAGACGAGAATAAAGGACTGTTAAACGGTACTTGGCACTATGTTCAGTATCCATATTTAGAGCTACGCCCATACAAAGGAATCAGTTGGAGCCGCTACTTCGAAATCCATCAAGTTGTAAAGCAAGATAAAGTGAGCCAGATTGAAGTGATACAACTTCGTCCTGTTGAACAGCACCATATCACTCAGGCCTGTTTTTATGAGTATGGGGTTAGGATGTAAAGAGGACACGCTCGATATTCTACTGAGCTATGTAGAGCTGAAACTAAAAAGGTGAACTTGCGCTCACCTTTTCACGACTAAAGCATGAATACAGTTACTACAAGCCTCTGTTCATTTCTTCGAATTTTTGTTCAATTGAGTTTGAAGGCGGCGCTGTAATCAAGCTCGCAACCACAATTGCAATTGAAGCAAAAACAAAACCAGGTACGATTTCATAAATAAAGGCACTTGGTGATTGCCCTGCTATCGTAAACGGTGCATATATCCATAATAACACGGTCACTGTGCCAGCAATCATGCCAGATAGAGCACCTGCAAAGTTCATGCGGCTCCAGAATAAGCTAAATAGTACTAACGGACCAAATGCGGCACCAAAGCCAGCCCAAGCGTTGCTCACTAGACTTAGAATAGTGCTGTTTCTATCGTGCGCTAAGTAGATCGCTAAAATTGACACAGCAGCCACACTGATACGGCCGACCATCACCAGTTCCTTTTCAGATGCCGTTGGTTTAATAAATACCTTGTAAACATCTTCAGTCAGTGAACTCGAACTTACTAGAAGCTGAGAAGAGATGGTACTCATGATAGCGGCAAGGATAGCAGCAAGTAAAAATCCAGCTATCAATGGGTGGAACAATAACTCAGACAACACTAAGAAAATCGTTTCTGCATCTTTGATCTGTAAGCTATTTTCATGGGCGTATGCTGCACCAAACAAGCCCGTCGTAATTGCACCTAAGGTTGCAACGACCATCCAGCTCATGCCAATGTTACGCGCTGTTGGCATATCTTTAACACTGCGTACCGACATAAACCTAACAATAATATGTGGTTGACCGAAGTAACCTAAACCCCAAGACATCGCTGAAATAATACCAATCACGCCACCAGCACCAATCCAAGTTAACATATCAGGGTTAACTTCTTTCAATGTGTTTAACAGTGGTTGCTCTAAAAGACTGAAAGTTACAAAGGGCACTAACACAAGAGCTATGAACATGATACACCCCTGTACAAAGTCAGTCAGGCTCACCGCTAAAAAGCCACCAAATAAGGTGTAAAGTACCACGACCCCAGTCGTTACATATAACCCCGTTTCATAGCTCAGGCCAAATGAGTTTTCGAATAACTTACCACCAGCCACAACACCTGAAGAAGTATACAAAGTGAAAAACACGATAATAACAACAGCGGATACGATGCGTAATGCATTGCTATTATCTTCAAACCGGTTGGCGAAGTAGTCTGGAATTGTAATCGCATCATTGGCGATTTCAGTGTAAACACGTAGCCTAGGCGCAACGAGTAGATAGTTCAAAAACGCACCAATTACTAAGCCAATCGCAATCCATGTACTACTAAATCCGGTTAAAAACATCGCGCCAGGCAGACCCATTAAGATCCAGCCACTCATATCCGATGCACCTGCAGATAAAGCTGCCACACTTGGCGGCAAATTACGCCCACCCAACATGTATCCAGATACATCATTAGTAGATTTACGATAGGCATAAAGACCAATCGCCAACATCACAATAAAGTACAATGCCAGCGATATCATCGCGCCAATTTCCAAAATGACCTCCGATCAACAGAGCTTCTCTCCGAATAACAGTCAATTTAATTTATTAAACTGGCATTGGAACAAAAGCCAAACACAAAAGTTTACTATATCACGACAGTATTCAGTCCCCAAGCAAGTCAGCATAAATTGCTGTTATTGCACATTTAACATTCTAAAACATTACCCTTTAGTACGAAAATACTAAATAACTGTAAATTTATTAATGAAATATGCTTTAGATTACCTTATATTTGAACCATAAGAAGTAACATATTGGGTGTCTCGTTCATGTATTTCTATGCCGCAAGGCAACCTATTTTAAATATAAATAAAGATGTCGTGGGATATGAGCTACTTTTTCGCGACGGGGTAGATAACGTCTTTCCAAACATAGACGATGTGGAAGCAACCTCAAAGCTTATCGAAGGAAGCCAATTCAATTTTGGTCTAGAAGATCTCACCGACGGCAAACCTGCCTATATTAATTTTACGCTCGAAACTATCTTAAAAGGCTACCCCACCATGATGGGTAGAGATCAGCTCATAGTAGAGATACTAGAGACAGTCCAGCCAGGGAAGCGTTTGTTAGCTGCTGTTCAAGAATTAAAAGAAAAGGGCTACAAGCTGGTTTTAGATGATTACAAACATCAGAAAGTATGGCGTCACTTTTACCCTTATATAGACCAAATTAAAGTGGATATGCTTGTTACAAGCATTGAGGAAATTCACGAAATCAAAGAAGCAATTGTGCCTCACCCGCAAATCGAGCTAGTTGCCGAAAAAGTCGAAACTTATGAGCAATATCAGCTGGCTTTAGAGTTAGGTTTTACCCTGTTCCAAGGATTCTTTTTCGCCAAACCTGAAATGGTGCAAACCAAAGCTTTACCACCTTCAGAAATGGCATTGGCAGAGTTGCTTTATGAAACATCCAGCGTCGATGTTGATCTAAAACGTATCACTCAGGTTTTTGAGCGAGATGTCAATTTGAGTTACAAGTTACTGCGCTACTCGAACTCGGCGGCTTTTAAACGCAGAGCCGAGATTTCAACTATCAAGCAGGCGCTTATAGTGTTGGGCAATCAGGAACTTAAAAAGTTCTTATCGCTGCTTTTTGCATCTCAAGTCGCGTCAGAAAAACCCATGGAGCTTATTCGTTTATCACTTACCCGTGCTAGATTTAATGAGCTACTTGCGATAAAGCATAAACAGCTGCCTGATATCGGTATGGCGTTTTTGACTGGGATGATGTCTTTAATGGACGCCATCTTAGATGAAACCATGGATAGTGTGATGCAAAAACTTCCTCTTACCATAGACATCAAAGACGCGTTACTACAGGGTGATGGATTGTTAGCCGAATACCTTGCGTTAGTAATGGCTTATGAACAAGCAAAATGGGAAGAGGCTTCTCAGCTCACAGACAAACTAGGTTTAGTTGCTGAAGAATTACCAGAGCTTTATCGCGAAGCACTGCAATGGTGCGACCAACAAATTGAAGTCATGGCTATTTAATCTTTCAAATTTACAGATTGTGGTATCTAGTCCTATAGGTACCACATTGCACCTCGTTATATTGAGCTATATCAAATAGATAATAATAAATCATTTAGGTGCGACATTTTGTCACATCCCAACATGACCACCGCTCAGTAAAATACCTTCCATCAAATATCAATCCATTTCTCTGTACGTAACTTTCGATTGAAGTTTGCGTTGAAAACATATAATTCGAGGATATAAATGAAAAAACGCTTTATCTGTGCCGCAATTGCTGCGTCGTGCACTTGGCAAGGAAATGCTCAAACCGACCAAACACTCGAACATATTGAAGTCATCGCGCCGATGCACAGTCCTCTTGATATAAAAATGGACCCAAAAGCGACAAGACAACCTCTTCCCGCTCAAGATGGCGCTGATCTACTTTCTAGTATCGCCGGATTTTCATTGGTTAAAAAAGGCGGTGCTAGCAGCGATCCTGTTTTTCGCGGCATGGCAGGCTCTCGAGTTAATATCATTACTGATGGTGGTGTCGCTTTAGGTGGTTGTGGTGGTCGAATGGACCCACCTACGGCTTACATCACTCCCCAAACATATGACACCTTGACCGTTATCAAAGGCCCTCAAACTGTGCTTTATGGCCCAGGAAACAGTGCAGCAACGGTGGTATTTGAACGAGAGTCCGAGCGCCTGTTAGAGTCAGGAGTCACAGGGTTTGCAAACGTTACGCTAGGCGAATTTGGTAAAACCATTTTAAATTCGGACATCAAAGCGGGTACCAAAAATTATTTTGCGCGCGTTGCAACAAGTTATAGCGAGGCTGATGACTACCAAGATGGAAACGGTACTGACATACATTCCGCCTATGAAAAATGGAATCTAGATTCTCAGTTTGCCTATACGCCTGACGATAATAGCTTGTACAGTATCAGCCTTGGCCGCAGTAATGGTGAAGTTGCCTATGCTGATAGAATGATGGATGGCAGTTTATTCGACAGAACACAAATTGCACTTCAACTTGAGAAACACGAACTAGATGGTTTCATTAACAGTGCTGAAGTTAGCGTTTACTACAATGATATTGACCACATTATGGATAATCATAGTTTACGCCAGTTTATACCCAACATGATGATGAAAAACCCAACCTCATCTAACCCTGATAGAAAAACTTGGGGCACTAAGGTATTGTTTAATTCAGAGTTAGACGAGCAGTTAAGCCTCGCTTATGGCCTCGACCATCAACAAAATAGACATCGCCTGAGAGTTAGCCGCGACCACGTTACAACTCCTGTCGAGTCTTTAATGCGGGCTGAAACGGCAGAGTTTGAACAGACTGGTTTGTTTGCAGAGTTAGAATATAGTCTAAGCAATAGCAGTCAGTGGGTGAGTGGCATCAGAATAGATGAATGGGAAGCGACAGATCGCAGGCAAACTCGAAGTGTGATGATGCAAGTTATACCCAACCCTACCGCTGATCTCACACGCGATAATACGCTCATAAGTGGCTTTACACGATATCAAGCACAATCAAGTAACGATAGCTACTATATTGGCATTGGCCGTACCGAGCGTTTCCCTGATTATTGGGAGCTAATGGGCGGTGGTCGTGGTGCAATTGATAGCCCAAGCGCATTTTTAGTGGACCATGAAACAACCAATCAACTAGATATTGGCTGGCTAAGTCAATCTAAATCATTTACGCACTCTGTATCACTATTTTTTAACCGCATCGACAATTACTTATTGACAGATAATCTATACCAAAAGATGGGGATGGCCAGTAAAGTGACAAGAAATATCGATGCACAAACATACGGATTTGAAGCCGAAAGCCGTTATCAAGTCAGCAAAAATTTTTCAGCAACTGCAAGTATCAATTATGTTCGAGGTGAAAATCGCACGGACGATATCGCACTCGCGCAGCAGCCTCCTTTGCAAGCCCGTATGGCATTAAACTACCGTAAAGACAAATGGCAGTTTGGTACACTCTGGCGCGTTGTTCAAAGACAGCACCGTGTTGCAATTGGTCAAGGTAATATCGCAGGTCAAGATGTATCACCAAGCAATGGTTTTGGCACCTTGGCAGTTAACACTTCGTACCAACATTCACCTGATTTAGTTTTTGCGCTAGGCGTAGACAATCTGTTTGATAAAGCTTATGCGGAACATTTAAGCCGCTCAGGCGCGATGGTCAGCGGATATCCACAAACGGCTAAAGTCAATGAAGCAGGCCGGACCTTGTGGTTAAACATGAATTGGCAATTTTAGTTACTAAAATACTCTGTTTATCTAACGTTAAGCACTGTGCTCAATTTGTTTGAAGCGCGGTGCTTTGAAGGCGTGGTGGATTCGAGCCATAAATACACCATTTTTAAATAATCATACTGCGTTTGTTAATTTTTCTAACACAGCGGCTGTCTGTTTATAACCCAAGTATTTCCGTCTTCTTCTTTAACCATGAGCGATGTACTTACTCTTTAAATTTACACTTCATCAAAAAATCATATACAGATCAGGCTAATGGATAGTTGAATTTAAAATAGCGAGTTTCACCAGACAATCAAAAGCCAGCAAATGCTGGCTTTTGATTGTCTAAACTTTATTTCGCTACAGATTCTCTAAGAAATCATCATCAAAGTCTTCTGGCTCTTCCTCCATGGGCGGGTTTCCATCATGAAGCTCATAAAGCTGCCTTTGGAAATACACATCCTTTAAGAAGGTATAAGGGTCTAAAGACTCATTCAGCAACTTTTCCTGCGACATCAATGACGCACGTGCTTCAACTGCTCTCAGCGCAAACACAATTAACGTTTGTGGCGTAGATAGTGCGATTTTAGGAATAACCACATTATCTACAACATCTCCTGTGGTGTTTCTAACAGTTGAAGGTCCCATGCCAGGGATCATCAAATACGCACCATCCCCAACGCCCCAAACACCTAATGTTTGACCAAAGTCTTCATCTTTGTGCTCAAGGCCTATTTCTCTGGCTACATCAAAGAGACCCAAGACCCCGACAGTGGAGTTAATCAAAAAGCGCGCTACATTGACGCCCGCATCGCCGGGCTTTCCCTGTAAGGCTGCATTTATTGCGTCACTAGGTGCTGCAATATTTGTCGTAAAGTTTACAATACTGCTGCGTACCGGAGTTGGTGTAATGGCCACGTAGCCTTTTGCAGCAGGACGTAAAATATACGCATCTAACACATCCATGTTAAAGTCATAGATGGGCCTATTCATAGACTGCAATGGATCTCGAGGATCTTGCTTTTCTTCTGGGACTTGAGCACATCCCACAAGCATTAGCGCTAGTGCAGCGCCAACAATTTTTTTATACATTTAGCTTCCTGTGCTGGTTATAACACGACTTATAGTAACATTAACCAGTTGCGTACCCTCTTGTAGAACAATAATATCAGAGCTCCCCTCAAGTTCACCGTCTTGAAGCGTCACTGAATCATCCACTGAAATACGCGCAGTTATCACAACCTCTTCAAAGCTTGATAACTTTAGTTCTGGCATCATCGCCATACTATCATTCAAGTTGACCTGTAAAGGCAAGTTAAAAACTGTAAGTTTTTTCACAGCCAGTGGCATTCTCGGTCCGTTTGCTGCTTTTGCGAACACAAACAACGTCGCATTGTGTGGAATTTGCTCAGCCAACTCACCTGCTATATCGACATTGACTGTCAGCTGAGCTCCGACACCTGTTTGCTTAGCACCTGCACTGCTGGCCTCTATTTTTTGGTCTATCTCAGTAATTCGCTGCTGTATAAAGCTGTAGCGAGGATCGTTTTGAGTCATGGTCGCCAGTAATACTTCAAATGCAGACTTGGCTTCTAGCCAATCTTCTCTTTCATAAGCTATCAAAGCTAGCAAAGAGATCGCGTCGATATTTTGCGGATTTTTTCTAAGCACACGTGACAGCATGTGTGCTGCTTTGTTCACACTAGTTTCAGTTCCCTCAATCAATAATGCTTGGCTATAGTTCACCAACACATTGTGGTTGTCAGGTTGCATTACCAACGCCTTGTCAAAAGCCTGCATTGCCATTTCATAATCATTAAGCGACATTGCGACACGTCCAAGTAACATCCATGCAACCGCATCATCACCACTCTTTGCAAGTTTTGTTCGTAGTCCTAAGGCAAATGCTTGAAGTTCATTTTCCGTTAAGGGCTCACCCGTCTGCAAAACAGCCCGTTCACCATACTCCGGTAACTTCTCGACAGCTCTGTGCCAATTCTCAATTTGTTGATGACTGCCAGTGAAATAGTAAAATACACTACTTACAACGACGGTAAAGGCGACGCCGGTGGCAGCAAGTACAAGGTTATTACCTCTTGTATCAAGCGTCCTCTCTGGCGACAATTCATTAAGTAAACGCCTTTTCAATTCAACTACAGAGTCTTCAAAATCACCACACTCCAAACGTTGGTTGTCCAACTCAACTTTAAGCTCTTCTAGCCTTTGATGGTAGATATCTATGCGCTCAGCATTTGCATCATGATCAACAGAAATTAGTTTTTCTTTACGTAAAAAAGGCACAATCACAAACAAACAACTTAGGACAACCAGTAACGCAAATATCCCCCACATTTGTGACAATTCACTCATGAATGACGCTCCTTACGCTGGTACTGCTGAATCAGTTTATCCAGAATTTTTTCATCCTCGTCGCTCCAAAACTGTTTTTTCGCTGCCTTTTTCTGACGAAACACAATGAACCCGAACCCTAAGATCACAATAATAACGGGTAAGACCCACAAAATTATCGTCGCAGGTGTCACTGGTGGTTGATAATGAACAAAGTAACCGTAACGATCTATCATATAGTCGATCACTTCTTGTTTAGAGTTTCCTTCGTTGATTAATACCAGCACTTTATCGCGCAGATCTTTTGCAACTACCGCATCAGAGTCAGCAATATTCTGGTTTTGACACTTAGGGCACCTTAGCTCCAATGTAAGCTCTCTAAAAGTTTGCTCTTGCTCTGGACTTTTAAACTGATATTTGTCTTCAGCCGCCTCACTCAAACCAACCCTGCACAAAAGGATCACTACGAGCAAAACTACAGTTCTAATTTTCATCACGTAACTCCTCGATCGCGGGTAAAAATTTATTGCGCCACACCCTTTGGTTTATATCACCAGTATGGTGCAACATAATAGTGCCTTGCTTGTCTACCAAGAATGTTTCGGGCGCACCTGACACGCCAAGATCTAGCGCAAGGCTTCGCTCTAAATCCAAAATGTTGAATTGATATGGGTTACCAGCACGACCTAGCATTGTTTGCACTTCTGCACGTAGTGCATTCATATCAAAATGGTCACCAAAATCAGGGTCATAGGCTTGCTCATAATACAGCCCGACAATTTTGATCCCCTGCTCCCGTAACCTGGTTAAATAACCTAGCTCTGCGATACAAGTAGGACACCAAGTGCCCCACACGTTCATCAAATACACATCTCCTAAAAGGTCTTTCTCTGTCCAGCGTTTTTGGTCACTCATTAAATCTGGTAAATTAAAGCTAGGCATTGCTTGACCTAAGCGGCCTGTTTGTAGCTCTCTTGGGTTACCAAATAAACCTTGATACAAAAACACACATAAAAATACAAAAATGAGAAAGGGCAAAAAGCCTAATATCTTACGATTCATATTGTTATCCTTTTATCCCTTTTTCAGCTCGACGGCGATAGCGCTTATCACCAAGCACGATGAATCCTGCAAATGCAATGAGAAGACCACCCAACCACATCCAGCGTACATATGGTTTGTGATAAATACGCAATGACCAAGCTCCTTGACTCAATTGCTCTCCCAAAGCTAAATACAGATCTCTGAAAAAGCCATCATCGATAGCCGCCTCAGTCATAAACTGCATGCCAATGTCATACAAGCGCTTTTCTGCGTATAGCTCAGTTACAAATTCGTCCTCTTTGAGCACGGTAACCACACCAGCATGACCACTGTAATTCGGTCCACGAATTTCTTTCACACCTTCAAAGCGATACTGGTACTCATTTAACATAGCCACATCGCCCGGCTTCATGGCAACGGCGCGCTCCACAGAATAAGCTGAGGTTAATGTGACACTCGCGATAACGAAGGCCAGACCGACATGACCGAGCATCATTGCCAAGTAACTCAGCCCTAATCGTTTAAAGCCTTCGGTTATAGTCGCTTGACTAGAAACCTTTTGTAATAGATCTGATGCGGTCGCAAACACAATCCAAACCGCTAAAGCAGTCGCCATAAACGTCAGTGGTGTCACTTTTTCATAGCTAGATAACAACCATGCGCCCGTAGTAACAAGGCTAAGAGCCACAATAACGCCCCACTTTTTAACCAGTCCGCTGAGCTTATTTTGTTTCCATCGCAACATAGGTGCCAAGCCCAATAAAATAGCAAAAGGCACAATTAAAATGGCAAACATCTGATTGAAGAACGGCACACCGATTGATATTGAGCCCAAACCCAATTCTTTGTGGATCATGGGTAACAAGGTTCCCAGCAAAACAATAAGGGTCGCCACGACTAAGAAGATATTATTCAGCCAGAGCCCGACTTCTCTTGAAACAAAACGGTACCTGCCTTCGCTATGTACTTGTGCAACACGTGTTGCATATAGCGCGAGGCTCCCTCCAACTACAACCGCGAGGAATGACAGGATATAGAGGCCTCTATCTGGATCTGTGGCAAACGCATGCACCGAAACAATGATGCCCGATCGGACGATAAACGTCCCAAGCAAGCATAAACTGAACGCCGCGATTGCCAACAATACCGTCCATGACTTAAACACTCCCCGTTTTTCAGTCGCGGCAAGAGAATGTAGCAACGCTGTCGCCACTAACCAAGGCATCAGCGAAGCATTTTCAACTGGGTCCCAAAACCACCAGCCACCCCAACCTAGCTCTGCATATGCCCACCAACTTCCGATCGTAATACCCAAAGTCAAAAACGCCCATGCGGCCATGGTCCAAGGACGAGACCATTTGGCCCAGGTATTATCAAGTTTACCTGTTAAGAGCGCAGCAATTGCAAAAGAGAATGATACAGACAAGCCAACATAGCCCATATAAAGTAGTGGCGGATGGATGATCATACCGGGGTCTTGTAACAGTGGATTAAGATCTCGTCCCTCTACAGGGAAGTAAGGCAGTAAGCGCTCAAACGGGCTTGACATCCAAAGTGTATAAAGCATAAAGCCCACGCCTAAGAAGCCTAAAACGCCTAGGACACGAGCACGTAATACCCAAGGTAAAGACTTTGACATCAAGGCTACTAAGGCTGTCCATGCAGATTGCATCACCAACCAGAGTAAAATAGCCCCCTCGTGTCCGCCCCAGGTTGACGTCACTTTATAGTACCAAGGTAATGTACTACTTGAATGATGCGCAACATAAGCAACGGTAAAGTCATCGGTCAAAGTGATATAAATCAGCACGGCAAATGCAAAAAACACTAAAAGACATTGCCCAACCGCCAATGAAGGGGCCGCTCTCATAAGCCTTAGGTTACCCGTATACGCGCCCCACAAAGGAAAAATACACAGCAGTAAGCTTAGTGCCATAGCTAAAACTAGGGCGAAATATCCTATCTCAGGGACCATACTAGTTCTCGCTATTTAAGTTGTACTTGGGCTTTTCGTGTTTAATACCTTTTACTGCCTCTGCAACTTCAGATGGCATGTATTCCTCATCGTGTTTGGCGAGTACTTCAAATGCTTCAATAACATCTGACTCGATAAGTGTGCCTTGCGCGACTATCCCCTGACCTTCACGGAACAGATCAGGCAGAATGCCTTTATAGCGAATAGTCACTAATGGCCCTGTATCAATTAGCTTAAACTCAACGGCTAACGAGCTTTCATCTCTGACAACTGAGCCTGGCACCACCATGCCTCCGATGCGTAACTTCTGGCCAATAGAAGGTTTTTCTTGTTCGGGCCCTTTTCCGTTAACTAACTCACTTGGAGTGTAAAATAAGTTTATATTCTCTTGTAATGCATACAATGTTAACCCCACCGCAGAACCAATACCAAAGATCACAGCAAGCACGGTTAGCATTCGCTTTTTTCGTCTTGGATTCATGCCTGCACCTCCATTTGTTTTGCTTTCTTAATACGCTCTTCTCGAGACATTTGCCTTTTGACTTCTTGCTTTAATCGTTTCCCCTCATATAGAGACACAAACAATAACCCAAGAATAATGGCTAAGCAGCTACCAAAAGACAGCCATACATAAAACCCGTAACCGCCCATGGCGATAAAGTCGCTAAATGATTCAAACTGCATAATCAACCTCGACTCACTAACTGACGCACCCAAGGACGGTGCTTATCTGCTTGCATAATTTCATTTTTAAGACGAACCAGAGACATCGCGCCGACAAGGGCTGCAAATCCTAATATATTGATTAATAGCGGCCATAGCATTGAAGGGTCAATCGCAGAGGTATCAAATTTGGTAATAGTTGCCCCTTGATGCAAAGTATTCCACCACTCTACAGAGAAGTGAATAATTGGCAGGTTTACCACACCAACAATTGCAAGAATACAAGCTGCTCTACCACCTGCTTTTTTATCTTCAAATGCGTGGTATAGAGATAACACACCTAAATATAAGAAAAGGAGAATAAGTTCCGACGTCAACCTTGCATCCCAGACCCACCATGCGCCCCACATAGGTTTGCCCCACGCAGCCCCGGTGATTAACGCTATAGCTGTCATGGCAGCACCAACAGGTGCAATTGCAATGACTGCAAGCTCCGCATTGCGTAGTTGCCATACAAGGGCAACAATTGCAGCAATAGCCATTGATGAATAGGCGCCCATAGAGAGGATGGCCGACGGTACATGAATAAAAATAATCCGATAGCTGTCTTTTTGTTGATAGTCAGCGGGCGCATACGCTAAACCCCAAACCCATCCGACTACAACACATATCACAGACACTACGGCAAAGTACGGCAGTAAGGTGTTACACAATTGGTAAGCACGCTCCGCTTTTGCATAGGGATGTAACCACTTCCACATTTTAACTTACACTCACTCTTAAAGCTGACGATATGGCAATTGGTGCTGCTACAAAAGCGACGGCGAGCATAGCACCAAGGATTGCAAGCTGTCCGCTATACGCTAGCGACATAATGCTAGTATCTATTGCAGACGTTGCAAAAATAAGTACAGGTATATACAGAGGTAATACGAGCAAACTCATTAGTATTCCCCCCTTTTGCAGGCCCACTGTCAAGCCTGCTCCTATGGCACCGATAAAACTCAATAACGGTGTACCAATTAATAATGTCAGAACCGTTGCGCTTAGAGCCTGAGATTCTAAATTCATAAGCAATGCAAATACAGGGGCCATAACCACCATTGGTAGGCCAGCCGTAGTCCAGTGCGCAGCTACTTTGGCGAGCACAGCCAATGACAATGGATAGGGAGAAGCAATCAACTGCTCAAGTGACCCATCCATGAAATCATCACGAAAAATTTTGTCTAACCCTAACATAGTAGATAAAAGTGCTGCGACCCAAATTATGCCAGGTGCCATCCGTGCAAGCAGAGCTGGTTCGGGGCCTATTGCTAAAGGAAAAAGAGTAATAACAATCAAAAAGAATAACAGCGGGTTGACAATTTCAGCGCGTTGTCTAAACGCCAGAGTGACGTCTTTACGATAAACATTACAAAACAGAGTCCAATACGAATTACTAGCTTGCATTAATGTCTGTACTCCAGAACCAATGTTTGCAACGAGTCAAATGAGCTGGTGAGATCCTGATGAGTTGTTAACAAAATAGAACCTCCTCCATCTAAATGTTCTTGAAAGCGACTCTGCAACATAGCAACACCACACTTATCAAGCGCCGTAAATGGTTCGTCAAGTATCCACAGCTTGGCTTGATTGAGCCACAACCTGACTAGCGCCACCCTACGCTGCTGACCCGCCGACAGTGTTCTCACAGGCACATCTTCCAGGCCGACTAAACCGAGTTTGCCGAGGAGGCGATAAATTTCATCTTTATCGCATTGGTAGCTATGTACACCAAGCCAATGCTGTATATTTTCATATGCGTTCAATTGTAAATTAACACCAGTTTTATGGCCAATAAACAACAATGACTCAGCAAAACTGTCGTAATCATCTGTGACATTTTGATTGTTAAACAATACATTACCTTCATCAGGTCGCGAAAATCCAGAGATTATTCTAAGTAGTGAAGTTTTTCCTGCACCATTTGGGCCCTCTACTTGCATGATTTGACCAGGTAACAACGAAAAGTTAAGTGATTCGAACAAACAACGGTCTTGTTTGATACAAGTTAAAGCCTTAATCTCTAGCAAAATTTGTTATTCTCACGACCCTTAAATGTGGGCCTAAGTCTATCATAGTGATATGGTAATACGAATAACGCGTTGCAGCCGATTACTGAAAATTTGATTTAGAATAATGAATAAGCAAACTATCCCTGTACAAAGTCATGCAAATGTGTCAACAACAACATTTTCTTCACAAGATAGCAACGCGCAGGCTATTTTGGAAGCAGACAAAATGTTTTTAGCACGTAATGTTGTCATCAAGCCCGACTCGATTCAGATGGAAGTGGCACTAGAAGGGCGCTGGCAACCTATCCGCTTGAGTAGTCAAGCAAACCTAGAGCAACCATTAAAGTTAGCTGAAGCGCAGCTCAAGTTGGACTCATCGGGTACGGTACTTACACTGTCTACGCCAGAAGCAAAACTCACACTAAATTCGGCGCAATCACTACTGAGCTTGTTAAGTTTACTTAAAGGGTTTGGAGATCACAGCGCATTGCAAACAGAAGCTCAGATAAAACCGCCTGCAAATACACAACTAACATTGCCTAAACTCGGTATCAATATGCCACTCCCCTCGGGTATCGGGACATTACTACAACAAGAAGAAAAGCTGGTCGCAAGCCTAAGTAATAAAGGTGATAAAGTCCTGATGCAGTTGTTTAATATGTTTGGAGATAAACTTCATCAGATACCCGTTGCGAAAAAAGCAATTACGCAACTTGTGGCTCAGCTTAGCCAACAAACTTCAAACCATATTCAATTATCATCTCAAAAAGGGATATTAAAGTTAGGCCATCACCAGCATCAACTGGCCCAGTTGCAATCCAACACCCCAACTCAATTGGCCCAATTACAAAAGCAAATATGGCACCCTGTAAAAATCAGTAATAAAAAGGACGCTGTTGAGGTTGCTATTGCCACCAAGACCACCACAATTAAACTGGCGACTTCACTAAAAAGCATATTACCGAAGCTAGATACCCAATCCTTTCAATCCCAGCTCGAACAGGTAAGCAAACGGCAAGCTGAACCGACTTTGAAATATAACAAGCCGTTGTTTAATGTATCCTTAGCGGATATTAGGCAAACAGTGAAAAATGCTCTACAGGCCATTACACACAAACCGTTTTTCAATCGAGCTGACAACCCACCAATGCAGCAAAAAACCGGCGCTATTAGCCATCAGATCCCAGATATTCAACCTAACAAAGTCAATTATTTACATCTGCCGCTCATCGCCACAGCTGCAATTCGTCCTGCAAGCTCCCCTCTAATGACACTCGCTCAAGGAATACAACACAATTTTTCATCAACACCAGAAGATGTAACGCAACCAAGTTCACAAATATCTTCACCCAAAAGGCTAAAAGACACTCTAAAGACTGAGGCAAGCTCTCCTCCTCTCAAAGAAAAGAACATTTCGCAAGCGCAGCTCACAACGGTCGAGCGCCAAGCCATGACGAAGCCCCCAATGCACCCTACTATTTTGCCAGAGGCGAAGGTAAAGCCAACTTTTGAAGCTCGATTAGTACTATTGCAACAAGTAATGGCAGCAGCATTACCAAAAGATGTAAAGCCTTTTTCTGCGCAGCAACTCAACCTTGCTAAAACTAAACTAGTTGAACAAACTGCAGCAAAAAATGCCATCCCTGGGCCCATGCAAGAAATATCACAACAGGAGCTCACAGACGGTAAACGTATGGCCACAACCACGCTGCCGTTAGCACACATTCTCAACAAGTCATTACGCGCCTCTACACTGGCTCAAGGACCTACCGACCAAACACAGAATGCCCAATTATTGAGTAAAAAAATCATTGAAAAGCAGTCATTTAAAAACTCTCAGTCCGCAGATTTAACACGCCTAGTTCATCAAGCTTTTTCTCGATTAATAGATGAGAATAAATCTACTGCCCAAGAAGTAAGCCAAGATTTATTTGCGCGATTGCCAAGTATTGCAACTCCACTTAATACCAGCGTACCTGTTAGTAGTTTCACGCAGGCAGTGGATAAGTTACTTGTAACATTGCTGGGAACCCATTTAACTGCACAAGCCGATACTCAGAGACCAAAAGACGTTAGTCCGGAACAACGAGTAGCCAGTATGGTCGAAACCCTATTTCCGGGTAATAAATTGCAGCAACCTAAACAGTTTATACAGGCGGTTAACCTATCTGCACAACAAAGTTTGTTAGACGACCTAAACTTTATACAAAACTCTATGACTGCAACAAATCAAACACAGGCCTTAGGGCAAAAGTTTGACAGTGAGAGTCAACTCTTAATTAGTATGTTTTTACCAATGAAGACGCCACCTGAATGCAGACAAAGCGAACTACAAATTGGCCAATATAAAAAGCCAGCTAAAGCAGGGATGCCAGAAAAACAAGTTTGGTTTGTCAGGCTTAATTTCGATTATGAAGCACTCGGACAGCTCAGCGTGCAAGCGGAGCTTATGGATAAAGCGGTAGACTGCGAAATTGTCGGAAACAGCACAGGCGTTTGCCAACTGGCAGAGCCACACTTAGACGCATTGCGCAGTAAACTTGCTGCACACGGATTGCAAGTGGGCGAAATTGAACTTAAAGAAGATGCACTGCAAGTGAAGCAGTTTTATGATAAGCATGCCATCGTGAATATAAAGGTGTAGTTATGGAACAGAAGACAGCCGTTGGTTTATTGTATGAAGCAGGAAAGTCTCCTGAAGTGGTATGTAAGGGGTTTGGAGATTTAGCTGAAGAAATCATCACATTGGCTAAAGAAAAGGACATCATGATCCATGAAGATGCAGAACTAGTTAAAACGTTAGGGCAATTGGATTTACATGAAGAAATACCCAAAGAACTGTACTATGTGATAGCTGAACTCATTGCATTTTCTTATGTATTGCGAGGCAAGTTTCCACCTGGGTGGAAAAATTTTCAGGGGAAATTAAATATCAAGGCTTAGATTCGCCATTTCAAAATAGTCCCGTAGAGGGATTTACATAGAGCTATCGAAGTGAGACAAACAGCTGCAAGTCGTAACCCTAAAAGATACTTAAAGCTGCTTCCTCATTAACAGCTAACCACTCAAAACAATCTACATAGTAGTAGAAAATTATATTTATTGGCTTTAGAATGCACTGCACCTATTGACTGATTTTCAGTGAAATTACTGGTCAATTAATTTTGACATTAGTGGTCAATACCAACTGAAACACTGTCTAAAAAGAGTGAAATATACACTTGTAGATTTCAGCAATCCTAGCAATGTGATTCAACCCGAATTCAAGTTCCAAGTGTAAAAACTTGCGTTGACATAAATGGAGTGTCCATATATGTCTTCTTTAATTTGTTAATCATCGAAATGCAACTGGTAGGTATGAGGCAACGAGGCAGTAAAATTACAATTCAGCTTGAAGATCTTCTATCACTTCTAAAAGCTCAGATTTAAAAGAACCGTCTTGCTCAATACTACTAATACAGGACAGCTTCTCAATTATTTCATTACTGATTTCATGAAATGAGCCAATTAGCTCAAGAGATTGGCTTCTAAAGCTTGAGTTTGTGTCAGATACCTCCTCCATAAACAGGTCTACTTCCTCTACGATTGAGTTACGACACGCCTTTGAACATACAGCTAACCTCTTGTGCTTCATATCCATTAGCAATTTCAAACAATAGGTCATAAACTCGCTTTCGCCCATGAGATACATCAGATCGAATGATCTCGAAGAGAAATGGCAAAATATAAAATGCTGATTCATATAGGTCACCTTGTAAAACAACGTGGTTTTCAAGTTTCCAATACGCATCCTCTTCTTTTTTTGAATCACCAGATACTAGATCTGATAGAGCGCCAGGCACATGAGTTGCTTTACCATCTGCCAACTGTAATTCATCCCAATTTATACTGTTTATTGAATTGAACATATTCGTTTATCCTAATCTTCTTCTACACTGGGAATTTACGTTGAGAATTTGCGTTGACATATATGGACACTCCAATTATGTCTTCTTTAATTATCGAGTTCGAGGAACGCCTCGAAAAACATATCAACTAAATGGCAGTTACACAGAATCTGTTACAGGGTCAACGCCCTCATTGTGGACTAAGAAAAAGCCCCGACAGGGGCTTTTAGTTAAGACTTATGCCAAGCTAAAAAACCTTCTGGTTCATTCTTCCAGTTTAAAGCTGTTTCGATCTTGTCTAGTAAGGTCGACTCGTTCATCTGATATACATTATCAATTTGATCACCGTTCAATTCGAAAATAACAACCCACTCGCTTAGTAAAGGTAATAACTTATCAAGCACTTCCTTTAGCATCAGCGGCGATTCATCAAATGAAGGTTCATTGACGCTCTTTTCCCAAATTTCAAGCGCATTATTTTCTAATGATAAATATATCCAGCCCGAAATATTCACCTTTGATGGTATATATTTTAGCATATGCTCTGGCATTGCTTGTTTTTTGAATTTAACTTCTTCTTTCCATACATATCGAGGAGGATCTAGGCTGAAGCTTTCATCCCCCCAATAGGCAAACTCCTCTTGAAAAGGTGAGTCATCTCCAAAACAAGTTTTAGGAATAAGTAAATCAAAACACACTTGCATTTTAAGCTTCCCCCTTATAGTTTCTTAAATGGTAAGCCATTTCCACCTTCTCGAATCCATCCTTTATCATCAAATATAAATTGATGTTGATGCGGGTTCAAATGGTCTCCACGCCCATGACTACTCCAATGTACTTCACTCATAGGAACATCTTTTCCATTTGCTTTCGGCCATGTATTGGCCGGAAACTCAGCTGATTGACGATAAACTTTCCCATCGCCTCCAATTCGAAACCAAGCTCTGGACACCCACTACGCTCTTGGAGAGTCGGAGTTGTGTTGTCCTGAGGCGCCGATGCAGCAGCGCTAAACGCAGAAGTATTTATGGTATTCAATATTGAACCGCCTTGGTCTAAACGCTCGATTTGGAAAGGAATGGACGTTTTTAAGTCCTCTTCCTCTGCAGACCTTACTTGACTACCATCAAAGTGAGTTCCTGGAAAATCATAAATGGAAACAGGTTGCTCTGTCACTTTAGGAACTACAATATTACTAGCGAATGTTGAACCAGCCATTGTCACTGCAATAGCTACCGAGGAGTATTTTAGTAATTTTATCATTATCAAATCCTTCTTATTTATAAATGCTTAAAGTTTTTAAGCATCTTGACGATAATAAATATAAAGGAACAAATAAAATTAACTATTTAATATTAAATTCAAACTTAAAAACGACTGGGTTTATATTAAAGTACTGATATTAAGATGTAATAATCAAGGAAAAATTTATGGATATAAAATCTTCATTGCAAAAGTCACAACATGACTTAGTCAGTAATAATGCAGCTTTAGCAAAAGCAAAATCCACTACCATCGAGGCGCAATCCCCAGTTGAAAAGCTCAACGCAGCCCCCGCATCGATTGAACATACGCTAATCGCAAGCGACGAAGAAATAAAAAGATTTCAACAAGAGGCGTATGAATATAATGTTAAAAACTTTGAAATACAGGATAAAACACAAGCTGCTTTTACCACAACTCTAAAAGAGTTTGAAAAATTTAAAGGTACACAGTCGACTTTACACCCCAATATAGATTTAAACTCTCTCGATCTTGCTCAAAAAGAGGATGGCACGCTGCAATTGGTCGGTGGAAACATAACTGACGCACTCCGTGCCGATCTGGAAACGCAAATAAATGCAAATGACGAGCTGAAAAGCGCTTATAAACAAGTGCATGAAGGTATGGCTGATATCGTTCGTTACTTTGATGTCAACAGTAATGCCGAAGCTAAAGACTTTTACGGTAAGTTTAGGCTAAATGAATTAAGTAACAGCTTTGAGAAACAATTTCACGACGACGGTTTTGGCCAAGATTATCATACGTTAGAAGAAAAGGTATTAAGTAGCTCTTTACTATTCTCTTATAAAATGGCTGACGCAATAAACCCAAGAATAAATATATCAGTATAAAATTGCGCGGATAAAATACCAAACGAAGTTAATTAATTAAATTTGATAACTCCCTAATAATATAGCAAGGTGACAGTCGATTTTTAACTCAAATTCAACATACTGAACCATTATTTATATAAGGGAGAAGTTACGTTATTCATATTTTCAAAAATACAATGTGGGATTGAACCCTGAGGGATCCCCACAAAACTAGTAGCATGCTTGTGCAGGGCGAGAGCGTGAACATT
>NZ_AUXT01000024.1 GCF_001625595.1 Pseudoalteromonas luteoviolacea NCIMB 1942
GTAGTTAGCTAGACGCTTACGATCAGTAGGAGCCCATAAGGCATTGGTAAATGACATGCTCACATCCTCTTGTGATATGTCTCCCAGTACACCACTTACATCAATATCAAAAACAAAACTGCCCGTACCGTCATAGTCACAACTGTTTGTTGGCGCATATTCGATATTTGCCCGATGATCTGTGCCTAGATAGGTGCTTGTACTAGTGTCATATTCAAAAAATTGTCTTTGTGTGTACGCTTGCAATGTATGGTCGTTTCCAGGTCCTGCCCAGTTACAAATAAACCCTTGAATTAAGCCACTTGTTTGGTCGATATCCGTGCCATAGCCAAAATGAGCTTCTCCATTCTCAAGCGTGGCATCATTGAATCCAATGTTTAAAATACGGCTGTGTGAATCGTTTACACCTGCTTGCCATACATAGGCATAGTCTCCTGCTAGGCTGGTCAAATCAAAATTGGCGCCGAATATTGCAAAGTTTTCGCTCCAACCGTCTGGGTTATCGGTAATATGGTATTTGTTTTTCACATCAACCTGTTGATCACTATTAAATGCACCACTCACGGCATGCCCGCATAGGGTTGCAGCCCTAGCTTGAAGTGACATGTGTTGCGCGTCACGCTCATAGGCAAGCGACCCAACTAAAGTACGTTGGTTTTGAGTACAGTTGCCACCAGGGAACTCAATACCCGATACACCCGTTTCACCTTCAACAGAGTAGTTGAGTAAGCCTGTGTAGTTGGTCCTGTCCCCACTAGGCGTATGCGTCATAGTAAGATCTATGTCATAGCTACTACTACCCACGGTATATTCCAATGTGACATTGTATTGCCAAATACCTGAGTTAAGGCTAATGGAAGCCGCACTAAAATTTATATTTGACAGGCCCTTGCTGTTCATTTGAGAGGTCAAGTCAATAGACGCCCCATCCTCTGGCAAACCTGCTCCATCATCGATAGCCGCTGATACCATACTTGCCAAAGTCATCAATGCCATTCTCGAACGCTCTTTTGTTCCATCTAAAAGTGCATTGGTTTGCGCAACCGCACAAGCATTACCTTCACTATCACTTGCAAGCCAAAGACCTAGATCACCTGAAGGGAGCGTACCAGAATTCGTTGCAGGATCTGCTGAATTTGGATGCCCTTGATAACTAATCTGGGGACCAAAACAGTCAGCATTATTACCAGCTCTGTAGAACGACCTCACTCGAAATACATCTAATAAAGGCGTTTCTCCATTGAGTAATGCGTCAATTCTACGCGTGGCCCAAAAATATGTAGGAGAAGCAGGGCCTCGTGACAAATAAAGCCGCTCTTCTTCATCACTACTGTCTCCAAAAGGAGAGGCCACTACCATAGATTTTGGGAAATATAACCCACGCTCAAGTGTAACCGGATCTTGCATATCATCACTTTGATCGGTTGAATCATTATTCGAGTCATCACCTTGGTTACTATTATCGGAATCCGTATTGTCAGTAGGTGTTTCTTGTGGTGTCTCTTGTTCAGTCGGGGTGGCCTGCTGAGTATTCTCATCACTATCTGATGACGAGCAACCTACCATCAGAGAAGCCATAATTACTGGGATATATGATTTCATGTCTGCATACCTCGTTTGTCTAACCTGTATTTAAGTTAATTCAAATGTGACTGCTAGACAAAATTACGCTGTTTATAAATGTGATTAAATATTCAAAAAACACCCACTTTAGGATTGCTTTTTGAACCTTTATCGAAACATCATTCCGTGAATATTAATTCACCAACACCAACTATTAATTCACAAACCTTATAACCCGCGGAATTTTTTTGAATTATCTCTGCATTTCAAATTTTAGTACAATCAAACATGTTCAATACAATTTATTACATATTACAGTGAACTTTCGAACGTAGAGATGAAAAGCATAAACATAGGAGAATAATTAGCAGAGTCAGCCTATGACAAGAGCATTAAACCTTAGAGTAACTTACCTTCTAAGCAAGATATGACGATAAATTAGAGTAAGGTTTACTTGCTAGTCTGCACCACTACTTGCAGCGCGCACTCAAACGAGTGCCTACTAAAATCGCAGAGCCCTATTCACTTTTACAACAGAGACCAAAAACAAATTTTATCGTTGTCAATGTCTCTGGCCTATGCTGAAAATCTCGCCCACTCCTACCATTACCTTTCCTTCACAAGCACCGAGTTGCTGTGGCAATAGAAATAGTCTTACTGTATTTATCAGTATCCGTTCTCAGAGTATGGTTAAACTCAGTTGCTCCAAAAAGTATGTAATCAATTAATTAAGACTGCAGGACACATGATACATGTGCCGTTACCCTTTTGTTTAAACAAGTGCACGTCAGAGATTCGGTATGAATAGAGATAACCCACTCTCATACCCTTTTTGCTAGCGCCTATTCAACAAAAATAAGCTTTATCAGATATGATAGATAGGAAACAATGGAGAGTAAGAATAGGGTTATATTACACCTTGCTAAAAATTAACCCTTGTTTTTAGCAAGGTGTATACAGCTCTAATTTTTAAAGCTTCATTCCTTCACTGAAAGACGGTAAAAATCCAGTGATTATTTAACCTTCTTCCACACTTCGTATTCGACAAACTTACCGTTTTCAACAAGCTTGTGGTGCCATAAATTACCTTTTATTTCAAAGGTAAACGCCATTCGTCTGCCGATTAGGTTCTCAACATTACCTAATGTGACTACCTCTATAAAATAATTGTCTTTAATTTCATATGTACCACCTCCGGCATAATGAAATTTATTATTGCTGCTGGTAATGTAACTAAAGTGGGTGTTATTTATTATCTTTGTAGATGTAACTGTCGGTGCTGAAGCACTCACCTTACCTTCTGGAGTCGCATACTCTCCTCTCACGAACTCCCATGTACCAACTAGCGGATTTGCCAATAGTAACGGTGAGATAAAGGCAAAAGCCAGTAGTATCAATCGCATTAGATATTCCTTGTTGTCGCTTTTTGAAACATCTTTGCAGTATATTGCTTTGTACCCAATCACAACAACACTAAACATCTTAACTTGCAGAAATTTCAGCTACACAGCTTGATCACAATCGGACTCTTTAATCACTTGATCGATCAGTTCAAACAATCTAGTCAGTGCCTTTTCTACGTCTAGGAAATTCTCTTGCTTGAGCAGCTGATCAATCTGTGTGACAGTTTGGTAGATCTCGTGGCAGTCAAACATCGCTGATGTTCCTTTTAGCGCGTGAATAGATCGTCCCAACCCTTCGTAATCTTTATATTTAAGCTGGTTTTGTAACTGTACGAGCTGCTCGTGGAGTCCATCAATGTATTGCATTTTTAGCTGTTTGAACTCTGCATCAGGCAAACTGAGCTCTTCATCAACCGTTATGTTAAGGTAATGAGAAATTTTCTGAGCAAACTTTGTTCGGTCGATTGGTTTAGCTAAGTGATCTGTAAATCCGAGCTTTATATATCGCTCAACTTCATGACGCATGGTATTTGCTGTCAAGGCAATAACAGGCGCAGTGCATCCGGTTGCTTGGATAAAGTTAAATGCTTGTTCACCATCCATAACAGGCATTTGAATATCCATTAATATGAGATCAAACTCATTATCTAACACTGCTTGAACTGCCAATTGACCATTCTCAACTGCCGTGACATTCAGGCCCATTCTCTCCAGAATCCTTGTTATTAGCCGGCAATTATCACTATGGTCCTCTGCTAATAATACCTCCCCTTTCAGATCTTCCGACTCTACCTCAGGAAGTAATGCTTGACTGGTATTGTTTGAGTGATGGATCTCATCAAATGAATTAACCCAAGTTGTTTTTTCAGTTGTAAATAGACTTAAAGACAAGGTAAATGACGTCCCAGAACCAACTTCACTGTCTACTTCAATATCTCCGTCTAATTTTTGTGCCAAGCTCTTGGAGATGTTTAAACCTAGCCCTGTACCACCATATTTACGCGTGGTTGAAGAATCCGCTTGATAGAAGGCACTAAACAGTTCTTTTTGCTCCTCTGACGTCATGCCAATACCAGTGTCTTTTACACATATAAACAAACGCTCATCATTGCAACTCACCTCAATTGAGATTTTACCTACTGAAGTAAACTTAAGTGCATTAGATGTCAAATTTAACAGTATTTGTCTGAGGCGTGTTGGGTCTATCACCACATAGTCAGGTAGTGGAAACTGATAATTCAATTCAAATTCGAGCCCTTTATCTCGGATCTGCTTTCCTAGCAATGACTCAACATGTGCTATAGATTGAAATAAGTTTGCTTCAATCAGCTCAACCTCGAGCCTATTCGCTTCAATCTTTGACATATCTAGAATGTCGTTAATTAAACCCAGTACGTGCCGAGAATTCTGTAAAATGACTGTAATTGCGTGATTGCGCTCGTGAGGCTTAATATCCCCTAAAATAATGCCGTCTGCATAACCTATGATAGATGTCATAGGCGTTCGGATTTCGTGGCTCATATTCGCTAGGAAACGACTCTTGGCTTCGCTCGCATCACGCAATTCAGATGCCAGCTGCTCCAGCTCATAGGTACGTTTAAGCACTTTGGCTTCGAGGTTTTTATTAAGCTCAATGTTCTCTTCACTGGTTAACCGAACTTTATCTGCGACAGCAAATGCTAAGAACATTGCATCCAAGGCAACCCCAACCAACCCTAGCAAGTAAAGATTAACTGCAATCGGAGGAAGCATTCCTAAATTGGTAAAGTTGCCTATCATATTAGGAACAGCCATACACACATAAGCTAAAATAAAGTATCTCGCAGGTTTAAAGCCTTCTAATATTCTTAAGATACCAATATAAAGACCTAAACATAGAGCGACCCCTGTAGACATCGTGGCCCACAAAAATCCGAATCCAGGGAATAAAATGCTGAACGGAGTACCTATTGCAGCAACAATACCAACCCAAATTGAGGCTGAGGACAGATTTGGGTGTGTTTCTTTAAGTTTTAACAAGCAATTGTAAAACAAGGCATTGCTGATAGGCGATAAAGTGAATCCCAACCAGTGTAAATGCGGGGAGTAGAAACCAAACAGCTGATCAGATATATGGAAAAAGTGGCTCCATGCAAACACCATAGTCGCCGCAAAAATTGCGTAATATAGGTGAGTTAAATCTTTTGAGCCTATATAAATTAACAAGTTATAAAGACCCAATACAATACCAACACTAAAGCACAGGATCATTATGAGGTTATCAACAACGATCTGTTCTTTAAAGTCAGGGACCGGTACAAGCTCTAGCTTGATAGGTGTATAGAAAAAGTCGCTTTCAAACAGAGTGACAATGTAATACTTTTGATTAGGTATGAGTTTTACGGTATTACCATAGTGAAACGCAAACTCATTTTGTACCATACCGCCAGTGTAGTAGCGCTCGACACCAGATTTAGAATAAATCCGAGTTTCAATATTTGATAGCACGGTATTGTATGGATACAGTACGAGTTGCTCATACATAGACTCGTTGACAATTTCCGTTACTAACCAATACCGCCCTGAAAACAGCGCTCTTTCTGTTTGCGGCTCTAAACCTTGTGCCCAAATTTGAACCGAATCGAATGAGCCAGGAAAACGCGTATCATCTTTGGCAGCTAGCACTAAGCCTTTATCGTGCAAATTGACGCCACGATCAATTCCATCAAATACATACTCAACGCTTTTAACATGAGTTGAAAAAAGTACTGCAATTAAAAGCAAGATATATTTAATCAAATGCATTAAAACGCCTAAAGTAAGCTTTAATAGCTCGCTTAAAAGTTATAAGTAACATCCAATCCAACTCTCTGTCCTTCTCCTTTGAAGTCCTCTAACATGCCAAGGAATGAACTTAAATCAAACTTTAGATGACTATACTCTTTGTCAAACAAGTTTTTGGCCCACACGCCGACTTCCCAATCTGCATATTGATATGAAACATTGGCTCGCCAAAGTGCATAGCTTGCTTGATTTGCATATGGGTTTTGATTTTGATCGAAGTAGTAATCTGACTGAAAGTCCACACCGATCACTGTATCTAGTTCTCCACCCTGAATACTCACCTTGTATGCAAGCTCCGCAGCGACATTCCACTCTGAAGTAAATGGCAATCGATTGTCTGTTAATGTATTTCCTAATGGGTCTGTAAACTCTTCAAAGTTGGCCTCAGGAATATAACCGATAGCCAACCTACTCGATAGTTCATTTGTAATAGTGTAGTCAAGCTCGAACTCAGCGCCATAAATCATCGACTCCCCGACATTTTCAAGTAGTTGCAATGGTGGAGCGCCAGGAGTTGAGGCAGCTTGATTCATGAATACTTGCTGGTCTTGGTAATCATAATAAAACACAGCACCTGATACGAAGTAATCCGTTCCGTTTAACTTAAAACCTATCTCATGAGACATTGTCTCTTCAGGGCCATAGTCTGCTAATTGCGCTTGCTCCGCAGAAGACAGTAACCCCCCATTATATCCACCACTTTTACTACCATTTGCCAATGAATAGTAAATCAAAAGCTCATCCGATGGCGTGTAGTTCCAAGCAACCTTTCCTGACACTCCATCATCATTAACTTTACCAACAACGGTATAGAAAGGAATGATTGATCCATTTAAATCAGTGGGATTAGTAATGAAGTTCAAGCGAGAGACCGAATCATAATCTACAGACTCATCAGAGTATCGTATTCCAAGCGTAAACATATGATTTTCAGAAAGCTGCCACTCATACTGAGAGAACAGCGCTATGGACTTGGTAATTATCTCATTATCGTAAAAGAAAGTCGTAGTTAATTGCGGCGCTAGTACGCCACGAAAATCTCGCAAAATGTCATTGTGATTATTTTGGTAAATACGCTCTTCAAGATGAAATACACCAATAGTCAAATGGTCTTTCCCAAATTCAGCTTGGTACCTTAGTTCATTTGTCACTAACTCGCTTTTAAGTCCCAATTCGCCCTCACACAGTTGTGCTGGGCTACCATCACAGTTAAATGCATGATCTCTGTCCAAGCGATTAAAACCATTTAAGTAGGTCACACTTGCACTGTCATTTTGCTGCCATTGCAGCTCCAACCCCCAGCCTTTATAGATGCTAAGGTGGGGTGAATTATTATTTACTCGAACAGCCCAGAAACCATCATTACCATCATTGAAACCAAAGCTATCAACGCAACCAATTTTTCCCGCTTCAGATGGGGTACAGCGAACTTGGTTTGTGGGATCTTTAAATATCCCTATATTGCCAACCGGTTGAACAATGCCGTCCCAATGTCCATAATAGCCTTTTACGTAGGCACTCCAATTATCCCATTCACCTAAATAGCTAAAACGTAAATCATTTTGTGTCAAGCCCGCTTCTGGTGACGTTTCTAAAAGGTTATAGCTGGTATACTCATAGTCAGTGTGACTAAACGCAACTCGAATTGCACTTTCATCATTCAATCGTGCATTATAGGCACCTTGTGCTCGCCGCCAGTCATCGGTTCCTGCACCAAGTTTTACATAACCATAATTCCCGTCATCAGGACGTTTAGTTCGGACTAATAACGCTCCCCCGGTACTATTTCTTCCAAACAGAGTACCTTGTGGGCCTTTAAGTACCTCCACTTGCTCTATATCAAAAAGGTTAGCAATTTGGTTATTTGCCGAGCCAACACTTAACCCATCTACATACATTGCAATAGGCGATGTATTGGCGGTGTTGTAATCTAATAGTCCGATACCTCGAATATTAATTGCTGGAGGAGTTCCCTCGGCAGCATTTTGACTAATCTTTAGATTTGCGACAAACGTTCCGAGCTCTGTAACATCTTTCACGCCTTGGCTTTCTATTTGTTTTGCTCCAATTGTGGATATAGAAACGCTTACATCTTCGATATTTTGTTTACGCTTTTGAGCGTAAACTTCAATGGTTTCCATCGCACTTTCGTCAGCTGAAA
The DNA here is from genome assembly GCF_001625595.1 of Pseudoalteromonas luteoviolacea NCIMB 1942. Taxonomy (GTDB): domain Bacteria; phylum Pseudomonadota; class Gammaproteobacteria; order Enterobacterales; family Alteromonadaceae; genus Pseudoalteromonas; species Pseudoalteromonas luteoviolacea_A. Next base: position 7,951 of record NZ_AUXT01000024.1, read on the forward strand.
AACTAACCGATGGGTTAACGAATAATAAGGATATTGATATTGATAAGGCAGAGAGTTTAAACATGTCCGTTCTCGTTAATATTAGCGGTGTTCACTTTGCTCACTTGAGTATAGTCCAAAAGAAAAGACCTCCAATAAAATTGCAGGCCTTTTCTGTTACTTAAGTTCTATTTTCTCTCAAGTTCCGTCGGGTTCAAAGCCATTTTCACCACTTATTTCTTCTGGAAGTCCACAAATTGCTCTTGAGGTTTGCATACCAGCCATAACAGCAGCTTCAACACATCCTGCATTAACGCCAGTTTTTATCCAATCACCTGTAATATATAAGTTTTCAAACAAGGTACCGTCTGTTTTCAACCTAAAATCACTACTACCTACTACCGACAATACGTAACGCTCACTGGGGTCGACATTTACGCGCCAATACTGCGTATCAAAACGCACGTCTGTTGATGGTGCTCCGGGGTCGTACACAACATCCCACATAAAGTTCCCCGCTGAATCATACGCTAAAGGCCAAAGTGGTTTCATTTCACTGTGAAGTTTTTCAACCGCGTTAACTTTAACTTTAGCCGTTTGTTCTTTAGGGAACGAATGTTCGCTACTGGGTGGGTAATAGTCGCAAGTAAATGCACTACAAAAATAGGCAATGTTACAGGGGGCATCATTTGGCCAGTCCTCAACTTCCAGTAAGTTTGACATTGCTGCCCATGTGTCAAAAGGCTGAGAAAATGCACTAAGAATTGGTCGCTCTTCACTTGGAGGAGTGTAATTAAAACCCAGTTGCTCGTCAGTCTTGTTAAGCCATACCTGAAAAGCCTGAGTCGCAACCGTTTTTACCTGCGTGCTCTGTTGCTCAAACGCATAGTCTAATGCCAATAATTCCGGACACAAATGCTCTAACGACCCAACAGAGATACCAAACACTACCTGATCAAAATCACGCATTCTCTTCAGTGTTTTTCTAGGTAAGGGGCGTTGGTAGTGCTGTTCGTATATTTGTGGCCAATCACTCCAAAATGACTCTAGATTGACATTGTGCTGCTTGAGTAACGAGGCTTGCTCTGCATCAATTTGCTCTAAACTGGGCTTGGCGGGCCAACATGGTAAACCTTTAACATAAACCAGAGGGTCGTACTGCCCATTCTTCAATGCCACCTGTTCAATTACTGAGATTTCCTCTACAACATAGTTACCGTTTTCGTCTTGCCCTGGTTTTAATGATTCAATTTGATTGAAAAACTCAAACTTAACGCCACGTTCACTGAGTAGCTCATAGATAGGCGAAAATATAATGTCTCCCATGCCTGCTTGCATTTTCCACATTACACCTCCTTTGTAGCACAACATGATCCTAATCATCGCCAGCGACGCTACACCGGCTTCTACATCACCATTTTCAAAATCTCCGTCGACATAACCAAAAACAAGATCATAAAATCCGCGAACCGGAGCCGATTCAACTGCATATTCTTTATCTGCGCCATTGCGTGCCAGCCAATATTTAAAATCATACTGATTTAGCACTCCGAACCCTTTAGCATGTACACGATCTCGGATCATACCAACCGTCATCGCAATAGCGAGATCCGCACAAATGTATGCGCGCCTAACAGCGGGGTTATCGTCAATAAGCTCAAGCGCTTCGCTACGTAACCAACGTTTCAACTTTCTGACGATATACCAAGTTACGAGTCTATCTTTTGTATTCGACAGCTTTTTATCTTTGGCTCTTAAGCTCATTAGCTCATGTAACTGTGATATAAGCAGTTTTGGCGTAGAGATTATATCCTGTGCCTCATCAACCGCACTGTCGAAAAATGAACGAACTTTGTCCTCAACGCTGTCTACTGCATCCGAAATTTCACTCGCGAGGTGCTGTAAAAGGCTTCTGTCTCTGCTTTTTCGCGTTTGTAACTCAACTTGCTTGTGAGAGGCTTCTATTGCTTCTTCTAATTCATCTATCCATTTATGCAACCAAGCAACAACGAGTTCTATCAGTTGCCAAAAATGAAGATCTAGTGTGCCGTCAGCTGGATTGCCATCAATAAGTGGAAAATCCACTGGCCATGTTTCCCATTCATTATCTATATACTCCTGCAAAACCACAAAACTATGCGGTTTGAGGGCTTGCTGCCAAGTGTGAATCGGAATTGTTGACGGCCTATTTAGTTCATTATAAACAGTTTCAATAGCGCGAAATGAGTTCACATAAGCCCCAAACCATACATGCAAGCCATGTTCTTCTATTCGTTCACCATATTCCGCGTTTCTGCCGCTGGCGCCTTTGCCACCGAGACGCCAACCTAGCTGGTATACGGTAATATCGTATGAATCCTGCCACTTTTCTTTCTCGGTAAGGTATACAGCCGCAGTCATGGCCGATACCCCTCCACCTAAGATAGCGATATTCTGTTTTGTCATGTTAAATCCTTACAATCATTACAAATCTGCAGTAACTATTTCTTTTGCACCGTCTTGATCAAAGTCCATGCAAAGGAAGTAAGGCAACTTGGCAAATTGCTCTCCCACCTTGATCCCGAACATTTCTTCTAAAGGAAAGGCATCAACCTGATTAAAGGTCACTTTGTATTCATCTTTCAAAAACCCTAATTTGTGGATTTTCTTCACTGTTGATGGAGAATGCACGACTGCACTGTAAACACTATTTTCAGCATACCCATCTGGAAATTGCTTAAATAGAATTTGAGCTAATTGAGGATTAGAGAAACCAGTAAACAAGTGCTTAAAGAAATCAATACCAACACCTAAATCAAGGACACTATTATGAATAAGGTCCGCAACCTCTTTACCAATTTCAATGGCTTCTTCAAACCATGTGTCGTCGTCAGCAACTCTTTCTATCGACAATAATTCGTACCAAGCCATTTTTTTATCTGCTTTAAATGGCTGAAACGTTTCCAAACTTAAGGAAAAATAATCGGCGCGATGTTGACTTGATGGCATCTGATATTTGCACAAATACTTGTTATATCCCCAAGTTTCTCGGCCATTCACCAAAGCGTTAATATTGTTTACCGTGATAAATGCTGGAAACCAATACAGATGCGTCATCTTATTCTCTTGTTTACTAATTTGAGCAATTGGTAGCCACACGATAATATCCGTCTCTTGCATATAACCATAATTACTAAAAGGCGGCACTTTAGAGGCGATATTTTCAATATCTGTAAAAGTTAGCAAGCAATAAGAAGACAAGGCTCTAAAAGCAATGTTTTCACTTGGTACTGAATTTAGCGTTAAATCTACATAGTTTTGGATGGTATCGAGCTCACCTTTTACAAAAAAGCCATACATCATTGCGTTAAGCATTCGGCATGGCGGTTTTGCTATGGGGTTTCCCGGGAAGTGTCGATAAGGAATACTAGGCTGATCTGACATACATAACTCCTTCTACTTTAAGTTTTACATAGTCAATTCTAGTCCACTTTTTATTCTCCGGTTGGCTAATTTTAACTTAATTGCTTGTTCGATATTACCTTGGCAAATTCGCGTATAATGCTGATATGCCTGAGCACAGAAGTTTTCAGAAAGCGAATTCATAAAACCATGTGAGTAACGTGTTCGATAGCAATTAACACCATGCACACTCGATAAGTGCTCTATTACTGGCTTTATATCAAAATGGTTTTCTTCATAGGGGAAATAGATATCGACATCGCACTTTGGGTGTAACTGCAAATGGTTGCGTATCTGACCTGGATAAAATGCAATAAGCTTAGTAGCGCTCTTTATGGGCATCGCAGCTAATGCTCGCCAGCTTGCCACAGCGCCCGCTGAAAACCCAATAATCAAATCAGGCTGTTTACTTGAAATGGCCTCGACGACCTTCTCAACATATTTGTCGTGGCCTGTCATTTCTATAAATTGCTGATAAACGGTTGGCTCATCCCTATCAATGTGCCCCTGTCTAAATGGATAAGGCGAACAAATGGCTGTGCTGCCATCTAATTCATTTACAAAACCTTCAAGGCTTTTGGTTTGACCGAAAATATCACTCACTACAAGCGTAATCATAGCATTTCTCTTATTATTGAAATTAACTTGATACGCCAACCCTGTATTCTACCCAAAGCGTTTGGTTAAAAACACTTTTGATTTACCTAAAAACAAGACCAATCCTTGAACAGACTCTATTGGCCACCGCACTTATTCCCACAAAAAGGTTGGTGTACAAACTCAAATGTAGCAAAAACAATAAAATTGTAAAATTAATTACAAATCTAAGTTTCTAAATTTAATGTAAGTAAGTTAGTTAGTCTAGGTTGGAAATTACGCCGTTTTTGCTAAGCTTTATTGATAAGAAAATAAGAGAGTTAAGCGTGCGCAAAACATTATTTTTGTTATTAATGCTAATTGGGCCTGCTAAAGCCAAGTCTATAGATTGGATCATCACTGATTTTCCCCCATATTACATGATCAGTGACGACCTAGAAGGTACGGGTCGAGAAGAGTTAGAAGGTACGGGTCGAGACGAGCTAGTGATCAATTTACTTCACGAACACTTACCTGATTACAGTGAAAAAAAAATATTTTTTCCTGCCAGCAGGGCTATTAAAGCGTTAAGTGATAAAAGAAAAACTTATTGCATGTTATCACTGTACAAAACCAGAGAGCGGCAAAGGTTTATGCACTTTAGCGACAACTATGCAACAATAGGCCTTTCTCCTACCCTTGCAATTTCGAATAAAACGCTCGCCGCATTAAACAAGCAGCAGCTTGAAACAGTGAGCTTAAAGCAGTTTATTGAAAAAAATAATTTAGTGTTAGGCGTTGTCATGCAACGCTCTTACGGCAGTGTTTTAGATGATATCATTAAATCTCTGCCTAAAGAACAAGTGCTCACAAGACCAGGGCAAGACGCATTAGAGAGCTTGACAAATATGCTCATTAAGAACCGAGTAGATGCTGTTATCGGATATCCGAGCGAACACCATTATATACATAAGCTTACCCATACCAGAGCGCAGTTGTCACAACTGCTGCTCGATGACATAGCGCCACTGGCGTATGGTTATGTAGGGTGTACAAAGAACGATAATGGTAAGCAAATTATCAGTATGATAAACGAAACCATACCAGAACTGACTAACTCTCAAGCCTTCAAGAGCATCATGGTCAAGTGGCTGCCATGTTATTTAGAAACTAAGTTAGATAAATTATTGAAAGGCAAAGTAAGTTCTTAAACCAGACACGCGAATATGTATCTGGTTCAGATTTTTTAGATATTCGTTACATCAATAAACAAAGATTCATCGATGTTAGTTGACGACACTGTCGCTTCACTAAACTGATATTCGCCCCTTTGTGCTTCCCGGTCGATTGGTAAATTTTCAAAATCAAATAGATTCGTATCAGCTAGCTGGCTTGGGCTTACATTTTGCAGTGATTTAAAAATACTATCTACGCGCCCTGGTGTCTTTTTATCCCACTCAACCAACATCGCCTTAATATTTTGTCTTTGCAGATTTTCTTGAGAGCCACACAAATTACAAGGGATAATTGGAAATTGCTTATGCTCTGCATACTTAATCAGATCTTTTTCACGACAATACGCTAATGGTCTAATGACCACATTTCTTCCATCATCTGAGCGCAATTTAGGCGGCATTGCTTTTAATCTAGAACCATGGAACATGTTCAAAAACATAGTTTCAACGATGTCATCCATGTGGTGACCCAGTGCAAGTTTACTTGCACCAATCTTTTCCGCGAAAGAATATAAAGTACCGCGGCGTAATCTTGAACATAAACCACAGGTCGTTTTACCTTCAGGTACTTTTTCTCTCACTACTGAGTATGTATCTTTATCAACAATGTAGTATGGGATATCTAAACTCTCAAAGTATTCAGGTAAAATATGTTCAGGAAAACCAGGTTGCTTTTGGTCTAGGTTAACAGCGACAACATCAAATTTAATCGGTGCAGCTTTTTGCAGGTTAAGCAATATATCAAGCATTGCAAAAGAATCTTTACCGCCGCTAATGCAAGCCATTACAACATCACCTTCTTCGATCATATTGTAGTCTTTAATTACGTTACCAACGTTTCTACGCAGTTTCTTTTGCAACTTATTAAATTCAAGTACTTCTTTTCTATCGTCTTTCTGATTCATTACGACTTCTCAGGGCCCCACAAAACGGCTTATTTAATTGCTACGGGTAAAAAATTTTTAGGGTGTGGATTATACGGACTTTTACAACCAGTTGGAATATATCCGTGTAGATAAACTATAGCGACTGGGGTTGTTTTTAAACAAAAAGTAAAACGCCTCCAAAACAAAGGCTTTGGAGGCGTGTAAAGGTCCTTTACAATATAGATTTAGCGCATAGCCATCATCATTTTTGCAGGCTCCTCCAAGTAAGATTTCCAAAGGTTATTGAATCGGGCAATTGTGCCACCATCAATAACTCGATGATCTCCCGACCAACTTACTTTCATGATAGAACGTGATACCACGTTACCATTCGCATCAAAACGCGGTAAATGCTGTAATTTACCCAGAGCAACAATTGCCACTTCAGGTTTATTAATGATTGGCGTTGCAGTAGTACCGCCAATTGCACCGATATTAGATATCGAAATTGTGCCACCTTTAAGTGCATCAGGTGATACGCGCCCTTCTCTGGCTGCATCCGTTAACTTAGTAACAGCTTCCGCAACGTCCACAATCGACTTATTCTGGCAACCTTTAATATTAGGAACCAGTAAACCTAGTTTACTGTCTACTGCCATACCAATATTGTGATCGTCAAAATAAGTAATTTCTGTACACTCATCATTAACTTGCGAGTTTAGAATTGGAAACTCTTTTATCGCTAAAGACAGCGCTTTGATGAAGAATGGCATCATTGTAAGTTTAATACCTTGCTTCGCATACTGCTCTTTTAATGACACTCTCAGCGCGATTAGCTCCGTTAAGTCAATTTCATCACTGTAGGTAAAATGTGGAATGGTAGACACTGAAGCAACCATCTGCTTAGCCATCGCAGCTTTCATACCACGAATTGGTTCCACATGTGTACCACCAGAGCTTGTTACAACAGTTTCTGGTGCAGAAACTTTCTCAGGCGAGGATAAAACTGGCGCTGCCGCTTGACCGCCCTTCAGATACTTTTCTAAATCTTCCTTATAAACACGACCGTTTTTACCGCTGCCTTGCACCAAACGAATATCAATATCCATTTCACGCGCACGCCTTCTTACAGCTGGAGACGCAACCGCTTTGGCTGAAACAGCTTTGCCGTTTACTGAGTCACTACTTGGCTGAGCCGGTTGCGGTTTATGTATTTCTAACTGAGCTTCTACGGATTGTGCAGGTGCACTCTGTGTACCCGCAGAGCCAGAAATACGTACCTGAAATAGAGGACTATGTACCTGGGCAATATCACCTTTTTGATAATAGAGCTTTTCAACAACGCCGTCGTACTTTGCAGGGATCTGAACCAGTGCTTTGTCTGTCATTACATCACAAACTGCCTGATCTTCTTTGATCTCTTGCCCTTCGGATACTAACCACTCTACGATTTCACACTCAACAATCCCCTCACCGATATCTGGTAAGATAAAGTCTTCAAGGTGTGAACCCGTTACTGGTGCGTACTCAGTTGCATTTGAGTTTTCATTACTATTAGTCTCTGTGGCTTGTGGCGCAGAATCGCCTGCTACATCCATCGCGAATAACGGTTCGTGCACTTTTGCAATGTCACCTTTTTCATAGTGCAGCTGAGTGATCACACCATCATGTACAGCTGGAATTTGTACAAGGGCTTTGTCTGTCATGACATCACAAATCGGCTGATCTTCTTTTACTGTATCGCCAACCGCAACCAACCACTCTACAACTTCGCACTCTACGATGCCTTCGCCGATATCTGGTAAAATAAATTCTTTAGACATGACTTATCCTTAAAATTCCACTGACTTTTTAATCGCTTCAAACACTTTCAGTGCATCAGGCACATACTCTTTTTCAAGTGACAATGGGTAAGGAGTATCGAGTCCACACACTCGCTCAATTGGCGATTCAAGATGCAGGAAACACTCCTTTTGAATCGTTGCTGCAATCTCTGCACCAAAGCCATTAGTAATAGGCGCCTCATGGCTAACAACTAAACGCCCTGTTTTAGTTACTGACTTGATCAGTGTTTCTGCATCCCAAGGTAAAATCGAGCGCAAGTCGATTAGCTCACAGCTAATTCCTGCTTCTTCAGCTTTTTGAGCGGCTTGTTCAATAATTTCCATTTGGGCACCCCAAGCAAGCACAGTTACATCTGAGCCTTCTTTAACGACTTCAGCTTTACCAATTTCAATGCTGTAATCTTCTTCAGGTACTTCACCTACAGACGCACGGTAAAGTCGCTTAGGTTCAAAGAAAATCACTGGGTTGTCGTCTTTGATACACGCCCTTAATAAGCCCTTTGCTTGATAAGGGTTACGCGGCACAACCAACTTTAAGCCAGGTGTATGAGCAAAGTAGGCTTCCGGTGATTGAGAGTGGTATAAACCACCTGCGATCCCCCCCCCATATGGTGTACGGATTGTTAAGTTTCCTACGTTAAATTCATTACCTGAACGGTAACGGAATTTGGCTGACTCATTTACGATTTGGTCAAACGCTGGAAAGATGTAATCTGCAAATTGAATTTCAGCAAGAGCTGGGGCGCCAAAAGCAGCCAAGCCATTAGCAAAGCCAAGTATTCCCTGCTCTGTCAAAGGTGTATTAAAAACACGGTGCTTACCATACTTTTCTTGAAGACCTGAAGTCGCACGAAATACACCACCAAAATAACCAACGTCTTCCCCAAAAATACAAGCTTGTGGGTGCTCAGCCATGCTGATATCTAACGCCGAATTAATGGCGTGTAACATATTCATCTTAGCCATTATTTGATTCTCCCTGCTGTTACTGGATAGGCGTCCGGATATTTTTTGATATGCTCTTTTAGATCTTCATATTGCTGTTGTAGAGCTGGAATTGGTGTGTCGTAAACGTCAGAAACAAGCTCTTCTAACGCTGGCTTTTGTATCTTTTCAGCCACTTTTAACGCAGCTAAAATCTCTTCTCTGATCTTATCTTTGATAGCCTCGTCTTCATTTTCATCTAGCCAACCTTGTTTTTGTAGCCAAGTTTTAAATCTTGCTACAGGGCAGCTATTTTTAAACTCAGCTTCTTCGTCTTTTGTGCGGTAGCCCGATGGATCGTCTGAAGTTGAGTGCGCACCTAAGCGATAAGCAATAGACTCAATAAGCACAGGTTCGCCTGTTGTTACTGCGATTTCACGCGCTTTTTTGGTAGCTTCATATACAGCTAGTGTATCCGCGCCATCCACACGGATTGTTTTAATACCGTAACCCACACCACGTGAAGCGATGCCATCCCCTTTGAATTGTTCGTCAGCAGGTGTAGAAATCGCATATCCGTTGTTACGAGCAAAGAAGATCACAGGTGCTTTGTGCACTGCCGCCATATTCAGACCAGCGTGGAAGTCACCTTCAGAAGCGGCACCCTCACCGAAGTAACATATTGTTACGTTGTCTATTTCTGAACTCAACTCTCCTGAAGCTTTATCAATGTGCTTGAGTTTTTGGCCGTAAGCATACCCTGTCGCCTGAGGAATTTGAGTTCCTAATGGAGAAGAAATTGTTAAGTAGTGAAGTTCATTCGAACCATAGTGAACCGGCATCTGACGGCCTTTACCTAAATCTTTTTCGTTTGAAAAAAGCTGGTTCATAAACTGTTCTAACGTGAAACCACGGTAGTGTAATGCAGCTTGTTCACGGTATTGTGCCATGATCATGTCATCTTGCTTTAATGCAGCAGCACTTGCTGTGATTGCTGCTTCTTCGCCCAAACACTGCATGTAAAAACTGATACGGCCTTGGCGCTGCGCAGCTTGCATACGTTCATCCAACAAACGGATAAATCTCATTGTGCTATATATCTTAAGCGCCGTTTCTTTATCTAGCTCTGATGCTGTAGCACCATCCAAGATATCACCTTGCTCACTTAAGATTTTTAATGTTGGAATGTTAAGCGCATGACCATCGATGAATTCGAGTGCATGGCTTATATTTAACGATATGTTATTGGGGTTAGTCATAACCTACCTTCTCTTGTTGTCATCGCCAATTTGCAATACTTGCAGTCAATAGCATCGACATAAAGCCCGCGAATAGAGTTTTGAATAATTAGTGCGGTAAATGCAAATTACTTAAATTAAAGCTTTTGCCACTTTACGTTAACGTAAACGGTTATTCAACTAATCCTAGATGAATAACCGATAATTTGCATTTTTATTCTGGAAAGATTTCGATACGGCTATAAAAACACCTTTATTTCATATGGTTAAATAAAGTTTTCGTTTACTTCCATCGGAATTACGGTTAACAATGCACGTTGACCGAGTGCAACTTTAGCATTTGGGAAGATGATTGCCTCACCTTCGACTTCCGCAAAAATCTGATTTTCGCCGTCGGTGGCTAATAATTCACCTTTAGCAAAACCAGTGAAATTTACAGCACTGTCGGGGAATGGGAAAGAAAAGTCTTCACGAGTGCGATTTATTGTTCTGTGCACTGTAAACAATTCGAAATCTTCCGCATTAAATCTCTTATATTTTACCTCTTCTTGGCTAATTAATGCTTTTAAAGTTTGCCTTGTAGCTTCGAAACTCGCCATATTGTTCTGACCAAACGGCTTTACCTGTCCAAGTTCGACTGTAAATGCGTCTGCACCAAATTGCTTTGAAGAAAAATAGCTAAATGTAGTTGCTGCGGAGCTCATCATTAAAACAGTATTCACACCGCAAGATAATAAGAATTGGAGTTGTGACTTTTTCCACGGTTTACCATGCAAAAATGGGTAAACCGCAAACTTTTCATTTTTAGAACCCCTAATAGCAGTATGTAAATCATAGTGCGCGCGGTAACGACCTTCCTCAACAGTGGTAAAGAAAGTACGTACATAAGCCTCTAATTTAGCAGCTCTCACTTGTTCAGGGTTTTCTGAGCGATTTTCATGCGCGCCATTGAACAAACGATTTAAGTTTTCATCCACAAAACGCTGGCCGATATTGATCGATTTAGGGTTACCATAAATGAACAATACACGCTGTTTTAACTCGAGTTTACCCAGAATAATTTGTTGAATTAGCTCATCACAAATTTCAATAGGTGCAGTCTCATTACCATGCACCGCACTAGAAAATACGATGTCTTTACTGGTTTTGCACTTCGGCGTGAATTCAATAACACCGGTATCGATTACTTTAACCTCTGTACCATTGGCCAAGGTAAACTGGCTCGGCTCAAGTGAAAATTCATTTTCACGAGTTATGGTTAGAAAGTCGCCTGTTGTTTTTAATGTATCAAGGTACATACTGTCACCTTATGAGAGATAGAAAAAAGAAAAGGCCATTAATGAATGGCCTTTGAGGATTGTATTAACTTAACTAATAACACTATCTACTAGTGCTTTCGCTGCGCTTTCCAGTTCAGCTAAGTGTGCCTCACCTTTGAAAGACTCTAAATAAATTTTGTAAATGTCTTCTGTGCCAGACGGCCTTGCAGCAAACCAACCAGACTCCGTTACAACTTTCAAGCCACCAATCGCTGCACCATTGCCAGGCGCATGAGTTAGAATATCGGTAATCTTATCACCAGCCAGTGTCGTCGCTGTCACATCTTCAACGCTCAAAGCCTTCAAACGCGCTTTTTGTGGTTCAGTTGCAGGTGCATCAATTCGCTTATAGCTTGGCGAACCAAACTGTTGCTCTAATTCACGATATCTCTCAGACGCCGTTTTGCCTGTTACCGCTAATATTTCAGCTGCCAACAAGCCAAGAATAAAGCCATCTTTATCTGTGTTCCAAACGTCACCGTTCTTTCTTAGGAAAGATGCACCAGCACTTTCTTCACCGCCAAATGCTAGCCACTTGTCGCTTAGCCCTTCCACAAACCACTTAAAGCCAACTGGGACTTCATAGACTTCATGCCCGAGGTTACTAACAACTTTATCGATCATGCCACTAGAAACTAACGTTTTGCCCACTTTGATATCTTTTGCCCAATCACGATGTTGCAGCAAATAATCGATAGCAACCGCCAGAAAGTGGTTTGGATTCATCAAACCGTCTTTCGTTACTATTCCATGGCGGTCATAATCAGGGTCATTGCCTATGCCAATATCATAGTCGTCTTTCAGTGCAATCAGATTAGCCATTGCGAATGGCGACGAGCAGTCCATACGAATTTTGCCATCTTTATCTAACGGCATAAACGCAAAACGAGGATCAACTTCATCATTGACGACCGTCAACTTCAAGTTATAACGCTCAGCAATTACAGGCCAAAAATTAATGCCCGAACCACCTAATGGATCGATACCAATATTTACCCGTGCTTTCGCAATGGCGTCTAAGTCGATTACATTAGCCAGGTCTTCAACATATGGCGTGATCAAGTCCTCATATTTGATAAAACCAGAGCGCTTGGCTTTAGCAAATGGAAATAACTCTACTTCGACTAAGTCTTCACGCAATAATTGATTTGCTCTTTGCTCAATCCAATTCGTGACATCTGTATCAGCTGGTCCACCGTTTGGCGGGTTATATTTAAAGCCACCATCCTCTGGCGGGTTGTGTGATGGCGTCACGACAATCCCATCGGCTAGCTCCTGAGGGTGTGTCCTATTGTGACCAACAATCGCATGGCTGATAACCGGTGTTGGTGTGAAGTCATCTCCCTCTTGGGTAATCACTTGTACCTCATTGGCAACAAGAACTTCAATTGCTGAGTTAAATGCAGCCTCTGAAAGCGCATGTGTATCTTTGCCCAAGAAAAGCGGACCAAAAATATTGTTTGCCTTGCGGTAGTCACAGATTGCTTGTGTGATAGCCAAAATATGTGATTCGTTAAATTTCACATTATATGAGCAACCACGATGGCCAGAAGTGCCAAAAGCAACACACTGTTCCGGATTAACTTCTAAATCGGGCTCATTTAAATAATAAGCTGAAACCAGCTTTGGAATATTCGCGAGCTGGGATTTGGGAGCTGGTTTGCCTGCGTTTGGATGGTTTGCCATCACATTTCCTTATAGGTAGTCTCGAATGGTTTCTGCTTGTTGCTGAGAATAACCTAAGTTTAGGGCTACTTCGTGCAACATCATCTTTTTACGCGTGGTATTTGAATTGGTCATGACCCAGTATTCACTATCAGTGATATTTTTTGGATTCATACTGCTCCCACTTTCAAGTAACGCTTCTTTACTTTTTGCAAAGTAAATTCTATCTCGCCCTTTAATTTCAAGTACTTTATGAAACTGGGCTTTATGTGTTCTGTGAAATGCAGCCAAAATAAATAAAAACCTGCCCACTACGCCCTTTTGCATAGCAAGCTCTTCTTTATTCAAGATGTTAAACACATTTGCTGTTTCTTTTACTGGCTCAGGCTTCTCTTCAACCTCTTGAACAGGTTGAGTTGGTTCCGCTTTTTCATCTTCGGTTATCGCTGTTACCGAATCGACCTGTGAAGGCTCTAACTCTAATAAACGACGCAGGATCTGTGAGGCGCTCTCACCAATACTCTGCGTATTGCTTGCAATGTATTGATATAGCTCGTCATCTATTTCTATTGTTTTCATGCTTGTCCTGTCATTTTGTACATATACCGCATCTGCGATGGATTATATCTAAATTTATCTTATTCCTCTACGGCTTTGATTTTTGAATTAACACTGGCAAAATAGTCCCGCAAACTTGGAGGTAATATGTTACTCAATTTTAAACAAAGTGGATTGGACCAAAATAACGACAGAACAGTCATTCTGATTCACGGTTTATTTGGCTCTTTAGAAAATCTAAATGTCATCGCCAGAGCTCTGGAGCCCAATTTCAATGTCATCAATGTCGACCTTAGAAATCATGGTCGCTCTTTTAAAAGTGACGACATGAATTACCAAGTTATGGCGGCAGATGTACTCTCGCTTATAAGCCATCTAGGTCTCGAAAATGTTATTTTGGTTGGCCACTCCATGGGCGGCAAAGTCGCTATGCAAGTGGCGATGCTTGACGAACAAATCGTCGATAAGCTCGTCGTCCTCGACATTGCGCCGGTAGACTATCACCCTAGACACAACACTATCATTGCCGCTCTTAATGACGTTACCCAGCAATCACCTGCAAGTCGAAATGAAGCCGACAAAATCATGTCTAACTATATTGAAGAGCTCGGAGTCAGGCAGTTTCTATTGAAAAGCCTTGCGAAAAACCAGCAAGGCCAACTTCAGTGGCGTTTCAATTTGTCGGTTATCGAACAAAATTATTCTAGTATTATATCCAACATAGATACACCTCGTACCTGTTTGTGTGATACGCTCTTTATAAAAGGAAACAACTCCGATTATATTCTGGCAGAACATAGAGAAGCTATTGTCGGCGCTTTTGCAAAAGCCAAAGCAAAAATCATTCAAGGTGCCGGTCATTGGCTTCATGCCGAAAAGCCAGAAGCTGTCAATCGTTCAATTATTGATTTTATTCAATAATTGTCAGAGATTTTTATGCGGGGCAGCTTAATTTATTGTAGATAAATATGCTATAGTAGCCGCCGTTTAAGGTTTTAGTAGTGCAAAGATGATCAGTCAATACATAAATGAGTTTGAAACTCTTGGTTTTTACTTTGCTCTCGCATGTATATTCTTTCTTATTGGAATGGCGATACAGGACGTTCTAAAGAAGGGTGACGTGCCTAAATTTGGTCGATACATCGTCTGGCTGGTGTTGTTTTTAGGTTGTTCTGGTTTCATAGCCAAAGGTGTTATCCAAGTGTTTTGGCAAGGTGCGGGTGTTGGTTAATGGCCAAGTCTGAATTAGATAGAACAACTATCGACTTATTTGAAAATGAAAAGCGCCCTGGTCGGCCCAAAACAAATCCCTTACCTAGGGAGATGCAGCTTAAGATCAACAAGCGTAATCAAATTAAAAGAGATAGAGCAAGAGGGTTAAAGCGTGTAGAGTTCAAAGTTTCTTCAGAACTTTATCAAGCTTTGAGTGATATGGCAGAAGAGCAGAATATCAGCCGTAGTGCACTCATAGAGACCATCTTGCAAGAGAAATTAGCGATTAATAGATAAAGGTAAGTAATTAATGGCAAGCGTAGGTATTTTTTTCGGCAGTGATACGGGTAACACCGAACACGTTGCTAAACAGATCCAAAAAGAATTAGGCAAGAAATTAATTGATGTTAAAGATATTGCTAAAAGCAGCAAAGCTGACATTGCAGAGTTTGACCTAATTTTATTTGGTATCCCTACTTGGTACTATGGTGAAGCACAATGTGACTGGGATGACTTTTTCCCTGAGTTAGAAGAAATTGACTTCGAAGGTAAACTAGTTGCTATCTTCGGTTGTGGTGATCAAGAAGACTACGCCGAGTACTTCTTGGATGCAATGGGCATGGTAAACGACATTGTAACCGAGCGCGGTGCTATCGTTGTGGGACATTGGTCAACTGAAGGTTATGAATTCGAAGCTTCTAAAGCACTTGTGGATAACAGCCACTTCGTTGGTCTTGGTATAGATGAAGATCGCCAGCCAGAGCTAACTGAGCAACGTATTAAAGCTTGGTGCGCGCAGGTTTATGACGAAATGTGCTTGAGCGAGCTAGAAGATTAATTATTGAATTAACAAAACAAGCTTTGACTTGTTGCCCGTGCACGTTATTCTTAAGAAAATGTTCGTGCTTATTCTTAAGAATTGAAGTAAAAGAAATTAGATTGAGACAGATTAAATGACTGATCACAACTTAGAGCTTAAAAAGGCGGGCTTAAAAGTCACCTTACCGCGAATTAAAATTCTAGAGATTTTACAATCTCCAGAAAATCAACATATCAGCGCTGAAGACGTATACAAGATTTTATTAGACAAGGGCGAAGAAATTGGCCTTGCTACTGTATACCGTGTTTTAAACCAATTTGATGACGCTGGTATTGTGACTCGTCACCACTTCGAAGGCGGAAAATCTGTTTTTGAATTATCGGGCAGCACACACCATGATCACTTGGTATGCTTAAAGTGCGGCAAAGTTATTGAATTTGAAGATGACGTCATAGAAACTCGTCAAATTGAAATTGCAACCAGCAATGGCATTAAACTGACCAACCACTCTTTGTACTTGTACGGTGAGTGTGTCGATGAAGAAGCTTGTAGAAAGTTTACTGAGTCAGAAGACTAATAATAGCGTAAAGGCTATTTCGATATTGAAGCCAGCGCTATGCTGGCTTTTTTATGGATAAATTATTCCTACGTTACAGTTTTCTCTAATTCGTATAAAGCATCAGCAACACGCTTTAAATCTACTTCGGAAACAAAATCGTCCGACAATGTTAAAATCGCATTTAGATTATTTTTTAGCTTATCTTTACACATAGGCTCCGGTTTAAGCGCGGTTTGCAATAAGTGAAGGGACATGTCTGCTATCAGTAAGCGCTGCTTTTCAGGCCATGATTCGTCTCCTTGAACTGCTTTATGACGCACGATTGCCTGCTCTACTTCGTCATGGATCCCCCAACTTAACGTTAAGATTTCCTGCCTTTTATCTTTGTCCATAATTCCTCCTTTGAACAAAGGGTGCAACAAGCGGGTGAGAATTACAATTGACAATTCGTCATATACTATGAAGAAATTAACTAGTCTATTTGAGGTAGAAAGCGCTCGCCTTACCACCTTCTACATTCACCGTATCGGTTCAGTTTCTTTTGGGTTTTTTGGATAAAAGTGTTCAGACTGGCGAGGGCACAGCGAAAACTCACGCGTATTTTTATATGGTAGTTTCATAAACCCAGCTACACCATAATCTTGAATACTCACCGTATACTGAATTATCTCACGTAACAAAGCTGAAAACTTCTCTTCTTGTGCTGCATCCAACAATCGATAATAATAGTGGATTTTCAATCTGTCGCTCAATGACTCAAATATAATACAGCCAGTGTGATGAATTTTATTTAGCTCAAATACACATTGAATGATTTGCTTGGGTAAGTTAAGTTGCTCATCGGGGTCTTTACCATCTTCAAAATACGAGTGCGGACGTGTCACTTCCGATGCTACTACGTGGCTAACGCTATATTGTAGCTCCGGTAAATTTTCAAATATATACGCACCAGTGTCATCTCGTTGCAATTGAATTGTTTGGCGAGCATCAAACAGGCAACATTTAAACAGTCCCTTTTGCTCTATACCCTGTGCCAACATCACCGTAGCACTTACGGCATCAGTAAATGCTGCATTTAACGATTCATCATTTAGCATCAAGCTAGACTCTACAAACACAGATTCTTCTTGCCAATGAAAACTCAATCCTCCCACAACGGGGTATTTTGCCAAACGACTGATAGATGCCAAGAAGGCTTTTTCTGTATCTCCAGTATCAAACAAAAACTCTTTGTAATACCGGTCTAATTGAGCATCATTTACGTCCAATAATTGCTGGTTGTGATCAGCTCTGCGTAAAAACTGTTTACGTGAGCTATACACTACAGTATCAGGTTGTTCCTGTAAGTGCGTTATCCAAAAGGGAATAGGCGCTTTGCTTTGCGGTATTTCAAGATCAGGTAAATATACTTTTTCCATAGTCGGCATATTACGCATAAAGTAATCGCCCGCCAGATCTCTCACTTCTTTGTCTTTACTTAGCATACCATCTATAACGCGAGCAAACTCCTTTGGCAGTCCTAAGCTCGCAGCTGGAACCACACTCGCACCAAAGCGGCATGACTGCGCACTGGCCAATGCATAGATTGTCGAAGCGACCCCTTGTTCATCAAATCGAGGAGAAGAGCGCGAGCCTGACATTTGCTCATCCCCTATGAAGTAGACATCCCCCATTCGCGCATTGGTACTAGCAACGTCAGACGACATTAAATCCATAATATTACTCGCGATTGGCTCACCATACACATCCACTTGCGCATAAACAGAGCTTCCCCAGTCCACCAGCGAAAATGCATCTGAGGCTTGATCCCATACGATGTTCGAAGGCTTAATATCACCATGAACAACTGGCTGAGGTGACATGCCGTTTTTTCGCTCTCGAAGATCAACCAATACGTTTCGAAGCTTTAGGGCAAGCTGCACAAGATCTCGCGCGCTGAACCGACCTTGCTTAATTGAAATCTGCTCAAGGTCTTCGCCTTTTGCACGAGCCATCATTAAGATACCCTGCTTTTTAACACGCTCAAACGCGAAAAACTCAGGGACCATCGGGTTATCAATTTGAGACAACATGTAAGCTTCATCTTCAAGCCTGTCGCGAACGCTTTGTGCTAGGGTAATACGTGAAAATTTAAATACCCACTCTGCACCGCCCTCCTCAACTCCCGCAAACACAAAGCCAAAAGCACCTGAGCCGATCAATTCAACATTTTGGTAACCTAGTAAACTTAGCTGTTTTTTACATATGTTCAGCCATTGGCGATGTTTTTTTGCATCATGGTGGGACAACAAATAAATAGATTGCTGCTCATTGATATAAAAATTATGAATTGACTGTTTACCCACGGTCAGCGCTTCTCAAACTAATATGATGAATATATTGAAAAAAAGGCCGACATTTGTCGACCTTTTTTATCAATTACTGCAAATTATAATTGCTAAGCTTTATGCTTTTTCAATTTTTGCCCAAGAGTCTCTTAACCCAACTGTCTGGTTAAAAGTTAACTTCTCAGCTTTATTATCGCGGCTATAATAACCAAGTCTCTCAAACTGGAAACCTTGCTCAGCATCTGCTTTCGCTAATGATCGCTCTAACTTGGCATTGTCGATAATAACGAGCGAGTCAGGGTTTAGCGTCGCTGTAAAGTCTTCAGCAGCCGCAGGGTTTGGTACACTGAACAAACGATCATACTGACGTACTTCTGCTTCAATACAGTGCGTCGCTGATACCCAGTGGATCACACCTTTTACTTTACGGCCGTCCGCTGGGTTTTTACCCAAGGTTTCATCGTCGTAAGTACAGTAAATCGTTGTAATATTGCCAGCATCATCTTCTTCAATACGCTCCGCTTTAATTACATAAGCGTTGCGTAGACGCACCTCTTTACCTAATACCAGTCGTTTAAACTTTTTGTTAGCTTCCACGCGGAAATCTTCACGTTCAATAAAGATTTCTCTTGTAAATGGCAGCTCACGCTCACCCATGTCTAGAGTTGGGTGATTTGGTGCTGCAAGTATTTCAACTTTATCAGCATCATAGTTTTCGACAACAACCTTAATCGGGTCGAGTACAGCCATCGCACGTGGTGCATTCTCGTTCAAATCGTCACGGATACATGCTTCAAGCATACCCATTTCAACCATGTTATCTTGCTTTGTGATACCAATACGCTTACAAAACTCGCGAATTGATGCAGGCGTGTAGCCACGGCGGCGCAAACCAGCAACTGTTGGCATACGCGGATCATCCCACCCTTCAACTTGACCGTTTTCAACCAAGTCGTTCAGTTTACGCTTTGACATTACCGTGTATTCAAGATTTAAGCGTGAAAACTCGATTTGTTGAGGCTGACACTCAATGCTGATATTCTCAAGCACCCAGTCATAAAGACGGCGATTGTCTTGGAACTCTAGCGTACACAGTGAATGTGTAATGTCTTCTAGCGCATCAGAAATACAGTGCGTAAAGTCATACATTGGATAAATACACCACTTGTCACCCGTTTGGTGGTGATGTGCAAAACGAATTCTGTAAATAATCGGATCGCGCAAAACCATGAATGAACTCGCCATATCAATTTTTGCACGCAATACACATTCGCCCTCTTTAAACTCACCGCTTCTCATTTTTTCAAACAGCGCTAAGTTTTCTTCGACAGATGTATCTCTATGTGGGCTGTTTTTTCCAGGTTCTGTTAGAGTACCGCGGTATTCGCGAGCTTGCTCTGGAGATAGGAAACAAACATAAGCTAAGCCTTTTTCAATAAGCTCAACCGCATAGCCATATAAAGCGTCAAAGTAGTTTGATGAGTAACAAACCTCACCATCCCAATCAAAGCCTAACCACTTCACATCTTCCTGAATAGAATGCACATAATCGATGTCTTCTTTTTCTGGGTTCGTATCATCGAAACGAAGATTACAAAGACCTTTATAATCTTGTGCTATCCCAAAGTTCAGGCAGATAGACTTTGCGTGACCTATGTGTAAAAAACCATTTGGTTCTGGCGGGAAACGCGTATGGGTTGACGCGTGTTTACCGCTTGCCAGATCCCCGTCAATAATATTTCTAATGAAATTAGTTGGGCGATTCTCTGTATCCGCCATAGGAGGTATTTCCTCTGAATATGTAGCTTGTTAACTGGGGCATTATTACAAAATAATTTGGTAACTTACAGCGCTTATCTGCTGTTAAAGCCTATTTATTTAGTGTTTTTTAAACACTGAGCAAATTACAGACTATTTTGCAGCCAGTTTGTTTGGTTAGACTTTTGTTATGTGTCCAAGCTGCGAAGATTTCAAGTATTGCAGGATAACCATGGTGAGGGTATAAGCTCTATGAGACTTAACCGCAATGGTGAATTTATTTTTGATGCTTACGCAGCTATCAAAGTGCCGGCAGATAATGCGCCAAAATAGATGTAAATTCTCTTCATAGATGACAACGCCCTCTGAAATCATTTCCCCAAATTCGAATATAAAAATAGAAACATATTGCAACTTGAAAAGTTCCCAAGTTAATACTGTTCACTTTTCATTCAGTTTGTGTTTTAGTTACAGAGTCTTACTTAGAAAAACTGAAAAGTTCTCCCTCCATATATAGCATATATAAATCAAGGAAATAAGATGAAAAGAAGTGTATTAACGCGAGCTGCATTAGTTGCAGGTATAACAGCATTTAGCTTGAGTGCAACAGCAACAGAAAACGTTAGCACCAGCGCTACGCATAAAGTCTGTTATTATAAGTTAACCGCAGCACACAGTGACTCTACAGCACCACTTTGGGAAACAAAAACTGTACGGTCTTGGCAAAACTGTCCGCCAAGTTGGACAATTGCAGGCCCCGGTGGATGGGCGCCTGGCGGCGTGTATATTTATCAGTATTATACCTTTAGATAGTTTGGCTGTTGAGGCGACTTCACGCCTTAATTCATCGCTCGTGCCGAAACCCCAAATGGTTGAAGGCACAAGCTTTCGATAACACCTCTGCTCCTCTAAGAAGAACATAGCTAGTAACCTTTACGACGTCGGTCAAAATGCTCAGTGTTAGCTTTCGAGCAAATATGCAAGACGCTGTTTAAATCGCTCTCTTGGTACTTTATTCCAAAGTTCCTTATCCGACATTTCTTTGCTAAAAGACGCCAAGTCATTTTGTGCGACATAACGTTGAATTCTTCTTCGCGTAGTTGGTGTGTAATCGCCACGGTATCTCAAGTCTATTAAGATATCTTTAATTCTTTGATTTAAACTTTCCCAGTGCACCGCGCCATAAGCTTCAACGCAATCTGCTTTATCACAAATGCGTTTAACATCGTTTTCCATGTCTAAATAGATCTGTTCAAATAAATTGACCTGTTCCTGATGGCTAACTTCAAACTCTTGAAGGCCGTGTTTTTCAATAAATTCCCTGGCCGTTTCACCAAATAAACCAGACGCAGTTGAGAGTAATTTAGCATCTTGCAAGCAAACGCCTGCTTCAGAAAGTAAAGAGATAACCTCTTCGGGTTTGCGATGTTTCAAATCAAAACCACGCCCAATAGTTAAGCCAGAGCCATTGGTAGGTACATGAAGAGTGCGGCTATGATAGCGCCCACCTTCTTGCCCTTCCTGTTCAAATGTGAACAGCCCTATATTTGGTAATTTTATAGCCATTTTTCCCCCTACTTCACTGCTCGCTCAGCCCGTACACAAGTCGAGCCAATGTTTTATACAGATAATATACCGATATTGGGAATTATTTCATCCTTCTCGGCATGACCTATCCCTGCTTTCACTTTAACGAATGCTTGCTTTTGCCTTACAAGTTCAAAATATGCCACGCTAGCAAACAACCATTGCTGTAACTTTGATGCTGACATTCTATTGATATGCCCGATAGTTGCATCGCACATTTTCCGACTTTGCTTGATACCTAGATAGTATTGCATTTCAGCCAGTAACTCGCCTAATAGACCTTTGGATGCAACGAGCAATAGTAATCCTGCGGTCTTTTGATCATAAATTTGTGCCCCTTTTAACAATTGCCAAAGCTCAGACATGTACAGGTCTTCGCATAGTGCTGAGATCTCCTCTTGAGAAAATCCATGCACACTAAGCGTTCGCCATAGGGCTAAATTTTTTAGTCCTATCAGGGTTCCATTTGGATCTGTTGATTCTAAGTTAAACGCATACTGAAATGCTTTTTGATAATTCGCCACGGAGCCACCTCTTGATTCAACTTAACTGCTGACGCATTTCGGTGGCTTTTGTGAAAGGTTTTTCATTCGGTTATACAACTAACTTAGTTTGCCTCGAATTTGCAAAAATACTAAGCTCAAAAAATCTGACAACATCGACTTAAACTCACTATGGTCCTCAAAGTTTGGCGGGCAAGGCCAATGAGGGAAATGAAGCTCAGGAGCGGGAACATTTTTATAGTAATACTCATCAGCAAAAAACAGAGGCTGAACTTGGCTAGTGACCAGTTCCGTGAGGTACTTTGAGTAGATGAAAGAATGATTAGGTCGCGTAAAAATAAGCAATCGATTTAATCCGATATCTGGCTCTGTTTGATTACCCGAAAATAACAAAGTGACCTGACTTATGACTTCGATAGCTGAATCCCCTTCGTGCAGTGTTTGCTTTTCAATTTCAATTGAAGCTGTATACCCTTGCTCGACCAAAAGAACCTTCGCTGTTTCTAAATGCGGAAGCACTCTGTTTTCAAATAAGTTATTCAAGTGCTGTAAAAGACTATGTCGATTGTAATCCAAGTAAGATTGTACTTTAGATTCAGCCACTTGATACTGCTGTTGACGCACCTGGTGCTCTTCAATCAGGGCGCGTAAGTTTGAATAATTATTTACAGGCATACACTTCTCCATTTTAAATTAAGGTTGGATTAACATGGGTGATTCCAACCCGTTTAATACCTTGCCATTGGTGGGTTGAAGGACCAAAATCTGCTTTAGTCCGCTATTATTGTTTTTTTTAAAACGCGCGTAGGCGCAATTAGTGAATTTTTAAAAGAAAAGAACATGCAGAAGGACTAAGGATCTCTCTTGCATGCTCCAAGTTTATTTGATGGACCCGTTGCTAATTACACACCGTACTGCCACTCAATATTGATAAGATCATTAACTAACCAAGGCAGTTGAGCTATACCTAAGCCCCAAGGTAACTTCATCATTAAAATATCCTGTGGCTTAGTCTCTACGACAATGCTTACGCCATTTGAAGTCAAGTTAACTTCACCATTTCGATGCAAAAACATCTCCCTAAATACATTAACTGGCATTCCCTTGAGCGCCTCCCAGCGCGCAACGGCCACTTCAAGCAATCGTTCGAGCTCTGATGATTCCGCCTCACCTAACGGCTCGTCATACTCATAGAAATGATCTAACGGTAAGCCAAGCAATGCGTTTATTGCATAGGTTTCATTGTTTTGGGGATCTGTACTCACCAAATAGCAAAGTAATTGATGCGCCTTTTGCTGACACTGTTCATTGCAAAATGCCACATCGCCAGATTCATGTTCGGTAAGCAGTTCAAATTTGCGATATAAGGTCTCTAAAAAAGGCCATAACAATACAATGCCAGCATCTTCGCTCACTAGCCTTTGTGTACTTGATTGATAAGCGCTTTTAGCGCTCTCAAGTGCCTGTATAGTTTGCTTTTGTAACTGAGAAAAGCCCGCCGTAAGAATACGAGCCTCATGTTTTTCTGCTTGTTTTTCCAGCCGCTTTATCAGCGCTTTACTTTGCGACACAATGCGCTTTGCACTCGAATAGAAGTGCTCTGTTTTGCGTTGTCGTGAAGCTTCTTCTACACCTGGAAAAGCCACTTTTAATTCGTGATCTAAACTTACTTTGTCTTGACCCGATGTTTTCTTGTCGACTGTCCGTTCATCATTTATCCGCTCACTCACTTTTGACCGCTCAACATTTAAGAGCGAGTGGGCACCAAATGCATCCGTTGTTTCTTCCCTTGCCAATTCTAGTGGTGGCGCAGCTGATTGAACCTCAACTAAATGACTGGGTAACGTACTCAATTTATTTTTGACTAACATCTCTTCAACGCCATCGATGAAATGTGTCAATGTTTGCAGCACCTCATGATATGAACTTGCGGACTGAATACTAACCAAGTCTATCAATAAATCAGTTGGGGCATAGCTCAGCGGTTTGTCTGACTGAGTATCTAATTCGATGCACTGTGGTGAACTCGACTCCTTTACCAGTTCGCGTGCGTTAGAAATTTCAATGTCCCTGCCCATAGCGTACAAGTTCGTCAACGCGTCAACGCTACTGTGTAAAAGCCCGCCCCACCAACTAGACGTTTTCTGAGTTAAGTTTTCGAGGTATGGATTTAAGACATGAATCTTTTTTTGCAAACGCTGTAATTTAAGTAAGCTTTTGTCTATCGTTCGATTCACTTTCATCGCTATTTCAATAGTTTCGCTCTTATTCAATAGCGTTCGCCAGCTAACAAAGCAAAGTGATAACTCAACTGCTAGCTGATGGATACCCCTAAGGCTGACTGTTGCTGCGACGCTGCCTAGTTGCTGTTCAAGAGTACTAAGGTAGCGACGTATTCGAGTCAAAACTTCAAGTAATTGAGCTTGCTTTAATTGCTTGATGGCTGAGTTGCTTTTATCCACTGTTAACTGTAAATCTGGCACAGCGTCATGCTCTACCGAACTTACCGCTTCAACCCCGGTTTCTTGGGCTTTAGCACGCTTTTCCAAGGTCATACAGGCAGCATGGACTGCGCCGCGCAGTGTATTACAAAGGGAACTTAGCTCAGTAGCAGCCTCGCTTTCAAAGCGCTGATTAACGCGCGTATGGGTTTTGATTACGTCGTCACTTGCTGAGTTTTGCCCACTTAATTGAAGAGCACCAGCGCCATATTTTCGCACCAGAAGAGCAAGCACTTGCGTGTTGGCTCCTATTATTTGCGTCTCAAGTATGGCTTTATCTGCTAAGTTTAGTCCTTGTTTAATAACGCTAAGCGCCAAACGATACTGTGAAACCTGAGCTTGCTCAAAATATCTTGTTTGTTGCTTTGCTACCAATTTAGAAAGAGGTCCTTGCAATTCTATAGCGCAGGCCAGCGTATTTTGGGTGTCTGACTTTGTTCCGTCGGTTATATTACCTTGCTCAACATATGTTGCTGAATCTAAGTCAGTATAAAGCTTAGGCAATTCGGATAGACGCCCAAACGCCTCATTTTCCGGTTGCGTGACATCACAGCCCAGATTAAATACATGCTTTTTTTCCACCAGCCAATAACTCAGTTCATTTAATAACTCGGTATACGCCTTTAAATTGACATTTTGTTGTAGTGGAGTACCCAATATTCGCACGGCACTGCAATGATTTTGCAACTTCTGCAAAATGGCAGCTGGCGCACTGTCGAATGTACACACCAATGTTCTAATTCTATTTGCATAAACGTAATTAAGCAGTCGTTCTGGGGCTTTACTTATTGCTTGTAGTTCGCGCTCAACAAGCTTAAGTAAATAGTCGATCTTTTTTAATTTTTTTTCTGTACTAGGTCTTTGATAAATAACTGTTTGCCTGATGTGTTCAAGCAGTCTGTAAATAGGTTGCGGCAATTCACCCAAAGCATCTACTTCTGCAAAAAAAGAAAACCACCTTTTGCTATCAAACAGGGGGAGTTCCAGATGTTCACTACGATCAACCAACAGCTTGTTAAGTTTTTGTAACGCAAAATACGACGACTTGAAACCCTGCTTAAACTGGTGGTAAAGCGGCATAAGCATAAGCTTTTCTTGCGATCCCAAAGACATCTCGTTGACGCCTCTAAAGCTGGTATCACTGCTAAATTCTTGCAATACATCTTTTAAAGATGTCTGGGTTAAGGCTTGCTGGAGAATATAGACTAAATCCTCTTCTGCTTTTGAATTTGTAAGCACCCCATTGGCAATCCGAGTCAAAGTGCTCCGGTCATCGTTAGCCAATTGACTAGACGACTTTATCGCGAACCAGGTTTTCAACAACTTCAGCTCACTTTGTGGACGCAGTAAAACAGTTACCACTCGATTTAATGTTGAACGGTCAAATTCATCATTGTTAACAAAGCAACTATAAGCGCTCACCAGTACTTTAAGGCGCTCTTGTTGCTGAGGCTGGCTGCTTTTCATTGCGCAGTAAATTGACTCAATATCAAGCCAAAATAAATATCGCTCTTTTTCTGACAGCTTTTTGACGACACCAATGATATTTAAAGAGATAAATTTACCAATGAATACGTCAATAAAAGAAGCTATTTGCTGCGTATCAACGCTCATCGCTTTGATAAAACCATTACGCACAGCGGGCCATTCTGCAGAGGCTATTAGATTCAAAAATACCTGTTTATTTTCAGCTATACATCTAAAGAACACCTCTTTTAAACAGGCTATTACCTTTTCATCTAAATGCGCTAAATCGATATCCGCCACACTCGATACAAGCTCACTCGCTTTAGTGTTTGTAGCCGAGTTTTGTGCATTTAATTGTACCTCAATCGAGTGCTGTAACACTCGTCTGATGACTGGGCTAAATTCGCGTTCAAAGTACCCTTTTGGGTCTGCCTGTAAAGCGTTTAAGTCAATATCTGGTAGTTCAATGCTGATGTCATCTAAACAGACTTCATTACCTTTTAACAACTCAGTTTCAGATACATCTAGTTGCAACTGATTAATTGCATGATGCAGCCATTTTTTTAATAGGGACTCAAGGGCACTTACACTGTATTTCCCTGAGTCAATGAGAGATGAAGGGGCATCAATATCAGCCCCTATTTGCGCGATTGCTAGTTTCATAATTACACGTGGTCATTGCGCCAGAAGTAGCGAGAATCATTCATTGGTCTGTCTAAGAATAATGCATGCCAAAGGAAGTCGCCGTTATGTTCCTCTTGCTCTTCTAGGTGATAACAACCAGCGCTGTATATATGATCTCCCTCACCTTTCTGAGCAGTATTGCGACGCCAGAAGCCTTTACAGATTAAGTTCTGACACTTGTAAGCGCCACCACCGTGTAACTGAGCAACATTGTTAATCGCCAACACTTCGCTTTCATCGCAGTGTGCAACTGCACCACCGCGCTCTGCTTGGCAATGCTGAGCTTCTATTCTGGCGTAACGCAGGCCATATGCTGCTCCACCTTGACGCCCTGCACGACAGTTACGAATATGCTTGGCCTCAATATTTGTTGCATCTTCACCATAAATTGCCCCGCCATCACCACTAACGCAGTGATTTTCAATAACGCAGTTAAGTTCAATTTGGTCCACATAGCGAAGGTTAAACGCACCGCCATTGCCTTCATACATACTCATCTCGCGAGATACTTCATGGATCGCACCATCAAAAGTAAAGCCATGCATGGATACGTGTTTTATTGTTGCATCACGGTCGCCACGAACAATGAAACGGCAACCCACATGTGCTTTGACAATTCGTGTTTCACGCTCATTAAACCCGATGATACTTAGGTTAGAACCGACCTGGACAGGGTTTTTAAGTTTATAAGCACGAGAAACTTGTCTGTGACCATTATGAGGAAACAACAAAATAGTCATATTGTTTAAATTTTCACGGCTAAAGACCGCATCGAACTCATCTTGATTATGGATCGCAACCACTTTCTTACCGCGACCAAATCGCCATGCATGCTCATCCACATAAGCTTTAACAGCAGCTTGCGTTGCAATCACATGATCTGACGGCGTTTCACCACCCAATTCAGTATCTGCAGACGTCGCTTCAATACCCGGGCCAACTGGCATTTTCAATGTTGTCGGTGCCAACTCACCTTGTACAGAGCAATCGCCAACAACCTGTGCGCCTTGATCTAAATGAAGCTGACTCTCTAGAATCAGTTCGCCTTCGACCTTTAATTGCTCAGTAACACGCACATCACCTTGCACGTCTAGCTTGTGCTGCGGTTGAGCACATCCTAAACCTAGGTTTGCATTACCATCAAATACAAGCTCAGAATTACCTCTCACACCAATATCAAGGGCATTCTCTCCTTCGCTAGTATTAACAGCCAGCATTGCGATGTCGGTATGTACATCACCCACAGAGACTTTATGCTGCACATCTAGCTTTTGCGCTCTTACCATGTCGCTAAACTTAGCGGTACCTTGCACTGAAAGCGTATTGAGCATATTTACAGCAGGCTTTAACGCAACCTGAGACTGAGGCTCTAAGCCTTCAACGATTAGACTACCGCGAATTGTCGCATCTTTATCTAGATGGACAGCATCCTTGAAGTACGCATTGCCCAAAGTGGTGAATTCACCTCCCAGATGCAAGCTTTTAGCAAACACAGCGTCACTCTCGAGTGTTAACTTGCGCTCGATAGTCGTTTGCCCTTCAATAGTTACCGTATCTTTGAACAAAGAGTCATCATACACGGTAAGATCTGAGCGTAGCTCAACATCACCTAGTATTTTCGCGCCATCTAAGCATTCAAGTTGACCTGTACCCCGAAGTACGCCGTTAAGCTCTATGTCGCCCTCAACTTTAACATCACCTACGATATCCAGTTCAGCTTCGGGCCTATCATTGCGGATCCCCACTTTACCGTCTTGGAATACAATCGGGTTTGCGCCTTTGTGGTATATTGCGAAAGCGTGTTCGAAATGATTTTGTTCAAGGCTAAGCTGGGCGCTGCGTAGAATTTTCACTTCATCTTCGTCAGATGCATGCATCGCAACACCAATGCGCGTTTCACCGAGTAGTTCTGATGTGCCGTAGACATTTACATTGCTTCTAAAGCTCGCGTATTCGTTCACATGCAGGCTGTCATCTATCTCGAGGCGACCTTGGATTGCTAAGTCCTTTCTAAATCGCGCATCTTCGGCAACGTCTAACATAAACTCAGGTCTTTCCATACCAAGCCCTAAGTAACCGCGGCTTACAACCATTTGCACATTGCCCGCAGGATCGTCGACACGTATCGCTTGGAAATCTTTCTCACTGATATGCAATCGCGCACTTGCTTGATAAGGCGCAAGCGACAAGTTGCCAGCAACATCTAAATCGGCCCTAAAGCTCACATCGTTATTTACCGTCAGCGCATCTCTACCTTCTGTGCCCTGAATCTCAACGCTCCCAGCAGCATAATGCTCTCCGTGAACATTTAGGTCTTCTACAATAATGACCGAGCGTCCAACTTCCAAGTTTGAACTGATTGCGGTATTGCCCCGCACTAGCAAATCATGTTCAAGCGTGGCTTTTTGAGTAACATTCAGTTCACCATCTAGCAGAGACTCACCAGACACCTGCAAAGCCGCACGCTGCGTGTCACCCGTGTTGTTTGTAACACTCACCGCTAAGCCATCTTTAAGCGTCGCATGGCCCATCAATTTTGTTCTGCCCTCGACGGACAATGCATCACCGTTATTGCTGACATTTAATTGACCAGCAATATCGGCGCGACCTGTCACTGCCAAATTAACCTCATTGCTGGGCAGCATTTGGTTAATTGCGAGTTGACCAGGGGCTGCATTCAGCTCAGCGTCTCCAGCGATATTCGTCACTTTGAAAATGGGAGTTCCTGCCTGCTGTATAAGCGTCAACTGGCTCGCGGAGAAGTTAACCGCAATATGCTCGTTTTCTACAATTGAGAACGCGCCGTGCAAATCCGTATTACCATATACGCTGAAACCTGCTGACTTTTGTGATGTCCCCACCATAGTCTGCGAAAGCATTGCACTGAACCCACCTAACTCGCTGTTTTCATCCGTAATATGGACCCCAGTTAGTGAAGTAACATCTTTGTCGAATAGTGCCACCTCACCTACATGAAATTGTGCCTGAGGGTTTGCTTGAAAAAAGCCGATATTTTTTGCTTTAGCATGTATCAAAGAAGTCGTATTGAGACCATCAAAATAACTGATATCAACACTTTGAGGTTGCTCATTGTGCGCTAAAACAGATAGCTTCGCATCTGTAGTCCAATCACTTTGTAAATTGTGCTT
The DNA here is from genome assembly GCF_001625595.1 of Pseudoalteromonas luteoviolacea NCIMB 1942. Taxonomy (GTDB): domain Bacteria; phylum Pseudomonadota; class Gammaproteobacteria; order Enterobacterales; family Alteromonadaceae; genus Pseudoalteromonas; species Pseudoalteromonas luteoviolacea_A. The sequence goes on from NZ_AUXT01000024.1 coordinate 38,163, forward strand.
TGCAATAACCACATGATCGCTGAAATCTGCTTGCTTGACCTTAGCATGCTCAGTCACTTCTAGTCGTGGCGTATTTACATCGCCTTTGACATCAAGAGACAATGTGGCATCCGAGCTGCCCATGACTGCTTGGCCATGTTTAAACCGTACTAAATGGTTACCATCATTGTCTTTCACAAGGAGCGCTGGGGTTTCAGCAGCGGTGCCTTTAACGGTAAGCGTAGCATCATCTGAAATCGTATTTTCACCGACGGTTAGCGCTTGTTTAGCAATCGCTTCTGGCGAAACAACCTGGACATCTGACTCAATGACGTCTGCTGCGTGAATCGAGGTAAAATCGGCGTGTGCTTTGACATCTAACGTCGTGTTAATAATTGCACCCGCGTCACTTTGAACCGGCACATTAGGTTGCTCACCTACTTGTAATTGACGCGTGCGCGTCTGCCCAAGAACCGTTGTGTTTTCAGCAACATCCAATCTGTCCAAATGGGTATCACCGGCATTCAAAGTCATTTCAATCTCGGCCTGTTTTGCAGTCACTTTTTCACCTACATTCAGGTTTTCAGAAACTTGCGTGTTTGCCCAGATATTAACTGGTTGTTCACCTACTAAAGGCGAATTCGTGACTTTGACCAACGAGTCATTGGTGTTGCCAAGGTTAAGAATATCGCCTTGATTACTTTGTACATCTAGCTTCGCCGTCGGCGCATGAGCGCCCACTGAGAGGGCCGTTTCCACATGAGCATTTGCGCTAAATACCGCACTGCCTGCGACATCTAAAGACTGTTCAATCTCCACTTTTCCAGCAAAAGAAGCGCTACCATTATTTCCCAACAGAATGTGGGCTTCGTCTTTGCTTGTGCCAACCAACACCCTATTGGTTACATGAAAACTCTCATCGGGCGTCGCAGTACCCACACCCACTCTGCCTTCAGGGTTAATTATAAATGGTGTTGCATCCTGATTTAGGTCATCAACTCGCAATAAATCGTCTGTGTCCGTAGAGCGCTTACCAATATGTACCTTAGCAGCTGTGCTTTGCTCATCTAGACCGACGCCTAACTTAGGTACTTCTACATGTGACTCAAAAATAGACTGCTTGGCTGCGAATAGCTCCCCCTGTAGCATTGTTTTTTCTGCAACAGTTAGTTGATGTGCTGTTGTAACACCACCCAGTTCGGCTTCACCTGAGACACTCAAAGATTCTGCCTGAACGCCTTTTTCTGCAATGACAGACTCTTTCGCAGTAAGCGTGCCTGTCGTCGTCACGTAGGGCTGATTGTCTGCATCTAATCCTGCCTCTAGTGCCTTAGCCGCACCTTTTCTCACGCTGAGCTCACCCGCTGTTACACGCTCACTCACATTGGCTGATTGTGATTTAAGTTCACCTGTTGATTTCACATTACCGCTAACTTGTAGCAAGTCATTTGCATCGCGGTCGACCTTTACCTTGTCGTACATTGTCAATGCATCAGCTTCGACCTTTAATGCTTTCACCTCGCCACCATCAGGCGAAACGTGAAGTTTATGATCAACCATTACCGCAGAATCATCAACTTTGAACTGCTCAGTTTGACCGTCTGGGCTCACTGATAAGGCAGACGTAACAGAGATTTCTTGCTCATCGCCATCTTGCGAGACGGCTATCGGATCGTCAACTTGATTAAACCCTGAGCGGATCAGGGATTCAAAATCATCGCCTGTTGGCGTTTTAAGATCGTCAAATTTATCAATCAATTCAGCCCGACTGTTTTTGGCAATCACAGATGTTGAGTCGCACTCGGCTACAATTTCTTGGTCACTGACTTTGTTCATTCTTCGTTTCCTTCAGGATCTATTCGATTTGGCACGCTGGTAGCGACGATGAATTTCGAAACTACCGCTGTATTTGAGTTAATTTGAGAAAAAGACACCGGCAAAATCGGCTTAAGGTAAGCCAACGGCGAATAGCCTACGGTGAATCGCGTGTTGCTATTTGGTTGTGTAAATGCATTCGGCGTACAGATATGATCGATACATAATTGTGTTGCAAGGTAAATCACTTGCTGCGCATTGAACCCTTGCGGATACAAATCAGGGTGCGTTGAGATAACTTCTGTGATCTTTTCCATAATGGCTTGATATGAGTCGCCATTTAGTTCTAAATCATCAGGTAATTCAGCCGATGCATAACCTTGTAGTATTTGCAGCAGGTATGTTTCTAGCACTTCGCCACCTTGTGGCTTAGCTAAAACATACTCAATGATAAGCTCAATAATTCTGCCACAGTCCAAAAGTAGCGATTCCAACAATTCACCAATGTCTGTCGCTACGCTTGCGATGTGCTCTTGACCTTGGAAAAACCGCTCTCGTTGTGCCTGTCCATAGAAATTTAACCACCCGTAGTACAGCCGCTCAAACAAGCTCATTTGTTCACGTTGCAACCATACGCAATGCACCGTCATATGCAGTGGGACGTGTTGCACAATTTGGCTTTCTACTAGGCGCTGGAAATTTTCATTGTTCAGTCGCGTTGTCCAATTAGGCAGCACAAAAAACAAGATATCACTTTGCTGTTCGCTAATGAGGTCTCCCTCTAGCAAATAAAAGCTTTCTCGATTGTGTGTTGCCAATGGCATTTGCCCTTGGTGAGAAAAGCCTAAGTTGCGCATAACAAGTTGGCTTAAACTGGACAGGTGTGCAGTTTTTGGGCTTTTTGATAAATAGTTAAAACCGCGGCAACGATTGTGACCTAATGCACCAATTTCATTGAGAAGTCGACATTTGTCGATATACTGGCGGAGCAATACCAAACGTGTTAATAAATCTTCTCCATGGCTTGGGTCCAATTCGCACCCAGAGAGTGCACTAATATAAAAACTAAATGCTTCGCGATACTTCAACAGATTGGCATTGGGCAGCTTAATTGCAAACCTAGACAAAAGGTGTGCCGCGCTGTCGTTCAAACGGGTAAGCTGTGCAATTGAAAAATCAATTTCCAGTTGCTGTTGTAAGCCTTGATCGAGATAGCTAGGCATGGCTAACCTAATGAGGTGATTGACACCACTTATACCTGTAACCGCTTGGCTCAACTGCGTATGAGGCAATGAAATTGCGCGTTGCCAAAACTTATGCAGCATCTGCTCAGAAATGGCTTCACTGGCTAACATACAGTCTAAGACCATGCCTAAAAATTCAAAGCTTTGCTGTTGAGGTAAGGCCAACACATGGGGCAATATATCGATTTGTTTGTGCTGATCCGCTAGAAGTTGGTCAAAAAGGTGCAAGTAGCCCTTAAATTGTAATAACTGTGCTTTTTGTTCAGAGTCTATTTCCCGGTTGAGCATTTGCTCAGTAACCGCATATGTCTTGGGCAGCTCATGCTGTAATGAGTCATAGCGGCTCAAATGCATATATTGCCCTTCGCTTCGTGCAAAACTCTGCTCAAGAATCGTCGATTCTGCATTCAACTTAGCAGCGATACCCAATTTTATTTGCGTGGTTTCTTGCTTACTTAAGTGGTAGTCCTGACCTTCAATGACCAACGACAGCCCTTCAAAGAAAGCGTCACTTGAAAACCCGAGCTCTGGCGCCAAATTGCTTTTAGTGGGATCTAACTCAGCTACTTCAACTTGCCAATATTCATAACCAGGCTGTGCGCCACCTTCGGTGATAAACTTAAATTCCTCAATTTGCTTGATGTTTTGGTGCTGGCGCAAAACATCAAGAATATCGGAGCTATATATGTACTTTTTAATTGGCGTGTTTTCGAGATCACTGTCTAATATGTACCCATTGTTAAGCCGTGGTCCTTGATAAACATCCTGAACATACATCCCCATGGCAAACAACTCTGTCGCGCTATATCGTTTAACAGAGGGGGAAATTTCTAATGCGACTTTAGCCAATATATCAACCAAAGCGTCAACGATGCTATTTGTGTTTTCAAGCACCATTTTCATGCCTAGCCTAACATCAGCAGGGTTATAGAAAGCAATGTCACCCAGTTGGTGTGTCACGCATCGCGCTTGTGAGAACACTAGATGAATACGGTTTTTTACTTCTGCTATTTGCTCTGGTTCATAGTTATAAAGTTGCACCACCAAATCGAAGCAAGTTTCACCGCTCTTCGTTTTGTCGCTGGTCTGAATAACTAAGTTTTTGATAAATGGAATATCCAAAAACAAGCGTCGATAATCGGCAAGTGTTACACAATGGCTAAACATCACCGCTTCAGACGTTAAAAACTGATTAGGTTGGCAGTCACTTTGGGGGTCCACTTCAAGTAGGTCCGCCACGGGGTAGCTCAGTTTGTAACTTAAATCAGACAACACGTAGGCGAGTACTTCGAGCAAAGTAATGCCAGGATCAAAAAGGTTATGATCACTCCAAGTTTCAGGTGCCAACTTTTGCAGCTGCTCAACCCCTTGCTGGCGCAACCCTGTTAGGTCGTGCCCGGGATGCAACGAAGCATCTGAAGCAATTTTCAGTGCATTGGGTTCCATGTTTTTCCTCTGGGAATTTGGTCAATATTTGAATAGACGGAGTGCGTTCATATCTGTGAACGCAGATGTGAGTGTTTAGAGACCGTGGTCAGTGGTGCACTACTGCACCACAAAGTTATGTTGAATTTTCCACTTTCCGATACCTTCAAAAACATCTCCGGCCACATTCGTCAGGGATATCTTGTGGTTTCGGCTGGGCACCAGAATTTCGTCCATGCTCTTAGGCGATACCTGTGCATATTGACGAATTTTGTCATCGAGACGCTTGCCTCGGATAACTTGTACCATTTTTACTGCCTGATGCATTTCTAAAGCTTGCGCAACATCCGCCAAATAGATGGTATGAGATAATTTCTCATCACTCTTATTCCATGGTGTTAGGGTATCGACAACAAGAGCGTTAAGCTCTATCACGGTTGTTTGGATATCAAACCGAGGATCGATTTGAATAATGATCTCTAGTTGGACTTCCACATAGATTGGGTCAACAACCGTGATGTCTAAGTTGGGCACCGAGCGTAATTCAACTTCGTCCTGGATCTGACGCATCAAATATCTGGGTACTTTAGGCTGTAATAGTTCAGTGTCATGGTTAAGTGGGATCACCATCATGTTTACACCGTCACTCGTTTTATAAGCACGCACCGTATGCAATTCAGGGAATGTTTGCAGTGTATGATGTTCAAAGTCCCAACCTGTTAACAATCGATCCCTATGCCTAAGGCGTTCACTCACACGCAAGTTAATACGGCTATCATCTTCTTTAACACGTGCGCCGAAACTATCGAATGGTTGCTCGACGGATGATATTAGCGGATCTGTTGTTACCAGTTTTGTAATGGTCTCAGCAGGAAGAGGCTTCAAATAGTGAGGCTCTGGATGCCCTGTTGAACCCAGTGTGACTTTTACCGCCTGCGAATGAACGCCTTTTAGTCTAGAGTAGATTGGGTGTGTGTAATCACTCGATAGTACTGAAGAGTCAATTGCAGCACGGATCCAAACTTTGCCGTCGTGATTAAATTGATCGGTTAAATCGAACTCGGGGAAAGAGAAAATAATGATGCCAGAATCCAATAAATCATAGGTGTTGTCTTGCAAAATACGACCTTCACCACCTATACCTTGAGAGTCCTCGCGACTAAAATGATGCCACTTCCCTTGGTTGTAGTATTCCCACTTAAACTCCGGCTGCTCAACAAAGTTATACCCATCAACCGCTTCTACTTGAAATAGCACGCTGCATTGACCTGGTGTCACCATAGTGCCGAGTGCAATGTATAAATAGCCTAAATTTTCAATCTGCGGTAACAGGTGCAGACTGTTCTGGTCTTCAAGTAACTGTAATTGCCTGCCGATTGGAGAAATATGTTCAATCCAAATTGAATTGCCAATGGCATCCCTTTGTGCACGTGAAATACTCTGGCTGTAATAGTTGAGTTTCATGGAGTCTAGTAATGGGGTATAAGGCTCCGGTACCTGAACAGGCATAAAGTCCCCACCTGTTGGGCCCCTCGTGATTAAATTAATGCTGTTTTGATATGCGTAATACTCAGCAACTTTTAAATGGTATGGGTGTCCAAAGTCCTGATTCGACAATTCAAATGTATACCATTTAGGCCACTCTTTCGCTTGCGTTAAATTGAAAGGTAACGTCAAGTAATCGCGAGTTCCATTGTCATCGTCAAAGGTGAAAGCGAGCCGATTCGTCGCAATATTATTTTCGTTACTAGGTAAACTTTTTGCTTGTAAAACCTGTACCTGCTCGCTATCCCAAAGGTCGTCGTTATAAAATAAATCCGACTGTATTTTGTGATGGGTATCCCCATAAGTTTCATCTGACTGAGAAATGAGGACTTGGTTTATTGGCCATGAGGGCGTTGTTTCCGGCTTCTTTGTATCTAGAGAAGATGTAACGATACTTTGGTAGTCGAGATAAGTCTTGTAATACTTATCAAAATCATCTGGTCTCCCGACCCAATTTAGCTCGACGCTTGCTCGCGTTACACGTTTACACAGTAACTCTGGATGCGTAAATTCAAATTTTTCGGCTAATTGCGGCGCGAAACCAAAGGGCTCAAAAGGCTTAGTCATATCTAAAAAGCCAATGCCGTTGTTACCTATTAATCCATATGCGCCTATCACTAATACGCAGATCCGTACTTCTTGCACTTCATTTAAGGTAAGGGACTCTAATAATTTTTCACGTTTGTCTAAGTCGATGCTATATAGCGCTTGGTACTTAGATTTTTTAAGTACAAACGCCAAATAAGGGAGCACTTTATCTTGCCCAATATAGGTGTCAGATACTGGCGAAATTGGCGCAAATAACTCATCAATGGTGATGTTAATTTCACTGTTTTCGGAATTCAGAGATAGCTGCTCTGCTGACAACAAAACGGGGCCATCTTCAGTACTGACCCATACATCAAAGCTCTCTAACCAAGCGGTTAGGTCCAGCGGGCTCTCACCAAATTCATCTCTGGAAAATCGCATTGAAATAATACGTTTACCACTAGATAGGAACAAGTCTTGTGATGCTACTTTGAAGCCAATTTCCACTTCAGGCTCTAACTCATTTACCTTGTTGTCACCAAACGTCATCACGCTCGATTCGAGCTCTATACTCTGTTCAGTATCACGGAGTACATGGCGGCATATATCTAAACCAGACGCTGATGTGAGCTTATTTACAGTGGTGACATTGTCAACCACTGCTCGATTAATGGCATTGGGTTCAGTTGATAGATATGTAAGATCATTGCCCTCTTCATCTTTACCGCCATCGAACTCGGTCCCTGGCTGTAAAGTCATTGAGTCCACTTCATTGAGAGCAATCAGTATATGCGCAGCATCAGGTTCGGCAGCCAAAGGCTCAAAACCAAGGACATCACGGTAATAATGGTTTAAGTGAAGTTCAATAAATTCATTAAATTGACGCTGGGTATGAGACAGTAAATCAACAAAAGACAGTAACAACGCTAAGTCTGGACGTTCTGCAATTTTGGCCGTTAACTCATCAGCTTTGCCAGTCAATACATATGTACTCAACGCTGCGAACTTTTCTGAATCAGGTAGTATCTTGTACCAAGTTTGCACTGGACGCCATGTATCTGTGCCAATAAAGTTTGTTTGTTCAGCTATCTTAGTTAGATAGCTCAGCCACTGCTCAATTGAGCGCGGCTCTATTTCGTAAAACCCACTTGAGAGCTCAGGTATTAGACGCCCAGTTTGACTCAACCCGGTTTGGTAATGGGTAATATGTGAAAGACTACGAGACTTAGAAGCCATGTGATTACCTTATAATTTCGAAAAACGAACGCGTAAACGTAACCACACGTACCAACCTAAGTTGGCAAGCTGTTGTGTATTACGGCGTTCATGCAGATTGCAACAGTGCAAAGATAAAATAAGTAAAGGTGTCGCTCAGAGTGTGAGGAACCACCAGCAAAAGCTGTTAGACAGACTGTTCAGACAAATAAAATGGAAATACCATATTGCTGCGGCTGTTTGTCTTACGAATCAGATAGGTCAGCTCAATCAGTAGTACTCCGTCATAGAGTTTTTGTGGGTCGAAGGAAATATCTTCTAATATAATCCTAGGTTCGTGATTGAGCAGAGTGGCTGAAATCTCTTGCTTTAAGGTAACAAGCGCGGCTTCATTAGCGTCCTCAAACACAAAGTTTGATAGCCCTGAGCCAAGTTCAGACCAAAATGGTCGCTCACCTTTTAGTGTATTCAAAGCTGTGGAGATCGCCTGCTTTACAAGCTCTTCTCCTTCAGCCATTTCAGGCCCTGAGTCTGGACTTGCAAATTGAGGTGGAAAGCCCCATCCCCTTCCAAGAAATGATTGGTCCATATTATAATTCCTCTTTATCCAATTTCCATTTTGTCCGTCACTACAGCGACTTTCTGACTTTCAAGGGTGATGGATTTATCCATCTTGATTTGACTGTCATCTGGAGTTTTAATCACCACATCAGTTTTTGCAGTCATACCCGCTTTGTCTTTTTGCGACAAGCTATAGCCCGAGCTTTCACCCAGTGAAATTGAGTGGTCTTTACTGCCTTCCATAATGATGTGTGGCTTTTTAAAGGTAAATTTCAACCCCATAGCCTGCTCTTTGAACACTAACCCTCGGACGTCATATTCCTTTTTATAGCCACCTAGTGGAGGCTTAGCGACGGGGTTGTGAACAGCGCCTATAATGACCGGAAATCTTGCATCACCACCAATAAAGTCCACAATGACTTCTGTATCTTGATCTGGCGGTAAAAACAGCCCTTCTTCGACACCAACGTAAGGAGTAAGTAACCGAGCCCAAATAGGTTCCGTTGTTAGACTATGTAAAGTGAGCGGGATCCGATGAAGCTTTTCTTTGTCTTCTTTGAATTCAGCGACTTTACCAACTACGACGGGGGTTGGCGTTAACTTTTCCCACTGTGACCAACCACTGTTTACTAAAGATAAGCCTAAAGTGAACTCGCAAAACCACCCTTGATTGGACAAGTGATGATGAATTTCGCTGATCATGTAGTCCGCTTTATTGCTCTCACCAGCACCGGATACAGTTATTGCTTCTAGCAACTTTACGTTATGAAGTGACTCAGCCACAGACATATCAACTTGAATGCGCCCTTGTTGGGTATCCCAAAGGCGGTAGGTTTGCTCAGCTTTTGCTTTCGCCGCTATCTCCACTTTGTCTATAGGTGCTTGAGACTTGATGACAATATCAGCGGTCCCGCCATCCTTTTTTTCACCCGAATCATGGTCTTCAACAAGCATAGCCTGAGTTTTAATATCCCAAGCACTGTGATCGACTTTTTTCGCGTAGGAGCTGTTATCTAAACAGAGTTCAAACTCAGTACACCCGTCCATTGCGACATTAAACCCTGTGGTGGTTGGAGTATGCTTAGTCAAATCAACGATATTAATGCCGCCCTCTTCTTCGTAAAAAACAAAGCCATTGGTCAAAATTCGGTTCATCAACACTTCCCATGGCTTTTTCTCAACCATTAGATATTGATAATGTTTAATTTTACTGTCAGCTACCGTCTTTTTACCCGAACAAGGCGTAAGCAAATCATTCAGGATGTCTGTGTCAGTTGAGTCAGGCTTGTACAGTTTACTGATTCTCGATTGGCAAAGCTTATTTGCCTCTCCTTTCGCGGAGACTTGCACAAAAGGCTCGCAACAATAGCCAATTTTACCTCCAGTGATCACCCCAGAAAAAACGGTAATTTGCGCGGCATCACCGAAGCCAGCTTTCACTTCAATTGATTTACCCGGCGGAAAGTCTTTAGACAGAGACAGCGAGAAAGTTTCTTCTGCCATGTCTCCATCAGCGAAAATAATTGATAATTCGGGGATCTGATTTACGCCTCTACGAGCGACCATCTCCTTAACACCGACTTCCAGTTTTTTTTCACTGCCGTCGACTAAAATGGTGTAACGTATATCCATATCAGCGCTCCAAAGGCGGGTAAATAATTTCAGCTCCCACATCAGCGCTGCGAATTGAAGCCAGTTTATTCACGCTTGCCACCTGATGTACGTAGCTAGGTTCGCCATAAATTGAAGTGACTTGGGCTATCACACTATCTCCAGCCTTATGTTGGAGTACATGGGTTAAGTCTGGCGAGCTTTTACCGGTCCTGAGTTTAATTTCTTTGTTCGACAGGCACTCAGATACGTTACAAACAACCTGTGCTTTGACGCGATTGCCTTTGCCATTAACAAGTTCACTGATGACATTGATGTCATTGAGCATACCGTGGAAACCACCATCTGCACCGTGATTTAACACCATATTCAAAGGCATAATGGTCACGAATGCAGGCAAATGAGTTTCACCTTGCACGGCAAGACCGTACTTTAACAATTGTTGAATGCTGTCTTCAGTCTCTGTTTCACCACTTTCTCCCATCGCAAGCTGACCAGGCGTTTCAATGATGGTATCGTCCAATAGGAATTTAATAGTAAGAATCGAGGTTGGTGACTTCTGGTATCGAGCTGACCCACTCTCCGAGCCAATGATCTTTGACTCTACCAAATGATTCTGATGCGTCACGTTTAGAGATTTTGGGTCATAAGGCAACGTTAATTCCCCTAATTTATTACCATCTCCTCGTTCAATTTTCTTATAGAATGTCACCTTGCAAAGTGGCAAACCACTTGCGTTAATTCCGCTTGATTTATTCATAGTCAGGGCCTTTTTTCTTTACCAAACTTTGCAAACCTAAATTCAATGTAGCGCTTTAAATCCGCTTCCAATTGACAAAGCAACTCCTGAACTTCATAGCGGCCGACCGCATTACTATGTTTTTCGATTGCTGGCGCCTGTTGAGAAGAGTCGGCTGAACTTTCAGCGGCTGCATCACCTGATTGGTCCGCTCGAATACGTGCTTTGACATGCACTTGATTACACTTTATTTCCATATGTTGCTTACTCCTTGTTATGAAGGTAAGCCTGGAATTGGCACAGAAATGAGGTCTCGATAACTAAAGCTAAGTGACTCAATTAAAACGTCATTTCGGCCAGCATCAACACCTTCCCACTCCCAACTTTCCAAAAATGCATTTTGAACGAGCCATGCTTGAGAAGGCAAAAAGTTGTCATCTAAAATCGTGACTAAGATATCGTTTTTAACCAAATAGGTGCTCCACGCATCGCCAAATACCAAGTTTTGTAGCATTAATAAACTACCTCCTTGGAAAACGCCTCTTTTTAGGGTCAAGGCTCTGGCCTGCTTTGCATTCGCAACACTTACTCGGTTGTTGGTATATTCGACGCTCCTAGCCATTTTCAGCCCACTGACTTCTTTAAATAAAATATCAACGGGGTTGGGGATGCCGGCCGTAACAATGCTGACAAGAAAACGATACCCAACCATTGGTGTTCTAGGATCTTGAAACATATTTCACACCTAAATGGGCACTCTCGTGCCCCAAAAAAAGAGAATAAAATTAATGAAATTCGATCTTAATATCGTCAGCCATCATTTCTAGTGACTCAACACTCGCTTCATTTGAACCACCATTGATGCTAGGTGCCGTCAACTTCTTAGGAAATGCATTGATTACTTTCCAAGTAACGAGAGGCTGAGAGCGATCTTCATTGGTTAGTGAAATTGTGATGTCCTTTTTATCCACAAGGTTTAAGCTGATAGAAGAAATCCAATCGTAGAACTGGCTCTTTTGCTTAACTAAGCCGCGCTTTAGCGTAATGTTCACGTCAGTTGGTTGCCCAGGCATATGCTTTTTGCCATAACCATCTTTGTAAGTGATAGTTTCAACACCAATATCTAGGCCAGAAACTTCTGAAAAAGGAATGCTTTCTTCGCCAAAACTGACAACAAATCGATAGACCGGAATTGGATATTCTGCTGCGATATCTGCTTTAGTAGTAGCCATTTAATAACTCCAAAAAATACTGTAATTACAGCTATGCTGTAGTGAAAAATAGGTGTCTATTTGGCATCTCAATGGGCCAAATAGACGTTGTGACTCGCTGATAATCAAAAAGCGCTAAGGTTAGCCCTCTAAGCTTTTGTGAGAGAAAGTTAGTACGATGAATTCAGCAGGACGAACCGCTGCAAGACCAATTTCAATGTTCATCAGGCCATTGTTAATATCATCTTCAGTCATTGTTTGACCTAGGCCGACGTTAACGAAAAACGCCTGCTCTGGCGTTTCACCAAAGAATGCACCAGAACGCCATAAGCTTTCTAAATAACTTTCAATCATGGTTTTTAGCTTTAACCATGTGAATGGCGTATTTGGCTCAAATACAGCAAAGTGTGTTGCTTTTTGAACAGACTCTTCAACCATGTTGAACAAACGACGAACAGACACGTAGCGCCATTCATTGTCATTACCGGCAAGCGTACGTGCACCCCATACCAGTGTGCCTTTACCAACAAATGTGCGAATAGCATTGATTGACTTACCTGATGTCGCATCAACGTTTAGACCTTCTTGGTCTGCATTGTCGATAGTTAGTTTTGGCATGAGTACTTGTGCAAGCGCTGCATTAGCTGGCGCTTTCCATACACCGCGGTCCTTGTCCGTTTTAGCCATAACACCAGCTATTGCAGGTGAAGGAGGTAGATCAAGGTAGTTTTTACCAAGTTCAGCTTTAACTTGGTTGTAAACATCTGCTGATGAGAATGGATAAGCTGGGTCCCCAATCGCTGCAAGTTGAAGTGAATCCAATGTAACAGGTGTAAGTTCGAATTCGTCTTCGATTACTAATGGAGTACCACCTGTTTCAACGATTGCACCGTTTTCAAGCTTAACTTCAACACCATCAGTTAAACGGTAATAACTTGTATCATCTGTAGCAAATACTGTTTCAGGCACTAAGTAGCGTTTGCCAGATGGATCGTAATCATCACCATCAATAACATCTGTATTATTGCCACTTGGTAGCAAGTAGTCTTCACCGATATCGGCCCAGTCAGCGCCGTTTAGGCAAACCAATTTGTGTGACGAGTCTTTTGGCCACCAGACTTGTGCAGTCAACGGCGCACTCACAATGACTTTAGTCGCATCATATGCACGGGCAATCGTCGTTGTAAGGTATGGATAATATGCGGCACCATATTTAAGACCTAGTGTCGCACCCGCGCGAAGTGCTGTTGCATCTTCAGAGATAGGGTCGATGCTGTCTTCAGCAGCTTGCATTTGTACATCGACAAGTGCAAAACGGTCCATTCTTTTTTCAGCATGTACGAGCGTTTTATTTTGTACTTCGTAGTGCTTTGTTGTATCCAAGCCAATTGACTCTGGGCTAGATATTAGCGTTACTTCGTCAACTTTATTAAGTAAATCAATTGCCTTAGTGAAGCCTTCAGCTGATAACGTTCCACCAGCAGTACCAATACTTATGATGTAACACGCGCCACCGCCATTAGCAAAGTAGTGGCTTACAGCTTGATGCAAGAAGTATTGTGCATCTTCTAGCTCACCTTCTGGAGACATCACAGCAAAGCCGCCCGCTGACTTAGGTTTAAGCTTAAAGCTCTCTTGATAAGCACCACCAAATACAGCTTCAAATTCAACCATGCTCGTAATACGAACTGGTGTATTCTCGTATGCTGGAGCATCACCTGCTTCGTTCAGTTTGGTAGTGTAACCAATGAAAGCCGGAATGGCCGTTGCAACTTCTGCCACAGAAGGCGGCAGTGTTGATTTCTCTTGGACATAGACGTCTGGGGTTTTATATTGAGGCATAATATTTCCTTACGTTGATAATTACATTCTAATGAGCCAGTACGGCAAGAATTGGGTAAATGAGGCGCAAACCCGGCTAACTTAAAAACCTATCGAGTGGCAAATCAATGGGAATAAACCCACTCAAACAAGCCTGCGCCTTTTAAGACAAAGAGCCTTTACCACGGCTCCGCCACATCAGTCCCAACCGATGTGTCTTGTAAATTATTTTGTATGGCTAAGACGCCTCTTATTTGGCGCTGTGAAAAATAACTGTGACTTTTTTGAGATACACATGCGCCGCTTATAAACGGGCAGAAAAGCAGATAGCAAAAGTACGTAAAAGAAGAGAGAGGTTTTCGTTTAGTTATAGACTATTGAAACGGTTGGAAAAGCCTGTCAGGTGAACACTGGCAAGTAATGAGAATGCCGTTTCCAAGGAAAGACAGAGTGAAACTTGTTCACTAGATAATGAAATTTTCTTGCAGTTTAATTTGGGGTTCTTTAGTAGTTGACTCATGTAGTCATCGTTAAACTGGCTGTTAATCGCTTGTGCTTGCAACCAGCTTTCTCTATTGGTTGCGATTGAAACGTAATTCACTTCATGACGTAAAGTCATGGGCTCATTAAAGTTTGCGAATAAACCATTGGCCACATATCGCCTACCTCCAAACTCTAATAGCTGCCTAAAGTCTTTATATTCTTCATAGACGCCTTCCTCGTTTAGTTCATTCCAATGTTCGTCTAACTTACGAAATAAAAAAGTCATCGCGTCTTTTTCAATATATTGCCTTTGTTTCGTATTTAAATCCCTTGCATGATACTGAAGTTCAAAAAAGCACAACTGGCACAACTGCTCGCTTTTTGCTAGCAAGTAACCATCATCATCGGTGTACAGCTGTGTACCTGAGGGAATAACAATATTAAGTCCATAATAGGCGTCTGAGTAGACATCGAAGGCTTGCGCTGCAAAATCCAACTCTATATCACCAAAAATAGATCTAAAGAGTTTTACCACCTGCACAATCTCTTCGGGGTTACCACTGCTATGTGAGAATTGGTTTAGGCTGCGAGTCTTTATCTTAACAAATTGAAAGTTTTGGTAGTTTACGCGGCTCGGCGGAGAGATAAATGGCACAAATGTTGTATTTTCTACTGACTTGGTAGTTGCCACCGCACTGTTAATCAACCACTGCCAAGGTGCTTGCCACCCTATGTTGTGATGAGTTTTGGCCGTACTGCTGACCTTATCCAGAGTAAATAAACTGGAGGATTCTCGTAAAGCAGCAGGAATGGTTTTGTACTCTGATGCAATAAGAGAATCTAAATGGCTTGCTGGTATCACCCAACTTACATTTGCAGCGCCATTTTCCAAACCACCATTACCAATGCCTATCAAGGCCCCTTCACTATCGAAGATTGGCGCGCCTGAGAAACCAGGTAGCAAACTGCCATCTAGATAATAAATGGGTAACTCGATATGGGGGGATTTCGTTTTCGATAGCATTTTTACCGCATAAGGCGGAAGAAACTGCTTTAATATTTCTGGCTTGGCATATCCTTTGAGTAACTCGCGGGTGCTCATCGCAAGCGCCCCATGATGGAACCCGAGTGCAGTAACACTTGCTCTATATTTAGGCTTATTTGATTTAAACTGCTTGATAGGTTGCCACCCTGAGACCGGTCTTGCTACTTCAAGTAACACCAAATCTGCCTTAGGTAGTACCCGATGAACTTTAGCAAGGCGCTTTTTTTTTTACCGTAGTCAATAATCACTTTGCTTTTTGGTTCTGGGTCTAGCACATGTAAGGCGGTAACCACCCAGTGAGGTTTGAGCCAAATAAACCCTGTCGCTACGCTCATTTCTCCATGTGGCTTTTTGACAATCACTCTTACGGTGCTGCTACTTAGCACTTCTGGATCTATAGCAGCCTGACTTGTGCCAACTGGTCCTGTTATTAAGAGCAATATAGTAAGCATGATTCGCGGAATCACACATCACCGCCTACAACGCTGTACACAAAGTGTTATGTGTCAATTTCAAGACAGTAAACTTTTGCTCGTCAGTGATTTTTGCCTCAGAAATACTATCGAAAACAGGCTGCCAATTTGGCCCAAACTTCGTTTGCGCTAGAGACAAACTAGAAACCTGAGACCATGTCACACCATCTGGGCAGTGCTCAACATAATCTTTCGACATGCATAGTGCATCTCGCGTAGCGAGTAGGACATACTTTTGCTCATTTGCCTCGTAGAGTGAAGACACATTCTCGGCTATTTGCGCCCACAATCCTCCGGTCAATTCAAAGTTGTTGAGTACCTCGTCGAGAGCAAGAGTTTCATCAGTATACAAAAGCTCATCACATCCGCTTACCTCAACGGCTGCGCTGAATAACAAGCTGCTATGCTGATTGTTCATACGAGTCACTTGAGCGTCGTGCACCAATGGCATTTCATATGCCGGTAGTGAGTCTGAGTCTGTTTGCAGCGGATGGCTTGTTGAACTGACTTGACTTAGATTTAAACCGAACTCTTTTAGAGTTAACAGCTGCAAAGCTTGCTGTTTGGTGTACCCAACAGCCATATATTGACCTTTCAAATCAGTAAGCGATGGCGCCAGCAAGTTGTGAGTTCTCACGTAAACCCCTAAATATGCGCCCAATACACACGCTATCCCAAAGGAGCCTATTCTGACGGCTTTGGCATCATTAAAGTGACGATCGTTTAAACCCAGTATTGCGGCCAAAATAGTTGTTAAGGCACCTAACAACAAGGTTACCGTTGGCGTAACCGTAGTACCCATAACAACCCCAAACAGCAATCCTATTCCCGCTCCACCAAATAACGCAATTTTAAGATTCACTGCTTTTTGCATATTCATTTACCTTATCAATAAGTTAGGTACTTTATAGTTCCTTTTCCGCCTTTTGGTTTTGTAACTACTAAAGCGATATTCAAACTTCATTGCAATAGTGAGAATAGAACGATTATTTGAAAGCCAAAGTTTTTCTAGTTGCAGTGCGAGCAATGAACTGCCTTGAAAGCGATAAGCTAACTCTGAAGAAAGTGCATATCGACCTTGACTACCCCAATAACCAAGTGGGTTGTGATTTGGGAACCAAGACACGCGTGCGCCGATAAAACCACTCAACTGACCTGTCAACGGGTATGCGTATTCAGTCAAAATACTATGGTAAACCTGTCCTCGCGCGGCGCTCTCTCGATTTCCAGGTATCAACCTTCGGTAGCTGGCTACATAATCAATGTCTAATTCAGCAACTCCCAGCTTAATGAGTTTACTGGCAATAAATGCGCCGCCCATTTCTTTATCCGTGATGCTACTGTCTTTTTGTCGATAACGCTCTGAACCACCGTATATATCAACTCCGACACTAACTCCATGTTCAAAGGCATGCTCATAAAAAACTTCTAGCATAGACTTATACCTACGGTAACCAACAAAATCTGAAAATCGCGCTTCGCCTACGCGACTAATTTCGCCTTCAAGCTCAGTTTGGTCGAGCGTCAACTCGGTATATATCGAACCTGAAGGGAATAATTTACCACCTATTGATAGGTTTGCTTCAATTGCAGTCGCATCACCATCAAAACTATCTGACTCAATGGCTGAGTTTACAGGCTGTCGACCAAGGGATAATGATTGCCTTTGAGTAGATACGCTACCAAAGTAATTTAATTTTTCTTGCCAAGTACGCGTTTCTATTTTCGCGCTTTTTTGGCTGAAAATAGGCGCAGAAACCGATGTAAAGCTAACGCTCAATATGCACAGCAGTATACCGCAATTAATAACTTTGATATTCATATCTCATCAATCCTGTACTTAATTGCTTCCACCACTGCCCCCTGAGATACGACTTTGCGCATTGACTACTTCGATTTGCGCAGATAATGCTTCATTTGCCGCGATCAATGATTCAAATTTTATTTCATTGTTCTTTGCAAGTTCTATATTTGTGGCCACCGATGAGGGTAGGTTTGACACTTCGCCACTATCAACAAGTCTTTTGGCGCTCCCCATTAGCTCCGTTTTCAGTTTTGATAAGTTAACGCGATCCACGTCGCTATTTGGATTGTTATTAAAATCAGAAATCGCATGAGAAATATTTGAAAGTGCTGACAGGTCAGCTGCCATGGCAGCATTGACAATTGCCAATATTGTTGCCTCATTATTTTGTTTCTGTTCATCGCTTGCTTGGTCTAAATAAAGAACGTGTGTATCTAGCAAGTTGGTTTCATCTATATCTAAGTTAAGGGCAGTCAAAATAACCTTGCTGGCATCACGAGCAACTCGTTCCAGCCCGCTGTTAGAAATGCCATCTTCTAACCGCCCCTCCACCTGATCATAAACAAGAGTTGTAAATGCATTAACTTGAAAGGAAGTTTTGGTTGAATTTGAAGAGCCTAATGATTTTAATTGAATATTGCCAAGCTCAGAGAGTAAAACCTCTTCTGCATAACTAGCAATGAGGTTGCCACGTTGATCAAAACACTCCAACGCGTCACAAATCATCTCAGTGCTTTTCTCAACTCCCATACGTACAGTAAATAAGCTATCTTCAACAATACTTAAACGGCTACTAAAATTACCGTGCTGGTCGCTAGCACCTTGCCAAATAACTTTATTTTCATAGTCAGTAATGGTGATCGTCGCACTACTCACAGGCCCTTTTAACAAGCTGCCATTTAATATCAGCTCGTTACTCCCCTGAATAAAGCCCTCCTTATAACACCCACTGAGAACCCAAAAAAAGCCAGAGGCACAAATTATCGTTCGCGCTGTTTTCTTTGAATAAAACATGTAATTCCCTTTTATCGCCCATTTTTAATGGCCGCCCGACTTGTAATTAAATTGAAAACAGATTGCAAGTAAAGTGAAAGTATCTCTTCTTTGTGCATTGTCTTATTTGAAACGTACAACACTTTCTCGCTACGCCAGTTGTAAAGTTATTTAGATACAGTAATTGGCTGAGTAGGCACGAACTTTACGGTTAATTCGGTAGGTGGAGACGGGTCTGGGATCCCTTTATCATTTAAAGCTGGAATGACGCTTAGTGAACATTTTATATCACCTTTTAAAACAATTGGCGCACCACCTTTGAATGTGACGTCAGACAATACGATATCGTTAATTGCACTAAAAGTTACTGCGCCACCAGCGACGTATGCCCCCTGAATGTATGGAGACATATTTACTTTTTTTTGTAAAAACTTTTCTATATCGTCTTGAACAGCAATTTCACCTTGGCATATCATTCCCTTAGAGACGACGTCTAAAGGTCCTGCAGTAGGTACAATTAACACTCCTTTGTCTAGGAGTAAGTTAAATATCGTGCTTGCGTTGAGTATTTCTATCATCTGTATATTCTCGTCTAATGGGCGGACTAAAAGTACAATTTCCTGAGTGAAAAAAGGCAAACTGTGCCCCATCCTTGCGCGCAAGACAGTTTGCCAACTCACACTACTCTCATTCGCTTTGCAATCGCCCGAGTCTGCGTAAATACTGCACGAAGCGAGCGTCACAATCGCTGATATTTGAAACCCACTTATCCACCAACAACTTTCTTGTTCTATGTGTTAGGCCAACGCTATTTTTTCGATAGTTTTGTAAAGCAATACGCCCGTAATGAGACTGCTTTGCACGCGCGATGATCTCATAGACTTGCCTCTCTGCATCCCCTTTTTCACACACCACATCTATCATCCCCAATTCAAACAATGCTTGTGCGCTATATCGTTTACCGGAGCAAAGCACTTCCATAATCACGTCACGAGAGGCACTGTTACGTAACTTTTTCGCTAACACCGCACATGGGTATTCTTCGAATAACATACTTGAGTTCATAAATTCAGCTTGAGACTCAACAACCACAATGTCCGCAGCAAGCGCAACCAACATACCAGCGCCAAAAGCACGCCCCTGCACCACCGCAACACTCGTAAAGTTTTCTCTCGAGCCACAAAGTAGTTGATTAACAAGTGTTAAGTAGTTTGTTGCATAACTATATAACCCTCTTTTATCTCTTCGCTCAACGAGCTCTGCTAACAATGTTAAATCACCACCTAAACAAAAATCACCGTCCATATTACTGCTAAGTACTTTAAAAATAGGAGAGTGAAGTATTGGTTCAGGCCTAAAGAAATGATTCAGTTGACCTAAAATAGAATCGTTCAGGCAAGACTTGGTGTGCAGTTGCATACGCGCCCACTGCATTGCACTTGTTTTCATTACAGCCAAAGGCTCACTTTGTTGCATTGATGTATTCACACGCACAAAAAATCGCTACCGTTTTTGTTTCTTTCACTCTGACGACGTAGCCGTCTTGAATTTGTGATTGATTATTTGCGCTAAATTTATAAAAGGACTAAAACCTTAGTTATGGATAAAATTTGTTGATGTCAGGTTTGAGGAACGAATGAAGCTTATTACAGCATTATGTTTTTGCTTTCTTTCACTTTCAGTAAGCTCTGAGCAAGTCGCGAAAACCATGTTAGCCAAACATTTCGTGGTAGCAGAGCAAAATAAAAATCAACGAAAGTTAAAGCGAAAGTCTGCAATTTACAATAACGATCTCATTTTTACAGGGGACAAAGCCCGCGCGCAAATAAAGTTTAGTGAAGGCACCATCCTCACATTAGGCGCGGAAACGCAGTTTTCAGTCTTAGAATTTAATCATGGAGCGCATCATCAAACGCCCAATGCCACTCTCGAATTTGTAACTGGTGCTTTTAGAGTTGTAACAGGAGAAATAACTAAAGTTGCACGGCCTAATTTCAAAATTAAAACACCATTGGGATCAATCGGTATTAGGGGCACTGACTTTTGGGGCGGTAACCTTTATAGCCAAGAAACAATTGATGTTATCTTGCTTGACAGCGAACACCCCCTCATCATTGAAAACCAATTTGGGCGAGTCGTTATTTCCGAGCCGGGTACTGGATCAACTTTACGTCAAGGAGAAGCCCCTTCAAAACCAGAGAAATGGTCAGAGCAAAAATTACAAGACGCTGTAAAAACTATTCAATAAAAGGTTACTAGCCTTACCATACAACTACGTAGCGTCTCTACAGCTTAACTTTCACCTCTAAAATACGTGTTCACAGAGCTATACGACAAGAACAACAAATGCGCACTTTTCGCTCTCGGTAACATATCACCCCAGATGCATATTCAGTAAAGCGCTTTTGCGAACATATAATTCATTACCTTAGTAAAATGAGTTACGCAGAATCCATGAGGGTTCATTATGAATTATTTCATTTACCTTAATTCAGTTTACGATCTTCACTTACAAAAAGCCTACCCAACTGTTTTTTATAAAAATAAATATTAATAAACACATAAATTGAAAAAGACACACCTGATTTGCCGACCTTATTTTTGTTTGCTACTTTTACTACGCGTTACCGCTTTGGGCCCAAGTGATAACTAAAACTGACAAGTGAAAGTCCAGCACAATGAGGCTGGTTTTAAAAACTATCCAAAGGATTAAAAATGAAAATGTTTAAATTAGGTACGTTCGCTGCTGCAATGTTAACTTCTGTAAGTGCGGTTGCTGCGCCTATCAATATCGCTGATACAAATGGTTATGATCGCCACACTGTATATGCTGATGGCCCTGTTAGCCGTGTAGTGATCACAAGTGAATTTGCTCATAACTTCTCAGCTGACATTGAGTTGCGTGACGGTGCACGTTGTGAGTACGGCAACCTATATTCAAACGTTGATGGCAGCCACATTGTTAATGCCGCTGTTCAACCAGATGCTAACATCGTTGGTCAAGCAACAATCGGTATTAATAACGGTATCCCTGAAGAGCGCCTAACAGATTCTAAATTACTTAAACTTGGCTGTTATGATGCCGACAACACTTGGTACCACGTACTTGTAAATGTACCTGGTGCACCAATTGTAAATTGGGATATTACAGTTGAGCCGGCTGGTGAATTCGTAAACCAACCATATTCTTTTGGTTACCATTCTGCATATCGTGTGAAGAGCACACTTAATGTAGATAACCAAAACCGTTCTCAATCATACTGCCACACAGTTGCAAACCGTGGTGTTTCACTGGGCTTATTCCACGGCGAAGATACATCTAATGTTTTCCACGCTGATGTATTCACTCAAGATAAAGTATACACAAATGACACTGCACAGCCTGTGCTTTATCAAATCATCGAGTGTGAAAATGCTGCGGGCAAAACAATGGCTGTTAAAGTGTTCAACCTAACAGATCCAAATGGCATCTATACTTACGAAGATCAACTTATCATCAAGTAATTGTCTTCTAAGTTTATATAGAAAAATGGCAGCTAAATAGCTGCCATTTTTTAATTCATCTGAAGCCTCTGTGTGGTACTAATAAATACCTTATCTCCTAATGAAGTCTTACCAAGATGTTTTTGAACATATTGTCTATAATCAACGACGTTCATTGGTGCACCATCGTAACCTGATAAATGAAGGGATGCACTTCGGGTGACACTTTTATTCGAAGCCTGAAACTCTTCTCCAAACGTTAACTTTGGGATCTCTGAATTTAAGGCGCTAGAAAAGCTCCATTGTAGATTTTTGTATGGTGAGCCGAGTAATTCAAAATTCATAGTTATTGTCGCATGTTGTAAGCGTGTATCTAAGCCCGTGAAGTTATAGGTATACACCTCTCCTTGTTCTTGCATTAACACAGCCTTAGTTAGCTCACCTGCAAGTTCAAACTGCGCTTCTGGTAGCGCGAATTCGTTTGTTTTTCCCACATTGTCAAGGTTTGCAATGACTCCCCATGAGTGAATAACGGGTAATTCTTCAGGATAAGTTAATACACTTTTATAGTTAAGCAGCTCATTAATGCTAGAAAGTGAGGGGTAAATTTTTAAATTAGAATGCTCGCTAGCATTATCGTAATTCAGTAAAATCTTCTCACCAACACTATCAAGGCCATTCACATGAACTTTCGACTTCTCAGCAAAATGTGCGGTCGGGACATTCACGCTGTCATGGGCAAAATCACTCCCTGTGACTACCACACTCGATGACGCTTTTGGTACATCAATGACCGCTAATCTGCTCATATCGTAGCCAGATTGGCTTATGGAATAATATAATTTTGGATTGTGTCCACATACGCTGGTGGAGTCTTGATAACCCTCGATAATCCCACTTCCAAACTTTGAAATATTGTAGTCACTATGAGTAACTGCGAGTTCACTAAAATCGACCGTTACATCTTGGCATGGGCACGAGCCAGTGACATCAAAAAACTCAATTGTTTCTAATTGTGCGCCCTCAGAGATTTCCAATGCGGTATGTATTTTGCGCACCTTACCTGTGTTGCCTGTCCCCACTCGATTGTTGCCATAATCTTCGACACCTAACACTGAAGCGTGCTCGGCACCAGCTGGTACATCTTGACTAAAAAAGCCCACGCTATCAGTTATATATGTCGCCATGGCGTTACCGTCTGCATCATGGAACACCACACTTGCATTGGGATAAGGAATGGTACCGCAGTCCGTACGAGTCTTAACATAGAATGTCAGTTTTGGCTTCTCTTAAACAACAGATAAATTCGGCTTATTTTCTGCAGAACTATCAGATGAGCCGCCACACCCTGCGAGCATCAAAAAACCAGTCATTAGCGCTGGTTTATACATTTTATTCACTATATTACTTCTCAAACTTATAGTTTTAGCGATTGTACCATAGAAATCTACCTATATCTTTCATGACTTTCCAAGTAATTCGGCACAAAAACAGGAAAATTCGAATTCATGGCTCTGTCCCTAAAACTACTAATCCCTTATCATCGGGCATATTAACTTAATAATTTTAATTATAAAAAAAGCAGCTCGTGGCTGCTTTACATTTTGACTCGCGTTTAAAAAACTAAAAGTGTGTAGATTGAGTCACGAAGTGTTAGATCCAATTAGATTAGACATACCTGTGTTCCTTTTACATGTTATATCGGTGTAGTTGAAAACCCGCCAAATGATGGACGATTACCCAACTTGCAGAAACCATAACTCTAAAAATTAACACTAGGTATTACACTCACCTTACATCTATTGTGGTAATATCAATAGAGAACGTGGTGCTACTACATCAAAATTAGCCTTTCTTTGTCAATGCTATCTAAGAACTCTTGTGCAGCGGCCTTATTTTCCTCACTTTTCGAGCGATTGGCCCGATAATCAGTGGCTATTTCTTCAAGCTTTTGTAAGATCATTCTTCGGTCTAGAATAGACTTCGCCTTGTGATACTGATCGAGTTTGTCAGCCACTTTTGCTTTACTCCAACTCAACTCAATGAACCAGAAGTTCTTACGCTGTACAGCTTCGCTCCATACCTTTGAAGTCCAAATATATGTGCCGCTGTTTGGCAGCTTTTCTCGCTCAGCCTTAAATTTCTGATAAATTTTCCCAAATTTCAATTGCTGTGGCATCAGCTTAAGTAAGTTTGTATACCTTTCTTTAATATCCTCTTTTTGATCTCGGCTTAGAGGGCTGTAAACAGTTTTTCTCGCGACTTCAGGTAACTTCCTTTTAGCTTCTTCATCTGTGTACTCTATGTGACTGCCATCTTTCTCTAACTGTGTAACCCACTTATCGACACCTAAGTTTTCTTTTGTAACTTTCACTGGCTTTTTGTTAGTAAATACCCCGCTGGAGCGTTCAATATGATAGCCTTTACCATCTGGGCTCTTTTTAATAGTACCATCCAAGGTATATTCACCTAATGTCCAATCACCAATAGAAATTGAAGCGATTTCCTTCTCAAATGTCAGTACTTTGGCTTTAATGGACGCTCCCACCTCAGCTTCGAGAGATCCGGTTAAACTAAAGTCACCTTGCATCGGCCAGTCTTTATCAATACCAAAATGGCCGAAGCTGTCTCCTCCTTTACCACGCGTATACTTTAGCCTTCCTGAAGCCAGAACTTTACCTTCTACCCCGCCTCTAATCTCACCAAATAGGCCACCCTGCACTTTTGCAAGGTAAGGTACTCCAACAAATGCGCCAGCTTCTATCCTTGCTTTTGCCTTAGCACTGGCAGATGCCTCACCAATAACGTTAAATATCATTTCGGTTTCGGTGTTTTCTTCTTCTTTATTGTTTAAGGTTGCGCCAATTCCTGCACCAAACTCAAACCCACCACTAACATCAATAGCAACCCCAGCAAACCCAGCCCCGACTGGAAAGTCTAATGAAAACGCAGGAAAATCAATGCCTTTTTTCCATTCCCCTTTAATGCCGCCTTCTCGCTTATCATTATCATAATAAGCCTCAAGACCTAAAATTCGGGCACGGAGTAGTTGCAGACCATTATTTTCATCTTTCTCATAAGTAAATTTACCCCCTTCAAACTTGATTGATGATAACCCTTGATGCACTTTTAACTGCTTGAGTTCAAAAACTTTACCAAAGTCGAAATTACCGGAGAAAAAACTAGAATCCACAATCGCCTTATCATTGGCTATCTTTGAGTTATCGTGGTCCAGCTCCATATACGCATTTTCTGCTTCAATTTTATCTTTCGTGAATTTTGCTTTACTCAAAGCCAGCGTCATTGTGGTATGCTTACTTACAGGTATTTCAACTTCAGCTTCCTCTATTTCACCGCCGAGCTGCTCATCGTGATACATAACCTTTGCTTGTGTTACCGAAGTTTTAACCCCTGCTGGCAAGCCATACAATGAAACATCTGTTCCTACCTCGAATTCAGGAACCGTATCCTTAGCAACTTCGACTTCACCGGAAAGGTTACTTACCGACAAATGATTTGGGATAACTTCAAACGTATCGGTTGACGAGATTTTTGCTCGTGAAGATTTAAATTTACCGGCTGTATCTAGCTTTAAATTAAAGTCACCATCGAGCTTTTTCTTATCCCAAAGCGGCACATGGGCATCACCTGAAAAATGTACATCTTTTTGCTGTTTGTTGTAGTGCAATGACAATAGGTCTGAATAAACGCGTTTATCCGCAATATCTAACCCGACAATACTGGCTTTAAAGCTAGATAACCCCTCTTCATTTACAACAAGCTCATCACCTACCACTTGATGCGCGCTGATAAACCCACTAAAACCAACACCTTGCTGGCTGGCAAACACAGGCGCGACTGAAACTTCCCAGCCTGAGCCAAATGGCAATTTAATATCAATGTCACCGCCAAACTGCTGGCCTAGCAGATTTACCTTCGCCACGCCCGTACCATGAAGCCCAGCTCGCTTCGGTCGATTTACACCGTCTTCCCACTCCATTAGGTCCGGCTGATTAATACCCAATGAAATAAACTTATTGTCTACAATGTTTGGCGATGTCTCAGAGTCGGAGTCTGTATCAGATGGTTGCTCCTCAGAGAGATCGCTATCAGCGCTCACTCCGATTAAGCCCGCCACTCTGCTCGATAACTTATCTTGAATATACTTAACCCACGCTTCTAGGTTTTCTACTAATGCACTTAATGCTGCGTGGGCATCTTTACCTTTTTTGAGCCACTGATAGATATACGCTTCATCTATATCACCCCAGGCCATGGCTACCCAGCCTCCATTGTAAAATTTATTGGCTACCCACAACCACATTTTACCGATAGCCCATAAAACGGCAGACACGACTCCCGCAGGTACTTTAGCCAGAAAAACCAACGCCTGAGCAATGGCTGTCACCCATGGATTTAAAGACTTAAGTGAAGTCATTGCGTAGTTAAAAACACTGGCAATGATTAACTTTGCTGTTTGGTCTCCATTAAAGTGATCCCAAACAACTTGAGATGCATAACGTTTTGCAACGTCGACGCCTGAAGACAGTAAATCGACACTTACAGAATCTGCATCAAGTGCCTTGCTGACTGATAGCGCTGTTTTGGTGGGGTAAAGTTGCGAAACAGGGTTTAACTCCTGTTCTTGCTGTTGCTTTTGCATTTAAAAGTTTTCCTTTTTTTGAGACAAGAAATATGAAGAGGTGTGAATAGAATTAAAAAGGCTTGAAAACCTGCGCTATAGAAAAGCCAACTTACACTTAAATTGGCTACCTGCTGCGGACAGCACTTACATACCTTCGACAGTGTAATTCATAGCCCTTTCAGGTTGTTGCGGAGCAACGCGGTAACTTAGGTTTGGTAGGTGCTCCAAAGCGGCTTCGAAATCTAGATGAAGCGTTCAATGTAATAGGTTAAGTAGGCAGCAATTGAGGTGAAATTTTAAGGACCTGATTTAAGTGATATATTTTGAATGCCCTCTAGCCCTGTATTAAAAATAGAGCTATTTTTTAATTAAGCGTAATCGCTTTTAACTTGATCTGTATACGCACTTATCGCTGTGTTAATTTCACCAAGATATTTAATATATTCGGTTTCACCAGTCACGTAATCTAGTTCGAATGGGTTTTCAGTTCGGCTCGTATTTTGGCTATCTGTTAACGCATCAACAACGTCAGCATAATCAACTTCTTCAAAATTCATATGTTCACTAAAAGTTTCATTCACATATTTCACAGTATCGAGCACTTTTTCTTCCCAGTAGCGCTTAACAACATCTATATAATCGATTAGCTGCGCTTCTTTTTCCGGTGACATTAGAGACTTATACCAAGCGTCAGATTTCTCTTCCAAGGCGCGTAAAATTTTATCTGCCTTGCTGCTTTCTGGAGTCTCTGTATCTTCAATCACGCTTTTGACAAATTTAGTGACTTTAGGCAGAACATACTTTATGAATGACTGAGCACTCCTTGATGAGCTGTTTAATGGGTGATATTTATTTCTTTTAATGTAAGTGTGGATTAAGTCTTGTACGGCGTTAAGATCTAGACTTTTTAGATTAATACCGTCATTTTTACCTAGTATCTCTGTCTTGGCGAGACTGCTCATATCAACCGAAAAGAAACCACTACTTCTGATTGGTACCTTATATTTGGCCGCATTTTTAGTGAGACCTTTGCGCTGAGCAATCATGTAACTCGAAAACATCGCGGCAAATGCTCTTCCTTCTTTTGACTCAACACGTGCAGCCTGTTGCTTTTTACCGTATGAAGGCAATTCCTGTAGGTTGTTGTGCTCTACTCCCCATGGGTTCTGAGTTAAAAATTCACGCCATACATTCTCTTCTACATCTTTACTATACGTAAATGTTAACCCAGGTTCAGATGGATAAGCATCTTCTGTGATCCTCCCCCCAATATGGCTTAAAATACTCGCCGTGTACTCAAGTAAGTTTGACTCCATATTATATATATACCCAGGGGTTGAAAAAGCGACTCCATGGGGTTCCTTCCGCGTACTAGATACTTCAGAGTCAGCTCTAACTTCATTTTCTTCGAGTATTGTTTTTACAATACTCGGATCTTTGATTTGCATATCATCATCTAAGTGAATGATGGATAGATAATCGTATTCTCCAACAGTGGCTTTATTGATGATTTTTAAGCTTTCGATATGCTTAATGGTTTCATTTCTAAGGCCACGATGCGGAATAACAAAGTTCTTATTTTCTGACCAATACTTTTTAGTCAGATATCTGAGTACATGCTTGGCATTATCAGGGCCCATACTATTGTTGCCATCCATTTCCTCTTCAGGGTCAAAAGGAAACTTCTGCCAATGCGTCAATACTTTTAGATGATCTTTTTCATAATCGTCAGCATCTGAATACGGATTTAATTTATAAGGCAATGCCCATCCGCTGCCAAATGTCGTCATATGTTTTTGTTCGCTACTTGTTGGGATATCTCCAAACCCTGGAGTTTGATAAGTATTTACATTAGCAATAATATGAAAGTTTGGGTCATCTTCTGAAAAACCTGCCATACCTCTAATACGAGAAACATTGTGATTTAACCCAGCTACATCCCATTTAAAATACCCCTTAGGAGGCACATAATTAATTCCTCCACGATGCACACTTTTATTAAATACTTTATCGGTCGGAACATCTTTCCATTTCCCAACTTCTTTATTGAAAGCCGGGTTATCTTGGCCCTTTATCATTGCGCCAATTAAAACATGTTTCTTTTGTTCTGTTTCCATTTTGATACTCCTTGACCGCACTAAGTCAGAGAAATCAATTACCTCTGCTTATTCGTTTCGTTCTTTTTTCGTGTTTGGCGATAACCTAAAAGATGACCAAAGTGACAGTGTCTGTAGGATCATCTACCCAAATAAGTAGTTAGAAAGGTCATTTGGGCAGTTTGAATATACCTTTTTCTAAAACAACTTTAGTTATGTCATCACCTGACTCATCTTCTTTTATGACATCTTCAATCACGCCTTGCATTTTCTCTGTAAAATACTGCCTCAGCTTTTGCTTGCTCTTTTCACTGTCTTTACTTTGCAAGTTGAACCCGTGGTTTTTTCCTAAAGATAGAACCTCATAGTCAAACGTTTCATAAAAAATTAAGCTTGCACGTTTTTTATCTGAAAGACCGAGTATTTCTTTATGTGCAGATTCCGATAGTTCGATAATGCGTTTGGCCAGCACGGTATCTTCGAAATAGGTGCCCGACCCCAATTTACGTTCAATCTCTTTATCGTCTTTCTCGTAAATTGAAGACAACATCGCTTGAATTTTTCCACTCTCCGTTGCGATGTGCTGATCTTTCGCTTCATCCGCTTGTTGTTGCTGCAATTTTTGAAAGCGTGCATGCTCCTGCGCTTGTACAACCCTTAACCTGTCTTTCTCAATGACTCGGTCTGCCTCTGTTTCTGGCCTCTCTCCTGAAGGGTCCAGCTGGTTCGAAAAACGATTTAACTTACTTATTAACAGCGATAAGAAATTTGCACAGTGATGCACGCATGACGCCATCGGCTGCTCCTTACGCCATGGCGCTTTATCTGGGCCAAACCACACTTCACTCATAAAGTAAGGGCCCGACGATTTACGCTCTATAGAGTCCATTAGTAATTTGGGTGCTGCACATGTCCAATCACTGTCTTCAAATGCGGTTGAAACTGCACTTTGAGCTGCTTTTTGCTCCTCCGCTGTATCTAATTTTAATTCATTTTCTAAACTGGCTAGGAAGGAGCGTTTAGTCATTGGGTCTCTACTTACCGGCAATAGACCATACTCACTGGCAACTCTATCCTTAAATACACTGGCTTTAACAGATGCCTTTTCTCCCGAAACAGCGCCCAAAGAGTGAGGCCCGGCAAACATGACGCCCAAAGCTCCATTTTCACTGTTTGGCACCTCTATACTCATTTTTTTCGCCGCGCTTTGAGCCACAGAAAGTGATGTTTGAGTTTGATATATCGTCTTCCCCAATTGTTGTAGCTGTGTGTTTTCAGCACCATATTTAACGTTATCGTCTAGTCGTGCGTCTTTTACTTTTGTACTGGCTTGCATGTTTCCTCCAAAGACATTTCCTGCGCGCCTTACCTAGTTTGCGATTTTATACACGCAATAAAACTCGAAGCTAAAGACTCAATTCATAAAAAACCTCCTGTGTGCTGCCGCCTGCTTTTATTCGCTTGTTTTCGGTAAAACCGGTTCGCGTCAATATGCGCCTAGATGCAAAATTGTGTAGCCAGGCTGAAGTCTTGATTTTGGAGAACTGTAAAGGCTTTGCAAGCTGTTGAGTTTGAGAAATCGCTAATTGTACACCCGCCGTACCAAAGCCTTGGTTTTGATAGTCTCGACCAATCCAAAATGACATATGGGCTGCTCTAAATAAGCCATCAGCTGCTTGTTCGTCTTCGCACTGTTCCTGCGAATCAAAGTCGACAACCACACCACCAATTAAACCAAAGTCTTCGTGTACTAGCGCAAAGTGAGCCTTTTGATTCAGATCCCCTTCCTCAAGCCAAATTGGCCAAATAGACTCCAGTTGAGCAAAATTGTTTAACCGCACACTACGTAATCGCTCAGCAATATCTGAGCGACTATACTGTAAGAAAAACTCACCGAGTTGATGCTGGCCAAGAGGCAAAAGCTTTAACTCCCCTTCGTCTATTTGCTCATCTTTTATTGAAGGGTCAAACCAAGCTAGCTGTGCGCAGCGTTTTCGATAGGCCAAAATATCAGATTTTAGTCCCTGAACTTGAGTGTCTTCAGGGTTCAAATCTAGCGCCAAAGTGATGCTTTGTTTCGCGATATCGAGCTCTCCCGTAGCCCAAGCCGATAAAGCTAAATTGTGTAAACAGGCCGTGCTTGGACCACTGATCTCCATACGCATTAGCATGCAGGATTTTGCAAGCGCCCAATGGCTCAGATCTATGGCTAAAAGGCCCAGCTCAAATGTAAAGGTCTCATACTCCATGTCTACAACATGGTTCTGCCAAACAGTATCGAGCATTTCACACCAAGATAAGCGTGATAAAACAGACACCCCTTTTTTCAATAAGCGAGGTAAGAATATGGCAAGTACTTTTGGGTCATACCCACTTTGGACAAGATGCGCTTGGATCTGATCCTCGCTTAATACATCCGCTGCATTACTCAAGCTATTAATGACATGCGTGCTCGTTACAGGTGAACTGGACTTACATGTTCGCTCGAAGACATGTCGTGTATAGGCAAAGTTGCTGCTCAACCGATGACTCATCGACAAGCTCACTTGCTCATGACCACACGGTAGTTCTATGGTTTTCACTTTATTGTCATCGACTAACAATTGGTTAAGCGCCATAAAATCAAGTGGAAGAGTTATCTCACAACTGCGCATGTTCACAGGTAGCGTGGTCCCTTGTGCTTGCTGCGCGCCATCACTAATAAGCTGCATACTTCCTTTGGAAAATGTCCTCTCAAATTCACGTATCACTTTGACGGCCTTGTCTGGGACAGCAATCGTTTTACTCACTCCATCTACGGTATGATGCTGAAGTACTTTTTTTACCCATTCATTGAGTTCTTCATGGCGCTTGGTGGCTTCTTCATCAACAGATGTTTGTAGCCAGCATACTGCCACTTCTTGGTTATTGTGTTGCGCTACGCTTTTTAATGTGTGTTGTTTTTGCATCTCCCAAAGCAATGGCATTTCGCTTTGCTCTTGCTGAGAATGAGACGCTTTGTTTAAGGCATCCCCATAATTTGAAATTAAAGCCAGCTCCGCCCGGAAAATTTGTTGGTAATGAATATGATAAATAGTCTGGGGGAGTTGAGAGAAGACCTTATGGCCAATGAGTATTGCTGGGTTTGCATCGGTGAATAAGGCAGTGCCATCTAGTGCATGAGTCGGTACCGGGCTCGAAGATGACGTGTCCCAATTAACTATCAGCGCCTGTTGTCTTTCGTAAAAGTAGCTAAAGTCAGGGTGGTTAGATAAAAGTATTTGGTTATGCTTGCCATCAACAGTAAAAACCATGCATAGCTTTGTTTCTATCAGTCCCTGTGAAGCCTGTTCATGCAACAGTCTACGTAGCAAGGCTAACCCAAGACGATAGTTAGCAGCGCCTAGTAGCAATAAATAAACTGATTTTGATAGGTCAAGCACCTTACTTTGATTAGCTTCATGCAACCAAGCCAGTATAGACTCAGCATACAGTTCAATCCACGCTTGATTGTACCCAAGGTTTCGAATCGTTTTGGGCCAAACCTTTGCTTCTAAAGCAGGCTTAAAAGAGCATGCGTGTTTTTGCTCCTCTGTTAAGGGCGTTGACTGAGGCGCCACACTGAGCGTTGCGTATTCCACGCCTTTAAACTCCTTACCTAAAATATCCAGATTTGCTTCATTTCTTTCTGTCATTGTTCATTTCTGTTGTGGTTGTTCCAGGTATTAGCCCTCACTACTCCGCTAGCCTGATGATGTAATTTAACTTACCCGAACCATGACTTGGTGGCTCGATAAAAGGCCGTCCCGCTATTCCGTCGCATTTTGCAAAGCCATGAGGTAAATCGTCTCCAAACCATAACAAAACAACTCCCATTGGTACTTGACCTAAAATTGGGGTAGCCAGCGAGTTACTTTCTGTTTGTGGTGATGCGGCTAACCAAAACGTGCCATCTACAATCAAACTGCCTTTGACAATGAGGTTTTCGGTTATTTCAATACCTGAGTCTCGTTTGTTGATTCCATCTTCACCAAACATGACGCAGGCATCTATCAACTTTGCAAATTGAGACTCTGTAGGTTTGGCACCTCGACGAAAAAAAGACTTGAGCGTTTCTCTCAACAGCTTTGTCATGATGGGTTCTCAATTAATTTTTATTCCGAGCTACTGGCTATATCAGGTTAAATGCTTGCCAACGCTGTTTATTTGCATTCAAATCAACCAGTTTAAAAAACTTACTAGGCTCTCCACGCAACGCTGTAACATTACCCACTTCAAGCTCACCTTCAATGCGCTGCCAAAGGCCTGTTTCTGTAATTTCATACAGTCCATTTTGCGTTTCATCTGCTTGTGCCATTAAGAGCACTTTAGATTGCCAGTACCTTGGCGGCAGTGGTTTACTTAATACTTGATCGGTTTCAAATACAAAGTCCACAGTGCCAAGAAAGCCGATATACCTTTCCATGTGTTGTTGATGAGCGTTAAAACGATTAAGTAGCGCGTTGACGTTTAGATATTCAAAAGCCATATTTGCCAGCCTCATAAGATCAAAGTGGCCAAGTTTTACACTTGGCCACTTTGGTTATGCTATGACCGCACCGTCACTGATTAAGACGTGGGACCACTGATCACCTTCCATCAACTTATAGAACTCGGTCGATGATGTAGGTGGCATGCCCAGAAGCTCCACTAGGTTGCCTAACTCAATATTTGGATAGGTGATTCTGTTCAGAGTATCCGCTATTCTCTGATAAACGCCGTTTTGAGAAGGTGTAGACTGCTTCGTCAGTAGTATCTTATCTCCGTCTGCAAGATTTAAGGTGTTGGTTAAAAAGTTATCATTGTTTGCTGTAGACAAATCAACATTCGCATCTGTTTTAACTACATTGACGCGGTCAATGATACCCGCGTACCTATAAAGTGATTTAGTCGCAGTCATATTCACCGCGATTTGCTCAGCATCAATGGCTGCGAGAATACCAGAAAGTGTTTTCTGTGCCATTACGGCCTCCTTGGTTTAGGTAGCTAAAGTTTCTAAAATAGCTACACGTTAAAAAATTAAAGTGAGAAAAAGCGAACTACTGACCTTGGCTTCAAACCAAAGTTCGCTTTGTACTGTGATAACAGGGATTAAAAAGCAGGGGTCATCAGCTTTTATCGAAAAGGCGGTAGCCTGTTACTTGGTAATGGATAAATGCGCTTGTACCATTGTCGTTACCAATGCTGGTAATACGGCCAACAACGCCTCCTTCAAACGCGACTGTACCTTGAGTAAAGTCGGTTGTGTTGAGATCAATACCGTTATCTGCAAACCAATTTTTGCCACCAATATTGTTGAACCCAGGGTTTGAGGTATTATGGCTATGGGCTGAGGTTGTAGATACACTGGCCTTTCCATTGAGATAATTTTTTTCCTCTTTACCAGCCATGTATAGCGCCACAACTCGTCGGCTTGCAGGCGCGCCATTTTGTGCAACATCTTGGTCATAAAGCACGTTTTGGCGCTCATCTAACAACTTGCTGTTATCCCATTGGTTGTTTTCAACCAGCTTACCCAAATATGTGACTACGTTTTGTGCGATTAAGAACCGTTCTTTACTCGACGGGTTGAACACTTTCCGAATAAAGCCTAAATGACTTTGTAGACTGCCAGAAATCTGTTGCCAATTACCGTTAATGTACTCCCAAACAGTGTTATTTTGCGCATCATAAATTTTAGAGACATCTAATCCACCGCGCAGATCTGTCTCAAGATAGGTAGAGTTTGGCTGAGAGTAAGTAATGTAGCCATATGACTGCTTACCTTTAAAGCGATGTAGCGCAGAGTCTGAGTTCAAGTCCACAACAATTTCACTGGCAGATTGAAAATCACCCAGTTGGTTCCAAGGTGTCACATAGAACTTGAAAATGTCACCCTGCCTTTGCACTTTTACGCGGACTTTTTTGCTATTCCATCCACCACCGGTGCCTATATTATATTGACCGAGCAGTTTATCTGACCCACTTCCTACTCCTACGTAGCCAAAGTAAACACCACAACCTGTCGAGCTAGGCGGTGTACCTCCGGTATTTAATACCAAAGTCAGTACATAGTTGATGTTCCCTTCTCGAACAAAAGCTGCAACAACCCCAATGGTATCGTTGTCGCTGTTATCCGAAGAAAGTGTGGCCTCTAAGGTGTAGTTATCGACTTTTTCTGATGAAACAAACCCGTTTGGTGGCGAGACATTAAGTGGCATAACAACACTGTCAGAAGGTGCATTGTAGTACCAAGCTGTCGCATTTGAGCTGCCTCGGGATTCCGCATCTTGTTTGTTTGTAAAGTACTCATTGCCATTGAATCGTGCCCAATTGTTGAATATGTCCTGCATCGTCGGAGGGCTATAGCTTTGACGAGCTTGCTCAGCCTGTTGCTGGGTACGATATACAAACGATTCTAACTCTGGCAGAGGAGTAATATTAATGTATGCAATGCCTGTTTGCTCAATGCCGTGGCCATTGCGCACGTGGTAGTTAAACTGCGCTGGCTGTTCGGCAAGTCCTGTTGACGTAAAGGTAATTGTATTACCACTCAATGACACCGTACCACCTTGCGCATTACTTACTGAAGTTAATGTCAGCCCAGTACCCGAGCCATCTTCATCATTGTGGGTAAGTTGCTGCTTGCTGATCAGTAATGCTTCACCTTGTTGTAGACTAAAGGTATCTGGGTTACACACAATTGGCGGTACCGCGATTACTGACATAGTTACAAAATGCGTTTTCCTAATGCCGCTACTGTTCTCTACCGTATAATCAAAACGAGCTGCACTGCCTACGGTATCCGTCGACGTAAACTCCACGTTAGCACTATCAATCCTCACTGTGCCAAATTGGGCATTCTGCACAGTAATAAGGTTGACTGGGTCATTACCATTACTGTATTCATCAAAGCTACCAGTAAGAATATTCGCGATCGGGATAATCGCTTTGCGTTGAGTGTAAACCTCAAAAGTTTTGTCGAGCAGTCGAATTGTCATGGCGGACCTGCCGTAAAATTCACTGATGGCAATGGTTTCTCCGGGCGACTTTTCCACATGCTCGCTATAAAAGCCTAACTCATAAGGTAAAGTATCACGGTACTCATCACCAATATCCTCTAAAGAGATCGGTCCATTACTTTGTAAAGTCATAGTGCTTAACCCCGCTGCTATTTGGAATCAAGCGTAACTAGCTTACTTTGTAGGCTAGCAACTTTACCGTTGAGCTCTTTTATACTTTCAACCAGTAGCCCAACCAAATTACCGTAAGCAACCGAGTAGTATTCTCCGTCTTGATGAACAGCTTCAGGAAAAACCCCCTTAACTTGCTGTGCAACTAAGCCGGTATAACGCCTGTTATCGTCGAAATCTACACGCTCGAAAGTCACACCATCGAGTTTGTTGACAATATCCAATGCATTTTCGATATTTTTAATGTCCGACTTTAAGCGCTCATCTGAAAATGCAGTAACATCGTTAGTTGCAGTGATTGCACCCGTTACATTCAAATCACCATTAAAAGTCGCTTCAGTAATATCTACTTGGCCAACGAGTTTGGTGTTGAGTGATTTTAAGAATCGCTGGTCTGACTCCGCCTTAGTATAGCGATTAGCTGATTCTGCAGTACGAGTAGAGACCTCTAGCTGTATACTAGACTGCAACCCTGCAACCTGTTGCTGCCTTGTCGTGATTTCCCCGTCTAGATCTTCCTCTATTTTTTGGCTTCGAGCATCATTTTCCAACACATAAGTTGCAAATGCGTCATCCGATTCGGTATCTATCGAGTTAATTAAGTCCACGATCTCTTTAAAAGAATCAGCATCCGCATCACTGGCATGTAAAATACTGTCAATACGATCCTTTTGTTCATTTATCTTAGCGGTGTAGTCAGCCGTTATCCCTTGTTCAGAGGCGGTAAGTTTTTGTTTAAACAGGGCTGCATCAAGTAGTTTATAAGCTCGTTCGGCTTCGACATCCGCTGAAGATGCAATATCAGCTGCATGTTGATTGTTCGTAACTTGTATACCCTCACCCGCGAGCGTTATTTGTGCACTGGATTGCCACTCGTTATCTATTTCGCCATCTGCGTTTTCAAATCGCGAGAGCAATACAAAGACTTTACGCTGATGCCTTGCGCCTTCCTGTATCTCTACAGCATAACCGTGACGCAATAAAATCGCATGGGCAGGATCCGGTTCTACTAACTTGGCGTTGGCTTGATACTGCCAAATGCGATTTTCGGCCGCATTTGATTGAGCAGTTAGCAACACTAAATCGCCTGATTGCAATGTAACACCATCTATTTGATTGGGTGCAGATGACAAGTCAAGATCCGCCTCTGTCTCTACACATGCAACATTGACTGAACTTAGTAGCGGGTTGGCAATTCTATCCATTTTTTGGTCTAACCATTGACCGTGATCAGCATTGAGCACTTTCTCTGAACTGCCATCGCGAATGTCTGTTAAGTGCGCAAAATCCAACATATCTGGAGGCACTTGCCCGCCCTTCAATTCATTGGCATTCAATGAGGTCAGTAAATTTCCATTACCTTCAAAGTATTTCGCTTTTACTTTTGAATCATCGGCAATCACAGTTAAATCCACTTGGGACGGTAAACTGGCATTATTTAAGTTAGAAATGTCATAGCCATTGCCAACAATGCGATCCGCGGTTAAAACAGAGCTTGTTGACATGCCTCCCTGGGTTAAATCTACCGATTCAGGAAAGCGGGCATTTCTGAAACTTGACGCGTAATAATCTGGGACATCAAAATTTTCAACTTTTTCCCACTGCGGGTTTTGCCCTACTTCATTACTTACATAATGAAAAAAACTTGCGTCATTATCTTTTGAGCGATTGGCTTTGATTAACATGCCATCAAACTCGTCGATCGTTTGCTTAGTCAAAGTCGCAATTACCCCACTATCTTCTTGACGATAACCGAACTTATATACGCCATTTTCTGACTGCTTATCCTGTAGGTATAAAAGCACTGATTCGCCCACTGCCAACTGATATTGCGCCAGCACTTCGGCCAGATCCTCGTTCAGGTCTGCTAGCGGCTCTGTAACAGCACAATCTACGACCATGCCAAAGATGTGCGCCACTAAACTGAATGTGGTTCGATTGTCTGTCGCTGCGTCGATGAGTTTACGAAACTCGTCCTCAGTCGGGATGTCCCCGTTTTCAAAATAGCCTCGAAGCTCCGTATTAAGCTCTGAATGTTTCATATTTTACCTTTGGTGATTAATCATTTATGTGAAGAAGCGCAGCTACTCAGAATGGCTATGAGTAGCTGTTTTTAATTGGCGTACAATCGCGTGGAAAACTTAAGTCGATTTATTTTCCATATCTGTTTCGATTTCTTGAATAACTGGCAATATATCCGGGGTAAATACAGGGACTGGTACAGATAGAGAAAGCAACAGTGTAGGCTTTGGTGTCGAACCCAGCGCTTGCCAAACCTGCCCACTGACCTTTTCACTATGCTCATTGCCGAAGAGTTGCGTTCTAATACCGTAAGGTTTATCTTCTACACCGTAGCTATTTACAATCTCTTCTGGTAAAAAATCATAAGCGCCAAGACCGCAAAGCAAATAACTGAGTACTAAGTGCTCTAGCTCAGCGCTTCCCGCCTCAGCCTTACTCCATACGGTGAGCATATAGGTAAGGGAAACAAACCTCGGCTCTTTTTGGTAAACTCGGTGCGTTTGTGCAGTGTTTAAGTAAGTTCTAGGTGGTTCACTTTGTCGCCTTGTAACATCTTCAGCTATACCGATGAGATAGCAATTTACAGTGGGCTCATCACTGACAGTCTTATCATAAAAATTCTTATCTGGTGCCACAAAACTCAATGCAATCTCTGTGTTTTGCACACTTTCAATGTCGAGATCCACAGCCAAGATCCGTTCATTTATAAAAGTTTTGAGCGCTTGTTGCACCTTATAAACAATTTTAGGGTCCATTTTAGTTTCCTTCTAGCCAAGCTTTAATTTCGTGTTGCGCCATAAAGCCTTCGTGCTGTTTCGACAACTCTCTAAGTAGGGCTTTAGCGATATTTTCCCTTTTGATGCTCGTTTGTTTCAGCATTAGGCTTTGCAGTAGCGCGGTTTCAGTAATGTTAATGATCTGTGCAGCACTCAGTTCGAATCGTTTAGCCAACCTCTCAATACCGCTTAGTAGCTCTCTACTTGCATTGCTTCCAATCACGCGCTTCCATATCGCGAGCCGTTGGTTTGGATCAGGCAAAGTAAACTCAACTACACTGTGAAAACGACGCAGAAATGCTTCGTCTAAATTTGCTTTGAGATTAGTACTCAACAGGAGTAGACCAGAGTACCTTTCCATCCTTTGTAATAGATAGCTGACGCCCATATTGGCGTTTTTATCGTGGCTAGACTCAACCTCACTTCGCTTGGCAAATACCGCATCAGCCTCATCAAACATCAATACGGCATTGTATCGCTCAGCTTCGTCAAACAGCTTAGCCAGATGCTTTTCTGTTTCTCCTATCCATTTACTGGCAATGTTTGCCAAATTGACTTCGTAAATGGGAAGCTGTAACTCTCCAGCTATGGCCTGTGCCGCCATTGACTTTCCGGTCCCCGGGCGCCCCCAAAAAAGCGCCTTACAACCTTCTGTAAATCTCGGTAGTCTGCTTTTTAATTCGGATTGATAATTAATGCGTGAGACTAACTCATGAAGCTGTTGATTAACTCCTTCGGATAGCACCATATCTTTAAGTTTAAATCTAGACTCTGTTAGGGTTGCTAACCCTTCAGGGCCTTTTTGCTGCTCTTTGAGACACGAAGCTTTCAAAACTTGCCAAAACTGTGCGCTCGGTTGTTCAAGTGCTTCAGTCGCGATATCTGACATCTTGTATATAGGTACTGGATACCTAATAGCCACTTGCCCAGCGCTGCTTCTATCTTCGATACTAGGCGCATTCCTTTTAGATATCTCTAACCATATTTGTGCTAGCGCATCGATAGTTGGAGCTTTGGGTGTAAACTCATATACATTAGGCAGTACCGAAGGCTGCGTCTCATTTGAAAAGAAAAAGTACAAATTTCCCTGTCCTCTTAACAATTCAAATAGCTCGCTCCCTGCTACAAAGTAACGGCTAACCCAATTGGGCAAAACAACAAATACTTTTTTACCACCTGATGCCAAAAGCAGCGCCGATAGGCTTTTGATTATAGGAGTCTTGGCCACATCATTTGGCATATCAAATGGCATACAGCTGACAAGTGCTGAATGCACATTAGCAAGCTGCTCAACGTACCAACGAATGAAATTGACATCATAATCATTTATTACGCAATTATGATTGCTGTCTACATTGCTTTGCTGACCTTTGAACAATGAAAAAGCGCAATCTACCGGAGTGTTGTAAGGGTATGAGACCAAGCAGCTCTCTGAAAATAATACCTCTTTAGCCTGTAAAAAAGAGAGGAGTTCAGGTAACAAACGAATACTCTGAGTCAACCCAAATTGCTCATGCGACTGAAAAAGTCCCCATTTAAACGCAAACTTGTGATAAATACCTGAATTTAACATGGCGCGTTTTTGAGATGATGGGTTAGACAAAACCAATAATTTATCGAGGCTCAAATAAGGCCCCTGTTCATACCAAGTCAATCCCAAATATGGCGTCAGGCAATCCGGTTCAATCTCTTGGATAAAAACAAGCGCAATGAGCTTTAGTTCACAGTAACTTAGACTAAAACACGCTTTAACAAAGCGAAACTTGTCTAAGGCAATTACCTTGTCCAAAACATCATTAAGTTTTGACAAACTATCGCCAAAGTTTTCCTCATTATTTTGCAGCGCAACACCCGCTTGATAAAAGCTTCTTGCAAGCACTCTCTCTAGTTCAAATTGCGCTTCATCAGAATAAACATCCATGGCTCACCCCGCCTTCATCATCATAGATAACTCGGCTTTTCTGTCAGCATCTCCTGGTATCCTGTTAGAGTGTAAAATTTCCTGTGCCGCCAGCGTGAAATCTTCTATGCACAATGCAGCAAGTAATTTTTTGAGAGCCTTTAATCCATCGATTTTGATTGAAAACGCAATATTCATCAAAACAAGTTTACGCACTTCACTTAGCAGTTGAAAAACAGGCAGTTCTTTTTCAATATTTTGAAGCAACTCAGCTAAATCATGCTCTAACATTTGCTCAGCTTCAGCTTCACTTATACCTGTTTGAGATAAATTTCTACCGACGCCAATGGTAACCTCACCAGCGTCATTCTCCTTCGGCATAAATGTTAGGCCTTCATGACAAATTAGCTGAACCTTCAGAGCTTCCATGTTTTTATTAGAAATGCCAATGCCTGTCATGCTTCCTCCGCAAAACTTAACAGCGAAGCTGGAACCGACATCAATAGATTTTGATCTATCCCTTGAACTTCTATCGCGAATACGGCGTCGTTTTTAATATCAACTAACTTACCCTGATAACCTCTTAAGCTGCCTGATTTAATTTCGACAGATTGACCAAGCGCAAACTTACGAGTTGTAGGTTCACATGGAAAACCAGATGCAATAATTGTTTTTATTTTTTCGACTTCCAAAGAACTGACTACACTTGGTTTTCCATTAAACTTAATGTACTCAACAAACCCACTTAAACGTTTAATATAGTGATACTCGTCATCATTTAAATAAACAAAAACATATGATTTAAAAAGTGGCCTGGAGACTAGCTTTACTCTATCACTCCACTGCCTATTTTCAGTTATGAGTGGCAAGTAAACATCACAACCGGTAGTAAACTGATTAACTTGATCGGCGAATTTTTTTTCGGCGTTGGGCCTAGTATAAACTACATACCACTTTCTATTTATTGTCATTATTAATTCCAAGTATGCTCCGCCGCATCGCTCACATGGTGAGCCAAGTAAATTTGGAGCCATTTTTTATTGAATGGCCAGCAATGGAATAAACCAACTTTGGCCGTCTTAGTAATCAACTGACGCAGAGACGCATGATTCGTGAACTTAAATTGAAAATAAATTTACTTGCGAAATAAAGTCGATAAATTATGGGTAAGAAAGAAGAAAGTGATGACTGGCTGCCAGTCATCACTTTAAAGGTTGGGCTATAGTTCAAAAACCTAGCTCTTATATGACGCTGCTAATTTAATTTTGTGATTTTCCTTTTGTTATTAAAAAATCAACCCGTTATAACCGAATTTAAGCAATAGCATCAAGCTAATAAATTCTTAGCTCAACACTCTATATTCATCCTTTAATACAGATAAGCGTTTGCGAGCTAATTGGACTCTTTTTCTTACATTCTCAGGTGATAGCTGTAAGCGGCTAGCTATTTCATTGTATTCCATCTCATACATGAACTTATATTGCATAACCAGTCTTAATTCTTTTGGTAAAACATCGATTTCTTTAATAATTTTATTATATAAGCTGAGGTTTAGATGCTCATTCTCTAGAGATGTAGATTGGTTGTCTGCAAAATAGAATTGATTTGGAAGTTCTGAAACGTGATTAACAATATCTTGATGTTTAGCATTTGCTCTATGCACGTCCATACATAGGTTGTGCGCTATTCTACACAGCCAGGCAAATTCGTTTTCAATTATAGCACTGGAGCGAGTATAAGCTTTAAAAGCTTTTTCGCAGGTTTGAGCAATGACGTCTTCTATTTTATCACTGTCATTCCTCAGCCAACGATAACAACAACTTAATAATTTCTCTTTATTTTCTAACCAGAGTCTCCAAAACTCACTATGTCCTTCTAGCTGCTTTTGTTCTGCTGCAACTAACTCCCCTGTATGTAACATCATTTCTCCAATAAAAAAATTTATATCGGAGGAAAGACGGGGTCTCAAAGGCTCTGTGAAAACAAAATTAACACATTTTGTAAACCGTTGTATCTAGAAGTTCTTACATTTATATAAATAAATACAATAAATTAAAATAAAAACATAACCCTATCATCAAAACAAGGTAGTAAATACTCTAGTTGAGATTAGTTTTCGTATAGCAAAAACCTTTAAAAGCAAGCTACCTCCTTGCAACCACCTTTAAAGAAAGTATAAAAACTCACACCATTATTTTCTGTGGTGTGCAAACTTAAGAGTACTTATTTAATCGATAAGATATTCGCTTCTATCGCTTTCATAAAGTCAGAGATATCATCACCTCTATGCGCAAAAGAAATTCTTAGTTTTTGCCGATAAGTACTCACAACAATAGCTAAACCAGCGGGAGGTAAAGGCACGCTAAAGTTATAGACATCGACGATTTCATA
Organism: Pseudoalteromonas luteoviolacea NCIMB 1942; assembly: GCF_001625595.1. Classification (GTDB taxonomy): domain Bacteria; phylum Pseudomonadota; class Gammaproteobacteria; order Enterobacterales; family Alteromonadaceae; genus Pseudoalteromonas; species Pseudoalteromonas luteoviolacea_A. The sequence continues at coordinate 81,158 of NZ_AUXT01000024.1, forward strand.
CTTTCCTACATGGCTCAAATCAAAATCTACCACGCCTAAATTTGAAAGAATTACATTCCCCTTTAAGAAAAACCGTTTATATATTCTAACCAATCTCTTTAATGCCACTCTGGGCAGTAAGTTAATTGATATAGCTTGAATTTCTTGCTGAGCTTGGAAAGCTCTATAACCTTCACATTTAAGTTTTTGTAGATGTTTAGCATACTCGTCAATCCAAGTATTACTTCCGCCAATATATGACTCAAAAACAATGACTAGATTGTTATAGGCGTATTCAAGCGACTGCTTAGATATGTCTCGAACTGACATAGTTTCTAGTACCCCTAACCTTCGACCGCCACAAAGCGACTCACTAAGTATGTAATTAAGCGCAACGTTTACAGAGCAACCTCGCTGTTTTGACCAGTCAACTAGACTTTTTGTTGCTCCCTCTCCCAGATCGACATACTCCACCTGACACTTATTTGATTTACCCTTGTTCAACACCACCTTTGAGCAAGGTCTAACTAAATTGCGCGCTAGCTGTTTAGCTGCTGTTAGGTAAGCTTTTGTACCACATGAGTCAAATAGCGTAGGTTCACGTGCAAAGCTATTGTCCGCCACCGCGATAGGCTCTGAATTGAGATAAGCACTCAGTTGCTTGAACAACAGATAACCGCTGCTTCCATCAGAAGCGATATGGGATGATAGAAATAACAGTGCAAAATATTGCCTATACTGAATGCAAATAAACTTAACAGGCGATGAGTTGAACGGTTCTACGATGTCTTTAAAGAGGTGATTACGCAACGCACTGTGCCACAATTCAAAACAGTCGAATTCATAGGACCAATTTAAAAATTCTTTTTCGGGCAATAAATGTTCGTCAAATTGCCAATAATACCGCAAGTTTTTGCGTACAATACGACTTTGCATAACAGGATGAGTCTTGGCTATTTTGTCTACGGCCTGTGTGAGCCCCAGTTTATCTGGACACCCCTTCAGAATAACTAGGTCACACGAATTACCGTTGTCATTGGCATCTGCCAAAGCTAGAAAGTTGAGCGACCGAGCACTAAGTGGAATAAGAGGATACGGATCTTTCATGGTAGTTCCTTTTTTCAACAAACATTAAACAAGAATCATTACCATGTCCACAAACTGTTGCCAAATCGGATATAAATTCCATCGCAATTGTAATTTTTTGTTTGTTTTGCGTAATAAGTAGTGTGACAAATTTTGTTCTAGCGCAATAAAATCGTCATGTAAATTCAATAATATAAGGCCAATTAAGATGTATCGTTAAGGACTAAAAATGGCATCAATGAATTTACACCGCGTCTACATTCCCACAAATGCACGAAATAATCACTATATTTTGGCTGAGTTTAAACCAGAAGATTCGTTTTACACCTGTTTTGACGATATCGAAAGTGCTTATCAAAGGCTCGCACGAAAATTGTTTGCCCTGTGTGATGAGTTTGAGTTGTATAACGTACAATTGATAGTCAATGATAAGCTGCCTGTAGTTCGCTATCACGAAGAGGCTTATAACCTGCAAACTGATAAGCAGCTTTTATTTTTCTACAATCCGAAATACCATGAAGCTCATAAAATCTATAGTGATAAAGGCCATAAAGCGCGTAAAATCCGTTTTCTGTTTCTTGCTACAGGCGATGAACTACGTGCAAATGCAGCCGCTTTTCATAGCAAGGTAAAGCGCACACTCGATGCTCTACAGTCACAATACTCCGAGCAAGGTTTACATTTTAGAGTACGAGATCACCAACATCTCACTTATGATATTTTTTCAAAAATAAAAGGTCACAGGGAAACATATGGATATAAGCTCCGCAGCCTGTATCCAAGGTATCAAGCGAGAAACTGTACACTACCAGAAGTTCACAGTGAAATAACTTATGTAAGTTTCTCTATCCCTATCACGCGTGCCATAAAAACTGAGTATCAACATCTATTAAGGCCTGGTGACTATGCATCTTTTTACCAGTCGGTTGAAGACAAGTTACTGACCATTTGTAGTCAGTTGCAATTAAGCCATATTGGCTTTGTGGCGGATGGTAGAATGCCTATTGTTAGAAGCAGTCAAATTGATAAGTCTGCTCACAATAGAGAACTGCAAAAGTTGAGCTTTGATACCTCTTTGGAGGATGGACAAACGCATACAATCTGGGACCCAGAGCACCTGTGTGAAGCGATGCATTTTGTAATCGTTGCCAGCGACAAAGACAATAAAGATGCAGGGTACGGTAAATTTATGAACAATGTTGAAACCATGGTGAGGCGATTTACCACTCAATTGCCAATCAACCCAGAAAAGCAAGATATTACAATGCGCTTCTTTCAGCATATTAGTTATACCTATTAACGTCATCCCTGCAAATTCACCTGGACAGTTCAGAAAGCCACTACTTGTCCAGGTGCGTTTCTTTTTACATGAACCAAACGGCTTTCTAGTTCGGCAAATATATTGCCAAAGTCACCTTCTTCTGAGCATATAAGCGCGCCCGAAAAACTAACATCATCCAATGTTTCCTGTTCTATAAGCGCTTGCTTAAAAACAGCTAGCCGCTTCTGTAGAACGGCCTTTTTCATCCCTTCACACAAAATAACAAACTCTTCTTCACTCACCCTGCAAACTAAATCACCATCATCCCTAAACTGCTTTAAAATTAATTCTGCGGCCAGTTTAAGTTTACCGTCTGCGCTTTTATATCTCAGATCTGAACTCCTGAGGCCATCTAGCTCTATTAGTGCCATTGCATAGTCTGCTGCACGGTTAGAAACTACATCAAACTGCTCTACAAAATAGCGCCGATTGTAAAGTCCAGTATCAAAGTCTTTATAATTTAATACAGCCGTTAAATTACTCTTAGAACGCCGGTAATAAGCCACCACCATCACCAAGGTAACTATCAATATTGCTATGACTATATAGGCTTTTACTAAATCGTGGCTTTTTGCTTCACCATTCCTTGAGCTTGCTTCCATTCCTGCATCTTTATTCGAAGATGCGAGCTTAATCTTTTGTCGTTGTGCTTCTAATGCGCCCTGCGTTTCATATTCAACCTTGTTGTTTACCAAAGCGTCATTTTCTTCCAAAAATTTTACATAAGTTCGCAGTGAGGCGATTGTCTGAGGCAGGTCTCTCTTTGCTTGATATACATCGGCTTCAATTTTTAAAGTTTGCCGAGTATACCTATTATTGAGTGTATTCTGATAAGACTTTAATAACTCTTTAGAAGATGCAAGCTGCATCAATGCATTATCAAATTGTTTAACTTCGGCAAAAGCCAAAGCAAGATTATTGTTTAAGACTATAAGATGTGCAGGGTTAATTATTGCATTATCTTGGATAGAATAAGCCCGCTTCAGGTAATCGATAGCTTGTGAAAACTCTTTTTTACTTAAAGCGATTTTTCCGAGCCCGGAAAGCCCCCAAAATTTATATCGAGGTAAGTTTTTTGCGTGTGCTACCTCATGTATTTCTTGATAACAATGCTCGGCTTTATCATTTAGGTTAGATCTGAGCAAAGCTAGGCATAGGTTATATTTTATGGGTAGCCCGTCTAAAATATTTGATGCTTCTAGCGCCAAATCCCTCGCCTGATAAGCATAACTTAACGCTTTGACATAAAATTGCAGTGTTAAGTAATACGCCGTGAGGCTGTCATATACCATTAATTTTGTAGTTCCGTCGATCTCGTCTGCACTTCTAGAGATATAGCTTTGCGCCGCCTGCAACGACTTAAGAGCTTGGCTATATTCCTCCCGCCATACAGCAATGATGGCTTCCATTGCATAGGTTCTGATCAGTAAGTCTGACGCTTTTTGCTGAGTGAAGCTCAATCTCGCTTGTTTGATATATTGCTTCGCTTTTTCAAGCTCCCCCTGCTCCACGGAGAAAAAGGCACGATATAAGTACCAATAGCCAGAGCTTAAACTCAAAGGGCTTTCTTTTACGTGTAGTTTTGCGCCATCAAAATGCTGTTTCGCAGCTTGAATGTCGCCTTTAAAGAAGGCTGCACGCGCCTTTATAGTGAGCCAAAATGCTTGATTGACTAATTCTGGTTTGTCTTGCGCTGTTAAAATTTCTAAAGGTGCTTTAATCGCTAGAGACTCGAATTCAAGCATCTGTTGCTTTGTCATAGCAACAGAAAGGCTTGAAAACATTAATAACGAAAAGATAATAAACTGTAAATTCAAAAAGGGAGATCCCAGCATTTTATACTAGTTTAAATGTAATCCTTTATTTTGAAATATACAATATTTGAAGCGCCCACTTTAACTTCTCAAACAACTTCATGTTCATTCGTCACTTTGTTTTGTTCAACCTTCTTGCTATTCTCTGCCGTACTTTGAGCATGGCTAAGCTGCTCTAATAAAACCTGTTTCTTATAACTAGGTACGTTCATCTCATCGGCAATAAGAGAAAGCAACTGCTGATTAGTATTTTGTGCTGTTGCCATGCTTTCTTTCAAATCTTTGTTTTGTTGATGTAACTGCTCTGCTAAATCAGCTTGTGTAATCGTGTTTTTAGCATGTTCTTTGGCTTTTTGGTCTGAGCTACCCAATAACTGATTGAATACATCAACTAATCTATTCAACACACTGTAAATCACATCTGCGGAAAAACCACCTAATAGCGCAGCCAATGGTTTGTGAAAGTCACTGATAGTAGGATTATTTTGTGCAAGATCAGCGGTGGGTATAAGTTCAGCAATCATCAAGCCGGCCATAAACCCCATAATCACCATTGACCAATAAGTAGAATCAAATTTAGGATCATAATTACACTGACGAATATAGTTACGAAATTTATGCAAACAAGCAAATGTAGCACCTAATCCCGCACAACATAGCAGGAACAACTGATTCAACAGCAAAGTCTTGCCTTCCGAATTAAACAAGCCTTCATTGATCGTTTTTTGGTTCACTTCAGGGGAAATAGATAACCCAATAATCGAAAATAAAAAGAAAATGGCCAATACAGACATATGCCTAACTAGCTTAACTGGACCAAGGAACCTTATCCATCCTACAGATGCAGACTCTTTATCCATAATTGCAAGCGTGAGTGGCTTGGCTGGGTAAACCAATACAGAAAGCTCTTTATGACACTTTGTCAGCTCAGATAACTCATGTTCGTAGAATCCAATCCCCCCATCAACACTCGCGCCATCGGCCGCTATTACATCTTGCTTTCGTTGAAGTTGATAAACTGTGTTTGGCATATAGCTGGGTATTGTTTTCCCCTGCCCTGACGCATAACGAATCATAACATCACACTCTATTAATAAGTGGCTTATAAAATCCTTTTGAGACATAGTCTTACCTATCAGTAAAATGGGAGATTGCGTTTATATCAGTTAACAATACTTAACTTCAAGTGCATTTAGTTATGATTTCAAAAGATTTTTAGGAGATGAAAAGTCATAATTGGGATTTCTAAGAACAAATAAGTGTTTGGTAAAAATAACCTAATACGTTAATTTGAGAAGCGCACTCACTTACACTGTGTGCCATTTGCAAAGCCAGCCAACACTTTAACGACCTGTTTTTGCTTAATGCAAACTCTCCTAAAACTGTGCCAATTCAAATAACCGATGCAAAAAGCAAAGGTAAAAACTAAAAAAGGCTCCATAAGGCTGTCTCTTATACACAAATCCTCGCTAAAAAATTAGCGGGGATTTTATTCGTAACGAACACATAGCCGCAAGCGCCATTGCAGAATCTGGCTTTAAAGCGACGACAGAGCAAGCCCAAACGCACCATTTATTACTCGCATTTAGAAGATACAACAACCCTTGTTTAGCGCCATACATCAATCCGAGAAGACTTAGGACACATTAACCAGCGCCATACTAACAGTGGGTTATTTGCACACAGTGTGTTGTTGTTCGCACCTAAAGCTAAGCAAGTGGTCGGCCTGATTGAGCAAGCTAGATGGAGTCGAGACATTACTACGCGCGGAAAGCGACACCAACATGCCAGTCCCCCCTAAAAGAGAAAGAAAGCTATAAATGGGAGTTCGCATCACAAGCAATGGCAAAACGGCTTCAAGCGCAGATATCTAAGGTTATCTCCGTATGTGAGCGTGAAGCTGACATTTATGAATACCTTCAATACAAGCTACATGAACAGCAACGATTCATTGTACGGTCGATGCAAAGTCGTCATATTGAAGAGGGAGAAGATAAACTTTATACATTTGCCAGCGAATTAAAAGGCGCAGGAACGAACTATATTGAAATAGCGCAAAAAGGAGACCGAAAATCGCGCACAGCCACATTGGATATCACCTTCGCCCCAGTGACGTTAAATTACGTAGGGTGTGCAGAACGGAATAATCCCGATAGAGGCTTAAACTGGTATTTACTCACCAGCGAGCCTGTTACCAACAAAGAAGAAGCACTCGAAATTATTAAATATCGTTAGTGAGTTGAAGAGTACCACAAGGCCTGGAAAAGCGAGGGTACAGACATAGAAGGGTTACGATTACAAAGCCAAGACAACATGGAACGACTGGTAACCATTAATGGTTTTATAACGACACGAATATGACAACTGAAGTTCGCAAATAACCTTCCGGAGAATCGAAGTTGTGAAGAAATATTATCTATTAAAGGGTGGAAATCACTGTGGTTAAAAAGGATAAAAACAAAGCTGCCAGATAGCGCTCCAGACATAAAATAGGCGTATCAAGAACTAGCCAAATTGGGAGGCTGGAAAGATACAAAACGCACAGGGTGATCATCAGTTAAAGTGATATGGTAAGGATGGCTCAAATTACAAGCCATCCTTGAGGGCTACAATTTAGCAAAGTCTCTTGAGTCAGACTTGTGATCAAGAGACAGCCATAAGGAGCCTTTTAGCTGATTGGAAATCGTAGATTACCAGCCAGCTTTTTCTTTAAGTGCAGCGCCGATCTCAGCTAGAGAGCGAACAGTCTTAACGCCTGCTTCTTCTAGAGCTGCGAACTTCTCATCAGCAGTACCTTTACCGCCTGAGATGATTGCACCTGCGTGACCCATACGCTTGCCCGGAGGAGCAGTAACACCAGCGATGTAAGAAACAACTGGCTTAGTCACGTTATGCTTGATGTACTCTGCTGCTTCTTCTTCTGCTGTACCACCGATTTCACCGATCATTACGATTGCTTCTGTCTTAGGATCGTTCTGGAACATTTCTAGGACGTCGATGAAATTAGTACCTGGAATTGGGTCACCACCGATACCAACACATGTTGATTGACCGAAGCCAGCGTCAGTAGTTTGCTTAACCGCTTCGTAAGTAAGAGTACCTGAACGAGATACAATACCTACTTTACCAGGAAGATGGATGTGACCAGGCATAATACCGATCTTACACTCACCCGGAGTGATAACACCTGGGCAGTTAGGACCGATCATACGAACGCCAGTTTCTTCTAGCTTCACTTTAACATCAACCATATCTAGTGTAGGGATGCCTTCAGTGATACAAACGATTAGCTCGATGCCGCCGTCAATCGCTTCTAAGATAGCGTCTTTACAGAATGCCGCTGGTACGTAGATTACAGTTGCAGTTGCGCCTGTAGTTTCTACAGCTTCACGTACCGTGTTGAATACAGGAAGACCTAGATGAGTTTGACCACCTTTACCTGGTGAAACACCACCAACCATCTGCGTACCATACTGGATAGCTTGCTCTGAGTGGAAAGTACCTTGACCACCAGTGAAACCCTGACAGATTACTTTAGTATCTTTATTAATTAGTACAGACATTATTTGCCCTCCGCAGCAGCAACTACTTTCTCTGCAGCATCAGTTAGTGATTCAGCAGCGATGATGTCAAGACCAGAGTTAGCTAGTACTTCACGGCCAGCTTCAGCGTTAGTACCTTCAAGACGTACAACTACTGGTACGCTTACGCCAACTTCTTTAACTGCCCCGATAATACCTTCAGCGATCATGTCACAACGAACGATACCGCCGAAGATATTTACTAGTACGGCTTTAACATTGTCATCAGATAGGATGATCTTGAACGCTTCAGATACACGCTCTTTAGTCGCGCCGCCACCAACGTCAAGGAAGTTAGCTGGCTTACCACCGTGTAGGTTTACGATGTCCATTGTACCCATTGCTAGGCCGGCACCGTTAACCATACAACCAACATTACCGTCTAGAGCAACGTAGTTTAGTTCGAAACTTGCAGCGTGCGCTTCACGTGCATCTTCTTGTGAAGGATCGTGGAATTCACGGATCTTAGGCTGACGGAATAGCGCGTTGCCATCAACACCAATCTTACCGTCTAGGCAGTGTAGGTTGTTTTCGTCAGTGATTACTAGAGGGTTAATTTCTAGTAGAGCGAAATCGTGATCGATGAACATGTTCGCAAGACCTAGGAAGATCTTAGTGAACTGTTTGATTTGAGCTGGGTTAAGACCAAGCTTGAAACCTAACTCGCGACCTTGGTAAGCCTGAGGGCCTACTAGTGGATCGATTTCAGCTTTGTGAATTAGTTCTGGTGTTTCTTCAGCAACTTGCTCGATTTCTACACCACCTTCAGTTGAAGCCATGAACACGATCTTACGTGAAGCACGGTCAACAACAGCACCAAGGTATAGCTCATTTGCAATATCAGTGCAGCTTTCTACTAAGATCTTAGCAACAGGCTGACCTTTTTCGTCAGTCTGATAAGTAACTAGGTTTTTACCTAACCAGTTTTCAGCAAATGCGCGGATCTCGTCTTTGCTATCAGCTAGCTTAACACCGCCAGCTTTACCGCGGCCACCCGCGTGTACTTGACATTTAACGACCCACTTGTCGCCACCAATCTTACCAGCAGCTTCAACCGCTTCCTGAGGAGTGTCACAAGCGTAACCCTCAGATACAGGTAAACCATATTCGGCAAAAAGTTGTTTTGCCTGATACTCATGCAAATTCATGATGCTTTATCCAATTTTTTATACTAAAAAAGCTGAATATTTATGCAAATAATCAGCTATCCCAAATTGCGCCCATAGTATAGATCCCACGGACTAGTAAGAAAACCCCAGTAAGACCAAAGGCGCAAAAAAAAAGCTGTATGTTGCTTTATTGCACTCATACAGCTTAAGATTTAATCTTTTGCTTAAACGTCTAGAAGTAGACGAGTTGGATCTTCAAGTAACTCTTTAATTGTTACTAGGAAACCAACTGACTCTTTACCATCAATTTGACGGTGGTCATAAGAAAGCGCTAAGTACATCATAGGTAGAATTTCTACTTTACCGTTCACAGCCATAGGACGCTCTTGGATTTTGTGCATACCAAGAATAGAAGACTGAGGTAGGTTAATGATTGGCGTAGATAGTAACGAACCGAAAACACCACCGTTTGTGATAGTGAAGTTACCACCGGTCATGTCATCAACTGTTAATTTACCGTCGCGACCTTTAAGCGCTAATTCACGGATGCCCTTCTCGATTTCAGCAACTGATAATTTGTCACAGTCACGTAGAACCGGAGTTACAAGACCACGAGGAGTTGAAACCGCGATGCTGATATCGAAGTAGTTGTGGTATACGATATCATCGCCATCGATTGAAGCATTTACTTCAGGGAAACGTTTAAGGGCTTCAGTTACTGCTTTGACGTAGAAAGACATGAAACCTAGGCGAATTCCATGACGCTCTTCGAATACGTCTTTATATTGCTTACGAAGATCCATGATTGGTTTCATGTTCACTTCATTGAAAGTTGTAAGCATGGCTGTTGAATTCTTCGCTTCAAGAAGACGGTTAGCGATTGTCTTACGTAGGCGAGTCATTGGTACTCGTTTTTGTGTACGGTCACCAACTGGTGCGGTTGGCGCAGCAGCAGCTTTAGCAGGTGCCGCAGCTGGCTTAGCAGCCGGTGCTTTTAAGAATGCATCAACATCTTCTTTTGTGATACGACCGCCTTTACCAGTGCCTTTGATTTGTGATGCATCTAGGCCTTTTTCAGCAATTAAACGGCGTACTGAAGGAGTAAGAACATCAGCGTTCTCGTCAGAACCTGCTGGAGCTGCATCTGCTTGAGCTGCTGGTGCGCCACCTGCTGAAAGCTTACCGATTACCTGCTCGCCAAGTACTGTATCGCCTTCTGCATGTAGTTGCTCACCCATTACACCGTCTTCAGGTGCAACAACTTCAAGAACTACTTTATCAGTTTCGATGTCAACTAGGTTTTGATCACGGCTTACTGCCTCACCTGGTTGAACGTGCCAAGTTGCGATTGTAGCGTCTGCTACTGACTCTGGAAGTACTGGTACTTTTATGTCCACTTCTTTACCTTCTGCTGCTGGCGCCGCTGCTGGCGCTGCTGGTTGTTCATTTGATTGAGCTGGTGCTGCACCTGCAGCACCTATTTGTGCGATTACTTGCTCACCTAGTACAGTTGCGCCTTCTTCTTCTGAAATTGCAACGATTACACCGTCTTCAGGTGCAACAACTTCCAAAACTACTTTGTCAGTTTCGATGTCAACTAGGTTTTGGTCACGGCTTACAGTGTCACCAACGCTTACGTGCCAAGTTGCTACTGTCGCGTCAGCAACTGACTCAGGAAGAACAGGAACCTTAATTTCGGTTGTCATCTCTTATTCCTTATTTCTTAATTGTTAATGCGTCAGCAATCAACGCGTTTTGTTCTTTAGTGTGGGTAGACATGTAACCACAAGCTGGAGCAGCAGAAGCCTGACGACCTGCATAAGTAAGTTTTGCTCCACTTGGGATAGCTTCCCAGAAATGGTGTTGAGAACAGTACCAAGCGCCTTGGTTCTGCGGCTCTTCCTGACACCATACGAAATCTTTCACATGCTGGTAACGCGCCATAACTTCATCCATTTCTTTGTGTGGGAATGGATATAGCTGCTCAACACGGACAATTGCAACGTTATTTAGTTCAAGCTTGCGACGCTCTTGTAGTAGCTCGTAGTAAACTTTACCACTACAGAAAACAACACGTTCAACATTCTCGGGATTGATCTCGTCAATCTCGTCAATCATGTTGTGGAACACACCATCAGAAAGCTCTTCTAAACTAGAAACCGCTAGTGGGTGACGTAACAATGATTTAGGTGTCATAACAATCAGTGGACGACGTAGTGGACGTACTGATTGGCGACGAAGCATTGCATAAACCTGTGCAGGTGTTGTAGGAACACACACTTGCATATTGTGGTCAGCACATAATTGAAGGTAACGCTCCATACGTGCGGAGCTGTGCTCAGGGCCCTGGCCTTCATAACCATGTGGAAGTAATAAAGTCAAACCACATAGACGACCCCACTTTTGCTCGCCTGAACTTAAGAATTGGTCAAATACAACTTGAGCACCGTTTGCAAAGTCACCAAATTGCGCTTCCCAAAGTACTAAAGAAGTAGGTTCTGCTGTTGCATAACCATATTCGAATGCAAGTACCGCTTCTTCAGAAAGTACAGAGTCATATACTTCAAAAGTACCTTGCTCTGGGCTAATGTTTTGCAGAGGCAAATATGTTGAAGCGTCATTTTGATTATGAACTACTGCGTGACGGTGGAAGAAAGTACCACGACCAGAGTCCTGACCAGTAAAACGAATATCAGTGCCTTGATCAACCATCGTAGCGTATGCCAATGTCTCAGCCATACCCCAGTCTAGAAGTTTGTCACCCTTCGCCATTGCTTTACGGTCATCGTATATTTTCTTAACACGAGACTGTGCTTTGTGGTCTTCTGGGTAACTAGCGACTATTTCGCCCAGCTCTTTTAGCTTCTCAACAGGTACGCCTGTTTCGTAAGGCGTATCCCAGTCATGGCCAACGTACTTTGACCACTCAGAAGAGTGCTTAGTTTCTGGTTGAATTTCATCAACAACACACACGCCATTATCTAGACCATTACGGTAGTCATCTGCTAGTTGTTTAGCTTCTTGCGCAGATAAAACACCTTCAGCTACTAGCTTGTCAGAATATAACTGACGAGGTACTGGGTGCTTTTTGATCTTCTGGTACATCAGAGGCTGAGTCGCATTTGGCTCATCTGCCTCGTTGTGACCGTGACGACGGTAACAAACTAAGTCGATAACAACATCACGCTTAAACTTGTTACGGAAATCTAGAGCAACCTGAGTCACTAAAGCAACTGCTTCTGGGTCGTCCGAGTTCACGTGGAAGATTGGCGCCTGAACCATTTTCGCGATGTCAGTACAATATTCTGTAGAGCGCGTGTCTTCAGCTTTAGATGTTGTGAAACCTACCTGATTGTTAACAACGATGCGTACCGTACCACCAACGCCGTATGCACGCGTCTTCGATAGGTTAAATGTTTCTTGCACAACACCTTGACCCGCAATTGCAGAGTCACCGTGGATAGTAATTGGCAATGCTTTTGAACCACTTGCACAATTTAATCGGTCTAAACGTGCTCTTACTGAGCCCATTACCACTGGATTTACGATTTCTAGGTGAGACGGGTTGAAGGCCAATGCCATGTGAACATCGCCACCCTTAGTACCGAAATCAGATGAGTAACCCATGTGGTACTTAACGTCACCAGAACCTGCAGACTCACCGTATTTACCGGCAAACTCATCAAATAGTTCTTGGGGGTTCTTACCTAATACGTTCACTAGCACGTTAAGGCGACCACGGTGAGCCATACCAATAACGACTTCTTCTTGGCCGCTTTCACCTGCCCTGTGAACCAGTTCTTTGAGCATAGGTACTAGTGCATCACCACCTTCAAGTGAGAAACGTTTTGCACCAGGGAATTTTGCACCAAGATATTTTTCTAGGCCGTCAGCTGCAATCAAGCCTTGTAAAAGACGTAATTTATTTTCTTTGCTGAATTGGGTCTGTGAGAAACCAGCTTCCAAGCGTTGTTGCAACCAACGCTTTTCTTCTGTTGATGTGATGTGCATATATTCAGCGCCGACAGAGCCACAATATGTAGACTTAAGCGCTGCGTATAAATCTTTTAATTTCATTGTCTCTTTGCCACAAGCAAAAGAGCCAACATTGAATTCTTTATCGAGATCTGCATCATCTAGATTGTGGTAAGCCAAGTCGAGCTCTCTCACTCGATCTCTCTGCCATAAACCCAATGGATCTAGGTTGGCATTTTGGTGGCCCCTAAATCTAAATGCATTAATAAGCTGCAACACACGCACTTGTTTTGCATCTGCCGCACCTTCTGCAGAAACTACTACTTCTCTGTGTTTGTTCTTAGCAAGCTCAGCAAATTGTGCTCTTACATCCGAATGTTTAATATCAACATCAACACCTTCTACTTTAGGTAGTTGATCAAACACTTCTCGCCATTCTTCTGGCACTGAAGCCGCATCATCAAGATACGCCTCATATAAATCCTCTACATACGCAACGTTGCCGCCGTATAAGTGAGAAGATTCTAGCCATGCCTTCATCACACCTTCGTGCATTTATTAGCCCTTTTCTCTAGCGCAGAAACTTTAACTTAAACGAAAACAAGACGGCATGCCCAGCATGCCATCTTAAGATAATTATGCTTTAAACCGAACGGTTTAATAGCATAGATTTAATATGTCCAATTGCCTTGGTTGGATTCAAACCTTTTGGACAAACGCTAACACAGTTCATAATACTGTGACAACGGAATACGCTGAACGCGTCATCAAGACCAGCTAATCGTTCTTCTGTTGCTGTATCGCGGCTATCTGCCAAGAAACGATAAGCATGAAGAAGTCCAGCAGGACCGATAAATTTATCTGGATTCCACCAGAATGATGGGCATGAAGTTGAACAACATGCACATAAAATACACTCATAAAGGCCATCAAGCTTTTCACGATCTTCGACAGACTGAAGACGCTCTTCGCCACCTGTTGGCTTATCATTGATCAAGTAAGGTTTTACTTTCTCGTATTGAGTATAGAACTGACTCATGTCGATTACCAAGTCACGAATAACAGGAAGACCTGGTAGTGGACGAATGATAATTTTACCTTTGCCATTCTTTTGCAATGCTGATAATGGAGTGATACATGCAAGGCCATTTTTACCGTTCATGTTTACGCCATCAGAACCACATACACCTTCACGACATGAACGACGGAATGAAAGAGTTGAGTCTTGCTCTTTCAACATTAACAGTGCATCAAGCACCATCATGTCACGCCCTTCTTCAACCTCAAGTGTGTATTCCTGCATACGAGGTGCAGTATCTACATCTGGGTTGTAACGATAAACAGAGAATTCTAAAGTTGCTGTTGCCATCGTTTAACTCCTAGTACGTACGAGCTTTAGGTGGGAATGCTTCACGAGTCGTCGGCGCGAAGTTTACATCACGCTTCGTCATTGAATCGCTATCAGGGTGGTACATTGAGTGACATAGCCAGTTTTCGTCATCACGATCTGGGAAGTCAAATCTCGAGTGCGCACCACGGCTCTCAGTACGGAAGTTTGCAGCAACCGCTGTTGAGTATGCTGTTTCCATCAAGTTGTCTAACTCTAAACACTCGATACGTTGTGTATTGAATTCAGTTGACTTATCGTCAAGACGTGCATACTGAAGACGCTCACGGATTTCTTTAAGCTCTTTCAAGCCATCCGCCATTGAATCACCTTCACGGAATACCGAGAAGTTGAGTTGCATACACTCTTGTAAGTCTTTCTTAATTTGTACCGGATCTTCACCCTTACCAACTTCCGACGTTTCCCAACGGTTGTAACGCGCGAATGCAGCATCAACATCGTCTTTAGAAGCTTCACCAGTTGATTCGAAATCTTTCAGGTAAGAACCTAAGAAGTTACCCGCAGCACGACCGAATACAACCAAATCTAGAAGTGAGTTACCACCTAGACGGTTTGCACCGTGTACAGATACACATGCGATTTCACCTACCGCGAATAGACCTTCTACGATGCGCTCTTTACCGTTCACATCAACGTCAAGTACCTGACCGTTAACGTTTGTTGGTACACCACCCATCATGTAGTGACAAGTTGGGATTACTGGAATTGGCTCTTTTGCAGGGTCAACGTGCGCGAAAGTCTTAGACAGGTCACAAACACCAGGTAGACGAAGGTTAAGCATTTCTTCACCAAGGTGATCAAGCTTAAGTTTGATGTGAATACCCCAAGGGCCTTCACAACCACGGCCTTCACGAATTTCTGTCATCATTGCACGTGCAACAACGTCACGACCAGCAAGATCTTTAGCGTTAGGCGCATAACGCTCCATGAAACGTTCGCCATCTTTGTTTAGAAGATAACCACCTTCACCACGACAACCTTCAGTTACTAGTGTACCCGCACCTGCGATACCTGTCGGGTGGAACTGCCACATTTCCATGTCTTGCATGCCAATGCCAGCGCGCACAGCCATACCAACACCGTCACCAGTATTGATGTGAGCATTTGTTGTAGATGCATAGATACGACCAGCACCACCAGTTGCAAGTACTACAGCCTTAGACTTGAAGTAAACAACTTCGCCAGTCTCAATTTCGATTGCAGTAACACCAACAACGTCGCCCTTGTCGTTTTTAACTAGGTCAAGTGCGTACCACTCAGAGAATACGTTAGTTTTGTTCTTAACGTTCTGCTGGTATAGACAGTGAAGAAGTGCGTGACCAGTACGGTCAGCAGCCGCCGCTGTACGTGCAGCCTGCTCGCCACCAAAGTTCTTAGACTGACCACCGAAAGGACGTTGATAAACACGGCCATTTTCAAAACGAGAAAATGGTAGACCCATGTTTTCTAATTCAGTAATAGCTTCGGGACCTGTTTTAGTCATGTATTCGATAGCGTCTTGGTCCCCGATGTAATCAGAACCTTTAACAGTATCGTACATGTGCCATTCCCAGTTATCTTCATGAGAATTACCTAGCGCAACAGTAATACCACCCTGCGCAGATACGGTATGAGAACGAGTTGGGAATACTTTTGAAATAAGCGCACATGTCTTACCAGACTCAGAAATCGCTAGTGCTGCACGCATGCCTGCACCACCGGCGCCAACAACTACAGCATCAAATTCACGGACATTATATTTCACTTAAACACCCCACAGAACAAACAAACCAACAGCAACGTATGCAAGTGCCATTAGATTCAATACAAAGCCTAAAACTGTACGCATTGTTGAACACTCAACGTAATCAGTCAGTACTTGCCATAGGCCAATACGAGTATGAACCATAATACAAATTAAAGTAATAATAGTTGCCGCTTTCATTGCTAGGTTATCAAATAGCCCAGACCAAGCTTCATACGTTAGTTCAGGTGTTAATGCTAGGTAGCCAACAATAAATACAGCATATGCTGCAATGATTAATGCTGTAGCGCGAAGTGATACATAATCTTGTACACCATCACGTTTAAGAGTTGCTTGATTTAAGACCATATCCACACTCCACCAAGGATAGCCACGATTACCCATAGAGCGATTGCAATGTTAGCACTTGCATTGCCAGACTCTAATTCTTCCCAGTGCCCCATGTCTTGGATCATGTGACGGATACCGCCAATGATGTGGTAAGACAATACAGCGAAGGTGCCCCACGCAATAAACTTAGCAATAAAGCCCGTCATAAGCTCTTTTACAAAGTTAAAACCTTCAGGAGAAGAGAGAGATTCAGACCACGCCCAAATGACAAATGTCAGCGCGAAGAACAACGCGACACCAGTGACACGATGTAATATCGACGCCTTTGCCGTTGGCGGCATAGATATAGTCGTAAGATCTAGATTTACAGGTCTTTGCTTTTTCACAGTTACTTGCCCATCTTTGCTCGATTAGAGCTTCATCTACTTGTTTTTATCAACCCACTTGCACGACATGCACAAATGGCACACTCTAGATAAACCTGTTTAAACACTTAAAAGATCACTTGCCTGTAAAACTTCGATGTAAAAATAGGTTTACCCACAGACGACACGGTATAAAACCGTTGACAGTATATAAGGCTATCCGTGTTTTTACAATTCTTGTTTAGTTTCGTACGCTTGCGAATTAGCCAATGGTATAATATTTAATCTGCTTAGAATATTTATTATACATTTTTGCATAATTCTGAGAAAAATTGACTTTTCACCCCATTTATAAGTTACAATGATCTGAATTTGCTTAACATTAGTATCACAACATAACAATCAGAATGTTGTTATTTCATAGGAGATAAAATAGATGGCAGATAAGAAAGCCACAGTCCATATTGATGGGCACGATCCAATCGAACTACCGATCCACTCTGGCACAGCTGGCCAAGACGTTATCGACGTTCGTACGTTAGGTGCTCACGGCTTCTTCACATACGACCCTGGTTTCATGTCGACTGGCTCTTGTGAATCATCTATTACTTACATTGATGGCGCGAAAGGAGTACTTCTACATCGTGGCTATCCAATTGAACAATTGGCTGATAACTCAAACTACATTGAGCTTTGCTACCTACTATTAAACGGTGAACTACCTAACAAAGAACAGCTTGCAAGCTTCTCTGAAGAAATCACACGCAACACGATGATGCACGAGAAAATCGCTGCATTCTTCCAAGGTTTCCGTGTTGATTCTCACCCAATGGCAATGCTTTGTGGTGTGGTTGGTGCTCTATCATCGTTCTACCACGATGATTTAGACATCTCAGATGCAGAGCAACGCATGCGCTGTGCAACTAAACTAGTTGCTAAGCTGCCTACTATCGCGGCAATGGCATACAAATACAACGTAGGTCAACCATTTGTATATCCTCGCAACGACCTTAGCTATGCAGAAAACTTCCTACACATGATGTTCTCTGTACCAGCTGAAGAGTACAAAGTAAGCCCAGTTCTAGCAAAAGCAATGGATCGTATTTTCATGCTTCACGCTGACCACGAACAAAACGCTTCGACTTCTACGGTTCGTTTAGCTGGCTCTTCTGGTGCAAATCCGTACGCATGTATCGCGGCAGGTATCGCTTCACTTTGGGGTCCAGCGCACGGTGGTGCAAACGAAGCGTGTTTGAACATGCTTGAAGAGATTGGCTCAGTTGATCGTATCGACGAGTTCGTAGCTAAAGCGAAAGACAAGAACGACCCGTTCCGTCTAATGGGCTTTGGTCACCGCGTATACAAAAACTTCGATCCACGCGCGACAGTAATGCGTCAAACATGCCACGAAGTTTTAGAAGAGCTGAACATCCAAGATCCTCTTCTAGACGTTGCAATGAAACTAGAGCAAATTGCTCTGGAAGACCCGTACTTCGTTGAAAAGAAACTATACCCTAACGTAGACTTCTACTCTGGTATCATCTTGAAAGCTATCGGTATTCCTACAAGCATGTTCACTGTAATCTTTGCAATGTCTCGCACCGTTGGTTGGATTTCACACTGGAACGAAATGCTTTCTCAAGCAGGCCACAAAATTGGTCGCCCACGTCAGCTGTACACAGGCTATACTGTACGCGACTATGAGGACCGAGGCGAACGTTAATCATCGCTTTGTTGAGAAAAGGGCCTAAGAGCCCTTTTTTTCGGCTTTTTTTAACCACAACATTAAATTGTACGCCTTTCTTTACATCAGCAGCCGTGGAAATATTTTCCCCAAATTTAGTAAATCTCAAAACTTGAGTAGATTTCTTGTACAATATCCTCTTCTTGTACACTCTCAACGCTTGCCAACGCAGGACCTTGTTGTAACCAATTAGCAAGTTTGTCAATTTGGCTCTGCTCTCCATACACGACAACTGCGACACTTCTATCTGGTAAGTTTTTCACGAACCCAAATAGACCCAGTCTCGTTGCCATTTGTTTGGTGTGATAGCGAAAGCCAACGCCCTGTACTACTCCTGTCACAATAAATTTTGAACTTTTCATTTATCCGAACTCGTTGGTAACTTCAAAAACAAGCTTAGTTTCCAACTTACTGGATTTGAAGGTCTTGAAAAAGGTACTCTTGATATGTTCGAAAGAACAAACTCCGAGATTTACAGAGCTGCATATAAAAAGGCCCCAATGGGGCCTTTAGATTTTAAAGATGCTCGAAAAATTACTTTTGTTTAGAATTTATAAGCAAACTTCACGTAAACTTGGCGACCTAATATACTGTGCGTCTTATTATCTACACCCATAGACTCTGAAGGCGCAAATGGCGCTTCTTCATTTGTTAGGTTAGAAGCACCTAGCGTTGCTGTAAGCTTGTCAAAACCCACATATGTCACACTTGTATCGATTGTAGTCCAAGAGTCTATTTCAAACTTATTTCCTGCACTGTCAGCCAAATCGTTGTATGAATTAATATAATTCACGCTAACATTTGCAATCCAATCATCAAGTGCCCAATCTACACGCGCATTCCAACGCAGATCAGGGTGTTGGTACTCACCGTTTTCATCTACAATAACTGATACTGAATTGCCACTTTCATCTGTTCGAATAAGTTCTTCGTCAAAGTTCAAGACATAAGTTACGTTATAGCCAAACTTGAATTCGCCCATACCTTGCGTTTCAAGCCTGTACTCTAGGTCAAGGTCAATACCATCCGTTTTTCGACCACCAATGTTGACGAACGTATCGTTAATTTGGCGAATACGTCCAGGCGTACCACCAGTGGTTGCCTCTCGTATTACCAAGTTTGTATCATCACCACAACAGTCTACAATGTCTTGTGCGCCAATCTTCTTAATTAGGTTTTCTTGATCATAGTTCCAGTAATCGATACCCACACTAAAGTCGTCCGTAGCCTGCCAAATCACACCTAAGTTATAGTTTGTAGACTCTTCCGGCTTAAGGTTTTTATTACCAGCAACTTGCGCTGTGTATTCAAACGGTTCACAATCCAATGGATCCTTGGTAATTATACAACGATCTCGGTCAATCACGCTTGGCGATTCGTCGGTTCTACCTAGGTGGAGTTGAACGAGAGAAGGCGCTCTAAACGCTGTCCCCCAAGAACCACGCACTACAATTTCTTCTATTGGAGTCCAACGAAATGCTACTTTTGGATCTGTCGTGTTACCAAAGTCACTGTAATCTTCATATCGCAGCGCAAGCTGTAGTTCTAAGCTTTCTGTGGCAGGAACATTGAACTCAGCGAACAAAGCGGTGTTGTCTCTATCACCATTAGCTTGTGTTGCTTCAGTACCAAAGATTTCGTTATTCAAGTATTGACTATCGGGGTTGTCTTCAATTTTTTCATAGCGGTGTTCTAAACCAAATGCAGCTGCAACATAACCATCCCCAAACTCAAATAACTCGCCAGAAATTGTCGCGTCGAATGATTGCATCGTTGAAGCACCGTAACGCGTGGTGGTTGTCTCGATTTTATCCAATACTTCCTGAGAGTTTTGGCTAGGTTCAAACGGGTTCCATTCTCCGCTATCAATTGCCGCTTGTGCTCTTAATTTATTCGGGAAACCATCAAAGCCTTTTTCCACTGCACTTGAACGAATTGCTGAATAGGCAAACTCCCAGTCCCAATCCTGAAACTCGCCGCGCATACCCATAACTGCACGATAGTATTCAGAGTCCACATCTTTTTTACGATTACCAATATCAACAGTACGACGACGCATCGAAATATCCACGCCGTGTAAGAAGTGGTCAGGTAATGCAGCAAGTGGATGATTAGGATTGTCGCCGGCCATCGTTAGTTCAGTAAAGCTTGGGCTAGCCGCACCTTGAATGAAAGTAGAAGTATGTTGTGCAGAGAACTCAGCGAAACCCTCTACTCCATCCATAATTTCTTGTACGCCATTGTAGTTAAAACTAATACGTTCAGTAGAAGGAATTAGTGTCATGTGCGGCGCATAATCATATCGACAAATATCACCGATGATCATATTTTCCGGGCATTTATCGTTACCCCAAACGTCTGCAAAGATTGTTTGTCTAACTTTGGTTCCATCATCTTCAACACGCGTCACAGGCAAAGCTTCCCATTGCGCATCTGTAAGTTGGTTTCTTACAACTTCAATACTGCCAGGAAAACCTGAAGAGCTTAGCGCGTTATTACCACCTCTGAACCTTTGGTCTGCGGTAGAAGCATAGTCACGGTCCGCATAAAATACATCACCACGTTTGAAATAATCTATTGAGAAATTGTGGTGCCCTTTATCTGTTGAGCTTCCCCAAAGTAACGTGAAGTTTTCTTCTTCAGCACCACCATCCGCAGTGTCGGAGATTTTACCTGCAACTTCAAAACCATCGATATCATCACGTAGGATGATATTGATAACACCTGCAACCGCATCCGAACCATAAGTCGCTGATGCACCATCTTTTAAAACATCGATTCTTTTTACTGAAGAAACAGGAATTGTGTTTAAGTCAACGAATGACGTTTCAATATCTTTTGCAAATGGGCTCACTGCGACACGACGACCATTGATCAAAACAAGTGTTGATGATGCACCTAAACCTCGAAGTGCAACACTCGAGCCGCCATTAGCCGTATCATCACTTGAGTTACCCTGTGTGCTAAACGTCCCAGCCCCTGCAACTGGTAACTTTTGCAGCGCACCAATTAGATCTGTAGAGCCCGTTGCAGCAAGATCACCTGCTGAAATAGTCTGTACAGGTGATGGCCCTTCTAAATCTGACCGCTTGATATGTGACCCTGTCACTTCAATACGTTCAACCTCAGATTCATTTGCATTTGCTATACTTGCTCCCCCAAGCAATGCAAAACTCACTGAAGATGCTATTAGCGTAAACCCCTTTTTCATTATCTTTATTCTCCGTAGTGTATAAAACATCTTTTTAACTTTTATAGTACACTAAAAAAACAATAAAAACAATAAAAACAATAAAAACCTTAGCGAATTTACAATTATTCAATTAAATCGCTTGCATTTTAAACAACTTCGGTCTGTAGGGCATAGGAATAGCGGCTTTAACGGCATTTGGGCAAAAAAAAGCCCAACTAAATAGCTGGGCTTTTTTCATTTGTAAACTTTTAGATAGCAGTATTTTTAACTTCTTTAACAAATTGTTTTACTGGTAAATTATTACACTGTAAGCTTCTAGCTTGGCTGCGGTATTTGTGTAGACTCGCAACACCTTCTTTAGCTGCTTTCATGCATAGCTCAGTTGCTCTAGACGTGTTTTCAGCTACCAATTTAGCTTTAACTGATTGTTGACTATTTTGCACACGTTGATTGGCTTTCGCGAATGTACGAATATCTTCACCATTGCACTCTACTGATGGAGAAAAGCGTGAAACAAACACACCTTGTTGCGCACCAAACTTGCGCGCTGCGCTTAAACCTTGGTTTGCAGCAATCTCACATACCTTTGAAATTGTAGACGCATCGCTCGCCACAAAGTTCTGGCTACCGCCAGCAAATGCAGAAGTTGAAGCGATAGTAATAAGAGTAGCAATTGAGAGAGACTTAAACATAATTTACCTCGAAAGAACGAATTAGTGCGCATTATATAGCCAACTTAATCCTTGTAAATGGTAAATATAAACTTTTTTGAACATTTAATGAGCTATTTACATACCTATAAACTCATGCTTCAAACCTGCTAAATTTTGCGCTTTAATTAACAAATCTTCGTATTAGGAAACATACTTTTTCCCCTATAAGACAAACATAATGATACACTCCCACATCATTCACTCTCCAAAATTAAAATATGAAAGTTATCTCATTCAACATCAACGGCCTTCGCGCCCGCCTACACCAATTACAAGCCATCATAGATAAACATCAGCCTGATGTGATTGGCCTACAAGAAATCAAAGTACATGATGAAGCGTTCCCAATAGAAGACGTAGAAGCTATGGGCTACCACGTCTATTTTCATGGTCAAAAAGCACATTATGGCGTTGCTTTGTTATCAAAAATGCCCGCTAAATCCATTCAAAAAGGCTTTGCAACTGATACAGATGAAGCACAGAGACGCATGATCACGGGAACTTTTGAGAGTTCAAATGGTAATGACGTTACGGTAATGAATGGTTACTTCCCACAGGGGGACAATATTAGTCATGAAACAAAATTCCCGTACAAGCGTCAGTTTTATATAGATTTAATGACCCATCTCAATACTTATGAAAAACCAGATAGTAATCTTATTGTGATGGGAGATATCAATATTTCACCAACTGAAAGCGATATCGGTATTGGTGAAGCAAATCGCAAACGCTGGTTAAAGACGGGTAAATGCTCTTTCCAGCCCGAGGAAAGGGAATGGCTTAAAACGTTAATGGATTGGGGCTTCAAAGATACGTTTAGAGAACTGACGCCAGAAGTAGAAGATAAGTTTTCGTGGTTTGACTATCGTTCAAAAGGTTTTAATGACAATCGAGGCCTAAGAATTGACGTCGTTTTGGCCACTGAATGTCTCATGAAAACATGTAAAGAAAGTGATATCGATTATGAGTTGAGAGGGATCGAAAAGCCTTCTGATCATGCTCCAATCTGGGCGACTTTTGAGATCTAACGGTTAAATAATACTTAACGTACATTTGGATGTTAGCGCATGACAACATTTGTGTTTGCTATACTTGCATTCTTACTAAGTTTGGATAAACAACAGTATGAAACGCTAATAAAGACCCCGCAAAGACAAATTGGCGTCCTAAGTTGTGCTTTAGTGATGGCGTTATTATGGCAGATAAAGGCTGGCATTTTACCTAACTTGAACATCCATATATTGGCCGTAACGACGGTAACTTTAGTGCTCGGCTGGCGGTTGTCCTTATTAAGTACATTGCTGGCCGCAATACTTTGCTATTTCTTTGCATCTTTTGAAGTAAGCTTTTTCTCTTTTTGGTTACTAAATGGGATCCTACCAGTTTATCTAAGCTATGCATTGTTTGTGTTGTGTTATCACTATTTACCTCGACATTTTTTTATTTATATTTTTGTTTGTGCGTTTATTTCAGCAGGTTTGGTTGCTGCAATTAAAATCATCTTGTCTGCAACATATTACTGGTCAGTTGGCCAGTACGACTGGTACGTATTGACGGACAATTATATGTTTTATGCCGTGATCATGTGGTTTCCTGAAGCTATGCTAAATGGTATGGCTGTTACACTCTTGATCACTTATCGCCCACAATGGGTGCGAACCTTTTACGATAAGGAATACCTAGATAGATGACTGTAGAATACCGTTGTCCAATATGCTCTGAGTCACTTGTCCCAACAGGCAACAGTTTAGGGTGTACTAACCGTCATCAGTTCGACTTTGCAAAAGAAGGCTATATAAACCTACTTCCGGTGCAATTTAAACGCTCAAAGCAGCCCGGAGACAACTTAGACATGGTACAAGCAAGGCGTACTTTCTTTGCCACACCTCACTATCAGTTTTTACAACAGTCATTAGCTAAACTCGTCGCTAGTAAACAACCGAAAACTGTCATTGATTTGGGATGCGGAGAGGGGTTTTATACCCAAGCAATCGCCAATGAATTGGAAGAACAAATATCAATTTATGGTTTAGACATCAGCAAACCCGCGATAAAATACGCCGCCAAACGCTATGATAAGCCTAATTTTAGTGTTGCTTCCAGTAAAGACGCACCATTTAAAGACGCTTTAGCCAATGTTGTCTTGAGCATATTTGCTCCTGTTTTTGACAAAGAATCTGCAAGGCTTTTGTCACCTGAAGGAACATTGATAATAGTAAGTCCAGGCCCTCATCACCTGTATGAATTAAAACAACAAATATATGATGATGTGCGTTTACACCAAGCGCCAGATTGTCCAGAAGGATTTATTGAAACGGAACAAACATTGTTCCAAGAAGTGCACTCTATTTCAACTGAAGTCATATTTCATTTAATTAAAATGACACCTTTTGCTTGGAAGTTTAAGGGTTCTCACTTTGAAGCGTTATCAAGCAAAACCCACCATGATATCACTCTGTCATTCTTGGTTACCCAATTCAACAAAGCACACCCTGAATAAATTTACGGTTAAAAGTTGATTAAAATAGCTTTGAACGTTAAAAATTATGCCCGATAAGCGTCTGCTATATCGGGCAGTTTGTTGTCTAAAAGTAGAGTTACGGATTACTTAGACACAGAAAAATCGAAGTTCAACGTATTTGGTTTATGTAACTTCCAAACAAAGTCCAAACCGATATCTGGATACCCAACCACTACTGCATCGATCTCTCTTACGATACCGTTATTTTTCATGATTTGCAGCTGGACATTGTACTCCCCCCCTAGCTC
This sequence comes from Pseudoalteromonas luteoviolacea NCIMB 1942, assembly GCF_001625595.1. Classification (GTDB taxonomy): domain Bacteria; phylum Pseudomonadota; class Gammaproteobacteria; order Enterobacterales; family Alteromonadaceae; genus Pseudoalteromonas; species Pseudoalteromonas luteoviolacea_A. The sequence continues at coordinate 106,289 of NZ_AUXT01000024.1, forward strand.
TCCGATATCATAACTTACTATTTTCCCAGATAGCCTTTCAGAACCAATAAACCAAACAAAGCTAATATCAGGCGAGATTTCGCCTGTTGCTTCCAATTTAATCGTTCGATTGTGTTGGCTTGAACTTACTTCAATAGTAGAAATAGGGTTATCTATTATCAACTCCTTGCTCACCGTAAACTCTGCACTTTCATTCACGATTAGCGTTAAACTCGCAAAATAGATGCTTGAATTTTCATACGTATGCGAAACAGTTGGCGTTTCAGTTAAGGCAGTGGCTCCATCTCCAAATACCCAGTTGTATTTAAAGTTTTGCCCCACATCTTCGTGCTCTGCGGTAAATAGGCAAGTATTTCCTTCGACTAAGCAAGTGAAAGCCAGTTGTGGGCTATCAATATAGTCGATGTGCAATGGCGCTTGTTTAATCACAACGCCATTTCTCTTTACAACAAAGCTCACTTGGGATGGCTTTTCAGGCATATTGATAATCGTTCCGAGTGCATCGTACTGATACTCGACACCGTCAATCATCAACACTACGTCATACCCATCAGGAAGTTCTTGCGCGATATCGAACGTAAAGTTCATATTCTGTTGCGTTACTTTAATGTCTAAATCTGGTGCTTCGTGCAGCTCTATACTTTGTTCATAAGTAAATTGAGTTGCTCCACCGTTTGCCGACATCAATACTGTTATTGTTTGCTGTCCATACCCTTCAAAATCGTACTCAAATGCAGTTAAGTCACCGCGTTCAAATGTATCTCCATTAATTTCCCAAGTGTACGTCGCCCCAGCAACTTGATTATCGTAATTTAGACTCAATTGACACTTAGTACCATTTTGAACGCACTGAATACCAAAATTAGGTTCATTCATTACTGCCACGTGCTTATTAAAGCGATTTACTTCTTCACCGTCTCTTAGCAATACTAGGCTCACTTCAGTGCTTTCAAGCATCTGCAACGCGTAATTATAGCTATCCGTGTCAAATTGCTCTCCATCAATCAACCATCGAAATGAATGAGCATTACTATACTGGTGAGGAATATCAAAGTTAATCGTGCGATTATATTGCTCATAGGTAAAACTCAAGGCCGGGGCCACATACTCACCAACCTGGTAGGCAAACTTTATATCAACCGTCTGCGCTTCCATCTCGTTTGAACAGGCGGAAGGGCCACTTTGCTCCCCTACAACTAACCGTACTATAGCCGGCCCTTTCTGTAATTCACCAAAAGGTTCTTCAGGCAATAATATTTCATTCGTTATTTCGGTTGGTAAAGTTATCTCCTCTGAATCAAAATAACCGTTCCGATCCAAATCAATATAAGCCTTAATTGACAACTGGCTTATATCTATAGGCAGCTGAATTTTTAAAGGTGCTTGTGAGTATACTGCGTCGACCAGTTGAACATTTCCGTAACCATCCGTTACTTCAACTTTTTCTCCATTTACGGTGAGACTGTTGATATGCGATCCGGCTGCGTTTTCAGGCTTACAAACAGCTTGCTCAATCAAGGACGCAATGCGATAGCTCTCTAAAGTTGAGCCGTTGTTTAATTCTGCTTGCCAGTGCAATTCATGGTCGCCTTCACTTAATGTGATTTCCCCTTTTGAAGCCTCCAACCAAGTACCTTGGGCGTTGGGAGTCCACTCTAACAAGGTCTCTTCTCCTTGGCGTATGACTAGTTTATCTACTGTATCGCCAGACAAACGAGCATCAGCGATATTATAAGATATTTGCTCAAATAAGCGCTCTATTGACACCTCTAAAGTGGTCGCCCTGCTATCTTGTGGAATTAGACCAACTCGCTTAGCCATTGCCGCAATCTGCTGTTTGTCTTCAGCATTGGCTACTTCGATAAGACATTGAGAAGCCTCTAGCATACCAGTTGTTTCATTGAAGCAGGCAGTCATCGCCTTTATAACTAGCCCGTAAGCTCTTTCAACACTCCACCCGTCGCTGGTAGCTATTAAATAGAAGAGCTTGTTAAATGCACCCGCTCTTTGATGGGAGCCCGTCACACTTTCGAAGTCGCGATAGTCATCAATACTGACACCGTCTCGCCTTGGTTGCTTGAGAAATCTAGAATAAGCATTTCTAAGACGCGCATCCCAACCAATTGCCCAAAAATATTCGTCCTCTTTGGATAACTGCGAAAATACGGGAGTTTGTAGCCAATTGGAATCTGACGGCTCCGGTTGCAGGTTTTTATAATAGTGATCCTTAACCGCAATTGCCGTAATATCCGCAAAGCTTTCATGTAAAGCGCTTCTTTGCGCTCTACTGCCATCATCATCGCCAATATTATCTACATTTGAAATAATATTGCCGGTGTTCCACTCTAAGATCGCATGCCCAATTTCGTGTGCCACAATGTCAATAGAACTCCCATGAGGAAATGGAGCGCCTCGAAAACCACTGGCATAATTAGTAAACTCGCCATCCCAACTACTTTGGCTAATGTGTCCTGAGTCAGTCCTTTGCTTAATTACATTCAGGCAATAACTTCCTCCATCTGGGCATCGCTCGTTTTGTTCCGGATAAAGGTTAGAGAAATGACCGTATAAGACCTGAGCTGTTATACCAGCGTAGAAATGTGCATCGTTAACTGCTTTAAAAGCCCCTTTCGCCAAGTAATAAAAATAAGGTTCTCCCTCTATACCATGACTTTCTGTAACGCCACTAGAGCAGTCATAGGAATGTGGTGTTGTGCTACTTCCATAATAAGTCTCTACCAAGTTATTGCTATAGACACATTGTCCATTGTCTAGTTTAACTACCATTGGATAGCCCGCAAATTCAGAAAAAGCTCCCCCCTTATCGCTTCTAAAATAGAGGTTACTGATCGTAGGTACAATTGGGTAATACAACTGAGCGAGTGGATGTTCATTTGGGAGGACAGTATTTTGGCACTTTTCACTTGCCATATTGGGAGACTGATGACAATTAAAGCCAACTTTATAGTTACCCATGGTCGTTGCTACGGCATAGTAGCTCTCAGAGTGAGGACTAAGAAACGACGCAGTTGCATTAACATCTTCAATTACATTAAGCGAAGCCGCATCTAAAGTTATAAGTCTTCTCTGTCTTTTGTCATCAATCAGTTCTATTTTATATATGGGAATGAAATTGCCAAATTTATTTTTGGAAATATACTGCTTCACATTTCTAATTTTCGACCTTTCAATTTCATAGTATTTAGCTATCTCCGCTGACAGAACCCCAAAATCTTGAGGATATGCCTTCGAGATTGACTGATAATTCAATAGACTAGAGCGCAAATCGTTATCTCCCAGCACTCTACCTGAGATAACTTTTCGACCAAGGCGTTTATCAACACGTATCACTAAATCACTACCCTGTACTTTAATACCGCGCCAGTAAAGAGCGTAATGATCTAGCCTGTCGTCTTCGGAAATTTGCACCGATTTAGTTTGCTTATAATCAAACGGAGATGAATTATTAAGAACTCCCAAATTTGAAACATCAGCTGGGAGTATGTGATTGATTTCATTTTGAAACTGATTTGATGATTGACTACTCGCTGCCGAGAAGCAAGCAAATAGTGCAACGACACTTCCTAGTATACGCACTGCCTAGTCCTTATTTCTTTAAGTTAACCTCTATTTTACACAACTAATTATTATGTTCTACATACACCCCTTTAAAAAAATACTTTTTATCTAATTCATGATTTAAAATCGAATACTCAACAAACAAATTAACCCGAATTTTGGCTGAGTTCGCGAAATTTGTTGAACTGTATATAATTACAGTTTAAATAGTTTCGTTTACTGGATCTGGCGATGAATGCTGAAGAGTTTTCCATTTTAAAACAAGTTGTTATTGATTTATCTCCAAAGCAGAAAAAGCAACTTGAAAATATCCTTAACAAACCCGACGACATTTCATGTATCACAAAAATACTCGATGCCAATGTCAATAAATGTCCATATTGCCAAGGTGAGAAGCTTTATAAATGGGGAACCAGCGGCAGTAGACAGCGATATCGTTGTAAATCTTGTGAACGAACATTTAATGGCCTCACCGGAACGGAACTAAACGGATTACACCACCAAGACAAATGGGATCATTACATTGAAACCATGATTGATGGCCAGTTTTTGCGTCAAGCAGCGCATGAATGCGGTATAGCGCTTAGTACGTCATTCAGATGGCGTCATAAAATGCTTAAATTGACTGAAAACCTGACAGACCAGCGCTTGGATGGCATTGTTGAGATTGATGAAACACAGTTTAATTTATCAGAAAAAGGCTGTCGTAGCTTGAATCGTGAACCTAGGAAACGCGGTACAGACAAAGCAGAGCAAAAGATAAAGGTTGTTGTTGCAAAGGATAGAAGTGGGCATATTTTCGATAAAGTTATGACACACTTTAAGTTAGATGAGCTAAAACCCGCGTTATTACCAAGGTTAGAGCCAGACATCGTGCTGTGTAGCGATGGGCATCTTAACTATTACTGGTTGGCAGAAAAGGAAAAAATCAAGCATGTTGTTTTAAATGGGTGTGACAATGAACGGGTAAAAGATGAGGTTTTTCATATACAAAATGTGAATAGCTACCATGGAAGATTGAAAAGTTGGGTATCACGTTTTCGTGGTGTCGCGACAAAGAACCTGCACAAGTATATAGGTTGGATGCGGTGGTTTGAACGTAAGCGTATAGCAAAGTGC